>NZ_JBFUEK010000002.1:0-882365 GCF_056404235.1 Mesorhizobium sp. P2_E10
GCGCCTCATGCACGAACCCGCTTCGCGGGAGTGTCGCCTGTTCTGAGATGGCGCGGTATTCATAGGCCTTGAGCGGGTAGAGACCGCGATCCGACCATGGAGTTCCCTTCAACGAGAGGAACTTGCCATGGCTACCCTGTCGACCGATGCTCCGATCACGCCGCTTCGCCAGCGCATGCAGCAGGACATGCTGATGCGGGGCCTGGGACCGCATACGCAGCAGGACTACGTTCGTCATGTCCGACGCTTCGCCGCGTTCCTTGGTCGCGCTCCCGACACCGCGACAACCGAGGACATCCGACGCTTCCAGCTGTGCCAGCATGAGAACGGCCTGGGCCCGGCGACGATCAACGGCGCGGTCTCGGCGTTGCGATTCCTGTTCACGGTGACGCTGAGGCGGCGCGATCTGGCGCGCGCGCTGGTGGTCACGCGATATGCGCGCAAGCTGCCCGAGGTGCTGAGCGTGGAGGAAGCGGCGCGGCTGCTCGAAGCGGCGCCAGGCATCAAGTACAAGGCCGCGCTCGGTGTCGCCTATGGCGCGGGCCTGCGCGTGTCCGAGGTCGCGCACCTCAAGGTCGACGACATCGACTCCACACGCATGCTGATCCGCGTCGAACAGGGCAAGGGACGCAGGGACCGCAACGCTATGCTCTCGCCGCAACTGCTGGAACTGCTGCGGCTGTGGTGGCGCGAAGGCAAGCGGCGCGGGGTGATGCTCCCCCATGGCTGGCTGTTCCCGGGGCGCGGCTGCACGGCGCCGATCTCGTCGCGGCAACTGCATCGCGCGGTCCAGGAAGCAGCCGAAGTCGCCGGCATCCGCAAGCGCGTCAGTCCGCACACGCTGCGTCACAGCTTCGCCACCCACCTGCTTGAACAGGATGTCGACATCCGCGTCATCCAGGTGCTGCTCGGGCACAGCAAGCTCGATACCACCGCGCTCTACACCAAGGTCTCGACCCGGACGATCCACGCGGTCGCAGGGCCGCTCGACCGGCTGATGGCGCTGATGGAAGGCAAGACGCCTCCCGGCTGAACCGGTGCGCGCGGACCTGGAGGTCGCCGATATCTTCCGTGCTGCCGGCCCCGGATACCGGGTCGCCCACGCAGGGCATCTGAGCCTGCAGCAGCTCAAGGTCATGTCGGCGATCGAACACTGCCGCACCGCTGCATTGGGTGGTCATGTCGAAGCCTGTGCGGACTGCGGCCAATGGCGGATCGCCTATAACAGCTGCCGCAACCGGCACTGTCCCAGGTGCCAGGGCGCGGCCGCGCGGACATGGCTCGCCGAGCGCGAAGCCGACCTGCTGCCGGTCGGATACTTCCACGTCGTGTTCACGCTGCCCGCCGAGGTCGCCGTCATCGCGTTCCACAACAAGGCGCTGGTCTATGACCTGCTGTTCAAGGTGGCATCGGAGACGATGCTGACGATCGCGGCGGATCCCAAGCACCTCGGCGCGCGCATCGGCATCACCGCCGTGCTCCACACATGGGGCTCGGCAATGACCCACCATCCCCATGTCCACATGATCGTGCCGGGCGGCGGCATCGCGCCGGACGGGTCACGCTGGATATCGTCGCGGCCGGCCTTCCTTCTCCCAGTCAGAGTACTGGGCAAGCTGTTCCGCCGTCTGTTCCTGACCCGGCTGGTCGCGCTGCACGACACCGGACGGCTCGCCTTCTTCGGATCAATGGCGCACCTGGCCGAGCGTCGGGCCTTCCTGCGGCATCTGAAGCCTGTTCGCAGCAAGCGATGGGTGGTCTATGCCAAGCCGCCCTTCGCCGGACCCCAAGCGGTGCTCGCCTACCTGTCGCGCTACACTCACCGGGTCGCCATCTCGAACCGCCGCCTGATCGCCTTCGACGAGGCTGGTGTCACCTTCCGCTACAAGGACTATCGCCGCGATGGTGTCGAGCGCCAGCGCGCCATGACGCTTGCCGCCGACGAGTTCATCCGCCGCTTCCTGCTCCATGTCCTGCCGCGTGGGTTTCACCGCATCCGTCACTATGGGCTGCTCGCCAGCTCCGCCCGCAAGGCCAGCCTCGCACTCGCGCGCGAACTGCTGAACGTCGCTCCGCCGCCCGAAGACGACACCCCGGAAGAACAGGCTGACGTCCGCCCGCCTTGCCCTTGCTGCGGCGGACGCATGGTCGTCATCGAGAGGTTCGAACGGTGGTGCCAGCCTCGTGCACCGCCTGCCTCAAGAGCGCCGAACCGGGAGAGCGCTCCATGACCCGGCATGGCCAAGTTGCTCGTACGACCGCGCCACGCCGGCGCCGGTCAACGGGATGTTATGTGCACGTTGCCGTGGCGCCGGTCGTCACGCACACCAGTCCCGTCGGAATCAACGCTACAGGCTCTGCGACCTGGCCCGGAAGCCGCTTCCACGACATGCCCACCGCGTCCTATGCGGAAGTTCGCGACAGGCGCTGGCACACCCCGAGGCACAAATCCCCATAGGCAATCGTCCGCGGCCCGCGGGTTCCTGCATGAGAGACTTTCGTACGCCTGACGGCACCCGAAACCCTTCAGCAGCGTGCCGCTTTCGACGATGGCGCCGGCATCCATGAACACCACGCGCTGCGCCACCTTGCGGGCAAACCCCATCTCGTGCGTCACCACCATCATGGTCATGCCTTCCTCGGCGACCGCGACCATGACGTCGAGCACTTCCGAAATCATCTCGGGATCGAGCGCCGAGGTCGGTTCGTCGAACAGCATGATCTTGGGTCGCATGCCGAGGCAGCGCGCGATCGCCACGCGCTGCTGCTGGCCGCCGGACAGCTGTGAGGGGTAGGCGTTCACCTTGTCGGCGAGGCCGACCTTGGCCAGCAAGTCGCGCCCGGCCTGCTCGGCTTCCGCGCGCGCGATCTTGCGCACATGGATCGGCGCCAGCGTCACGTTCTCAAGTGCTGTTTTGTGCGGATAGAGGTTGAACGACTGGAAGACGAAGCCGATCTCGGTGCGCAGTTGCGTCATGTTGGTGGCGGGGTCGCCGAGGCGCTGGCCGTCGACCACCAGATCGCCGTCCTTGATCGTCTCCAGGCCGTTGATGCAGCGGATCAGCGTGCTCTTGCCCGAGCCGCTCGGGCCGCAGACGACGACCACTTCGCGCGGCTCGACGCTCAGCGTGATGTCCTTCAGCACATTGAGCGTGCCGAACCATTTGTTGACGCCGCGAAAGTCGATCATGCCCGCTTTTGTCATAGCTGTTGGCCCTTTGCGTTCGCTGTCACAACTGCACCTCGCCATGCGCCGCACCCATGCGGCGTTCCAGCCGGCGGGCCAGCATGATCAGCGGGTAGCAGACGATGAAATAGCCGAGGCCGACGAGGAAGAAGACCAGCAGACCGTTGGGCACACGCTGCACCACCAGCCAACCGACCCGGGTGAGGTCGGTCAGCCCGATGGCCGAGACCACGGAGGAATCCTTGATCAGCAGCACATATTGCCCGACCAGCGGCGGCAGCACGATGCGCATGGCTTGCGGCAGCACCACCTGGCGCATGCGCTGCCAGCGCGACAGGCCGGACGCCAGCGCCGCCTCGACCTGGCCGGTCGGCACCGAGCGGATGCCGGCGGCGACGATCTCGCAGATGAAGCAGGCGGCCAGGTTGGTCAGCGCGATGATGCCGGCGGTGAAGGCGTCAAGCTCGATGCCGAACTCCGGCAGGATGAAGAAGATCAGGAAAATCTGCACCAGGAACGGTGTGCCGCGGATCAGGTCGACCCAGGCGCCGATGGCGCTTGAGATGATCCGGTTGCCGCCGGTGCGCAGTATGCCGAGGCCAAAGCCGAGCAGGGTGCCCAGCACCAGGCTGATCGCCGACAGCATCACGGTCATGCCGAGGCCGCGCAGCGCCAGCGGATAGCTGCCGGCGAGGCTTTGCAGCTGCTGCCAGATCATGTGCTGCTCCTTGCCGGCTGCAAGCCGAGCCGGCGACTGGACAGCGCCGCCAATCCTTTCAGGCAGTAGTAGAGCAGCAGGTAGAAGGCGGCGATGGTAATGAAACCCTCCGCCGGCATGAAGCGGTCGGAGGCGAGCAGCTGGCCGGCGCGGGTCAGTTCGGAAACCGAGATCAGCGACAGCAGTGCGGAATCCTTGACCAGCACGATCGCCTGGCCGAGCAGCGGCGGGATCGTCACCTTGAACGCCTGCGGCAGGATGACGAAGCGCATGCGCTGGACATAGGTCATCCCCGAGGCGACGCCGGCTTCCACCTGGCCGCGCGGGATCGACAGGATGCCGGCGCGGATGATCTCCGCGACATAGGCGCCGCTGTTGAGCGACAGCGCCAGGATGCCGACGACCAGCTCCGGCAGGACGAAGCCGAGCCGTGGCAGGCCGAAATAGAGGAAATAGAGCTGCGCCAGCAACGGCGTGGCGCGCACGGCATCGATATAGGCCTTGGCCGGCACGCGGAAAAACCGGCTGGGCTGCAGGTTCATGGCGGCGAGCACGATGCCGACGGCAAGCGCGCCGGCAAAGGACAGCGCCGACAGCCAAACGGTCGTGACGAGGCCCTGCCCGAACAAGGGTAGATATTCGACGATGGTGCGGAAGCTGAAATTTTCGAGCATCGCTGAGCATGTCCTCGAGACGGACGAAGCGAATTCCGAACGGTCTCGCGCCCCGAGGCGCGCGAAACCGTTCGGATCTATGGCTGCTTAGTGGTCTTTCTTCCAGGCGTCGGAATTGACCCAGTAGTCGAGGTTTTTCTGCAGGCGGCCGTCGATGCTGACCTGGTTGAGGAACAGGTTCATCCAGACCAGCAGGTCCGGCTCGTCATAGCGGGTGGCGAAGGCCAGCGGCTCCTTCGACAACAGGTCCGGCATGATGGTGAAGGTGCCGGCTGGATAAGCCGTCGACTGACCTTTGACCGCCGAGACGTCATTGACGCCGCAATCGGCCTGGCCATTGTTGACGGCGTCGAGCAGCAGCGGACCGCCGCCCTTGTAGCTCTTGATGTCGGCATCGGGGAAAGCGGTCTTGGCTTCCTTCTCGCCAGTGGCGCCCAGCAGAACGGCGATCTTGGTGCCTTTGGCTTTGCAGTCCGCGGTGGTCTTGAACTTGCTGTCTGCCTTGGTGAAGACGGTGCTGCCCGTGTACATGTAAGGCGTGGTGAAGGCGACCTTCATGCCGCGCGCCAGCGTCGGCGTCATGTCGGCGACCAGCAGATCGGCCTTGCCCGAGAGCAGCGCCGGGATCAGCCCGTCCCAGTCAAAATCGAGGAAGGTGATCTTGACGCCCATTTCCTTGGCCATCAGCTCGGCAAGTTCAACCGAACTGCCGGTGCGTTCACCGGCGGCGCCGACCAGCGAGAAGGGCGGTCCCTGCGTCTGCACGGCGACACGCAGTTCGCCGCGCTTGGTGATCTCGTCGAGCGTTCCGGCACTGGCGGTAGCGGCGAGGCCGGCAAGTGCAAGTCCTGCGATGAAAAGCTTGGCAATCTTCATTGGGCATTCCTCCTTGTTATCGTTGTTATTTTCACCCTTAGGGGTGCTTTTTGAGCAGCGGCGCCGTTGCCGGCGGCGACCACCGTTCGAAAATCCTCAGTCCCAGTCGACCGTCTCGGTCACCTTGATGCCGCGCCTGGCCAGTTCCTCGAAGAAGCTGATATCGGGCACATGCAGCAGCGGGTTGAGCAGGCCGGGTGTGGTGATCTCGCGTCGCGCCAGCATCTGCGCCACGATGCTGGCGGGATAGCCGACGCCGAGGCTCATGCCGAACAGGCCCGACACAAGGTCGCGCTCGATGATCAGCTCTGACGTCACCGTCTTGCGCCGGCCGCCTTCGAGGCCGGAAAAGACATTGCGCATCACGCAAAGGTCCTTCTCATCGGCGCCATACTGCAATTGCGGACCTAGCAGCCGGCCGAGAAATTCACGCGGGCTCACGGTGGTGCCGGAAACCTTGTCTTCGGAGAGAAAACCGAGTTCCTTCAGCGGCGCCCAGAATGCCGACCAGCCTGGCCAGCGCAGCGTGTAGCGGCCGGAGCGCTGCAGCCCCTTGGCGGCGGTCAGCATCTCGACATAATGCGGCGCATCGCCATTGGGGAAGGCTTCCAGCCGGCCGAGGCCCGCCACCTCGATCTCGTGGATGAAATGGTTGTCGTGTTGCTGTGCGGCCGGCACCGCGACGCGCTTGCCGTCCTCGATCATCACGCTGTCGCGGTTCTGGCTGACCAGAACCATGTCGAAATTCCAGCTCACCTTGTAGCAAAGCGGCTTGGCCATCGCCTTCGGCTCAGGGATGCCGCCGCAATAGGAGTCGATCGAGGTGATCGAAGAGAACTGCCTTGCGGCGCGCGCATAGAGCACAAGGTCGATGCCGGGATCGAGCCCGCATTCGGCCATGATCGAAACGCCGGCCGCTTCCGCAGCCGGGGCGAGGTCGGCGATGGCCTTGCCGTAATTGGTGGTGACCAGCGGCGTGCGCGTCGCGATCGCCGCTTGCACCGCCTCGCGCATCAGCGGCTGCGGCAGCAGGTCGATGACCGCGTCGACATCCGCGAGCACAGCGGCGAGCGCCGGGCCGATGGCGCCCTCGGGCACGACGAAACGCACACGGGATAGATCGGTCAGGCCGCCGAGCCGGGCAGGGCCATCGGCTGATGTATCGACACAGATGATCTCCTCGACATTGGCGCTGGCGACGAGATCGGCGATGGCGGCCCGGCCTTGCAGGCCGAGGCCGCCGAGAACCGCGATCTTCATGCGGGCTCCCTGCGCGCCGGGACGTCTTCGGACCAGCAGCCTTCCGGCAGGCTGACCCATTTGTTGCACGACGCCATGACGACGAAGGTCTCGCTGCGCATGACTTCGCCGGGCTCGCCGGCACCCGGGATCAGCTCGCTGGTGACGCGGTAGAGGTCGGCGACATCGCCGGCCACCGTGACGTCGACGATGATGTCGAAGCGCCCGGTGACCACGGAAGCCGAGTTGACGAAGGGCAGTTCCGAGATGCGCTGCGCCAGTTCCCGAGCCCGGCCGCGCCCTTGCGCGTTGATGCCGACAATGGCTGAGATCAGCTCCGGGCGCTCGGTCAGGTTCAGCAACCCGACGATTTTCAGCAGGTTGCGGTCGAGCAGATTGCGCAGCCTCGTGCGCACCGTCGGCACCGAGATCGCCATCGTCTCGGCGATGCGGTTAACGCCAAGCTGCGCGTCCTGCGACAGCAGTTTGACCAGTCGCCGGTCGGTCTGATCGAGATGTTCCCGCAAAGGCACAAACTTTCATAAAAGAGAAAAATTGATGCGAATTTCTTTCTGATATGAAAATACTATATGGACAATTTTTAACAACAGCAAGAGCGTCGTCGCATATTGCTGACGGTGCAGGCCCCTGAGGGCACGGGATTAGTGCATGGTTGCGGATCGGTCGGGCCGCGGATGCGGTCGCCTCGAATGGGCGCCGGCACTTGAATCATTGCGGCAGCAAAGGCGGCTATCTTGTTGATCGGACTCTTTTCGCGCCCGTGTTCAGGGATCGTCGCCCAAGCGAGTGTCTGGGCAGTGGGATAGCCTTGGCATGGCTGACCTTGGCGTGCGCCGCCGCTACCGCCCAGCCCGATAGATCGTCACCGCCGCAGCCGTCAGCGCGGCATTGCCGGCTGCAATCGTTCCGTCCGGCAGCGCCTTGCCATCTTCCAGCCCGACGCGCGTCGACCAGTTGCGTTCCGCTGCCCGCTGCACGAACGGCCAGACCGTGGCGTTCTCGCCATGCAGCAGGATGACGCGGCGGATGCCGGCGCGCTCCAGCACCGCCTCGATGCCGTTCGACACTGCGAATGCCTCGTCCAGTGTCTGCTCGGAAATCTCGATCAGGATGCGCAGCACACGCCCGCCATGGTCGAGGCTGACCAGCCGCTCGGCGTCGGCGACCGAGGCAAGCCCGGCTTCAACCCCGATGCCGCGCTGGCGCAGGCTCTCCATCACCAGTGGCGCCGCCTGCTCGCTGAGATTGACCGAGGCGTAGTCCGGCAATTCGCGCCAGCCGGCGATGGCAACAAGCGTGCTCAGGTCGTCGTTCTCGATCCAGGCCCCGGTGGAAACGCCGATCAGCGTGCCCGGGCAGGCGCGGCGTAGCGCCAGCACTGTCCGGTCCATCGCCGCCGGCGCCAGGCTTTCGTGCCCGTCAAGCCCGCGCGCATGGACATGCAGCTCGGCCGCACCGGCGGCCACGCAACCCGCGCCGTCACGCGCCATGGCGTCGGCGTCGAGCGGCAGGCGAGGGTGGAAGTCGGCACTGCGCGCGCCATTGATGCAGGTCTGGACAATCATGTGAGGGGCAGCCCGGTTGCGGTTGCTGCCAGTCTAGCGCGGGCCGATGAAAACCGGAATCGGCCCCAGCGAAGGCTCCTGACAGATGGAGGTGAAACAACCTGAATCAGTCTGGCAGGATGCGTCCCTATCGTCTTCTTCGAAAAGAATCTTTCTGTGAGATCGGTGGCGGCACGACAATGGCCAGTGACGACGCTTGTCGGAAAACTCAGTCTTCATCCGTCCAGATCAGGCGCAGCAGGCGCAGCAGCGTCGCCCGTTCCTTTTTCGTCAGCCGGTGCAGGAAGCGGTCCTCGTGCCGGCGCACCTGCCGGCGCCATGCCGGCATGGCCTCCGTTGCCGCCTTGGTCAGGGTCAGCACCTGCACGCGCTTGTCCTGCGCATGGTCGTCGCGCTCAACCATGCCGCGCTCTTCGAGTTCGGAGAGCAGCGGCGCCATGTTGGCGCTCTTCATGCCGAGCAGGCGGCAAAGTTCGGCGGCGCGGATGCCGGGCTTTTCATCGATCAGCGCCAGCATGCCATAGGTCACCGGGCGCAGCGACGCATCGGCCAGTTCGACCGCGAAATCGTTGAGCGCAAAGGCCGAGGCTCGTCTCAGATTATAGCCGATCTGCGCGTCGAGCGTGTCGTCTGGATCGATGCGAAGCTGTGTCTCGTCCATGCTGACACCGATCCCTGCGATCCAGGCTCTTGTCAAGCGAAAAAGACTATGCGACATAGCGGATATGATAGCTATGCCGCATAGCAATTAACCGTGCAGGCGGCTGAACGGGAGGACATGACCATGACAGAAGAGACCGTCGCCTTCGACGTCAAGAACGGCATCGCCTGGGTGCGCTTCAACCGTCCGGACAAGCGCAATTGCATGAACCCGCCGCTCAACCGGCGCATGATGGAAGTGCTCGACGAGCTCGAATATCGCGACGATGTCGGCGTGCTTGTGTTGTCGGGCGAGGGCAGCGCCTGGTCGGCGGGCATGGACCTCAAGGAATATTTTCGCGAGACCGAAGCAAAAGGACTTGGCGCCGTGCGCAAGGCGCAAGCGGAAGCCTATGGCTGGTGGCGGCGCCTGCGCTGGTACCGCAAGCCGACCATCGCCATGGTCAATGGCTGGTGCTTTGGTGGCGGCTATGGCCCGCTCTTCGCTTGTGATCTCGCTTTCGCCGCCGACGAAGCGCAGTTCGCGCTGTCCGAGATCAACTGGGGCATCCTGCCCGGCGGCGGCGCCACCAAGGTAGTGGTCGACCTCTTGTCGATGCGCGACGCCATGTATCACGCGCTGACCGGCGAGCTCATCGACGGCAAAAAGGCGGCCGCCTGGAAACTGGTCAATGAAAGCCTGCCCCTGGCGGATCTGAAGGCGCGGGTCACCGAGGTCGCCAGCATTTTGCTGAAGAAGAACCCGGTTGCGCTGAAAGCCACCAAGGATGCCATCCGCCGCGTCGCCGAGATGACCTACGACAATGCCGAGGACTATCTTGTGCGGGCGCAGGAGGCGGCGAATTCCTACGACAATGACGGCCGCAAGGAAGGCATCCGCCAGTTCATCGATGAGAAGAGCTACAAGCCAGGCTTGGCTGCCTACGACAAGGCGAGATGACCGACTGAGCCGACGGTGATGACACAATCCGGGGAGGAGATGCGAATGCCGGCCTGGACGACTTCAGACCCAGTGGCGCTGCACGCCAGCGCGCAGCCGCAGCGTATCGCTTGTGTCGACCTCGCCTCCGGGCGGCGCTGGACCTATGCCGGGCTCGACGAGGCCATCCAGCGCGCCATCGCCGTGCTCCAAGATTATGGCATCGTGCCGGGACAGCGGATCGCCACGCTTGCCCGCAACGGCGCCGATCTCTTGATCGCGCAGCAGGCCGCCATGCGCCTCGGCGCCATCTTCGTGCCGGTCAACTGGCGCCTGGCCGGGCCTGAGCAGCAGGCGATCCTGGCCGATTGCGATCCGGCGCTGCTGCTGCACGATGCGGCACTTGGCGTGGCGCTGCCGGAAGGCTGCGCTCCTTTGGACGTCACGGCCTTCGCGGCGGCGGTCGAGGCGCAAACGCCGGCGCCGCGACGCGCTTTGCCTGCGGGCGATGCACCGTCGATCATCCTCTACACCTCGGGCACGTCGGGCCGGCCGAAAGGTGTAATCCTTACCGAGCGCAACGCGTTGGCCACCGCGGTCAATTTCAGCGTTTTGGGGCAGGTCGGCAATGCCAGCATCTTTCTTTGCGATGCGCCCATGTTCCATGTCATCGGTCTCATCACCTGCCTGCGGCCGCCGCTGCTGCAGGGTGGCACGGTGCTGATCTCGCCCGGCTTCGACGCCGGCCTTACCAACCGCCGGCTGGCCGATCCCTCACTCGGCATTACCCATTATTTCGGCGTTCCGCAGATGGCCAGGATGCTGCGCGATTACCCGGACTTCGCGCCGGCGAACTGGACTACGCTCACCGCCATCTTCACCGGCGGCGCGCCCAATCCAGCCGCTGATATTCTCTGGTGGCTGGAGCAAGGCATCCGCATGGCCGACGGTTTTGGCATGACCGAGGCCGGCACCGTGCTCTGCATGCCGGTCGACGCCGGCCAGATTGCCCGCAAGGCCGGTTCGTCCGGCCTGCCGGGACCATCGGTCTTGCTGCGCATCGTCGATGACGAAGGCCGCGACGTCGCGCCGGGGGAGGCGGGCGAGCTATGGCTGTCCGGCCCCAATGTCACGCCCGGCTACTGGAACCGGCCGGAAGAGACGGCGCGCGCCTTCACCGCCGATGGCTGGTTGCGCAGCGGCGATATCGCCCGCCGGGACGCGGACGGCTTCGTCACCCTGGTCGACCGCCGCAAGGACATGTTCATTTCCGGCGGCGAGAACGTCTATCCGGTCGAGATCGAGATGGTGCTGCTCGACCACCCCGACATCGCCGAAGCAGCCGTCATCGGCATGGCCGACGAGCGTTGGGGCGAGGTCGGCCGTGCCTTCGTCGTGGCAAGACCCGGCCGTATCCTCGACCCGGCGGCGCTGGCCGGTCACTGCGCGGCGCGTATCGCCCGCTACAAGGTGCCTAAGGAGTTTTTGCTCACCGAAGCGCTGCCGCGCACGTCGTCGGGCAAGATCCAGAAACATATTTTGCGCGGGTGGTAGCGCCGGGACCGCGTTTGCTACGAAACCGACCGTGTTACTCGATCAGCAGCAACCCCCGCTTCTTGTCGCCATCGCTGTCGATGGTGTCCATGGCCGAGAACAGTCGTTCACGCTCGATCAGCCAAGGCTTGTAGCGCTCATTCACGTCGAGAACGAAAACCAGGTCCTCGGCCTCCAGATAGCCGCCGATCGGTGAAAAATGACCACCGCCGGCGCCGAATATCGTCTCTCGGGTAAAGTTGATGATGTAGCGGCGGCCGGGGTCGTTGGCATGCTTCATGTGCTCGCGAAACTCGTCGGCGGTCAGATTGCGCAGCACGGAGACTTTCCGTTTGGTGTTCGTTCGTGCGACGTCGGCAAGCTCGTCCAGCGTCAGCCCGATGATGCAAAAGCCGGTCCAGCACTTTCCCGTTCCCTTGAGCACTTCGGCTTCGGTTGTCTCCTCTTCGCCAATCGAGCGGAACGTGTTTGCAACACTTGCCGGACCGCAGCGTGAGCCGTTCGACTGCCATGTGACGTCGGCACCGAAAGTGGCAGCCACGGGCAGCTTCCAGGCGCTGCCGATCAATTCAGGGGTACGGGTAACCGACGACTGGATTGCGTCTGGCGAGACTGCGGACTGACCGACAGTCAAAAACGCTACGCCACAGAGCAGGCCAGCGCCGGCAATCAAGCTCAAACCGAGACTGCGCCTCATTGCTGCACCTCGAAGCAGACGGTTTGTCCGTCGGTCGATGTTGCGGTGTTGGCCCCAAGACTACCATATGTTGGCGTTGCTTGGCAGAGCGTCCTCGGGGCGGGCTGCCTTGCTCTACGCCAACAAGGCTTTCGGCTGTTCGAAAAGTGCGTAGACCTCGGATACTGGCATTGGACGTCCAAACAGCCATCCCTGGACATCGGTGCAGCCGTTCTCCTTGACCAGCCTGTACTGGTCCTCGGTCTCCACACCTTCCGCCGTTGTCGTCATGCCGAGCGTGGTGCCGAGTTCGGCAACCGCCTTGACGATAGCCCGGCTTTCGCTGCTCTCGCACATCAGGCTGACGAAACTGCGATCGATCTTGATGCGGTTGAACGGGAACGACCTGAGATAGCTGAGCGAAGAATAGCCGGTGCCGAAATCATCCATGGCGATGCTGATGCCGAGGTCGCGCAGGCTGTAGAGCGTCTGAATGGTGTTCTCATTGTGCGCCAGCAGCACCGACTCGGTGATCTCCAGCTCGAGCCGCGACGGTAGCAGATTTGAAGCGGCGAGTGCCGACGCAACCTGAAGCGGCAGTGCCTGCTGCTTGAACTGGGCCGGCGAGAGATTGACCGCGACCTTGACGGGCAGGGGCCATTTCGCCGCATCGCTGCAGGCCTGCCGCATGATCCACTCGCCCAGCGCGCCGATGACGCCCGTCTCCTCGGCGAGATGGATGAACTCCGACGGTGGCAGCAGGCCAAGGCGCGGATGGTTCCATCGCACCAGCGCCTCGAAGCCGGTGAGTTTCGAGGTTTTTGCGTCGTGCAGCGGTTGATAGTGCAGAACAAATTCTTCGTTCGGCACGCCGAGCGCCAGTTCAGCTTCGAGCTGGCGACGTTCCTGCAATCGCGCGTCCATTCCCGGCTCGAACGACCTGCAGGTGCCGCGTCCCTCCATCTTGGCCTTGTACAAGGCCAGGTCGGCATTGCGGATGAGGATTTCGGAACTTTGTCCGTCGTCGGGGAAAACGGCGATGCCGATGCTGCTGCCGATGTTGACCTTGTGGCCCTGGATAAAATATTCGGCTGCCAAAGCGTGAATGACCCGGCTTGCCAGCACGCCGGCCTGTTCGTCGCCATCGAGCAGCAGCTGGAGGATGACGAACTCGTCTCCGCCCACTCTCGCCACCATGGCGGTTTCGCCGGCCTGCTGCTTCAGGCGCTTGGCTACGGCGCCGAGAAGCTCGTCGCCGACCGGATGTCCCAACGTGTCGTTGACCGGCTTGAAACGGTCGAGGTCGACGCAATGGACCGCCAGCTTCTCGCCGTCCCTAAGGCTCCTCAGCGCCTCGTCCATCGTGTCGGCCAGCAGGCCGCGATTGGGCAGGCCGGTGAGAATGTCATGCGTGGCGAGGTGCTGGATCTCGGCGGTGCGTTCCTCCACCCGCCGCTCCAGGGTCTCGGCGGCATCGACCTGCATCGTCATCGTCCGCCCGATCGCATACCAGCAGGCCAGCGCCAGCAGGGTGACGATCGCGACCGCGGCATAGCCCGCCAGCTCGAACTCCCGCACTGATTGGGCGTCGATGTTGCTTTCGAATCTGCTGTTGGGAAAACCGACCCAGAGCCGCCATGCGCTTCTTGGATCGTTGATGGAAAGCGGGATGACCTCGGAATAGATCAGCTTTGGGTCGGGCGCCGTGAACGAGCGAGAATCTGCCGCCAGCGACGTCGACAGCCGATGCTGGTCGGATTCGAAGCCGTAGCCCGAATTGACGATGACATAGTCATTGCCAGGCAGCAGTTTCCTCAGCGCCGAGGTGAGCATGATCGCCGAAACGGAGCCACGCAGGCTGCCATCTTGCCCGAACACCGGGACCGAGAGGATAAAGCCGGATCGGTCGGCGTCATTGCCGCTGTGGATGAAATCGGTGTTGTCGCAGGTGATCAGCTCCTTCGTGCCGATGATCGGCACGTTGAGCCCGTCGATGTTGCTCGAATTCGGATAGTTCGCCTTCAACCAGGCAAGCTGTTTGGCCAGCTCATGATATTCATAGGTTTCAACCTCTTCGGCTGGACGGACCAGCGTATTCTCATCCAGCTTTCGAGGTTTTGCGTCGCCAGCGGCGTCGGACCTCGCCCTGGCATTCACGATCAGCTGGTCAAACTGGAGGATCGGCTCCTCGAGCTTGCCCGTCGCCGGATCGAAGCGATCGGGGTCGAAATCCAATGGCAGGAAATAGACCTCGGAAATGGAAACATTGCTGGCGAGGTTGTTGTAGATCTGCTGGATCGTGGCGCGGCCTTCGTCGCCAAGGTTCGTGCCATGCCGGTCGAGGTTTCGCACGCTTGGCAGATAGGCCAGGGTCCGGACGTTTTCGTAGATGGCCCGCAAGGCGTCTTCGACAGTCTTGGCGGTCGCCTTGGATGTCGCCTGGGAATTTTCGAGATAGCGCTCCTTGGCCAGCGCGAAGTCCCGCTGAGCGTCGATGTGCAGCGCCCCCAGCATCACCGTTCCGGTAAGCAGGATCAGAACAAATCCGATCATTCGCCTGAAGGCGTTCATCCGCGGTTCCCACCGTCAATCGGCAAGCAATACCGCGGTACGGTTTAGGAAGCGCTAATGAGAGCGCCTTTATTTGCCGGATCAGCCGATGGTCGCTTGCGATACCGAAGCAAGAGCGGGAGTTCGGCCGCCTCGGGCGCGAGCTCGCGATCGATCAGCCGCGCAACAGCTTGGCCATTTTCCACAGCAAGCAGGAAAGAGATCGATGATGTCCAAAGAGCGCGATACCATATAACCGCAATGCGGTTTGCGCCGCAAAGTTTGCCGGCTGCCGGAAGGATATGAGATGAGTGAACTCAAGGTCAGGACCCGAGTAACCGGCGCGCTTGCCGTGCTGCAACCGGCTGGTCTGCCTGTCGTTGCCACGCCGACCGGCGGCAGTGTCGATGTCGTCACCGGCGTCAACGCGCCCGGCTTCAATCCGCTCGACCTGCTCTATGCCTCTGTCGCCGCCTGCATGGTGCTGAGCGCCCGCATCGCCGCCACGCGCCTCGGCGTCGCTGCCAGCCTCGGCGAGGTTCGCGCCGATGTGAGCGGCGAAAAAGCGGAAGGCGATCTCTCGCGCGTCGGCCGCTTCACCATCACGCTCGACATAGCGGGCGATCTCGACGAGGCGACGAAAAGGCGAATTGTCGAGGACGCCGAAACGATCTGCACGGTGAGCAACACCCTGCGAACGCCGCCGGAGCTCCACACCACCCTCGGTGGCTGAGGCCCGACAACCCAGGACCACCCCATGGCACGCATCTCCCCGATCGACTACGCCACCGCTTCGCCCGAAATCCGCGCCGAGCATGACCGGGAGATCGGCCTTCGCGGCCGGATGACCAACATGAAGCGCATCCTGCTGCATTCGCCGGTGGCGCATCGCATCTATGCCGAATGGTTCACCTTGCGCGACTTGCTGCGGCCTGCGCTCGACGATCGTGCGGTGTGGCTGTTGTCACTGGCGATCTCGGAAAGCGCCCATGCCGAGATACCGGTTACCTTCTTTCGCCGTGCACTGATCGGCGCCGGTGTCGATCCCGATGCCGTCGCGCCGACGAAAGACGAGGCGCTGCTGATCGCCTTCGGCAAGGCCATCGCCACCAATTCCAACGCCGTTCCCGACGCGCTCTGGGACGCGTTGAAAGACCGCTACGACGAGACGGTGCTGGTCAACCTCGTCGCCTTCGCCGGCATCATGGTGGCGACGACAGTGTTCACCAATGCGGTCCGGGTCGAACTCGACCCGGAGTTGAAGCCTTATCCCAGAAAGGTATGAGCGGCAGCGCTCTGACCGCTGGCCCGAGATCACTCTCACAGTCGGCTCAGCAGAATTCCACCTCGATGTGCCGTTCGGTCTGCGAGACGACGCGGCAGCGCGTCTCGAACCCGTCCGACCGGATCGCCAGGTTGAAGATCTCGGGCACGCCGACGGCGCTGGTCACGTCGAGGCCGGCGGCATCTTCGGCCAGCGTCCTCACCGTGCAGTCGATCGACGACATCCGGTTGTTGAACACGATGCGTCCCGCCTTAAGCACGCGGCGGCGCGGGCTTTTGGGGGCGTTGTTTGCCGGGCTCCAGGCAACGCATCTGTTGCGGCCGGCGGCCTTGGCCTCGTAGAGCGCTGCATCGGCGTTGGCGAGTAGCGTGTCGATTTCCGGCGTCAGTGGATCGAGCCCTGCCATGCCGAAGCTGGCGCTGACGCCTATCTTCGACAGCCCCTGGGTGACCACGATCTCACCAATGGCGGTGCGCAGCTTTTCGGCGACGCCGATCATGCTGTGGCGATCGGTATGCGGCAGCAACAGCGCGAATTCCTCGCCGCCCAGGCGTCCGAACAGGTCGCTGCCGCGAAGGTGTTCCCGGCATGCCTTGGCAACGGCCGTGAGAACCTTGTCGCCGGTGGCATGGCCATATTGGTCATTGATCGATTTGAAATGATCGAGGTCGAAGGCGATGCACGCCAGATTGTGCTTGTGGCGTTGCGCCAGCGCCAGGGCATGGGCGCCCTGTTCCTTGAAGGCGCGACGCGACAGGACGCCGGTCAGGCCGTCGACGGCGGCAAGCTGGCGCAGTTCGAGCGCATCCATCGCCAGCTGTGCGAGATCAGAAAGGATCGCGGTTTCCCGCGCACTGAACTGACGCGGTTCGTAACCAATGGCGCACACCGTGCCGATGTTGTGGCCATCGCCTGTGCGCAAGGGCACGCCGGCATAGAAGCGGATATGTGGATCGCCGGTGACGCTCGGATTGTGTGCAAAACGCATATCGTCGCGCGCATCGGGAACAATGACCGGCAGCAGTTCCTGCACGGTGTATTTGCAAAAGGTCTCGTTGCGATCGACTTCGCGGTTGCCCAGCCCGTCATAGGCTTTGTACCACTGCCTGTGGCCATCGATCATCGAAACGATGGCGATCGGCAGGTCGAAGATATTCCTGATCAGGCGCGTGATGCGGTCGAACGCTTCCTCGCGCGGCGTATCCATCACGTCGAAACGGTCGAGCGCGTCAAGGCGTCCCGCCTCGATGCTGTCTGCATCCATCGCCGATGGCGGTGCGTCGATAAGGTTCCGGTGCATCGCGTTCTGCCTCTATACCGCTTCGCGGCGCGTCAACGCCGTCGCGAGCATCCGAGTCCTTGCTGAAAATTCGGTAAAGCGACAAATCGGTGCCGCGAGGGCCTTGGTTTGCCGCCTGCGGCCGAGGCGCTTGACGATGTCGCGGCAATCCAGCCTACCGGCTGATCTCCGCCAGCGCACGCTCGAGCGGCGCCGGCGATATCTGGATCGGTCCGGAAAACGGAATGTCCATGTCGAGGATCAGATAGAGCGAACTCGCGATCAGCGCTGCCGCCAGCATGAAGGAGCCGACGACGACAGCGTTGCGCGGTGCGCGGAAGCCGAAGCTGCCGAAGATCAGCATCAGCCACAGCACCAGCATGACGATCAGTGGCAGTGGAATGGTACCCTCCGACTGCTCGATCAGCACCCAGCGCTGCTCCAGAACCTTCTGCAGGTGCTGGCGGGCATCCTGCAGCAAGGCGCCATGGGCGGCATCCGCCGGGGTCATCGTGCTCAGCCGGTCGCCGACTTCGGTGAGCAGATGCTCCGACAGCCTGTTGGCGATAACCGGCGTTTCACCCGGGGGCATGACGTCGCTCACCACCCGTTGCACATAGGCGCCAAGCGGCTCGCGGACAGCGTTGGTTTCGGGGCCATATTGCCGGAGCGTCCTGTCCAGCAGGATCAGTTGCGTCGCATAGGCGTGCACATTGTGGTCGATGGATTCGAAGGTGTTCTTGGCCGAGTTGATCATCAGGCCGATCACCAGCGAGGTCATCACCACGAACAGATTGGCTATAAGCCGCACGATGGCACTGGTGTCGTCCTGGCGGTGCCTGTCGGGGAAACGATCGTAAATCGCCAGGCTGCACAATGCCGCCCCGGCCAGACAGACAAAGATCGCCACTCCGACAAGAGCCTCGCGCATGGCGCCATTGTGCACGAGACGCGGAAATTGCCAACCGCGCGGCCGGCTCACCCGCCCCGCAAGCCACCCTGGCAGGAAACGGGTGGCTGGCGCGCCTGCTTTCGCCGACCCTGATGGTAGCATCGGAGGCAAGACCCATGACCATCCATTCCCTCGATACGGCAAAAGCGGCTCGTGCCGCCGAGACGCGCGTCGCAGCCCATGACTGGGCGGCGCTCACCAGTGAATTGAGCAACCATGGCTGCGCGGTCATCGAAAAGCTGCTGACGCCTGAGGAGTGCCGGCAGATTGCCGGCCTCTATCCCGACGAAAGCCATTTCCGCAGCCATGTCCACATGGCGCGGCATGGTTTCGGCAAGGGTGAGTACCGCTATTTCCGCTATCCCTTGCCCGACCTGATCGGTGCCTTGCGCACCGCGCTTTATCCGCGCCTGGCCTCGGTCGCCAATGATTGGAACGAACGTATGGGCATCGCCCAACGCTACCCCGCCGAACACGCGGCGTTCCTCAGGCAATGCCACGACCAGGGCCAGACGCGGCCAACGCCGCTTCTGCTGCAATACGTGCCCGGCGACTTCAACTGCCTGCATCAGGATCTCTACGGCGATCTCGCTTTCCCGCTGCAGGTGGCGATCCTGCTCTCAGAGCCGAGCGAGGATTTCACCGGCGGCGAGTTCGTGCTGACCGAGCAGCGCCCGCGCATGCAAAGCCGCGCCGAGGTGGTGCCGCTCAGCCAGGGCGACGCGGTCGTCTTCGCCGTCCACAATCGCCCGGTGAAGGGGACGAAGGGCAATTACCGGGTCAATCTTCGCCACGGCGTCAGCCGCCTGCGCTCGGGGATACGGCATACCGTCGGCATCATTTTTCACGACGCGAAGTAGCGAGGCGGCAAAGGCGTCCAGCGCCGCCGTCGCGTCACAGCTTGTTATTGTGCAGTGCAGCAACGATATTGCTGCAAGCGCGTTGTGTGCGACGCCATCCCGGCAAGCAAGGATACCGATTTGCGAAACATGTCAGATACGATCGCGCGGCTGAGCGCGATGCGCGGCCGCCCCGTCGCTTCCGGGCAGCACCATGACGATCGGCTGTCCGATGTGACCGGGTTCGGTTCCAATCCTGGCGCCTTGCGTGCACGCCTCTACGTGCCCGCAAACCTGCAGGAAGATGCAGCACTGGTCGTGGTCCTGCATGGCTGTACCCAGAGCGCAGCTGGTTATGATCACGGTTCCGGCTGGTCGCAACTCGCGGCGGAGCAGGGGTTTGCAGTCCTCTTCCCGGAGCAGCAGCGCGCCAACAATGCCAATCTCTGCTTCAACTGGTTCGTCCCGGGAGACATCATCCGCGACAGTGGCGAAGCGCTCTCCATCCGCCAGATGATCGAGGCGGTGGTCGCCACTCATGGTGTTGACCGCAAGCGTATTTTCATCACCGGCCTTTCCGCCGGCGGCGCCATGGCGACGGCGATGCTCGCGGCCTATCCGGAATTGTTCTCCGGCGGCGCAATCGTTGCCGGAGTGGCCTACGGCAGTGCGGTGACGATCCCCGAAGCCTTCGACCGTATGCGGGGCCATGGCGGCCCGTCCAAGGCCGACCTGCAACGGCTCTTGCGCGGGGCCTCGTCACATAGGGGTCCCTGGCCGACGATTTCGGTCTGGCAGGGCTCGGCCGACAACACCGTCGTGCAGTCCAACGCGGATGCCATTGTCGCGCAATGGCAAGGGGTGCATGGCGTTGGCACCAGCCCGACGCGCGTCGAGACGGTCGATGGCCAGACACGACAGGTCTGGTGCGACGGCAGTGGCCGGGAGCTGATCGAAAAGTACAGCGTGGCCGGCATGGGCCATGGCACGCCACTGCAGACGACTGGCGATGATGGCCTGGGCAGGGCAGGGCCGTTCATGCTGGATGTCGGGATTTCCTCGACACGCCACATAGCTCGCTTCTGGGATCTCGCGAAGCCAGCTGCACGGGGCGACGCGAAAAAAGACGCCGCCTCAGTGGCGCCTGTCTCCGGCGCCGCCTTGAAGATTTACAGCGTCCCTGAAAAGCCGCGCGCGGCACGCATCGACCACACCGGAGAACCGCGACCTGACGCGCGCGGCTCGGCTGCCGGCATCACCAAAGTGATCGAGGACGCGTTACGCGCAGCCGGGTTGATGCGCTAGCCAAGCGCGGAACAATTCGCCCAGCCGCTCATTGTCCACTCGAGGGAAGAACCCACAGGAGTAGACAATGGCCAAACAGAAAATTCTCGAAGACCTTTTTCACGACACGCTGAAAGACATCTATTTTGCCGAGAAGAAAATTCTCGCAACCTTGCCCAAGATGGCCAAGGCAGCCCAGAGCGCGGAGCTGCAGGCGGCCTTTATGAAGCATCGCAGCGAGACGGAAGGCCATGTCGCCCGCCTCGAAAAAGTGTTCGCCGTTATCGGCAAGAAGCCGCAGGGCAAGACCTGCGCGGCCATCGTCGGCATCACCGACGAGGGTGCGGAAATCATGGAAGAATACAAGGGTTCGCCGGCGCTCGACGCGGGCCTGCTGGCAGCCGCCCAAGCGGTTGAGCACTACGAGATTTCCCGTTACGGCACGATGCGGACCTGGGCCGAGGAGCTTGGCCTCAACGACGCGGTTGCGCTTCTTGAAGCGACGCTGAAGGAAGAAAAGGCGACCGACGAGGCCCTGACCGGTATCGCGACGAGTGTCGTCAACCAGCAGGCCGAAGCAGCCTGACGAATACCCAGGCCCGCCGGTCTCCGGCGGGCCGCCTGTTTGGAGCTTCGCCATGACCGACACACCGTCCAAGAACCACCGCATTTCCGACAAGGAAGCTTTGCGTATCGCCGAGCAGACCGACGTTTCACCGCAGCAGGCCAAGGATCTCGCCAAAGAGCATGGTAAGACCAAGGGCGAGCAGGAAGCCCGCAAGACCAAGGACGAGGGCTGACGGCCGGTTACCCGTCAAAACCGGTTGGTTGCCCTGTTTTTGTGACTGGCGCTTCCGCGCCTCCGCCGTCGGCTTCTGCCTTCAGGAGGCAGGGTTCCGCAGCGGCTTTTTCGCGCGGGTAGCGCTTGTGCGCTTCCTCTGACGCCGCCTATCGCGTAAGGCCGGGGAAAATCCTCCAGGGCTCGCGAACAGGCATGATACGTCTCGAAAGCATCAGTAAACAGAACGGTCGCCAGATCGTCTTCATCGAGGCCTCGGCCGCCTTGCAGAAGGGCGAGAAGGTCGGTCTCGTCGGCCCCAACGGCGCCGGCAAGACGACGCTGTTTCGTATGATCAATGGCGAGGAGCAGCCTGACGAGGGGCAAGTCCAGGTCGATCGTGGCGTCACCATCGGCTATTTCAGCCAGGATGTCGGCGACATGGCCGGCCACAGCGCGGTCGCCGAGGTGATGAACGGCGCCGGGCCGGTGAGCGACGTCGCCGCCGAAATGCGTGAGCTCGAACACGCCATGGGAGATCCCGACCAGGCCGACCGGATGGACGAGATCATCGAGAAATATGGCGAAGCGCAGCACCGCTTCGAGGAACTCGACGGCTACGCGCTGGACGGCCGCGCCCGCGAGGTGCTCGACGGTCTCGGCTTTTCCCAGGAGATGATGGACGGCGATGTCGGCAAACTCTCCGGCGGCTGGAAGATGCGCGTGGCGCTGGCCCGCATCCTTTTGATGCGTCCCGACGTGATGCTGCTCGACGAGCCGAGCAACCATCTCGATCTGGAAAGCCTGATCTGGCTGGAATCCTTCCTCAAGGGCTATGACGGCGCGCTCTTGATGACCTCGCACGATCGCGAGTTCATGAACCGCATCGTCAACAAGGTGGTCGAGATCGACGCCGGTTCGCTCACCGCCTATTCCGGCAACTACGAATTCTACCAGCAGCAGCGGGCCATCGCCGACAAGCAGCAGCAGGCGCAGTTCGAGCGCCAGCAGGCGATGTTGGCCAAGGAGATCGCCTTCATCGAGCGCTTCAAGGCCCGAGCCTCGCATGCCGCCCAGGTGCAGAGCCGGGTGAAGAAGCTCGACAAGATCGATCGCGTCGAGCCACCCAAGCGCCGCCAGACGGTTTCCTTTGATTTCCAGCCGGCGCCCCGCTGCGGCGAGGATGTCGTCACGCTCAAGAATGTCCACAAAGGCTATGGCAGCCGGTCGATCTATGCGGGGCTGGATTTTCAGGTCCGCCGCCGCGAGCGCTGGTGCATCATGGGCGTCAACGGCGCCGGCAAGTCGACGCTGCTGAAACTGGTCGCCGGCGCTTCCGAGCCCGACAATGGCACGGTGGCGCGGGGCCCGAGCGTCAAGATGGGCTATTTCGCCCAGCACGCCATGGAGCTGCTGGAAGGCGAGCGCACGGTGTTCCAGACGCTGGAGGACGCGTTTCCGCAGGCCGGCCAGGCGCCGCTGCGGGCACTCGCCGGCTGCTTCGGCTTTTCCGGCGACGAGATCGACAAGAAATGCCGCGTGCTGTCGGGCGGAGAGAAGGCACGGCTGGTGATGGCGCTGATGCTGTTCGATCCGCCCAATCTTCTGGTGCTGGACGAGCCGACCAACCATCTCGACATCGCCACCAAAGAGATGCTGATCACGGCGCTGTCGCAGTATGAAGGCACCATGCTGTTCGTCTCGCACGACCGCCATTTCCTGGCCGCACTCTCCAACCGCGTGCTGGAACTGACGCCGGAGGGCATCCACACCTATGGCGGCGGCTATACCGAATATGTCGAGCGCACAGGGCAGGAAGCGCCGGGGCTCAGGGGGTAGGGGAAGCCTCGGCATCGCGTCCCAGCATTCAGCTCCGATTTCATCCTCTCTTCCGCTATTCGACTTCCGGAACACTCGGCCCGTCTCCGCAAGAGGGAAGCGGGCCGCTGGTGTGTTAGATGCTGGCTTGCACTCTGTGGAGCGCGGCATAGAGTCCGCCGGCCGCCATCAGCGCGTCGTGGCTTCCTTCTTCGCCGATCCCGTCCTCGGTCAGCACCAGGATGCGGTCCGCATGGCGCACCGTTGACAGGCGATGCGCGATGACAATGGTCGTGCGTCCCCTAGTCAGTTCCAGCAGCGCCTGCTGGACGGCCCGCTCGCTCTCATTGTCCAGCGCGCTTGTCGCCTCGTCGAAGATGAGGATGGCCGGGTTCTTGAGGAAGGCGCGCGCAATGGTCAACCGCTGCTTCTGCCCGCCGGACAGTTTCACGCCGCGCTGCCCGATGTCGGTGTCGTAGCCGTCGGGCAGGGCGATGATGAAATCATGCGCGTTGGCCGCCTCGGCGGCAGCGGCAATCTCGGCGTCCGTCGCGTCGAAGCGGCCATAGCGCAGGTTCTCCGCCACCGTGCCGCTGAACAGATAGACGTCTTGCTGTACCACCCCGATACTGCGCCGCAACGATGCGAGGCTGATGTCGCGCACGTCGATGCCGTCGATCAGTATCTGTCCGGCACTGACCTCGTAGAAGCGGGGGATCAACGCGCACAACGTACTCTTGCCGACGCCTGACGAGCCAACCAGCGCGACGAATTCGCCCGGCGCGATGTCGAAGGCCAGGCGTTTCAGTACATGAGCGCCCTCGGCCTCGTAGCGGAAGCCGACATCGCGAAAGCTGACCGCCCCGATCGGGCGGCCGAGTTCGACCCTGCCGTCCCGGTCCTCGATGTCGGGAGCGGTATCCAGAAGTTCCATCGCCCTGACAAAGCCGGTGTGACCCTCCTGCCAGAGCCGCGCCAGATTGGCCAGGCGCGACACCGGGTCGACCAGCACCGCTACGCACAGCAGAAAGGTCAGCATGTCGGCGACGCTGAGCTCAGCGCTCAGCACGCGAACGGCGCCGGCGACGATGACCAGCACGGTGATCATCTGGGCAAAGGTCGCCGTTCCCAGCGAAAAATAGGCCTCGCTCAGATAGCCGTCCCGGCGGCTTTCCAGGAACATCGCGTTTGCCTGCGCGAAACGCTGTATTTCCAGATCTTCATTGGCAAAGGACTGGACGACCCTGATGCCGGTCAGAGAATCTTCCAGCCGCTCGTTAATGGCGGCGATTCGCTCCTTGCTGCGTCGCACGGCCCCGTTCATGCGGCGGTTGAAGTGCAGGGCATAGATCACCGCGAACGGCGTCATGATGGCAATCAGCGCGGTCAGCACCGGGTCGATGATGGTGAGGATGACGAAGGCGCCGAGGAACTTGAGCGCTGCGATGAACAGGTCCTCGGGGCCGTGATGGTAGAGTTCGCCCAGCGATAGCGAGTCGTTGGTGATGCGGCTCATCAGTTGTCCGACACGCTGCCCGTCATGGAAGCTGAAGGACAGTTTCTGGCAATGCTCGAACAGCTCCTGGCGGATCGCGCTCTCGATCCTGGCGCCCATGACGTGGCCCTGATAGTCGACGAAGAACACGGCGACTGCCTGGATGGCCACCATGGCGAGCATGAGTCCGCCCGAGACGTAGATATGGCTGAGCGTCTCGGCTGCCTGCGGCAAAGCCAGCAGACCCCTGGTGACATGGTTGGCGAAAACCGGCAGTGCAAGCGCCGTCGCGGCAATGAGCACGGCGCACGCCAAGTCCGCCGCCAGCAGAGCCAGATGCGGCTTGTAGTACGACAGGAATTTGCGCGCGTGTGCGAACCGCCGGCTACGCTCAGCCCGCGCGGAAAATCCGGCCGAAGGCGGTGAAGGTTTACCTAGGGATTGGCTATGGCGCGCGTCGGCATGCGTCCTCGCCCGGGAAAAGTGGCGTTGCATAAAGCTTCATGTCCTGTTGATCGATCTCTCCTTTCCGGTTGGACATGAAGGTTCTCATCTCACTCTCCTGCTGCGAATGGTCGGACAATTATGCCAAGTCGGGCGCGAGATCGCAACCCGCGCGCTCAAACGTCAGCCTTGCTTGCGCGTCTCACCTGCGTCTCGCGCAGCAAAAACCGCTGGAAGCGCCGTGGTTGCGGAGCTGACGGATTGGGAAGCGGATGGGAGCTCGGTCTACCAAGGTTGCTTCGCCATGACCGGTATTGACCCGGCCTCCTCGATCAGTCGAGCCCGGCGACGCGCAGCCCCTCGATGTAGCGTGCCCGATCCCTTTCGTGCACGATGGGGTGGTATTTCTCGACCCAGTCCACGGACACGGATGGATGCAGGCGCCGTGTCTGCGACAACGCGTGGGCGGCGGTGGGGCGGTCGCCAGCCATGCCGGCCGAGGCGGCGTATGTGCGCCACGCCGTCCCGAAATTCTGCCTGAGATCCACCGCCCGCCGCTCGAATTCGGCCGCCTCGGCGTAACGCCCGGCCATGAAAT
Source organism: Mesorhizobium sp. P2_E10 (assembly GCF_056404235.1). Lineage (NCBI taxonomy): Bacteria > Pseudomonadati > Pseudomonadota > Alphaproteobacteria > Hyphomicrobiales > Phyllobacteriaceae > Mesorhizobium > Mesorhizobium sp. P2_E10. Next base: position 25,412 of record NZ_JBFUEK010000002.1, read on the forward strand.
GACAGAGCCCAGCGACGGAAAGGCTGCCTGCTTGCGTGAAATCGCGCGGGCTGAGCCGGTCGGCCAGCGCGACATGGTGCAGGCCGTCGTCGGGCATGCCCGCATAGGCATAGGTCGATCCGAGGATCATATGCGCGTAGGCGAGGCTCGGATTGAGAGTGATCGCCTCGGACAGGGCCTTCACGGCCGGGTCGAAGCGGCGCGAGGCCATATGCACGAAGCCCGTGGCGAAGTGCGTCCACGGGTCCTCCGGGTCGCTGCGAATCGCCCGTTGCGCCATGTCGTGGGCAGCAGGCAGGGCGGCTTCCGAATCAGCCAGTCCAAGCATCGACTTTGCGGCGAGGCCCCAGGCAATCAGGCAGTTGGCGCGCGGATAGTCGGGGTCGATGTCGACAGCCTTTTTCAGCAGCCGCTCGGCGATCTCGAAATCCGGCAGCGAAGCCCAGGTCCAGACATAGGGCATCGCCTTCATCACGAAGCCCCAGGCATCGAGGTTGCCGGGCGACCGGCTCTGGAAACGCTCCTGCTCCGCAATGTAGAGCCTGGGCTCGATGGCGCCGATGACGCTTTGGGCGATCTCGTCCTGCAGCGCGAAGAAATCGGCGATTTCCGCATCGTAGCGCTCGGCCCAGATCTGGCGCCCGTGGTCTGCGTCGCTCAGCCTGGCGTTGATGCGCAGCCGCTGCCCGGAACGGCGCACGCTTCCGTCGAGCACATAGCGCACGCCGAGCTCGCGCCCGATCTGCTTCACGTCGACCGCCTTGCCGCCATAGGTGAATGATGAGTTGCGGGCGGACACGAACAGCCAGCGCAGCCGCGCCAGTCGGGTGATGATGTCTTCCGCGAGGCCGTCGCCGAAATATTGCTGCTCGGCGTCGTCGCTGAGATTGGCAAAGGGCAGCACGGCGATGGACGGCCCGGCCTCGGCACTGTCGGATGGGGCAGCAGCGGTGTCGAGGCACTCCACGGCGCCACCGAAGCGGTAGCCGACCCGGGGGATTGTCGCGATCCACTCGGCGTCGTCGGGTCCCGGCCCAAGCAGTTTGCGCAGCAATGCGATCTGGACCGAGAGATTGCTTTCCTCGACCGCCGCTTGCGACCATGCCGCGTCCATCAGCGCCGCCTTGGACAGGACTTCGCCGGGTCGTTCCACCAGCGCCGCCAGGAGCAGCACGCCGCGATAGCCGACCGGAACGGGCAGGCCCTGCCGGAGCAGCGTTCCCGCTTCAGGGTTGAGCTCGAACGGACCGAAGGCAAAACGCTTCCCCACCATGGCGCAAACTAACATCTTTTCGGAGCTTTTCGGAAGTATTCGGGCAGGCGCCCGCGACGCCACCGCCCGCTGGGCTCACCCTGTCACCACGTTTTGAGACAGGAGAGCCGGAAATGTCTGCTGTTGTTTTTGACCGTGTGGAGTTAGAGACGGAGACCGAGCAAGCCGTTCCAGCGAGCAGGACGTGCCCACGTGACGAAGTATTCCGCGCCGCCCTCGAGCGCTATGTGGCGGACTACATCGCCTGCCAGAAACGCCGCGGCAACGGAAACCACAGCGGCGCCCAATGCCACAACGACAGCCCCATCCAGGACGACTCGGCTAGTTCAGCACCCGCTCATCGACTTCGTCGATGCTTCTCGTGCCGGTCAGCGCCATGGTGACGGACAGTTCCTTGCGAAGGATCTCAATGGCGGTCGCCACACCAGCCTCTCCGCCGGCACCGAGGCCGTAAATATAGGCTCGCCCGACCAGGCAGCCTCTGGCGCCAAGGGCGAGCGCGCGCATCACATCCTGGCCTGACCGAACGCCGCCGTCGAACAGTACCTCGATTTCGGAGCCCACCGCTTCAACGATCTTCGGCAGCTTGGAGATCGTCGATGGCGCACCGTCCAGCTGCCGGCCACCATGGTTGGACACCACGATCGCGGTTGCGCCAGCCTTGCTGGCGGCGCGCGCATCGTCGACGTCGAGAATACCCTTGATGATCAGCTTGCCTGGCCAGATGCTCCTGATCCACTCGACGTCATTCCAGTTGAGTGTGGGATCGAACTGATGCGACACCCAGTCCGCGAGCTCCTTGACGCCTTGCTCGCCTTTCACATGGCCGGCGAGATTTCCGAACGTCCAGCGCTTGGCAGTGAGCATCCTCCAGGCCCAGGCGGGCTTGGTCGCCATGTCGAGAAGATTTCGTACTTTCAGCGCCGGCGGAACCGACAGCCCATTCCTGACGTCGGCGTGGCGCTGTCCCAGCACCTGCAGGTCGACGGTTAGCACCAGCGCGCTGCAGCGTGCAGCGAGCGCCCGCTTGACAAGCGAACGCGCGAAGCCGCGGTCTTTCATCACATAGAGCTGGAACCAGAACGGCTTCTCGACCGCCGCGGCAACGTCCTCGATCGAGCAGATCGCCATTGTCCCGAGTGTGTAGGGAACACCGGCCGCCTGTGCGGCGCGGCAGGCGAGGATTTCCCCATTGGCCCACTGCATCCCGCCAATGCCGATTGGTGCCAACGCGATCGGCAGCGAAGCCTTCTCGCCGAGGATCATCGTCCCCGTATCCCGTTGCGAAACGTCGACCAGCACGCGCTGGCGGAAAGTGAGCCGCGCCAGATCGGCGCTGTTGGCGCGCAAGGTTTGTTGCGAGTAGGAGCCTGCCTCGACATAGTCGAAAAAGGCCCGGGGAACGCGGCGGCGGGCGGCCTGCCGCAGATCCTCGATGCAGGTCATGGTCTTCAGGAGCGAAGGCGCCGGTGGCGCCTTGGCCCGGTCGCCCAAGGTTGTGGCTTCCCTGAATTGTTGGAGATCGGGCACTGCGGTGATCAGCCTGTCCATCGTCGGCTCCCAACGAATATTAGCCAATTCTAGTCCATTGAATGTCGCGACCGCGCGGATGTAAACTCACTAGCGAGTATACATTCATCGGCCTCAGCCCCGTGCCCAGATCGTCCGACCACACCAGGCCAGTGATATTGCAGGCGGCGTATAAGCTCTTTCGCCGCCGGGGATTCTTTCGCGTCGGCATGGATGAGATCGCAAGCGCCGCCGGCGTCACCAAGAAGACGCTCTACTATCACTTCGACAGCAAGGACGCGTTGCTGACCGCTGTGCTTGCCTCACAGCATGAACGGGCTTTCGCCGAGTTCCAGACCTACGGCATCGACCTGTCAGGTGGTCCGGAGAAACTGGTCGACAAGCTCTTCGGTGGACTGGCAACATGGTCGGCCAAGCCACGGTGGGCGGGGTCGGGGTTCACCCGGCTGGCAATCGAGCTTGCCGATCTCTCGGGGCATCCCGCACGCTCGATGGCGCGCCAGCACAAAGCCTTGATGGAACAGCATCTGGCAACCCTTCTCGTAGAAGCGAAGGTGGCATCGCCGGGTGAGCGGGCACGCGAATTGCTCCTGCTTGTCGAGGGTGCGATGGTCATGATCCTGATCCATGGCGACCGAAACTATTGCACTGCCGCGGCCGCCGCAGCCAAAAGGCTGATCGTGAATGGACCCGACGTTGCGGGCTGACGATCATGCCTTCGTTGGCCAGGTGCGGGCACGCGAACCTATCCAAGTAGATCAGGCTGTTGCCTGAGGATGCGGTCGTGCAGCGGTTGGCATTGAAACCAGCCAGCTTGTGCCGTTCCGTTCACGGCGCGGGTGGCACGGGCGTTTTCCGGGTCTACCTGGAGCGGCGTGCCCACGCTCTCGGCGAGGAACTGCGCCTGGCAGCAGCGTTCCATCGAGATGAACCACCAGACGGCTTCGTCGACGGTCTGGCCAACCGTGAGCAGACCGTGATTGCGCAGAATCGCCGCCTTGTGGCCGCCGAGGCTTTCGGCGATCCGCGCCGCCTCGCTCGCCTCCGTGACCATCACCCGTGTGTCATCGAAGAAGACGTGATCCTCGTAGAAGGCGCAGGCGTCCTGCGTGATCGGGTCGAGCAGCCGGCCGACCGCCGACCACGCCTTGCCATAGATGGAATGCGTGTGCGCAGCCGCCACCACATCCGGCCGTGCCGCGTGGATCTGATGATGAATGGCGAAGGCGGCGACGTTGACCGGCATCGTGCCCTCGACCACCGCGCCCGTGGCGTCGACACGGATGAGGTCGGAGACCGTGACATGCGCGAAATGCATGCCGAACGGATTGACCCAGAACGTGTCGGTGAATTCCGGATCACGCGCCGTGATATGTCCGGCGACGCCTTCGCTGAAGCCCAGCGCTCCGAAGATGCGGAAGCCGGCGGCAAGTCTTTCCTTCCGGTGTTGCCGCTCCTGTTCCAGGTTTTCGAAGCTGGGTGGCCGTTTGAAAAGAGGCTCATACGCCGCCTGCTTGCTGACGGCCAAATCGCTTTCGGGAATTGACGTGACGATGTTCATGGCGTCCTCCTTGAAGTCCTGCACCGTCTGCATGACGGCAGGCTCCAGATTGGAGAAGCCTCGAGACAGCGTCTCAAAGGCGGCATCAATACTTCCGAATTCTTCCGAATAGATGCGAAACTGTTCGGTGCCGTGGCGATGATCCGACCAGGATCAGCGAGAGCCTACTTGCCGGCCATGTGATCGGCAAGCTCCTGAACCTGCTTGAGCAGCGCCGGGAAGGCCGGGTCATCAGGCAGGTGCTCGCCCATGCAGGTGCGATAGTCGGCGTCGCCTTTTTCCATGGCGGCGTTGGCGGCATCGAACGCCGTTTCGTCCTTGAGGTCCGAAGCCTGGTAAGCCTCCTGGAATTTCTGGGCGGCAGCGTTCGCAGCAGTCCACACGGCGTCGCAGGCCGCGATCTTCGGAACAGGGCGTGCCGCAGACGCCGAGGCGATCATCACGCTGTTGCCCTTGACGAGGGTGACGATGACCTGCTGGTCGTCAATCGGCCCCAAATCCTGCGTCCAGCCGCCGAGCCGCGCAAAAGCCAGGTCGGCGCCTTCAGGCTTCTTCAGCGGCAAGTCGAGCGTCCCCTCGAATGCGGCGTCGCTGTTGATGGCCTGCGTGTAGAAGGCGTCGAGTTTCAGCGCCGCATCGATGCCGGCGGGCAGTTTGAAGCTCTCGTCGGTCTCGGCGGCTCTGGACTGCAGCCAGCGCTCGAGCAGGCCCCGGGTCGTTGCCACCAGGCTCGGGCCGTCGTCGCCTTTGGCGTATCTCAACCCGTCGAGCATGCCGAAGCCGATATCGGCATCGCTGAGGCTTTCGAGATTGATCGTGCCGGTTGCCGGAAAATCCTTGACCGTCACGGGGCCGACAAGGGCGGAAAGACGCCTTTCGAGATCGGCCAGCGCTTTTGCGCCGGCGGCATCGAGCGTTTCCACCGGTGCGTTCGAGCTTGCCAGCGCCGCGATTGCGGAAATCGCCTTGTCGCGCGCCGCGATATAGTCGTCCTCCGGCGAAGCCGCGAAAGCAGCACTGCTCGCGAGCGCGAACAGAAATGTCCAGACCAGCCGCATGATGTAGCTCTCCGCTCTACGTTGTATCCAAGGACAATACGAACGTTTGAAGACAAGATCAGGCTAAAACAAGGCTGGAAACGCCGACGTTGGAGCCGCTGATCTCCCCCCTCGAGGGGGAGATGTCGCCGAAGGCGACAGAGGGGGTCGTCTCACATAGTTCGCCAGCGTCGTCTATCGCCGCCGAGGACGCCGGCGCTTCACGCGCAGCGACCCCCTCTGGCCTGCCGGCCATCTCCCCCTCGAGGGGGGAGATTGGCGCTCAGGCGCAGCGTCAGCCCTTGCGCTTCTCCACCTCCGCCTTGCGCAGCAAAAACCGCTGGATCTTGCCGCTCGGCGTCTTTGGCAATTCGGTGACGAAATCGACCTCGCGCGGATAGGCATGTGCCGAGAGCCGCTTCTTGACATGCTGCGCGAGTTCCTCGGCTAGCGCCTCGCTGCCCTGGTAGGCCGACGCCAGCACCACGAAGGCCTTGACGATCTCGGTGCGCTGCGGATCGGGCACGCCGACCACCGCCGCCTCGTTGACCGCCGGATGCTCGATCAGTGCGCTTTCGACGTCGAATGGGCCAATGCGATAGCCGGCCGAGGTGATGACGTCATCCGCCCGGCCGATGAACGAGACCGAGCCGTCCGGCTCATACTCGACCGTGTCACCGGTGCGGTAATAGCCGCCTGCTATCGCCGGCGTCTCCGCCTGGTGATAGCCGTCGAACCAGCGCAGCGGCGAATTGGCGATGTCGACGGCGAGAATGCCGGGCTGGTTGGGGCCAAGCTCCCGGCCCGCTTCGTCCAGCACCACCATGCGATAGCCCGGCATCGGGAAACCTGCCGAGCCCGGCCGCACCGTGTGCGACAGGCCGTGATGGTTGTTGACCATCATGCCGTTCTCGGTCTGGCCGTAATGGTCATGAATGGGGGCGGCGAGGTGGGCGTCGAACCAGCGGATCACTTCCGGGTTGAGCGGCTCGCCGGCGCTGCTCACCACCCTGAGCTTCCCCTTGATGCGGGCAGCGGCCGCGGCGCCTTCGGCCATCAGCAGGCGATAGGCGGTAGGCGATCCGGCGAGGCTGGTGACGCCCAGCCGCTCGATAATGTCGTAGGTGCTTTTGGCGTTGAAGGCGCCCTCATAGAAGGTGGTGGCGATGCCGAGCTGCAGCGGCCCGGTGATGGCGTAATAGAGGCCATAGGCCCAGCCGGGATCGGCAATGTTCCAGAACACGTCGCCGGGCCTCAGCCCGATCGCCTCGCGCATGTAGGCGCCAAACGACATCAGCGCCTTGAGCGGCACCGGCACGCCCTTGGGCAGGCCGGTCGTGCCCGAGGTCGACATCATCATGAACAGGTCGTCGCCCTTGCGCAGCACCGGCTGGCAATCGGGCGAGGCGGCGGCAAGGGCGGCGCGGAAATCGATGTCGCCTGCCGGCACGGTGTCGCCGGCGCCGAGGATGGTCGCGACGCGCGGGCTCTTTTCGATCTCGTCGAGCTTGCCACGATTGGCCGGATTGGTCACCGCCAGCTTCGCGCCGCTGTAGCCCAGCCGGTGCTCGATGGCTTTCGGGCCAAAGGCGGTGAACAACGGCTGGTAGACCGCGCCGATGCGCCAGGTGCCAAGGATGAACGCCACCAGTTCGGGAATGCGCGGCAGCATGCCGGCGACGACATCGCCGGGGCCGACGCCCAGATCCTTCAGCAGGGTGCCTGCGCGTCCCGACATGTCGGCGAGATCGTCGAAGCTGAATTCGCTCAGGCTCCCGCCGGCCGAGATGGCGCGCAGCGCCAGACGATTCTGGCCAGTGTAGCGGCCGCAGCATTCGAGATAGGCGTTGATGCCGGTCGCAGGGTCGCCATCAAGGCGCGCGACTTCATCCTCGATGCGAAAGCGTTGAACGGCATCCTCATAGCGCGGCAAGCCGGTCGAAGCTCCAACCATCGCGGCATTCCTCCCGTAGCGGCGTCCACCTCCTTGTGGACCATCGTCATGGCCGGCAGGATACCCAAGATCGCGCTCGTGGTCGATGAGGAGCCAGGACCGCCCCGGGGGTTCTCAGCCCCCTGAGCGGTCTTCATCCTCCGGCCTCAGAGGCCGAACCAGCGCGAGCGCCGGCTCGATCCAAAAGTCTCCTTGTCGGCGCGCAGCGCTACCGAGGGCTCGTGGTATTTTCCGGTCGGCGCGGGGCCTGAAAAGAAATCGACCTCGACCTTGCCGATGCGGCCGCCGCCGAACTCGATATAGCAGGTGCCGAAGCCGTCATAGAGCGAGCCGCTGCCGCTCTGGCGCAGTTTTGCGATGAGCCCGGTGGCAACGGCGCGCGCCGCACCTTCGGCGAACACCCCGGCCTTGGGCGTGCCGGTGTTGGCGCCGTCGCCGACGGCATAGACGTTCTCGTATTTTGTTTCGAGCGTGCGCGGATTGACCGGGATCCAGCCGTTCTCGGCCATGCCGCTTTCCAGCACCACCGGCGGCACGCGATGCTTGGGAACGCCGAGGAAGAGATCGAACGGCATTTCCGTGCCGTCGTCGAGCACCGCCAAATTGCGGGCATTGTCGACGGAGGCGACGCGGCGGCTCGGGATGAACTTGATGTCGCGTTCGGCAAAGGCCGCCAGCAGCGCCCGCGAGGTGTCGGGCGAGGGCGGCACCGGGCTGCCCAGCGGCAGCACCAATGATATCTCGCAGTCCGCGCGCACGCCTTGCCTGACCAGATAGTCGTGCAGCATCAGCACGCATTCGCTGGGCGCCGGCGGGCACTTGTAGGGTGCCCCGCAGACGCCGACCATCGCCTTGCCTTTTTTGAAAGTGGGCAGCACGTCGCGCAGCCGCTCCGCTCCCGCCACGGTGTAGAACTCGTTGGTTCCCGAAAGCCCTGGCGTGGCGTCGAAATCATATTCCGCACCGAGCGCAACCACGAGGTGGTCGGCCTCGAACACGCCGTCATTGGTGGTCACCCGGCGCCTCTCGGGATCGATCCCTGTGATCGTGCGCTTCAGTATCCTGACGCCCGGCTTGGCATAGCTTTTGTAGGGCAGGCGCACGGCCTGCGGCGTCTTCAGGCCGAACATCACGTCCAGCTTGGAAAAGCCGAACACGAAGGAATCGCTCTGGTCGATCAGCGTCACGTCGATGCTGTCGCCCATCGCCTCGGAAAGCAGCGTCGTCAATTCGAGGCCGCCGAAGCCTGCCCCAAGGACGACGATACGCGGTTTGCTTGCGGTGTTCATCTCAAGTCCCCTCGGATCTGTCTTGGCGCCTTGCCGGAGGCTGAAGTCGCCGGGTTGCTCGGAAAAAGGCGGGCGGCGAGATGCCTGTTTGCTGGCCTCGCCGCCTTGGATGTCAGGTCAGGACCGGCTGCGGCACGATGCGGATGTAGGGCTTTGGCTCCTTCCAGCCCTGCGGGTAGAGTTGCCTGGCTTCGTCGTTCGACACCGACCCGGCGATGATGACGTCGTCGCCGGGCTTCCAGTTGACCGGCGTCGCCAGGCGGTGCTTGGCTGTCAGTTGCAGGGAGTCCACCACGCGCAGCACCTCGTCGAAGTTGCGGCCCGTCGTCATCGGGTAGGATATCACCAGCTTGATCTTCTTGTCCGGGCCGATGACGTAGACGTTGCGCACCGTCTGGTTGTCGGCGGCGGTGCGGCCGTCGGCGCTGTTGCCGGCCGACGCCGGCAGCATGTCGTAGAGCTGCGAGATGGCGAGCGTCGGGTCGCCGATCATCGGGAAGTTCGGCGCCATCCCCTGCGTCTCGGCAATGTCCTTGGCCCAGCCGGCATGCTTCTCGACCGGGTCGACGGAGAGGCCAATGACCTTGACGCCGCGCTTGTCGAACTCGGGTTTGAGGCGCGCCATGTAGCCGAGTTCGGTCGTGCACACCGGCGTGTAGTCCTTGGGGTGGGAGAACAGGATGCCCCAGCCCTTGCCCAGCCATTCGTGGAAGCTGATGCTGCCCTGAGTGGTCTCGGCGGTGAAGTCGGGGGCGATGTCTGCGATACGGAGTGACATGGTTGCTTTCCTTTCCGGTTGGAATTCGATTGCGGGGGCATATTAGGAAATCTATGTTCCGCCAGCGTTCCCCGACGCCCCCTCGTTGGTGACGGCTCTGGCGCCGCCATGGCCGGACCTTTCCTGATGGTGCCTGCATGCGCGTTTCGATCCATCTGCTCGGCCGCTTCGCCGTCAGCGTCGATGGCCGCCCGATCCCGGCGGCCGAATGGCGGCGCGACCGCGCCGCGGCCCTGGTCAAGCTGCTGGCGCTCAGGCCTGGCCATCGCATCCACCGCGAGCAGGCCATGGAAATTTTCTGGCCCGACGCTGATCCCGAGGCAGCCGGCGCCAATCTGCGCAAGGCCATTCATTTCGCGCGCCGCACGCTCGGCGTCCACGACCTGATCGAGGTGAGCAACGACATCGTCTCGCTTGCCCCGCATGCCGAGCTCGAGATCGACGCCGAAAGCTTCGAGGCCGCCGCCAAGGCGGCGCTACACGGTGGTGACAAGAGCGCCTATGAGCGTGCCGCCGATTTCTATGGCGGCACGCTGTTGCCGGACGATCTTTTCGTCGAGTGGCTCGACACGCCGCGCGCGCAACTGCAGCAGCGCTACAGCGACCTTTTGCGCGCCGGCGGCCTGTGGCAGCGGTTGATCGCGCTCGACCCCGCCGACGAGCAGGCCCAGTGCGCGCTCATGCAGGTGGCACTCGATGCCGGCAACCGCGTCGAGGCCATTCGCCAGTTCAACCAGCTGCGAGAGAACCTGCACGCCGAGCTCGGCGTCGGGCCGAGTGCGGCGACCATCGCCCTCTACGAGAAGGCGTTGGCCCTCTCCAGCACCGAGACCGTCAGCCCGTCGGAGCGCATCCGCACCTCGCTTGCCTGGGGTCTGGTGCATCTGCAGAGCGGCGAGTTCGACAAGGCAAGCGAGATCGCCCGGCACACGCGCGACCTGGCGCTCGGTGCCGACCTGCCGCGCGAAGTCGGCGAGGCGAGCGCGCTGCTCGGCCTCGCCTCAATGATGCGGGCGCAGTGGCCGCAACTGTTCCGCTCCGAATTCATCGAATGGGTCCGCGCCAAGCCGGCCTTCGTGCAGCATGTCTTCGATGGTCACCTGTGCCTGTCCGAATTCTGCCTGTGCAGCGCCTCGGGCCATGCCGAAGTCGCAGGCCTCGCCCGCGAGCTGCTCACAGTGGCCGAGCAGGCCGGATCGCAAGCCGGCCGCGGGCTTGCCTGCCTGCTTCTGGGCGAGGCGGCGCTGTTTTCGGGCGACCTCGACGAGGCCGAGCGCCACCTGACCGAGGCCGAGCGGCTGCTGCTGGAGGCGGATGCGGTGGCCGGCCGCGTGCTGGCAATAGAGCGGCTGGCCGAGATTGCGCTGGAGCGCGGCCAGAAATGGCGCGCCAGCCGGCTCATCCAGCGCGGTCTCGCCGACGCCGAACGCTCATGGCTGTCGCCGCACCTGATCATGCGCATGCAGGCGCTGGCCGTGCGCGCGGCGACGACAGCCAAGATGGTGGCGGAAGAAATCCTGGCCGGCGACCGGTTGCTAACCCCGGGTGCCTGCCAGCCCTGTTCGATGGCGCTGCGCACGGCCTCGGCAATCGCGCTCGCCGAGGCCGGCGAGCTGGACCAGGTCGACCGCCGCCTGAACGACGCCGAGCGCATCGCCGGCATGTGGCATGGCGGTCCCTGGGCGGCGGCCCTTTGGGAAGCGCGCGGCGTGCAGCGGCGGGCGCAGAACCACGAGATCCGCGCGCTCGCCGCCTTCGACGAGGCGGCCTCGCGCTACCAGGAGCTTGGCCGCCCGCGCGACCAGGCCCGCTGCCTGGCCCGCATGGGCCAAGAAGGGTAGGGGGCAGCCGCGCCAAGCTTGGTTGCGGATGAACGAGGTTGGCACTCTGCGGCAAGCAGATGGTTGACCCAACTTGCCATCCGGCCGATAGCTCCGCCGGAAATTGCCCCCGAGAACCCCGATGACTTCAGACTCCAACCTTCACGACGCAATGGAGTGCATCCCGTCCCCCGACGCCGCCTGGCAGGACGACGTCCGCGCCGGCGTGCGCCACGTGCGCGATCTCGCCTCGCTGCCGCTCTCGCCAGCCGAGCGCGCGGCGTCGCAAGCTGCTGCCGCGAACCACAAGGTGCGCATCCCCAAAGCCTATCTCGACCTGATCGACTGGAACGACCCCGCCGACCCCATCCGGGCGCAGGTCATCCCGTCGCCCGACGAGCTGCAGGAGCAGGACGGCGAGCTCGACGACCCGATCGCCGACCATGACTTCAGCCCGGTGCCGCGCCTGACGCATCGCCATGCCGACCGGGTGCTTTTGTTCCCGACCTATCAATGCGCGGTCTATTGCCGGTTCTGCTTTCGCAAGGAGTCGCTGACCGCGATTGGCCGCGGCTATACGCGCGAAGCGCTGGAGCCGGCCTTTGCCTATATCGCTGAGCATCCCGAGATCCGCGAGGTGATCCTGACCGGCGGCGATCCGCTGTCCTTGCCCGACAAGGCGCTGGCCGAAATCTTCACGCGCTTCGAGGCCATCGCGCATGTGCGGCTCTTACGCATCCACACGCGCGTGCCGGTGGCGCTGCCATCACGCATCACCTCAGGGCTGGTCGCCGCCTTGCAGGGCCGGCTGATGGTCACCGTGGTCACCCATTTCAACCACGCGCGCGAGATCACCGACGCCACCGAAGCGGCCTGCCGCATGCTGCGGCAAGCCGGCTTCGTGCTGCTCAACCAGAGCGTTCTCCTCAAAGGCGTCAACGACACGGTCGAGGTGCTGGAGGAGCTCTGCCGCGAGCTGATGTACCGCCTCGGGATAAAACCCTACTACCTGCACCACGGCGACCTCGCGCGCGGCATGGCGCACAGGCGCACCACCATTGCACAGGGCCAGGCACTGGCCGCCGCGCTGCGCGCCCGCCTGTCGGGCATCTGCAACCCCGTCTATGTGCTGGACCTGCCGGAAGGCGGTGGGAAAGTGCCGATCGGGCCGTGCTATGTCGAGGCGCAGAACGGGGAGAGCTGGCGGATGCGCGGGCTCGATGGCGAGGTGAGGGCGTATACGGAGGTTGTTGGCGAATAAGGCAGGGCGCCAAGCGGCGTTCATGGTCACCCCAGAACTCTTTCTTGGAACCGGATTCAACGCTCCGCATTCTCTCTTGGATGGAACGCTGGAGGAGCGCAGCGTGAAGGCCTTGTTGGGAATAGTCGGTGGCTTTGTACTGACGCTTGCGGTCTTCGCCAGCGGCCTTGCCTTCGCCACCTGGCTTCTCGTCGCCAAGCCCGTGCACCAGGCGACACCCGGCATCGGGGTCGCGGAACTCTGGACCAGGGACGCGCGGCCGGTGAACAAGGCGGCGCAGACCCTGGAGCGCATCCCGGTCGAGCAAGCCGACGTGCCGGAGGCCAAAGCGGAGGCGGGTGTTGCACCGCGGGAGACCCCGGCTGCCACCGACGCGATTGCAACTTCCGCCATCCAGCCTTCGACAGGCGAAGTACAGGCCTCGGCCGAACTGCCGGCCGCCCATGTCGATTGGTGCGCGAGCCGCTACCGATCCTACCGTCCGGACGACAACAGCTACATGTCCTACAGCGGGCAGCAGCGCCCTTGTATCTCGCCCTATCTCGACGCCGCCGCCGCCGGGCGCGCCTCGCAGCCGCTCGATGCCGTCAACTACGTCGAGGCAGACGACGCTTCGATGGATGGTTACGCCTCGACGGATGAGAGAGCGATAGACGAGGGCGGCGCCCAGCTTTCGCCCGACCACGTAGACTATTGCTTCAGCCGCTACCGCTCCTATCGGCCGGAAGACAACACCTACCAGCCCTATTCCGGCGGCCCGCGCAGGCAGTGCCAATGAGGCGGGCTCCGGCGCCGCCTGTCGACTTCAGCGACCGGGAACAACCTTTCCGCAATTGAGCATATTCCTGGGCTCGAACAGGCCCGCGATGGCGCGTTTCGCAGCACTTCCGGCCGCATTCAATGCAAAATCCCACACTTTTCGCACCTCTTCCCACGCCGGCTCCCACGCTCGGCCAAACACCACGGCCCTATGAAGCGGCCCAACAGCGAACGGACGGACCAAGACGACCGTGCGCTGAGCAACCGGCCTCCGCGTATCTAGAAGGATGTGGCCGGCCGGTTTCGCCCAGGAGCAACAAGAGACGGCCTCGTGAACGCGGTGGGCGGCGCGTTGAGGCCAGATGTCAACTTTCAAAGATGGAAAACTGAAATGAAGAAGATCGTACTTGCCATTGCCTCGTTGTTGTTTGCCTCCAGCATGGCTTTTGCCGGCAGCGACCACTTTGGCTCGGACCCCATCGCTGCCGCTGGCAACCATCCGAACACCCACTCCATGGTGTCCGGCGCCAAGGCGGTCGACATGAAGACCACGAAGAGCATCGCTACCGACAGCAAGGCAGCGGGAAATTCGACCTACGATATCCCGGTATGGGGCTATGGCCAGGGCATCTGGGGCCGCTGACATCAGACTTCCAGGCGGCGGACCGCCGCCTGGAATTGCCTTCCGCCGGCAACATCACTTGTCGGAAATAACCTTGCCCGGATTCATCATATTGCCCGGATCAATCATGCCCTTGATCGCCCTTGCCAGCGCCTGCTTCACCGGATCGGCGTAGCGCCCACAGGCCCCCAGCTTTTCGATGCCGACGCCGTGCTCGGCTGAGAACGAGCCGCCGCTTTCGCGCAGACCCGCATAGAGCACGTCCTCGATCGCCTCATGCAGCGTGTGCGAAACCGGCCCGTCGGTGTTGATCGAAATATGCAAATTGCCATCGGCGAGATGGCCGAACACATACGGCGCATACGACGCGTCGATTTGCTTGAGACCGGCTTCGATGCGCGCGACATAGGCATCGATGGCGCCGCCCGGCACCGACACGTCGAAGGAGGGCGGCAAATGGTGCATGCGCTCGATCATCTCGGTCTCCTCGCGCAGCCGCCAGATCGCCTCGGCCTGGGCGACCGAGCTGGCGACCAGCCCGTCGACGATGCCGGCCTCCTCCCAGATCGCCGCCAGCCCTTCCTCCAGCGCATTTGTTGCGCCCTCGATGCTGTCGGCGCCAAGTTCCAGCACCAAGAGGCATGGCGCGTCGAGCGGCAGCTGGCCGGGCGCGAAGCCGAGCATCCTGTTCATGGCCACGGCAAAGCGGTGCCACAGGATCTCGGCGGCCCGTAGGCTGGTGGCGGTCGAGCCGAGGAAATGGCGCACGATAAGCTGCGCGCTCGCCGCATCCGGTACGCCGACCAGCGCCGTGGCACTGGCGCCCGCCACCGGATCGAGCCTGAGGGCGACACGGGTGACGATGCCGAGCGTGCCCTCGGCGCCGATGAACAGATGTTTCAAATCATAGCCGGCGCTGGTTTTGAGCACGCGGGTGAGATCGGAAAAGACGCTTCCATCAGGTAGCACCGCTTCGACCCCGAGTACGCGATGGCGCATCGTGCCGTTGCGAAAAGCCATGATGCCGCCGGCGTTGGTGGAAACCATGCCGCCAATGGTGCAGCTGCCGCGCGCGGCGAGATCAATGCCCGGATCGAGGCCCTGCGCCAGCGCCGCCTCCTGCAGCGTGCCGAGCGGGGTGCCGGCCTGCACGATCGCGACGCGCGCCAACGGGTCGATCTCCTCGACGCGGGCCATGGCGCCAAGGTCGCAAATGATCTGCCCAGGCACCGTGCTGGCCGCGCCGGTAAGCCCGGTGCGACCGCCCTGGGCGACGAGGCTCAATCCATGCGCGGCACAGAACCTCACCAGTGCCACCACCTCGGCGGTATCGGTGGGGCGCACAAGGGCGGAGGCGCCGAAATTGCGCCGGTCGAAGCCGGGATCGCGGCCAGCGAGCTCGGCCTGGTCCCAGACAGTGCCGGCCACCTTGCGCAGTTCTGCAATCAGTATCTCGTCGCTCACGCTTTCAGCCTCCATCATCGCGCCGGCGCACCGCTATCACGCCCGGACGATGCCGAACAAATGGATTTGCGCGGTGGTGTTGGGCAGCTGCACGGTGCTGGCAAGCCGGATGCCACTTGGTTCGTCCTGAGGGGTGACGGCTCGGCGGGCAAGCGACGAGAGCAAAGAGAAGCCGGCGCCTCACCCTTGGAGAGTAACCTGATGGGGCGCCGGCCAGGGCGGATCGACAGGTCCGCCGCAAAGGGTGGATATCGCGTTTCCGACCAGCATGGCATTGGTGCGATCGCGGAAGATGCCCGCAGCGGCGATCTCGAATACCGCGCCGCAGGACCGCGACTCAGGCCCTCAGTCGAGTGGCTCGTGCTGGTAAAGCTCGTCCATGCTCAGCGATGCCAGGGCGCCGAAGGGTGCCTGCTTTTTCACCCGGCCGCCACTGAGGATCACCACGTCGTCGCAAAACGAGATGGTGCTGTGATGATGGCTGATGACGATGGTCGTGCGGCGGCCGGCTCTCGACTTCAGGGTCTCGACGATCGCCGCCTCCGACAGGCCGTCCACCGCATTGGTGGCTTCGTCCAGGATGAGCAGATCGGGATCGCGCACCAGGGCTCTCGCCAGTGCGATCCGCTGCCTCTGCCCCGCCGAGAGATTGACGCCCCTGTAGCCGACGAGCGTGTCGTAACCCAAAGGAAGCCGTTCGATGAACTCATGCGCTTCGGCCAGTCTTGCGGCACGCTCGGCGTCGCCGGCGGTCGCTGCGTCCTGCCCGTAGGTGATGTTTTCGAAAATGGTGCCGTCGACCAGTTCCAGCTCCTGGCTGGCCAGGGCGATGTGGCGCCGCCACTGGCTGGCGTCGATCTGATCGAGCGGCGATCCATCGACGAGAATCCTGCCGGTGTCCGGTTCCACGAAGCGGCACAGAAGATTGACGATCGTTGTCTTGCCGGCGCCCGAACGGCCGATCAGTGCCGTCGAGCGGCCGCTGCGGATTTCGAACGTCGCCGCATGCAGCACCACCTCGCGCTGGTCGGTGCCGGAATAGGTGAACGTCACGTCATCGAACTTGATGCCCTGGCGCAAACCGTGGAACGGCCCGTCGCCTTGCGGCGGCTTGGGCTTGCCGGCGGGATCCAGCATCCATGTCACTTCTTCCAGCGATCCGCTCAGGCCTTGCAGCTGACTCCATGAGCCTTGCAGGGCCCGCATGTGCGGCTGCAGCCTGTAGAGCAGTATGACGAACGCGATGATCAGCGGGAAACTCACTTGCGCGAGCCAGGCGCCGATCACCACCGCCAGAAACAGCATGGCGTGGAGAACCTCCGTCAGCGGCGGCAGCGCTCCCTGGCGCACGAGCAGCACGAAAGCGGCGCGGCGAACCCCGTCCGATGCCCCATCGAATATCGCCTTCTCCCGGCTCTCCTGTCCGAAGATGCGGATCAGGCGCCCGGCATGCACCAGATGCAGCATCTGTGACGCGAGGTGGCTGTTGCGCGAGGCGACGCTGCGGCTGGGCTCTTTCAGATTGGCCGAAAGGATGGCGTGCGCGATCTGGACGAGCGCTAGTCCCAGCGTGACCAGCAGCGTCATGCGCCAAGAAAGCAGCAGCAGAAAAGCCAGCAGGATGATGGCGGCCGATGCGCTGACGATGGCCGACAGCATGATCTGAATCGCATCCGACGCCCGCCAGGATTCGTTGGAGATGATGTTGAGCAGGCGTCCCGGACTCTGCCGCAGGAAGAATGGATAGCCCACTCTCAGCAGCTGCTCCGACAACGCGCTGCGGATCGAGTGACTGGCCTTGCCATAGATGAAGGTCGTCAACAGCGTGTTGGCGAAGGCGACAACATTCTTCAGGATGATCGAGCCGAGGATGGCGACCGAAATGGCGATAAGCCGGTCGCGCTCGCTCAAGCCCGATCCGACGTGCTGCAGGACGGCGGAGAAGCCGGCCATCCCGGCCGCATCCCCATGTCCCATGATAATGCCCAGCAGCGGGATGATCAGGCCGATGCCGAACCCTTCGAGGACAGCGCTGGCCAGGCCGAGAACCACCACCGCCGGAAGCAGGCGCAGTTGCCGCTTTCCGAACGCCCGGAACAGCATGGGCAGGCTTGGCGGTAGCAATGGCATTATGGTGGGTTACCTCGCCTGGGCATTTGCGTGTTGATCTTGCCGCACCGGCGCCCGCTGCGGCCGTCTCGCCAGCACGAGAACCGCGAATTTGGCCGCGCCGAGCAAATTCATGGTGACGATCGGCCAGTGCGACAGCTTCAGCTCGCGATCGAACGCAGGCCCGCCCGCCCGTTCCCGCAAAGCGCCTCTCGCGGCCCAGTAGAAATGGCGCAGCAGCCAGGGCGCATGGCGAACATGTTTCAGGCAAAGCCCGCCATTGCCCAGGCTGTAGTCGCGGTGGAGCTTTTCGATGGATTTGCGATCCCGCCTGCCGTGGTGATGGAATATCGTCATGTCAGGCACATACTCGACCGCGATGCCGAGCAGCATCGCTCGCACGAGGTAATCGGTATCTTCCGCCGACCGCAATGGCCCGCCGGCGCCGAAGCGCTCGTCGAACCAGCCGATGCGGGCCGCGACATCGCGGTGCATCGTCATGTTGCAGCCGAGCACGAAGCCGCCGGGATGAACATCCGGCGTCAGCCGCTCGCGCACCCGCGAGCGTTTGATCGTGAACGGCAGATCCCTGGGATCGCCAAGTTCGACGCGGCCGCCCCGGATCAGCCATTGTTCCCCGGATGCATAGTGTCGCTCCAGATCGCTGAGATAATCGCAATGGACGGCGCAATCATCATCGACGAAGACCAGCACACGGCCGCGCGCCCGCCGCAACCCGGCATTGCGGGCCGCCGCCAATCCGGGGCGCGGCTCGCTGACGGCCGTGAACGGAATATCCGACGCTTCGGCGATGCTGGCCAGGCGTTCCGCCGTGCGATCGCTCGAGCCGTTGTCGACGACCACGAGCTCGGCGGCGAAGCCGGCATGGGCGCGGCACGCGGCTTGCACCGACTTGATGCAGGCCTCGAGCACGGCGACGCGGTTGCGCGTACAGATGATGAAGCTGACTTCCGGCGCCGAGCGCTCCGGCCGCGGATCGGCCGGGACGGGCTCAAGCGAGGTCAAGCGAGCGCGCTGCAGGGGGTGGTGGGCTTTGACGGTCATCTCCTAGCTCAACTGATAAGGTGCGAGAACCGCCGCAGCGGGCGCGGATTTGAAGAAATATTCCACCGCGTCCGCCTGCTTGCCGGCCTCCAGCGAGGCGAGGCTGAGCCAGGGTGCCCAGGCGCCGGGCCGCAGTGCATATTTCTCGCGTCGCCGGATGACGTTCCACTTCCCGGTCCGCGTCAGCAGTTCATGCGTCAGCGGCGGCTGCTTTTCATCGGCGACGAGCTGGTAGAGGAAATAGAACAGGTTCAGCGCGCCGGCCGCGAAGCTCGGCTGCGTCTCGGCCGGCAGCGAGCAAATCCGCCGCTCCAGCGTGACGATGAAGTCGGCCGCACGGGTAACCGTGTCGAGGCTGACCGCCTCGCCGATGTCGCGCAGGTCCAGCGTGGAGTCCGCAAGGCCCTCGCGCTCGAGGTTCTCGGCCACGATCCGTAAATGCGTCCGGCGCATCTCCTTGCTGTGCCGCTGCGTCACGCTCCCCTCATGGGTGCGGTAGATGACCAGGTTTTCGGGCATCATGGCCGCCGGGTAGAGGCTGGCCAGCCGCCTGAAAAGATCGAAATCCTCGGCGTGCCTGTAGGTCTTGTCGTAGAAGAGATCGTCGTCTGCGATGACCTTCCTGTTGTAGACGACGGTCGGGTGCATGAAGATCGTGAAGAACTTCGCCAATATGGGCAGCTGGCCGAACTGGAACACCGGATCGGGCCTGCCCCTGGCGATGCGGCCGCGGATCAGCATGTCGACGCCGGCGCCGCAAAAACCGAGCTCGGGTCGTCGCTCGAACAGCGCCACCTGGCGCGACAGGCGCCACGGATAGGCGACGTCGTCGGCGTCCATCCGCGCCACCAGCTCGCCCTGGGCTTTTCCGAGCCCCTCGTTGAGCGTTGCGACGAGGCCGCGGTTTTCGCGCGAGATGATCGAGATGCGGCTGTCGTCCCTCCGGTATCGCTCGAGAATCTCAAGCGAATTGTCGGTCGAGCCGTCATCGATGGCGATGACCTCCAGGCGGCTATAGTCCTGCCGCAGGATGCTTCCAAGCGCTGCGGCGAGATACGGCCCGGCATTGAAGACCGGCAGCACGACGGAGATGAGCGGTGCGGCGGTCATCGTCTCGCATCCGTTCGCTGCAGGTCGAGCGCTGGCGCGCGGCCGTCGGGTGTCATCGCGAACCTGCCGACAGGGCCGGCGCCTGCTTTCGGGGCGCGCGCGACATAGGGGAAGTGGCGCTTGAGGCTGTTGAGCGGCCTTTCGAACACCACCCAGGAAATCGAGGCCGCGACAATCGTGGCAGCGCCCGCAACCAGGAACCGGCCTGGCCCTTGCTCCGAGACATTGAGCGGAATCCACGGCTGCGACTTGACGGCGAGCGACAGCAATATCGGATGATAGAGATAGACGCCGTAGCTGATGCGGCCGAGACCAAGCAGCGGCGGCAGGTCGAGAAGCTTGCCGATTGTGCCGCCAACGCCGTTCGAACAGGCGGCGACGATGACCATCAGCGGCACCAGCGGCAGGATTTGCCGCACCAGCCAATGGGCCCATTCCAGCATCGGATCGGCCGGCGCCGGGATAAACCACTCGATGACAAGGAATGCGGCCGCGAAAGCAGGCCAGCCCAGCCGCATCCATTGCGGCACGGCCGCGCCTCTGGAGCGCCAGCAGGCAAGCAGCGCGCCCGTCGCCAGCGCATCCATGGATGCCGGCGGCAGCAGGTCGCGCGCCAGCGCCGTGTTGGCGGTGAGCGGCCAGTAGAAGCGATAGGCCAGCGACAGCGCGATGACACCGATGCAGATCTGTTCGAAGCGCCGGCGCGGCGCCAGAAGCACGACCAGCGGCCAGGCAATATAGAACTGCTCCTCGATGCTCAGGCTCCAGAAGTGGCACAGCACCCAGGGGTTCCAGTCATTGTGCAGCGCATACCAGAAGTTCGAGAGGTAAAGCGCATGCCAGACCAGCGATCCCCTGGATTGCTCGAGGTCGACCAGCCAGACGAAAGCCAGAACAGCAAAATAGGGCGGGAAAATCCGCAAGCCGCGCCTGATGTAGAAGGACCGCAGCGCCGGGCCGGTTTCAAACGCGGCGGCTGCGCGCGCCTCCAGCAGCAGGCGCGTGATCAGGAAGCCGCTCAGCACGAAGAACAGCCGCACACCGATATGGCCCCAGAACGATGATCCGCCCGCGGCGAAGAAATGCGAGTACATCACCATCGTCACCGCGACGGCCCTCAGCGCATCCAGTTGGGTGTCGCGGGTATTTTCCATCACCGGCATCCGCCATGTCCGAGCCGCCAGCCGGTCGTTTCGAGCAGCAGGCGAGGGGAGGCGTGGCTCGCCAGCACGCCGGTGCCACCTTCAAACCCGCGCTTTGCAGGCGGGCCGGGCTCGCAATCGACGAACGGACAGGCAGTCAACCTGGCGGGATCCTTCACGGCATATTTCCAGTCGCAAGACGAGTCCCCCGGGAATGCTTCGGCCACGGCATTGTGCAGCGCAACACAAAAAATCTACCCCGCTGAAATACTTGCGTGAGCAGGTGCTAAAAAATCAACGAAAACAGTTCCGTTTTCGCCGATACGGCGATTTTTGCGGACTTACTCCTGTCGCATAAGTTGCACTGGTTTCGACTGAAAGTGGTTGCTCAGAACATCCCAGGATTGGTGGTCGAAAATTATCCAACATTTGATAAATAGCGAGAAGTTATACAGAAATATGTTTCAGGCGGGTCGATTGCACACTTACCTAATGACGAATGAATTTGAGCTGTTGGCTTTGGGCGCTGCAGCATGATTCGCTGCTGCAGGTGCGGTTTGGCGGTTGAATGCGGGCCAGGAAGGCGAGGGTACAAGAGGCGGTTGGGAAGCAGGCAGACGGTGCGCCGGGCGGTTTGGGTCGTCAGGGCAGAAGGAGTGTGAAAGCAACCGAATGCAACCTGAAACCAGATTGAAACATCCGCGGCGACAGGCGACATGCCGGCGAAACGCCCCGGGGGGATGGTCGAGCCTCACCAGAAACACGAGGAGCGTCACCGATGACACCTGACCAGATCAAACTTGTCCAGGACAGCTTTCGCGAGGTCGTCCCGATCCGCGCGGCTGCCGCCGCCATTTTCTATGAACGCCTGTTTGCGATCGACGGCAGCCTTCGGGCGCTGTTTCCGGTGCGGGACATGACCAAGCAAGGCGCCAAGCTGATGGCGGCCCTCGGCTTCGTCGTGCATGGGCTGGATCGTGCCGAGACCATCCTGCCCACCGTGCGCGAGCTCGCCAAACGGCACGTCGGCTACGGCGTCGAGGAGCACCATTACCCCATCGTCGGCCAGGCGCTGATCGAGACCCTGGACGCCGGCCTCGGTCCCGCCTTCACGCCGTCGGTGCGCGAGGCCTGGGAGGCAGCCTACGGCTTGCTCGCCAGTGTCATGATCGCCGCCGCCCGCGAGGTGCAGCTCGCGGCGTGAGGGCAGGCAGGCACGTTGCGCCGCAGCCTACCCCCCGAAAGCAACCATAGCCAGGCCGGTGCGGCGACTCGACTGAAAGGCTGACCCGTTGCCGGCGCTGCGCGGGTACGACCAATCCCGAACTACCTGGCCGGCCCACGATGTTCGCGAGCGATGCGCCGGGCGAGCACGACGCACAGCAGGCATCCCGTGCCACCAAGAGCCATCACCACGCCCATTGGCACCGGCGTGCCGTTGGCGAACAGGCCGACCAGAGCCGAGCCGACCATTCCACTGCCATACTGGATGGCGCCGACAACCGCGGAGGCCGCGCCCGTGCGTTGCTGGACGCTGGCGAGCGCACCGGCGACGGCATTGGCGAGGATAAGCCCGTTCATCGCCGTGAACAGGAATTGCGTGACGATGAGGCTGGCAACTCCACCCAGGCCGGTGATGGTCACCAGCGCCAGGGCAATGCCGGACACGGCTGCGCCCAGTGCTCCCGCCAGCAGCATGTGGTCGCTGCCAAAGCGGGTGACCATGCGCGAATTGAGGAAGTTGGTCGCCATCAGGCCGAGCACCCCCGACGAGAACACCAGACCATAGAGTTGCGGGCTGAGGCCGTGATAGCTGATATACGCGAAGGCACCCCCGGCAATGTTGGCGAACACGCCGACATAGAAACAGCCGACGGCCGCTGCGTATCCAAGCAGAATGTGATTGCCCAGCACCGAGCCGTAGCCGGCGATGGCTTGCCAGGCGGTGTCGGCATGCCGCTTCTCGGGCGGCAGTGTCTCGGGAACCGTCAATATCGCGATCGCGGTGACGCCGCCGATCGCCACGAGGGTCCAGAAGATGGCCTGCCATGATGCGGCGGCCAGGATCTGCGCTCCAACGCTCGGTCCCAAAAGCGGCGCGACCGCCATCACCGTCATCAGGGTCGACAGCACCTTGGCGGCCCGGTCTCGCTCGTAAAGGTCGCGCACCATGGCGCGGGCCAGCGCGACGCCGGCACTTGCACCCAGGGCCTGCACCACCCGCCAGCCGATGAGCTGCCAGCCATCGGTCGACAATGCGCAGCCGGCCGAACCGATGATGAAGACGAGGATGCCAAGCGCCACCGGCCCTCGCCGGCCGAAGCGGTCGCTGACCGGTCCCCAGAAAAGCTGGCCGAAGCCGAAGCCGAGAAGATAGCCGGAGATGGCGAATTGCAGCGTGCCCTCGCTGGCTCCAAGGGCTGTTTGCATCGTTGGCAAAGCGGGCAGGAAGAGATCGGTCGAGATGGAGGCGAAGCCGAGGAGGACGGCCAGGATGACCAGCAATCGGACCCCGCCTGGATCAGCCTTGTCGCCGCTCAAAGCCCCGATCTCTTCATTGGGTCCTCAAGCCTGCCCCAGACTTTGATTGCCGCCGTCCCGGGATCGCGGCCGGCGAGATCGGCCTGGCCCGAGACCGTGGTGGCCACCTTGCGCAGTTCGGTGATCAGTGTCTCGTTGCTCACGCGTTTGAACTCCATGGTCCTCGGCGCACGGCTACCACGCCCGGGCGACGCCGAACAAGGATTTGCGCGCATCTGCTGGGAAAAGCGCGGAAACAAGGAGTCAATGAGCGCTGAGCTATTCCACCCGGTCGGGCACGAACTGGAGACCATCCAGTTCGTGCGGCTGGTCGAGATCAGGTGGGAGAGGCGGGTGGTGTGGCGAGATGAAAAATAGCAGTTCCTACTTCTTTCCAGCCATCTCCAAAAGGTCTGACAAATTGGGCGGTGCGATCTCAGAGTGAGTACTGCCATCAACCGGGCGGAACAGCGCGTTAAAAACGATCGCCAACTCAGCCGACGTTGCAGCTTGATCCGCAGTTAGTGCGCTATAAGTCGCAGCGATTGTTCCTCGGAGCCGCGCGTCTGCACCAAGCGCTAGGTTCTGCACGATAACCCGGCTGACGTGCCGCAATAGCCATGCAAAGGCCAGTGTTGGGAGCGTTATGAACGCGAGCGGAACAAGGGCCAGCAGCCCTGGGTCCTGAACATTTCCAACTATGCGTTGATGGGCATCTGCCACGAGGTCAACGCCGTAGTGCGTGAGCCAGTATGTTCCGCCCCCTAGACCGAGTAGAAATATCGCCCCGAACCCGAGCGCAATTTTTACGTGGCCGTTTGCCTTGTTCGACCAATATGTCGTTGGTGCCTCCAAAACGAGGCGATTCCGCACCTTATCCTCAAGTTCCAATATCCGCGTGTTAGAGCTGTCCAGAGCCAAGGCAAACTGCGCCTGGGCAAATTTGACAGCCTCAGCTGCGCTTCTTTGAAATTTGTCGATGTCGCTTCCGGTCTCGCTTTGAGTTTTCTCACGCCAAGCTTCAAAAGCTCGCTTCATTTCCTCGACCTCGTCTCTATGGGCGAGGGCATCCGAGACAAGGTTGGCCAAATGGTCGGCCTCAAGCTTTGCGGCCTTGGTCGGCACCAGTTCCAGAATTGCCGCCAAACCCGATAACCATACCGCCCACGGAAGTTGCTGCCGGCCGCCCTGGTCAGGCCAAGCATTTTGGGGCCCAAGACTGGCGGCAATGGCGGCGACAGCGCCTGGATAGAGCTTGGGCTTCTCCGCCTTCAATTTTGTGAGAAATCGACCGTACGACCCCTCGCTCAATATGGCGCCTCGTTCCTCAACAATCTTCAGGGCTTCTTCTGGATTGGGAACCGCGTTCTGCGCGTCTACGAATATTGTAGTTGTAAGGGGGTCTAAGAAGGCAAGCCCCTGAGCCCCCTGAGGAAGTGGAAAACTTTTGGGCTGGTTCAGTTCTTGCCAATGTTTGATCTCCGCTTTCAGAAAAGAATTCAACTCTTCCGCGTTGAGAAAGGTCTTGCTCCAACGTTGGTCCGGAACACTGAACCTAATCGGATATCCCCCGTCCTTGGATTTGACCGGCATGCTTGACCCCCCAATTTTCAGTGGTCACGAAGCTATTCCGCCTCACGACTTTTTAGAGGGTAGTTTCACGCAACGTGCATGTGCGCGCAAGCGGGGTCACTACTGAGCTACTTGGACAGGCTCGGCGCAAACATTGGGTTGTTGTTCAATGCCCATTCCAACCGCAGCCCAATCCCATCCGCTTCAATCGCCGCGCCATCTATCCGGGCAAGCCCGTCAGCCCTATCTTTGGTGGGCGGCCTCCCTAAACAGCGCCAGCCGTTGCCGTGCCAGCGCAAGCCGACGCCCGAATGGGATTCGAACCACAGGGGCTTGCACCCCACGTCGGTGTCAGCAGCTGCCGTTCGGACGGCACGGCGGGAGGCGTTTGGGTCGTCAGAGGCAGAAGGAGCAACGGGATCTGGCAGCCTCCTTTAATCGACGATCGGGCGATCCGTCCCGGCGAGCTCGGCATGGTCCCAGACCGTGCCCACCACCTTGCGCAGTTCGGCAATCAGTGTCTCGCCCACCCATTCAACCCTGCGGCCCTTGCCCGTTCACCAAAAGCCACGGCCAAGGTGTGCGCCCGACATTTGTCTCGAACGACTGGAGTCGATCCTACGCGGACCATCCGACCAATGGCTCCGAGCTGTCTTCCTTTGGCTCAGCAGTAGTGCCAGACTGGATGGAGGGAGCACGACATGAGGGAGACCCGCAAAATAGCAGCAATCCTGGTGTCGGATGTGGTCGGCTACAGCCGGCTAGCCGGCGCGGATGAGGATCGCATCTTGGCACGGCTGCGGGCGCTGCGCAGCGATCTCATCGATCCCACCATCGCCGTTCATCGTGGTCGCGTCGTCAAGCGTACAGGCGACGGGAGCCTCGTCGAGTTCAGCAGCGTGGTAGAAGCAGTGCGCTGCGCGATCGAAGTGCAGAACGCCATGCTTGAGCGCAATGCCGGGGTGCCGGACGATCGCCGCATCGAGTTCCGGATCGGCATTCACTTGGGCGACGTCGTGCAAGAACGCGATGGCGATCTGATGGGCGATGGCGTCAATATCGCCGCGCGCCTAGAAGGCATCTGCGAACCCGGCAATATCTGTCTTTCCGAACAAGCCTATTGGCAGGTTAAGTCAAGGCTCGATATCGCGATCAACGATCGCGGTGCGGTTCAGCTCAAGAACATCGCCGAGCCGGTCCGGGTTTATTCGCTTCAGGTCGGCATCCCGGCCAACGCTAGACCCGTGGCATCGGCGGGGGCCATCTTGCCGGAGATGTCTTCGCAGCCGCTCGCGCTGCCCGACAAGCCTTCGATTGCCGTGCTACCCTTCGTCAACATGAGTGGCGATGCCGAACATGAATTTTTCACCGACGGGCTGACCGAGGACATAATCACCGATCTGTCGAATGTGTCCGGCTTCTTCGTCATCGCCCGCTACTCCACCTTCGCCTACAAAGGCAAGCCCACTGACGTCCGTCAGATCGCTCGCGATCTGGGCGTCAAATATGTTCTCGAGGGCAGCGCTCGACGATACAACAAGCGGTTGCGTGTCAACGTGCAGCTAATCAATGCGGCGGAAGGCGGCAATCACGTGTGGGCCGAGCGCTTCGACCGCGACATCGCCGACATCTTCGACGTTCAGGACGAGGTCACGCGACGCGTTGTTGAAGCGATTTCTGGCAAGCTTGGTGAAAGGAAACTTCTTACCCGTTCCCGACCGTCAAATCTCGAAGCCTATGATCTTTGTGTTCGGTCACGAGGCAAGTGCAACAATTCCAGATCGGACAACAGTGAGGCGTGTGCTGACTTGGAACGTGCCGTTCAGATCGAACCAAACTACTGCGAGGGGCACAGCAATCTTGCCATCTCACTGTTATTTGGCTGGATTGTCTGGGGAGAGCCACAGGAACCCGGCCGCGCAAAGGCACTGATACACGCGCAACGGGCCGTGGAAATCGACCCCGATGATTCTCACGCTCGCAGGATCCTGGGCTGCGTTCAGCTTTATGAGCGCAATTGGGACGAAGCAAAATCCCAATTCGATGCTGCCGTTCGGCTTAATCCCAACAATGCAGATGCGGTTGCATGGATGGGTGAGCTTCAAATCTACTTAGGCGATCCGCAAGCGGCGCTGATAGCTTGTGGCGCGGCGCTCCGCATAAATCCTCGTCCACCCGGTTGGTATTTCTGGATCATGGGAATGGCGCAGATTTCCTCCGGTCACTATGAAGAAGCTGTTGCGTCCTTGAGCCGGGAAGAAACGTACGGGACGGGTTCGAGGGAGCACCTGGTTCCCGCGCTTGCCCTTGCCGGTCGCGTTCCTGAGGCACAGGAGGAAGCCCGCCTATTTCTTGCGAGCAATCCAAATTGGAGGGTCGGCGATTTGGTAGCGAACTCACCTTTCAAGAGCCCGAGTGATGCGCAGCCGTTTGTTGATGGCTGGCGTCTGGCGGGTCTGCCAGACTAGGCGTACTTGGGCGGCGGTGAAATATCCGCACGCCGCGAGGTGGCCGATGTGGTGGCACCGGAGCGAGGCCTGCGAAAAGCGTACTATCGACCGGTCCATCCCTGAAAGTTGCCATCCCGGTTCCGGCCCAAAACCGCAACCGACGGTAGGTGCAAGGCCGGGAAAATCTCCCTGCCGCATTCGACGACTGAGTTTGCCCATTCAACTCTTATTCCCTTTCAGGATGTGCTAATATTGCAACCGTGTGCGGCCGTGTACCATGTACAAAGTACGGCGTTCGCAGCTTGGGACTGCAGCCAATGGTGAGCATATGATCCGCAAGGCGCTTCTTTGGTCGGTTGCATCGTTGCTCGCCGGGGCCATGACCCCGTCCGCGCACGCTACCGACAAGGTCGTCAATCTTTACGACTGGTCGGACTACTTGGACCCCTCGGTCATCGACGACTTCACCAAGGACACCGGTATAAAGGTCGTGTACGACGTCTTTGACTCCAACGAGATCCTCGACACCAAGCTACTCACTGGCGGCTCCGGCTACGACGTCGTCGTGCCAAGCGCCAGTTTCCTGGCCCGCCAGGTCAAGGCCGGCGTCTTCCAGAAGCTGGACAGGGCGAAGTTGCCCAACATTGCCAACATGTGGGACGTCATCGAGCAGCGCACCGCCAAGTACGACCCGGGCAACCAATATTCGGTGAACTACATGTGGGGCACGGTGGGTTTGGGGTACAACACCGCGAAGATCAAAGCTGCGCTCGGTGTCGATAGGCTCGACAGTTGGGACTTCTTCTTCGATCCCGAGAAGCTGAAGAAGCTCGCTGATTGCGGAGTCTACGTGGTCGACTCGCCCACCGAAATCCTGCCCATCACGCTGAATTATCTTGGGCTGAACCCCGAGAGCACCTCGCCGGAAGACTTCGGCAAGGCCGAAGAGGCATTGATGCGTATCCGCCCCGACGTCCGCAAAATCGAGTCATCCGAGTACATCAATGCTTTGGCGGACGGCGACATCTGCCTGGCGATCGGCTGGTCGGGCGATGTCCTGAAGGCGCGCGACCGTGCCGCTCAAGCCGGTAACGGCGTGACAATCGCCTACTCGATCCCTCGGGAAGGCACTGTGATGTGGTTCGATCAACTGGCAATCCCCGCAGATGCACCGCATTTGGACGAAGCTAATGCCTTCATCAACTACCTCATTAAGCCTGAAGTCGCCGCCAAGAACACAAATTATGTATTCTTTGCCAACGGCAACAAGGCCTCGCAAAAATTCGTTGAAAGAAGCATTCTCGGCGACCAGTCGATCTATCCTGACGATGCAACTCTAAAGAAGCTTTTCACCGTCTTTCCATACGACCCGAAGACGCAGCGCGTGGCGACGCGTACCTGGACCAAAATCGTCACGGGTCAGTAATTGACGGCAGTTGCGCCTCCGACGAACCGGCTGATTGGTCATCGGTCATCCGTCAATCCGCAATACCTGCTTTCCGCAGCCCGTCGAGCCAGTGCTCGACATCTTCCTGCCGACGATATGGGGAGTCGCGCTTGTAATCAGACAGAGTGAAACCTGGCTTCTGTTCAAGGCATCTGCCCCAGGCCAATCTTGCCTCTTCGGCGCGTGCTAGCTGGCCCAAACACGCAGCCAGATTGGCGAATCCCCGATCATAGTTGTTGTTATCCCAGCGGCGGAACGACTGCAGTGACGCCTCATAGTCGCCGAGAAGATAATGCGTAAATGCGAGCAACTCGTGGATATCGCGGTCTTCTAGTGGATTGAGCCTTCGCAGCCGCTCGCCTATCTCGCGGGCCTTGACGAGTTGACCGTCCCAGAGGGAGATGTAGCCAACCCAGTTGAGTGCCATCGCATTTGTGGGTCCGAGCACGAGCGCGCGTTGTCCATGGGTCTCAGCAGTCTCGAAGTCGCCTTTCCATGCATGTAAAGCGGCAACAACCGCCTCTGCCAGTCCGCTGGCATCGCCGAGTTCAATCGCCCGCAGGGCCGACTGCATCGCCAACGCCTTCAGACCTCCGTCGGCCCTGAAGGCAGAGAGCGTCGCGTAGGCGTCCGCGAGGCATGCATGCACCCGCGCCGAATCAGGTTCCCAGCCCAGAGCCAACTTAAAGAACTCCACAGCAGCGACGGTGTCCTTGTCGGTGAATCGGTGCGTAGCCTCGATCCCGCGCAAGAATGCGTCATAGGCACCGAGGCTCGTTTTCGTCTGTCGGGTCCGGGCGATCTCCGCAGTTCCAACCTTACCGACCAACGCCCAGGCGATCCGTTCGGTCACCTCGTCTTGCACGGCGAAGAGGTCGTCGATGCTTCGATCATAACGCTCAGCCCAGACGTGATTGCCGGATGATGCTTCTATCAGCTGAGCCGTGATCCTTACCCGTGCTCCGGCCTTCCGAACGCTTCCTTCGACGACGTAGCGTACGCCGAGCTTCCTCCCGACCTCGGTAGTGCTTACGGACCGCCCCTTGAAAACGAACGAGGAATTGCGAGCGATTACGAACAGGGTCTGGCTACGGCTAAGTTCCGTGATGAGGTCCTCGGTTACTCCATCCGAGAAGTAATCCTGCTCGGGGTCCGCCGACATATTGGTGAAGGGAAGCACGGCCACCGACGGCTTGAACGGAAGCGGCAAATCCTCCGCCGAGGCGATAGAGCGAGGCGCTTCCTGTTCCCGCTGTCCCATTTGGACCTGGTAAGCACGAACAGCCCCAGTGATGTTCTTCATCGCGTGCTCACCGAGATCGACGAGCTCGTAAGCAAGTTTTCCTTTCACGTGCTCGTAAACACTGCTGCCAATGACGACGCCCCCGGCCTCGCTCAGTTTTTCCAGCCTGGCTGCGACGTTTACGCAGTCACCGTGGATGGTCGTATCATCCAGGATAACCTCGCCGGCGTTGACACCCATTCTGAAGGCCATGCGCCTTTCTTCGGGAAGGTCATCATTGCGTGCCGCTATCCGCACTTGAGTCTCGACTGCACACTGCAACGCATCGACAGCGCTGGGGAACTCGATCAGCAGGCTGTCACCCGCCGTGCCGACCAGCCGACCATTGAATTGCGCGATCTTTGGATCGATCACTTCGGCGCGCAGTGCCTTTAGATGGAAGAGAGTCCCGGCCTCATCGGCCCCCATCAAACGCGAGTAGCCAGCTACGTCAGCTGCCAAAACAGCCACAAGCTTTCGTTCCGGGCGCGCCACGATGCCTCCTGAACTACAAAGACGTCACATGGGTTTGCTGGGAGCGTAGCACTCGCGGCCACAAGCCGCCATTCCGCTGTCGGCCCGCTGCCGTCATTCGAGAAACTGGCGGCGGATGTCCGCTTCTGGCGCCTAGCACACTTTCGCATTTCTCCGGCCGGCGCTGTCAGGAACCGCCTCTCCCAGGACGCCAATCCCCCCTTCATTAACCTTTCATTAACCATGGCTGGCTAGCGTTTACCTATCAGTAAGGAATCGCTGTCCGTGACCTTCGCCGCCCCCGTCGAGACCAAATCCATTCGCTTTCGCGCCCGCTCCTTCGTCGCCTTCACGCTGACGCCGGAGGCGCCGCTGGATGCCTGGCTGGAAAGCCTCGATCGTTGGATCGGCAACTCGCCGGGTTATTTCTCGGGCCGGCCGGTGCTGCTCGATTTGAACACGCTGAAGCCTGATGTCGCCGCGATCGGTTCGCTGGTCGCCGTGCTCGGCCAGCGCGGCATTCGCATCTACGCCATTGAGCTCGACGGCAATCCGGCACTCGGAGCCAATCTGCCGCCGGTGCTCATCGGCGCCAAGGAGGCGACCACCGACGGCCTGCTCGCGCAGCCTGGGCGCAAGGTCGCGGAAGCGACCGGCAAGGCAGTGGAGGGCAAGCCGCAGGAGGCTCCTGCCACGCTGATGATCAAGGCGCCGATCCGCTCGGGACAGCTGGTTTTTCATCAACATGGCGATGTCATCGTGCTCGGCTCCGTCGCCTCCGGTTCGGAGATCGTCGCCGCCGGCTCCATCCATGTCTACGGCACGCTTCGTGGAAGGGCTTCGGCCGGTGGGCTCGGCAATGCGGCGGCGCGCATTTTCTGCCGCAAGAACGAAGCCGAACTGCTGTCGGTCGACGGCTGGTATTGCACGGCCGAAGAGATGGACCCGTCGGTGCGCGGCAAGGCGGTCCAGGCCTTTCTCGACAATGGCATGCTGCGCATCGCGCCGCTTGGCTGATTCAACGAAAATATCAGGCAATTCAACGAACAATAATGGAGGCAGTTTGATGGGCAAGGTAGTGGTGGTCACCTCGGGCAAGGGGGGCGTCGGCAAGACGACCTCGACGGCGGCCCTCGGTGCCGCGGTCGCCAAGACCGGCAAGAAGGTGGCCCTGGTCGATTTCGACGTCGGCCTACGCAACCTCGACCTGATCATGGGCGCCGAGCGCCGCGTGGTGTTCGACCTGGTCAACGTCATCCAGGGCTCGGCCAAACTCTCGCAGGCGCTGATCCGCGACAAGCGGGTGGAAACGCTGTTCCTGCTGCCGGCCTCGCAGACGCGCGACAAGGATGCGCTGACCGAGGAGGGCGTCGGCGAGGTCATCGACAAGCTGCGCTCGGTGTTCGACTACGTCTTCTGCGACAGCCCGGCCGGCATCGAGCGCGGTGCCCAGCTCGCCATGCGCTTTGCCGACGAGGCGGTCATCGTCACCAACCCGGAAGTGAGCTCGGTGCGCGATTCCGATCGCATTATCGGCCTGCTCGATGCCCGCACTTTGCGGGCCGAGCGGGGCGAGCAGATCGCCAAACACGTGCTCGTGACACGTTATGATGCCGCCCGCGCGGCTCGCGGCGAAATGCTGTCGATCGACGACGTTCTGGAAATCCTGTCGACGCCGCTGTTGGGCATCATTCCCGAAAGCCAGGATGTGTTGCGCGCCTCCAACCTCGGTTCGCCGGTGACGCTGTCGGATCCGCTCAACGCCGCCGCCAAGGCCTATATCGATGCCGCCAGGCGGCTCGAGGGCGAGGAACTGCCTGTCATCGTGCCCTTCGAGCGCAAGGGCTTCCTCGATCGTCTTCTGGGAAGGAGGGCGGCATGAACCTGCTCGACCTCTTCAAGCGGCGCTCCAGCGCGCCGGTGGCGCGCGAACGGCTGCAGGTGCTGCTTGCCTATGAGCGCCGCAGCCGCAGCCAGCCCGACCTCGTCTCCATCCTGCGCGAGGAGATCATGGCGGTGATTGCCAAACATGTGCAGATCGACCAGGACTATCTGCAAGTCTCGATGGACCGCGGCGAGACCATGTCGACGCTGGAGATTGATATCCAGATTCCGAATAAGAGCGCCGTGCCGCTGGCCATGGCGGGGTGAGCTTTACCCTCCCCCTTGTGGGGAGGGTCGATCCGCAAAGCGGATCGGGGTGGGGGTCGGCGCCAAGCGCCCCCCTCTGTCCTGCCGGACATCTCCCCCACTTGGGGGGAGATCGGCAGGTTCGGCGCTTCGTTCATTTCTGCAACGTTGGCGATAGGCGAAGCCCGCCATGGCAGCCAATCTCCCCCTGTGTGGGGGAGATGTCCGGCAGGACAGAGGGGGGCGCTGTCCCGCCGACCTCCCGCACGGTAGGCGCCAGGCACCCCCACCCGGACCTTGCGGTCCGACCTCCCCACAAGGGGGAGGTAGGGAGCCAGAGCCTTTCGCGTATTCATCTCCTCAACAAAAAGCGGTGTTCCTCTGGGGGCAGAGCGCTTCTCACCCTCCCCCTTGTGGGGAGGGTCGATCCGCAAAGCGGATCGGGGTGGGGGTCGGCGCCGGCACCCCCACCCCCACCCGAACCTGCGGTCCGACCTCCCCACAAGGGGGAGGTGGGGAGCCATCCCGTCCGCTCCGCGCCCCCCGAACGCCCTCATCTCGCACATGCAGACCCCACACGATGCCGGGTGCAACCGTGACGTCCCCCTTGACTTGTTCATATTAACAGTAATAAATCATACATAATTCCGTGAAAAAAGACGGCGTGTCTGGGAGGACCAATGAAAATTACGGCCATCAAGGCGCTGGTCTGCAATGCGGAAATGCGCAACTGGGTTTTCGTTCGGGTCGAAACCGACGAGCCCGGTTTGTTTGGCTGGGGTGAGGCGACGCTGGAATGGAAGACGCGCGCCGTCGTCGGCGCGCTGCAGGATCTCGAGGCGCTGCTCGTCGGCCAGGATCCGCGCAATGTCGAACAGTGCTACCAGATCCTGACGCGCCACGGTTTCTGGCGTCTCGGCGTCGAGGGCATGTCGGCCGTCAGCGGCATCGAGATCGCGCTCTGGGATATTCTGGGCAAGTCGCTCGGCGTCCCGGTCTGGCGGCTGCTGGGCGGCCAGGTTCGCGACTATCTGCGCACCTACACGCATCTCGGCCTCGGCGACATGAAGGCGGTCTATGAGAGCGGATCGGCGGACACGATCGTCGAACGCGGGCGCATCGTCACGCAGGCCGGCTACGACGCCGTCAAGGTCGTCTGCATTCCCTATACCCACTACGTCTCGCCGGCGAAGGCTGTGGACTCCGTCGCCAACATGGTTGGCGCCCTGCGCGAGGCCGTCGGTCCCGATATCGACATCATGGTCGATTTTCACGGCCGCCCGGCCTCCGTCAACGCGGCAATGGACTATTTGAGGGCCATCGAACCGGCCCGCATCATGTTCGCCGAAGAGCCGGTGCCGCCCGAAGATGTCGCCGGCCTGGCACACATCACCGAGCGGTCGACGATACCGATCGCGTCGGGCGAGCGGCTTATCGGGCGGCGCGAATTCACCCACTCGATCGCCGCGCGCGCCTTCAACATCGCCCAGCCCGATATCTGCCACACCGGCGGCCTGCTCGAGACCAAGAAGATCGCGGCCCTGGCGGAAACTGCGGGCATTGGACTGGCGCCGCACAACCCGCTCGGTCCGATCGCCGGAGTCGCCGCCCTTCACTTCGGCGTATCGACCCCCAACGTCATCATCCAGGAAGAGATGTCCGGCGCGGTCGCCTGGTACGACGACGTCGTCACCTGGCCGATCCAGCGCAAACCCGGCCGCTGGGATGTGCCCGAGCTGCCGGGCCTCGGCGTCACCGTCAATGAGGACGTCATCGCCCGCCACCCCTTCAAGCAGGAAGTGCTGCATGCCCGCAATGCCGTCATGCCCGACGGCACCGTGGTCGACTGGTGAGCGCCATGACAGGCAGGCTTCAGGGAAAGATCGCAATCGTCACCGGCGCCGGGCAGGGCATCGGCGCCGCCACCGCGCGGGCTTTTGCCGGGCAGGGGGCGAAGATTGTCATTGCCGAGCTGAATGCGGCAAGCGGCAAGGCCATCGCCGATGAACTGCGTGCTGCCGGCGCCGACGCGCTTTTCGTCGAAACCGATGTCACCGACGCAGCGGCGGTCGCCGATATGGTGGCGAAGACGATCGCGGCCTATGGCGGCGTCGATGTCCTCGTCAACAATGCCGGCGCCAACGTCTTTTACGAACCCTTGTCGATGCCGGACGAGGAATGGGACCGCTGCCTCAGGCTCGACCTGCAGGCCGCGTGGTTCTGCGCCAAAGCGGTTCTGCCGACCATGCTGGCCAACGGCTCGGGGTCGATCGTCAACATAGCAAGCTGCCACGCCTTCAAGATCATTCCGCACACATTCCCCTATCCGGTCGCCAAGCATGCGCTTGTCGGCCTGACCCGCTCGCTCGCCATCGAATATGCGGCGCGCGGTATCAGGGTCAATGCGATCGCCCCCGGCTACGTCGAGACGCCGATCGCGGAAGCCTATTGGAACACATTTCCAGACCCCGCCGAGGAGAAGCGGCGGGCCTACGACCTTCATCCGCCCAAGCGCATTGGCCGGCCGGACGAAGTTGCCATGACGGCCGTTTTCCTCGCTTCCGACGAAGCGCCGTTCATCAATGCCGAGACGATCACCATCGATGGTGGACGCTCGGTTCTCTACCACGACTGATAACCACCAAGCAGGGAGGATCCACATGAAAACGACGACCAAGGCATTGGCAACATTGGCGATACTGGCTGCCGGACTGATGGCCGGCGCGGCAAGCGCCGACGACATCAAGATCGGCTACATCAACAAGATGGGCGACCATCCATGGTTCGTCGCCGAAGTCGGCGGCGCCAAGAAAGCGGCCGAGGCGGCCGGCGCCAGCTTCGTGTCGCAGGACGTCCAGTTCGACGCCAATCTGACCATCACCACTTTCGACACGATGGTCGGCGACGGCGTCAAGGGCATCGCCATCGTCGTTCCCGACAAGGCGCTGGGACCGGTCATCGCCGAGAAGGCCAAGGCGGCGAAAATCCCGCTGGTGGCGGTCGACGACGACATCTACTACCAGGACGGCACCCAGGTCCCCTATGTCGGCATGAATGCCTACAATATCGGTGCGCGGGTCGGCGAAGAGCTGGCCAAGCTCTACAAGGCCGACGGCTGGGCCGGCAAGGAGGTGCGCATCGCCTCGATCGAGGACCGCAAGGCCGACACCTGCATGCAGCGCAACAAGGGCGCCGAGGAAGCGTTCCTGAAGGCGGTGCCCGACTTCAAGCCGGCAAACATCGTCCGCGTCCCCTACGACAACACGATGGTCAATTCCATCGACGTGATGACCACCACATTGACCGCCAATCCCAGCGTCACCAACTGGATCTTCTATTCCTGCAATGATGACGGCGTGCTGGGTGGAGCGCGTGCGCTGGAAAACGCCGGCTACAGCCCGGACCAGGGCATGGGCATCGGCATTGACGGCAGCCGCGCCTGCGATGCCTTCGGATCCGGCAAACCTTCGGCATTCCGTGGTACGATGTGGCTCAATTCGGAAAATCACGGCGCGCTGGCGGTGAAGATCCTGCTGGCGTCGATCAAGGACGGAACGCCGCTGCCGGTTCAGTCCTTCACCGACCCGGAATATATCACCGCCGACAACTTTGCCTCGGACTACAAAGCCAAGCTCTGCAAGTGAACCGGACAGGCGTCATGCGCCCCCGGGGTGCATGACGCTTTCCAGTCGCAGGGATCTATCCTCGGGGAGTGAGCTTTGACGCAACCGGAATTCTTCTCGCTGGACAGGGTCTCGAAGCGCTTCGGCGTCGTGCAGGCGCTCGACGACGTCTCGGTCGCCTTCCGGCCAGGCGAGGTGCTCGCTCTGGTCGGCGAGAACGGCGCCGGCAAATCGACGATGATGCGCATTCTCGAAGGCGTATTCGGACCGGACAGCGGCACTGTGCTGCACGGTTCGACGCCGATCGTCTTCGGCGAACCGCGCGACAGCCACAGAGCCGGCATACGCGTCATCCATCAGGAGCCGGAGATCGTGCCGAACCTGACGGTGGCCGAGAACATTTTCGTTGGCGAACTGCCGCGGCTGGCGGGCGTGCTGCTCGACTGGCGCAAGCTCGAGGAGCGGACCGACCGCGTGCTTGCGACCTTTGGCATGCAGCAGGACATGCGACCGCGGCAACTCTGCAGCACGCTTGGGCCGGCGCAACGCCAGATGATCGAGATCATGCGCGCCATCCGTGCCGGCGGCCGGCTGATCGCCTTCGATGAGCCGACCTCGTCGCTGACCGATGACGAAGCGCGCCGTCTGTTTTCCGTCATCCGCCGGCTGCGCGAGGCGGGCACGTCGGTCATCTACATCTCGCACCGGCTGAACGAGATCATCGAACTGGCGGACCGCATCGTCGTTTTGCGCGACGGCAGGCTGGTCGATAATTCTCCGGCGGCGGGTGCCAGCGAACAGGGCATAGCCAAGCTCATGGTCGGCCGCGACATTGCCGATCTGTTCACCCGCGAGACCTGGCGGTCGGGCGAACAATTGCTGGATGTGACGGGCTTGACCACCGATCGCGTCAGCGATGTCAGCCTCAGGGTTCGTCGCGGTGAAGTGCTGGGCATCGCCGGCCTCATGGGCGCGGGCCGCTCCGAACTGGCAAAGGCAATCGTCGGCTATGACCGGCGCCTCGCCGGAACCATAGCCATGAACGGCGTGCCCGTTCTCCCCAACAGTCCGCATGCGGCGATCGTCGCCGGCATTGGTTTTGCCCCGGAAGACCGCAAGCACGAGGCGTTGCTCCTGTTTCGCAGCATTCTCGACAACGCAGCACTTTGCGTGCCCGACAAGACATCGAGCTTCGGCTTCTTCAACCGGCGCAAGGCTTTGGAGATTGTCTCGCCGCTGGCCGCCAAGATGTCGATCAAGGCACCTAATCTCGACGAGCAGGTTTCGAAATTGTCGGGCGGCAACCAGCAAAAAGTCGTTCTGGCGCGCTGGCTGGCCCGGCAGCCGATGCTGCTCATCCTCGACGAGCCGACCCGCGGCATCGACATCGGCGCCAAGGCGGAAATCTATCGGCTGATCGACGAACTCGCGGCAAGCGGCATCGGCATCATCCTGATCTCCTCGGAAATGCCGGAGCTGATCGGCCTCGCCGACAGGGTTCTGGTCATGGCGGGAGGCCGCATCACCGCCGAACTGTCCCGCCCCGACATCGACGAGGCGACGATCCTCAAACACGCCATGCCGCAATCCACATCTGCGCCCGGAGACCACATCCAATGAACAGCCTCGAGCTTCGCGCCGCGAAAGCGCAGACCGACGCCAGGGGCGCCTCCGCGCGCCTAGTGGAGCGCCTTGGCGTTCACAACATCAGCCTGCTGGTGGCGCTCGCCATTCTCGTTCTCATCTTCGGTTCGCTGCGCGGCGACGTGTTTTTCTCCAGCCGAAACCTGCTCAACATCGGCCTCGGCATCACCATTCTCGGCGTGCTGGCGATGAGCCAGACCGTGGTCATTGTCGCCGGCGGTCTCGATATCGCCGTCGGCGCCACTGTCGGCCTGACCACCGTCTCGACGGCAATGGCCATCCAGGCGACCGGGTCGCCGGCGGCGGGCATCGTTGCCGGCCTGGTGCTTGGCGGTCTTGCCGGCCTCGTCAACGGCATCATCATCACCTACGGCCGGGTCAACGCGGTCATCGCCACGCTCGGCACCATGGCCATTTTCCGCGGCATCGCCTTCATCATGTCCGACGGCCAGTCGATCGCCATCTTCAGCGACACGTTCCGCTTCATCGGCATCGGGCGGATCCTCGGCCTGCCGCTGCTGATCTGGATTCTCGTGCTGACGGCGATCGTGTTCCACCTCTTCCTGGCGCGCTCGATCGTCGGCCGCAACATCTATGCGCTCGGCGGCAATCCGGTTGTCGCCCGCTTCTCCGGCATCAACATCAACCGCTACCGCGTCGGCATCTACATCATGAGCGGCGTTGCCGCCGGGCTGGCCGGGATCCTGCTGGCCGCCCGCACCGGTTCGGGCCAGCCCGTATCGGGTTCCCAAGGCCTGGAACTCGAGGCCATTACCGCCGCCGTGCTGGGTGGCTGCGCCTTGCAGGGCGGCAAGGGCACGATCGTCGGCGCGCTGCTCGGCGTCGCCATCATTGGCGTGCTCAACAACGGAATGATACTGACGTCGGTGCCAACCTTCTATCAATTGCTTGCAAAAGGCTCGCTGCTGATACTGGCTGTCGTAATTGCCGAGTATCACTTGAACAGGACATGACGATGGAAGCGGCGGCCGCTGCAATCGATCAAGGCAAACCGGACCCGTCTTCCGGGGAGGGCGCGACGTCGTCGCTCAAGGATCGCATCGCCCGCGATCTCGGACAGCGCATTCTCGCCGGCACCTACGCACAGCACGCGGTGCTGCCGACGGAGGCTGAACTGTGCATCATCTACCGCGCCAGCCGCACCGCGCTTCGCGATGCGCTGCTGACGCTTTCGGCCAAGGGACTGATCGAGGCGCGCAAGCGCGCCGGCACCCGTGTGCGCGTGTCGAGCGAATGGAACCGGCTGGATGCGCAGGTTCTCGAATGGATGCGCGATATCGAGCCTGATCTCGATTTCGTCCGCGGCCTGATCGAGGCGCGCTTGGTCATCGAGCCGGCTGCTGCCCAGCTTGCGGCGAAGATGGCGACCTCGGGCGATCTCGCAGTCATCGAAGCCGCCTATGAGGCCATGCGCATCGCGCCGGAGGATGACCTCGCCGCCTGTCTCGACGCCGACGTCCGCTTTCACACCGCCATCCTGCGCGCCAGCCGCAACCCGGTTTTCGCCAATCTCGGCAACATGCTTGCTGCAGCCCTCAGCTTCTCGTTCCGGTTGACCACATCGGCCACCGCCAACTATCAGCAGACGCTGAGCGCCCATGGCGACGTGCTGGAGGCAATCCGCATGCGCAGGGTCGACGAGGCCCACGACCAGATGAAGGCGCTGATCGGCATCGCCTCGAACGACCTTCTCGCCGTCGCCCGCAAGGGCCGTCATCAACAGTCGGCTCCCGCTGCCAGGGCCGATCCCATCTGAGTTCGATGATCGAGACGCTCGAAATTCGAAGCGGCGACCTGTCCGCCGAAATCGTCCCGTCGCTTGGCGCCGGTCTGGCGCGGTTCGACCATGGCCGCGTGCCGCTGTTCAGGCCGTGGCCTGATGGCGGAAGTTCGAACCCGTTCGATCTCGCCTGCAATTTGCTGCTGCCATGGTCAAATCGCATCTCGGGCGGCGGCTTCACCTTCGAGAACAAATTCCACCAACTGCTTCCCAACCTTGCCGGCGAGCCGTATCCCATTCACGGCAATGGATTTTCGAGCGAATGGGATGTCGACAGTGTGACACAGGACAGGGCGCAACTGTCGCTCGTCAGCGACGGACCTGACCCGTACCGCTATCGCGCCGAGGTGAGCTACACGCTGACCGCACAGGCGCTCGACCTAAAACTTCAGATCGTCAACCGCGCGCCGGTCAGCCTGCCGTTCGGGCTTGGCATCCATCCCTGGTTGCCACGAACGGCACGGACAACGCTTCACGCCCCGGCGTCGCAGGTTTGTCTCGAACGGCCCGATCATCTCCCCGACAGCTTCGTCGACGTCAAAACCCGTCCCGATTGGGATTTCAGCACGCCGACCGCCTTGCCCGGCGGATGGATCAACAGCGCCTTTGCAGGTTGGGACCGCGTCGCTACCATATCCTGGCCGGAGCAAAAGTGCGGTGTCAGGGTCGAAGCGTCCCCGCCGTTGAATTTCTACCTCGTCTATTCGCCATCGCAGGCAAGCGATTTCTTCTGCTTCGAGCCGGTCAGCCATGTCGTGGATGCTCATAACCGCGGTTCGATCGACCCATGGAATGGGTTGGTAGTGCTTGGCCCGGAGGAGGGCCTGACAGCGCGCTGCAGCTTTGCTGTCACCTAGCAGGCCACTGCGCCGACCCGCGATTTTTTGCCCTATATATTAGCGACACCCGGGGCTAGCATAGGGTCACTGGGAGGTGGGGATGACAAACGTCGCGATCCGCCGGGCGGACTTCATGATGGTCCTCGCCTATGCGTCGGACCTTGCCACCGGCCATTCTCGCGACTTCGCGCTGAAATCCTGCGTGCTTGCGATGCGGATCGCCGATCTTGCCGGCGTTTCCGAGCAGGATCGGCGCAACGCCTACCACCAATCGATGCTCCGTTATGCCGGTTGCAATGCCGATACCGACCTCATGTCGGCCACCTTTGGCGACGAAATCGCGCTCCGTCAGGATCTCGTCGGCCTCGACATGGGCAACCGTGCGGAACTGGGCAGGGTCTTCGTCCAGGCCTTCAAGCGGTTCTACTACGATCTCGAGCCTGACGCCCAGGCGAAGGCGATCGAGGCCGGGCTGTCGCAGGCGATCGCGGTGGCCCGCCCGGTCCTGACCGCGCATTGCGAGGTCGCGCAGCGGATCGGCGAGCGGCTCGGCCTGTCCGAGGACATCCGGCGCAACCTTGGACAAATCTACGAACGCTGGGATGGCAAGGGTCTGCCGCGTGGGCTGAGCGGCGAGGATGTCCTGCCGGCTGTGCGACTGATCACATTGGCGCAGGACGCCATAGCGCTCAGCGATGCCGTCGGTATCCAAGGGATGGCCGAAATCGTCGCTAGCCGCGCCGACGGCCCATACGAAGCGGATCTGGCGCGGCTCGTCTCGGCCAACGCGCCGGCGCTGATGGAAGGCATCGGGGCGACGGTCGACCGCGAGACCATCCTGGCGCTCGAGCCCGACCCGCCGGTGACGCTCGACGAGGCGGCCTGCGACGAGGCGTTCCTCGCCATTGCCGACATGATCGACATGCGCATGCCGTTTACCTACGGCCATTCTCGGATGGTGGCGGAACTGGCCGAGGGAGCGGGGGGACAGATGGGGTTGCCAGCCGCCGACGTCCGCGCGTTGCGCTGGTCGGGCTGCATCCATGACATCGGCGAACTCGTGGTGCCGGTAGCAACCTGGATGCGCAACGGTCCGCTGTCGGTGCGCGAGCGCGACGCAGCACAACTGCACGCCTATTACGGCGAGCGGGCGCTGGCCTCGTTCGGTCGCGAGGGTGAGGCGATGGCAGCACTCGTCCTGCGCCATCACGAACGCTTGGACGGTTCGGGCTATCATCGCAAGGTCCACGGCTCCGACCTGTCCCCGGCGGCGAGGATCCTTGCCGCTGCCGAAGCCTTCCAGACGTCGCGAGAGGAACGTCCTCATCGCCGGGCGCTGTCCAGCGAGGCGGCGGCAACGCAGTTGCGCGCCGCCATTCGTGAGGGCTGTATCTGCCCCGACGCGGCGGAGGCCGTGCTGTCCTTCGCCGGGCAGCCGTCGCGCCGGGCGCCGCCCCGGCCACTGGCCGGAATGACGCCACGCGAGATCGAGGTGCTGCGCCTGATCGCCGCCGGCCTGACAGTCAAGGAAGCGGCGCGCAAGCTGGATATCTCGCCCAAGACCGCGGACCACCATATCCAGAGCGTCTATGCCAAGATCGGCGTGACAACCCGCGCCGCCGCCGCGCTCTATGCGGTCGAACACGGCCTTGTCCGGCCCGGCGAAACGCAGGCATAGGGAATCCACCCCATGTGCGCCCGCTTCGGGGCGCGCATCGTGATCCTGTCGACGGACCAATGGTGGCCGCGACCGACAGGAGGATAATCAGATGCTTCTCGCAACGACCAAAGTGGCGGACGTCGACCGCTTCATCCGTATCTTTTCGACCAAGGGCGCCGACAAGCGCCGGCTGCACGGTTCGAACGGCGCAACCGTGTTCCGCGACCCCAGCGAGCCCGACCGCATCTGGGCGATCTTCGACTGGGATGCCGAGGGTTGGAAGAACTTCGTCTCGGACCCCGAAGTGCCGGCGATCCTGCAGGAAGCCGGCCACATGGGCAAGCCGCAGGCGGCGATGCTGCTCGGCCACTACGAGGCCTGATGTGCGCCGCGCGCCGCCTGCCACCGGCAGCGGCGCGCCCACCAAAACCCCGAGATCGGAGAACTGAAATGGACCCGAAACCCATCAAGATCGGCCTTGTAGCCGAACTCACCGGTGCGTTGTCCTTCATGGGCATCGCCAACGCCAACCTGACGACCATGCTCGTCGACGACATCAATGCCAAAGGCGGCCTGCTGGGCCGGCCGGTAGAGGTCGTCATCGAGGACGGCGAGGCCACCGACAGCGTCGCCAAGGCAAGGACTGCGAAACTGATAGACGTTGACAAGGTCGACCTGGTCGTTGGCGGCATCTACAGCTCGACCCGCCAGGCCATCAAGAGCGAGGCTGTCGCGCGCGGCAGGACGCTCTACATCTACACCGAACAGTATGAGGGACAGGAAAACGATCCGCTGATCTTCTGCACAGGCCCAGTGCCGGCGCAGCAGGTCGAACCGCTGATCCCATGGCTGATGCAGAGCACCGGGGCGAAGACATTCTACCTGCCATCGGCCGACTACATCTGGCCCCATTTGCTGAACAAGGCGGCGGGCCGGGTGGTGCGCGCCAATGGCGGCGAGATCGTCGGTGAGGAGTATTTCCCGCTCGATACCGTCGATTTCCGGCGCACGGTGCAGCAGATCATGGCGAGCGGCGCCGACGTGGTTTTCAACACGCTGGTTCCGCCGGGCCTGATGCCTTTCCTCGACGAACTGGACAAGGCCGGTTTCAGCAAACGGGGCGGCAAGATCATCTGTACCTACTTCGACGAAAACTTCTTCAATCTCGTGCCGTCCGCGCAGATCGAAGGCCTCTACAGCTGCCTCGACTACTATCAGGAACTCGAGGATCCGTTCGGCCGCGCGCTCTTGCGTCGCTACCAGGACCGCTTCCCCGGCAGCGCCATGCTGACCGCGGGCAGCGGCTGCACCGGCCACTACCGGGCGATCAAGATGTGGGAAGCCGCGGTGAAGGAAGCCGGCACGCTCGAGCAGGGCGCGGTCATCCGGGCGCTCGATCACGCCAGGATCAGCGAGGGGCCGGGTGGCCCGGCCGAAATGGTCCCCGGCCAGCACCATGTGCGCATGAACATGTACATCGCGCAGGCGCAGGGCGGTCGTTTCAGGGTCGTCAAGAACCTGGGCCCAATCGATCCCAACGAACGGGTGATTGCCGACGAACTCCAGCTCAGCAAAGCAGGCTGAGCCGGCGACAACTGGTCCTTGAAGAGGCGGGGGCGAGGGGAAGTTGCCCTCGCCACCGCCGCAGCGCCGCTAAACGTCAAAAGCCCGGAAGAGGCTGGGTCTTTCCACTCAATCGAGCGCCAAGCGTCAAAGCCACCGGAAAATTCTTGATTACGGCACGCATGGCCGTCGCGCCACCAGGCCCAATCGCTATTCGGGCAATCAGGGCCGCGGCACGCAGACGAGCCGAGAATTGCCGACGCCATGCGCGTTCGTAGCGGCGTCCGACGCCGCCGCCGCCCTCGCGACCTTTCCCCGATGCAACCAGTTCTCTCGCAAGGAGCCAGCCGGATTGCAGCGCCATCGAAATGCCTTCAGCGATGACAGGATGTGACTCGCCTGCGATGTTGCCGACGCGGAAGATGCCCTGATCATAGCCGGCACGAATGCCGGGATGAATCGGTCCCGCGGCAAGCCATGGTCCATCCAGTTCGGCACCGGCCAGCACAGTCGCAACGCCTCGGCACGAGGCCTGGACGTGGCGCGATAGTGCATCGGCGGCCGCGATGTTTCCAAAGCGCTGGCGCAGTTCGGATAGAACATCCCTGCGGATACAGCAGGAAATCGAAACCCGGCCACGGTCCGCCGTTACCATCCCGCCATAGCCGCCTGGGAATACCAGCAGCGGCATCAGGTCGGGCGGCAGCGCGGAGCCTCTAAAATGTGCCTTGAACCCGAAAAGGTCGGAGGGTTGGCTTGTTCGTTCAAGTTGGCTTGGGAGTTTCCCGGGTTCCCAGGATCCGTGCGCGGCAATGATGACAGGTGCGCTC
Organism: Mesorhizobium sp. P2_E10; assembly: GCF_056404235.1. Lineage (NCBI taxonomy): Bacteria > Pseudomonadati > Pseudomonadota > Alphaproteobacteria > Hyphomicrobiales > Phyllobacteriaceae > Mesorhizobium > Mesorhizobium sp. P2_E10. The sequence continues at coordinate 70,021 of NZ_JBFUEK010000002.1, forward strand.
AACACCTTTTGGTGCTGGCCCGCCTCCACGGTCACAAATTGCAAATCATCGCGCCGATCAATGGCGACGGCCTTGCAAGGCTGGAGAATTTCGACACCCGCACGTTCGGCGGCCTGCAACAGGATGTAATCCAGACGATCGCGGCCGAGCGCGCGGCCGAGGCCTGTCCTGGCGATCGGCATTGGCGCTTGCGCCGAAACATCGCCCGAAAAGAACCCGACGCGACGGATTTCGGGGCCGGCTTCCGCGCGCCAGATGTCGCCGACGCCCAATCGGTCGAGCAAGGCCAGGCTGGTCCCCGACATGAATTCGCCGCAGACCTTTCGGCGCGGGAACACCACTTTCTCCACCATTGCCACCGACCAGCCATGTTGGGCCAGCGCAATGGCGGTAGAACTGCCGGCAGGGCCGGCACCGATGACAATTGCGTCGTGCATCAGCTGGTGCCGGGCATACGGGCGCCGACAAAAGCTTGAGTGAACAGGCCTTTGCGGCCCTCCATCACCGGCGTTCCCCCTGACTGATGCCACAATTGGGAAAGTTCCGTGCCGCGAAAACCGGCGCGGACACTTTGCGCCGCGTCGTTCAGTGTCACTGCGCAGGCGCCGATCAATGGCAGCAACCGCGTTGCGACAAGCGGCACCTTGGCCCTCAGCGGCTCCGTCGCGACGAGCATCGGGGCCAGCGCCGTGATGCGGGAAAACAGATCCTGCAGGCGCGTGTCGTCGAAGTGATGGAGGATAAGGTTGGCGCAGACAAGGTCGAAGGGCCTGTCCCCAGTCCACTCGAAAATATCGGCGGTTACGGGTTGCGCCCGCCAACCAAATTTGGCGAAAGCGTTGCACATATCCTTGTCGATCAGGCCGATCCTGTCGACCATAACGAGCTCGACGTTTGGCCAACGCCGCGCCATCAGCCGCGCCACCGCCAGCATGAACTTTCCGTCCCCGGCACCGATTTCGAGGATGCGCAGCGGCGGCGTTTGCACGTTCGCCCGCAAGAGCGATGCCATGAACCTGGCCTGGAACATCAATGCATTGATGCGGACGAGATCACGACGGGATGCGATCGCACGAGGATCATCGGCCGGAAGGCCGTCGAGGAGCTCTGGCTCCAGATGCCGGATATTTATGTCGGTCATGCGATGGATCGGAATCTAGGGCTTCAGCCGGCAATCCGTCAAATAGAATTCGGTCGTACCTTCATGGCCGCACGCTGTTCATGGCAGAACGCGCATGTGACTTTAATCCGGATGGCGAAGCCGAATGTCGGTCCCTTTCATACAGGATCGGAGGCTGGTATCACAGCTTGCTAATGAGAAATATCGGCTCCGCGCAATAAAATACTTCATGCCGGCGTTTGCCTTAGGAACGCTTCCAGATTCCTAGACCTCTTGTGAGACCCGATTGGGCTCATTGTCGGAGCAATTTTGTCACCTCAAGCGTATCTGAACCGCATTGCCACGTCAGTTCCAGAACACGACGTGCATCAGTTCTACCTCCGCTATGGAGCTTTGCTGCTTGAAGACGATGCCCAGCGCCTTCTACTCTTCGAGCGAATGGTCACTCTCGCCGGGATCGAACATCGCTATTCCTGCTTTGCGCCTGCCGACGATCCGCGCGGTGGTGCAATCGATCGCGACGGCACCTCGGTCAGGGGCTCGTTCGCCAGCACCGCAATCCGTATGAAGATGTACGAAGCCGCCGCCCCGGAGCTCGCGCAACAGGCCGTAGACAAGCTTCTGGCCGACGACGACCGCTCGCTGATCACGCATTTGATCGTGACGAGCTGCACCGGCTTTTCGGCGCCTGGCATCGACCTCGAGCTGGTGCAGCGATGCGGCCTGCCAACGTCGGTGGAGCGGACCATCGTCGGCTTCATGGGATGTTATGCCGCCATCAACGCCTTGAAGCTGTCACGCCATATCGTGCGCTCCGACCCGAAAGCCCGCGTGCTGATCGTCAACATCGAATTGTGCACGCTGCATTTCAGGGAAGCCACCGAACTTGAGAAGCTGATCTCGTTCTGCCTGTGGGGCGACGGTTGCGCGGCCGCGCTGGTAACGGCCGGACCGCACGGCATCCTGCTCGAAAGCTTCCACGCCATAGTTGCAGTGGAGCGCAAGGAGCTGATGAGCTGGCACATCCGCGACGACGGCTTTGACATGGTGCTGTCCGGCCAGGTTCCCGGCGCAGTGCGTGAGACACTGCGCAACGACCATCCGGCCATCCTCGGCGGCAGGCCTGCGAGCGAGATCGATTTGTGGGCGGTGCATCCCGGCGGCCGTTCCGTGCTCGACGCGGTCGAGCGGGCACTCAAACTGGAGCCGACCGCACTCGACGTATCGCGCGAAGTGCTCCGGCGATACGGCAACATGTCATCGGCAACCGTGATGTTCGTGATGGCCGAAATGCTGAAGGAGCCGCCGGGCCTGCTCGGCTGCGGCATGGCGTTTGGGCCGGGCTTGACCACAGAGACCATGATGTTCCGGACTGCCTGATGCCATCGAACACTATCCGGCACCGCATCCGAGTTTTTGCAGGCCGCTGGCTGGTGCCTTATTTGCCGTATCCGCACTTCATGGGCGTGGCACCGCTTGACGCCGTGCTGCGGGTTTTATGGCGCGCGGAAGGCCAGATCCCTCCCGCTTACTGGCCGCGCATGGTGCTCCTGCTCCTGCTTTCCGGCATCAACACGGTCGCCTCCCTGCCGGAGCGGGTGATCCTTTGGGCATGGCTGCGGCTGCGACCTCCCCGGATGGAGCGGGACAAAGCCCCTGTGTTCGTTCTCGGCTACTTCCGATCCGGGACGACGTTCTTGCAGAACCTGCTGGCAGCCGATCCGAACCTGAGATCGCCAAGCTGGCCGCAGGTCCTGGCCCCTCAGACATTCGTCCTTGGCTGGGCACTGCTGCGCTACCTTTTCGTCCCCTTGCTGCCGTTGACGCGCCTCGACGCAGTCGTGCCCATGGGCGCCAAGCTGCCGGCCGAGGACGACTTCGCGCTGAACAATCTGGGCGGAATGTCCATCCTTGCTGGACGCGCCGTGCTTCCCCACCGGCAAGCCTTCTTCAATCGTTTCCACGATCTCGACGGGCTCTCGGCGGACGAGTTGAGCCGCTGGCGCTCAAATCAGTTGGCCTTCGTCCAGAAGCTCACTCTGGTTGCCGGCGGGCGGCGGCTTCTGCTCAAGTCGCCGAGCCATACGGCGCGCGTCCGCTACCTCCAGGAGCTGTTCCCGGGCGCCAAGTTTGTCCACATCTCCCGTTCGCCGGAAGTGGTGTTCCGGTCCAACCTCCTTCTGGCGCACGAATTGCAGCGTGCATTTGCCCTGCAGCCGCCACTGCCCGAGGACGAGCAGGAGGAGATCATCGCTCGCGAATACCTTGCGACGGAGATGCACTATCTGGCGGACAGGGCCCAGATTCCAGCCGCCGACCTCGCGGAAGTGCGTCTGCAGGATCTCACTGCCGACCCTGTGGGCGAGATGAAGCGTATCTACGGCGAACTCGGCCTGCCATTTTCTCGCGGCTGCGAGGAGCGGATGCTGCAGGTCGCCGCGACGTTCGGCAGGCAGGTGCGTAGCCACCATCCCGACCTGACGGAACGGCAGAAAGCGCGCGTAGCTCGCCTCGCTCCCCTGGCAGCCGCTTTCGGGCATGCGCCGGCCCAGGCCCCGGGACGCTCAATGTTGACAGCCAACCGCGCATTGGATGACATGGGATGATGACGACAGCCCGATGGTCGCACGCAAGCTGGGCAGCCTTGGCCCGGCTGTTGCTCGTCCCCCTGTTGATCGCGACCTGCGCCGCACCGCTGTCGGCATCCGCCGATGAGCAGAGCGAAGCAGTCAGGTTGGTTGAGACCGTGCGCCAGGCGGCGATTGTGCTTGGGCATGGTGGATCCGCCGAAGGGCAGCTCCGCTCGATCTCCGCGGCGTTCGACGGTAGGGGAATCGCCCAGGCCGTGCTGGGAACGTATTGGCGCCGCGCGAGTGCGGACGACCGCGCCTCGGTGGTCGATGCGCTTCTTTATGCCATTGCACACAGGCTGGCCGACAAACTGGAGCGGACGCAGGACAAGACTTTCACCGTGCTCGGCACAAAGGCTCTGGCCAACGGCGACATCCTGGTGCGCAGCGAATTCCGCCGGCCGCTCCACGGCCCAACCTCCGTGGACTGGCGTGTGCGCCACTGCCGCGGACATCTGTGCATCGGCGATGTCTTTGTCGACGGCGGCTCGGTGACCGTGCAGCAGCGGGACCGCGTTGCCCAGCTGCTCGCCGGCAATGGCGGCTCGATCCCAGCACTTGTCGCCGATCTCAGGAAAGGCCGGGTATGACTTCTCGCTCGTGCTCATGTCCGCCCTCGTCGAATTGAGCAATGTCGGCCGGGACTTTGACGGCGGCCGCATTGTCGCCGTCGATGATGTGTCGCTCACAATCGGGAGTGACGAGACCGTCGCCATTGTCGGCCGCAGCGGGAGCGGCAAGTCTACGATCCTGAACCTGGTCTGTGGGCTCGACCGGCCGACGCGCGGCGAAGTTCGGTTCGAAGGACGGGCCGTCAACGGCAGGGCTGCATGGGCAGCCGTCCGGGCCAGCAGGATCGGCATCGTTTTCCAGAACTTCTTCCTGCTCCAGTCCTTGTCGGCGCGCGAGAACATCGAGGTGGCTTTGTTGGGGAACCTCGGCGGAGCGCGGCAGCGTCGTGTTCGTGCGCTCGAACTTCTGGCACATTTCGGTCTTGCCGAGCGCGCCACGCTCCGACCGGCTGAGCTTTCGGGCGGCGAACGCCAGCGTCTTGCCATTGCCCGCGCGCTCGCCAACCGTCCGAAGCTCCTCGTTGCGGACGAGCCGACAGGAAGCCTAGACGTGCAGACGAGTCAATCGGTGATGAGCATCATTGGCAACGTGCATCGCGAGTTCGGTACCGCGGTGATCGTGGTGACGCATGACGAGGACGTGGCCGCACTGTGCGGGCGGCGCGTCGAGATCTCCGACGGCCGCATCCGTTCGGACAGCCGAACGGCGCCGGTGCCGCGATCCGCCAACCCATGACAGAGTTGACCCTTCCCTTGCGCGGCCTCATTGCACGTCCGCTTCGCACCCTGCTTACGGTTCTCGGCATTGCTCTGGCGGTCGCGGGGTTTGTGGCACTTACCGGCCTGACCGCTGGCGTCCAGCACTCGTTTGCGTCGGGAATCGATGAGAACGGCGCCGACCTGGTGGTAAGCCAGCGCAGCGCGTTCAACCTGGTGAGCAGCACCGTGCCCAGGTCGTTGGGCACCGGGCTTTCCGCGGTGCCAAACGTCGAGGCTGTATCGGGCGTTCTCCTGAACATCACCACCGCTGACGACGCCGCAAATATCGTCATGGCCGGCTGGCCGAGCGACAGCTTCCTGTGGAAGGACATGCACCTCGTGGCGGGGCGAATCCCTGCACCGGGCGACCAGTGGCCGGTGATCCTTGGCGAGTCGATCGCCAGCGCCTTGGACAAGCGGGTCGGTGATACGGTCGAGCTGCAGTTCCAGCCCTATACGGTTGTCGGCATCGCGTCCTTCTCGTCCATGCTGAACCAGAACAGCGCGATCGTTCCGCTCGAAGGGCTGCAGCAACTCCTGTCGCGCGAGGACGTGTTTACCTTGTACGAAGTGAGGTTGAAGCGCCCGCTCGACAAGAACGACATCGCTGTTGCCCGAACCCGGCTCATCGCAGCCGCACCGGGGTTCGAGGTCGGCGACACCGAGCAGTTTGCCAACAGCATCCGCATCTTCGATCTGCTTCGGGCGATTGCCCAGACGATTTCACTGGTTGTCATGGCGATGGCCTCTGTCGCCGTTGCCAATACACTTCTGATGGCCGTGAACGAACGGACGTTCGAGATCGGAGTTCTCGCAGCGCTTGGCTGGTCACCGCGGAGGATTCTTCGGCTCATTCTCATCGAAGGCGTGATCATGAGCGCAGCCGGCGGAGTTATCGGGATTATTCTCGGCGCCCTTACCATGGAAATGGCGGCCAAGACAAAGTTCGCGGCGGGCCTGATCGTGCCTTACCTATCCGGCTGGTCGATCGCGCAGGCGCTGATCTTCGTCTTCATCGCTGGGCCCCTCGGCGCGCTCTACCCGGCTTGGCGCGCCACGCGCCTTCTCCCCGCCGAGGCGCTCCGCAGAATCTGACGCTGGCGGGTCGAGTATTTCTTGACGAAGCGGATCATGTGGGGGCAGGCCGACATGAGGCGCGTAGCCTCTTGCCCCACCCAACCAGCCGGCCGTGCCTCACGACAGAAGCGCCGGATAGAGCCATAGCTGCCACGCTCAGCCGCCAGGGGAGGACCAGACCAAAGTGACGTCGACGCCGATTGCCAGACCCGACGCGGGCGCTTTGCCCATTGGCGCGCTGCTGGGCGCCATGGTGTCGATCCAGATCGGCGCCACCTTCGCCAAGGGCCTGTTTCCGCTGGTCGGTGCCAATGGCACCACGGCGCTCAGGCTGGTCGTCGGCGCATTGATGCTGGCGGCCGTGCTGCGGCCCTGGCGTGTCAGGCCGTCGCGCGCCGTGCTGCCCTGGCTGATCGCCTATGGGGTGAACCTCGCGGTGCTGAACCTTCTGTTCTATGCCGCGCTGCGCACCATCCCGCTCGGCATCGCCGTGGCGCTCGAATTTACCGGCCCGCTGCTGGTGGCGACGCTGTCGTCGCGGCGCGGCAGCGACTTTGCCTGGGTGGCGCTGGCTGTCGCCGGCATCGTGCTTTTGTCGCCCTTCATCCATTCGCGCCAGGCGCTCGACCCGACCGGCGTCATGCTGGCGCTCGCCGCCGGCGGCAGCTGGGCGTTCTACATCGTCTTCGCGCAAAAGGCAGGCGCCGAACTCGGCGGCCAGACCACGGCCTACGGCATCGCCATCGCCGCCGCACTCGCGTTGCCGTTCGGCGTGGTCGAGGCGGGGCCAGCGCTGGTCGCGCCGTCGATCCTGGTCGGCGCGCTCGTCGTCGGGCTGTTCTCCAGCGCGCTGCCGTTCTGGCTGGAGATGGTGGCGCTGACCCGCATGCCGGCCAGGCTCTATGGCACGCTGACCTGCCTGGAGCCGGCGCTGGGCGCGCTGGCCGGGTTCGTGTTCCTGCACGAGGTGCTGACCGGGCTGCAATGCGCAGGCATTGCCGCCGTGGTTGTCGCCGCCTTCGGCGCGGCGATAACGACGAGACCACCGGTGCCGTCACCCGAATAGGCGCTTGCCGGCGCCCTCGGCGCGAGAGACTGCATGTCTTGACCGGACTTCTCCCGGCGTCGTGATTTCGACGGCGCGGCCTTTGCCACGGCCTGTTTCAGCAAGCCTGGCCATGCAGGGCGGCAACATGGGCGCCGCGTGACTGCAATGAACTGCCACGCCCTTTACATGCAAGAATTCTAAATAAGCGGATGCTTCTTTACTTTGCCGATCAAATACAGTTTGCCAAATACATAGCGAAATAGTTCGATTATTTTTAAGCTTATCTTGATATTGCGATTGGCAAACAGAGCAACTTTTCCAATTTTGTAAAAGGAATCCAAGGTTCGCTAAGGGTCTTTGCGGCCCCGTGTTGCATTTTCGTCATACCGGACTCAAATGCGCGCATGCTACCAAGCGGCATTGTCGGGGGACATCATGAGATATTCTGGGTTTGTTGGAGTTGCATTGTCCGCTGCGCTGCTGGCGTGTGCGTCATATCCTGCAGTGGCCGGCGACTGGTCGGGCGTCTATGTCGGCGGCGGCGTCTCCTTCCGCAAGCACAAGGTCGACTTTCCGAACGGCACCGACAGTCTGAGGATGACCGACACCACCGCGCCCGGCATCATCGATTTCCAGCAGGTCCCCAATCTCGAACACCAGGGCAACACGGTCGGCGGCCATCTGCTGGCCGGTTATCTGTTCCAGAAGGACCGTTACGTGTTCGGCGGCGAGGCCGATTATGAGTTCGGGTCATCCTTCTCCGACGGTCGCACGCCCGGCATCCCGGCTTGCGGCAACGTGCCGGTGCCGACGACGGGCCATTTCGGCTGCGTCGGCCTTAGCACCTTCTTCGATGACGTCGAGACTTTGGGTCATGTGCGCGGCGTGGTCGGCGTCGAATTGACGCCGACGCTTCTTGCTTTCGCGACCGGCGGCCTTGCCATTGGCAAGAGCCCCGAGGTGATCGGCGCCAGCGCCGGCGGCTTCATCGTCAGTTCGCCGAGTGCGCCACTGGTGGGTGCCGCCACCGTACAGCGGTCCGGCATGGCTGAGACCATCTACGGCTTCACGGTCGGCGGCGGCCTGCAGGTCAAAGTCGGCCACGGGTTCATGCTGCGCGGCGAATATCTCTACGATCGGTATCCGGGCCACGACATCGCCGTCGGCGGCGCCGGCTTCGGCGGCACGATCGGCGAGCTGACGACCAACTCCTTCACCAGCCCGGGCAACCGCGTCGACTATTCGAGCCACACGGTCCGGCTTTCCGCGATCTACCAATTCTCCGAGGACCAGCCGGCCGAAGCGCCTGCCTATCTGCAGAGCGACTGGTCGGGCGTCTATTTCGGCGGCGGCCTGTCGATGAGCCGCCACAAGGTCGGTTTTCCCAACGCCGTCAATCAACTGCATATGCAAAACAACGTGACCCTTGGCTTCCTCGATGTGAAGCCTTCCAAGGAATACGAGGGCGATTCGACGGGCGGCCACCTCGTCGCCGGCTATGCGCATCAATGGGGGCATGTCGTCCTCGGCGTCGAGGGCGACCTTGAGTTCAACAACGCCTTCAGCCGCGAGCGGACCATCGGCGGCCCGGACTGCCTGACACCGCCGATCAATTTCGTCCAGCTCGGTGTCGGCCACTTCGAATGCATTGGCAGCAGGCTGTTCTTCTCCGACGTCAAGTCGCTCGGCCATGTCCGCATGACGGCGGGTTGCGAGATCACCCCGGCGCTGCTTGGCTTCGTCTCCGGCGGCCTCGCCGTCGGCAAGAGCTCGGACGTCTACGGCGCCAGCATCTTCGGTGTTGTCGCCTCATCGCCGAGTGCGCCGCTGGCCGGCGCCGCAACCGTCACCAGGGCGGGCCTGTCGAAGACCGTCTATGGACTTTCGATCGGCGGCGGTGCCGAGCTCAAAGTCAGCGAGCATCTGCGGCTGCGCACCGAATACCTCTACGACAAGTACAAGTCGGTCGACATCGCTGTCGGCGGCGCCGGCTTCGGCGGCACCATCGGCAACATCACGACCAACTCCTTCGTCAGCCCCGGCAACAAGGTCGAACTCTCCAACCAGACCGTTCGCCTCACGGCCATCTACCAGTTCTGACGACACTTCGGAGCGGTAGGGGGGTCGCACGTCCGGCACGCAAGGCCTATGCCTTGCGACAGAAGCGCCGGCTGCCGTCGACGAACCGGCGGCCGATGGCGCGTGAATTGCCTGCGAAAATCGCTATACCTGCCAGATCGGCTCCCAATGGGCTAAAGGGGGGACAATGTCGATCGCGCGTCGATGGGGGGCTTACAAAGCCTATCTTCAGAAGGAATTTTCTGAAGCTGCGCCGACGCCTGGCTGGCGGCTTCGCGGCCTGTTGAGAGGTCATCCATCCAGGTCATTGGCGATGCTGGACGACCGAACCTATCGCGAGCACGACTACATCAACTTCACTTTGCAGAGGCGACGGCGGGAAACCTACAATTCCCGTCTCGCACAGGTGCTTTTCAGCAAGCTGGATCAGAAGGTGTGGCTCGACTGCGTCATGCCGTCGGTCGCGCCGCCGGTCACCCATTATCTTGCCGGCCGAAAGCTCGTCAGCCTCGACGGCAATGGCGAGATCCTGGAGCTGGATGCGCTCCTCGTGCTGCTGGCGCGCAAGGGCGAATTGTTCCTGAAACCGTCCGGCCAGGGCCAGGGATTTGGCGCCATGAGGCTGGTCCAGACGCCGGACGGCATTCTTGCCAACGGCAAAAGCTTCGAGCCGCGGCAATGGCTGGCCGGATTTTTCGGGCAGAACCGCACTGGCTATCTGGTCTCGGACATCATCGCGCAGGGACCGTGGAGCGAAGCTTTCTTTCCCAACACATTGAACACCCTTCGCGTGCTGACCGGCACGCATTTTTCGGACCATCGCCCGGTCGTTCTCGCGGCGACGATGAAAATGGGCCGGCCGGCAACCTATCCCACCGACAACTGGAAATCGGGCTGGGGCGGGATCGCTGCTTTGGTCGACGTCGACAATGGCGCTCTGGCCGCCGGCCTGTCCTACAATGCGCAGGCTGGGCGGCGCGATTACGTGGAAACACACCCCGAAAGCGGCATCCAGATTCGCGGCGCCACCATACCCAATTGGGGTTTCGTGAAATCGGCGATGCTGCAGCTTGCCGGCCTGTTGCCGTTTCCCGGCCTCGTCGGTTGGGACGTCGCCCTGACGGCTGCCGGCATCGTCATCGTCGAGGCCAACACCAGCCCCGGCCTGGACATCCATCAATGCCACGGCAGCCTGAAACAGACGGCCGAGCAGCGGGCCTTTTGGGCAGAGATGCGCATGTGAGGCCCTCGCGATCCGGTGAATGCTCCGTCGCACCCTACTATTTCGCCTTTGACGGCGACGGCGTCGCAAAGGTAGTCTCCACCTGCACCCACGCCGAGAGCGAAGGTGGTACAATGGCGATGGTGGCCGCTCCGGCGAGGGTCATGATGGCATCGACGACGATGAGGACCACGATGTCGCTGACGACAATGGTGACGATTCCCCACCGGCGGTTACGCCCTGGTCTGGCAGGAAGATAAGGAATGATGGCGCCGTCATTGCCTCGACTTTGCCGGTTCGTCCTGCGGGCCTCGACGGCGTTGGCGCTCACGTTCGCGCCCTACCATGTCACGTTCGACGATGCTGGCGTTGCCAAGATTGTGCTCGCTGTCGCCCACGCCAACAATGGTGGCGGTAACGGCGGCGGCAATGGCGGCGGCAATGGTGGTGGTAACGGCGGTGGCAATGGTGGCGGCAACGGCAACGGCAACAGCGGCGGTAATGGCAAAGGCAACAGCGGCAGCACCGGAACCAGCAGCCACGTGAATGCGGTGACAGGCGACACCGTCAGCGTCATCGGCAATGCCATCAAGGTCGTCCATCCCAACGGCTTCAGGGAAGAGGTCGCCAACGGGCGTTTTGAAATGAAGGATGCGCTTGGCCGCAGGATCGTCGAGCGCGCGGCGACCGCCGCCGATTTGGCCCGCCTGAAAGGATTGTGAGGCCACGCAGAGTGCGGCAATTCAACAGTCGCTCGCGTCTCGTCTCAGCCGCGCGGGTGCCTTGTCGTGGTCCCCGGCTCGAAACCCGGCCCTCAGCCGGTGCGGTCCCGCGCCTCATGCATCAGAAGTGCCGCTTCGGTCCGGTTGCGGACATTGAGCTTGGCCAACACCCGCGTCATGTGGTGCTTGATCGTCTTTTCCTGCAGCGCCAAGCGCGTCGCGACTTCCTTGTTGCTCAAGCCTTCCGCTACCAGGCGCAGGATCTCCGCCTCGCGGCTGGTGAGCTGGCGGATCGGATCGGGTTTGCTGCTGGCCGGCTGCAGCAGGCCGGACAACAGCCGGGCCGACAGCGTCGGCGAAACGTAGCTTTCGCCTGCGGCGACGTTATGCAGGATTTCGGCCAGCATTTTCGAGCCGACGCCTTTCAGAACATAGCCGCGCACGCCGGCATTGAGCGCCTGGGCAATGTCGGCATTGGCCTCCGACACGGTCAGCATCACGATCTTCTGGCCGGAGGACCGCGCCAGGATGTTCGCTGCGGCGACAAGGCCGCCGCCCGGCATGCTGATGTCGAGCAGCAGGATATCGGGTGCCACGGCCTGGACCAGCCTTTCGGCATCCTCGGCGCTGGCGCCTTCGCCAACCAGTTCGAAGCCGCCGATTTCGCCAAGGCTGCGCGCGACGCCCTCGCGAAACATCGGATGATCGTCGACGATGGCTATGCGGATGACACCGGTCACGGTTGCTCCTCGACAGACAGTGTGATTACCAATCGTGTGCCTTGCGGCCCTGACAGTGTTTCGAAATGCCCGCCAATGCTTTCGATCCTCTCCCTCAGGCCGGCGAGCCCAAGACCTTCGGTCCTTGCCGGATCGAAGCCCGGCCCACCATCCAGCACTTCAACGAAAAGCTTGCCGGCTTTGATCCCGGCTTTCACCGCCTGGTTCCTGCCCTTTCCATGGCGGAAGGCGTTGTTCAACCCCTCCTGGACGAAACGATAGATGCTGATCTTCTCCGACGGGCCGAGTTCAGGCAAGCGGGAAGGAAGCGTCAGCGAAACCGAGGTTCCGGTCCGCCGTTCGTGCTCGGCGACGGCCAGCCGCAATATGTCCGGCACGGCCGCGGACTCGATCTGCGGCAGCACCAGGCCGTTGCAGATGCCGCGTATCTCGCTCATCGCCTCGCCAAGCGTGCTGTGGATACCGGCAACCTCGGCCTGGCGCTGTTCGGCCGAGGCGGCGGGGTCGAGCAGCAAGGGGCTGCCCACGCGCAGCGCCGCCAGCGCCACGAGCTGGGCCGGCCCGTCATGGAGATCGGCGCCGATGCGCCTCAGATAGCGCTCGTTGATGGCCGTGGCACGGCGCGAGGCGTGCTGCACGCGCTGGCGCAGCGTCGAGTTCTGCGACAGCAGTGCCTGCAGTTCTGCGACCTTTGCTTCGAGCGCCGTGCGCTGCGTCTCGATGGTGCGGCTGCCGCGAAAGACGATGCCGGACAAGAGCGCAAGCGCCGCCGCCGTGGCGCCGGCCACCACCAGCCAGCTTTGCCACAGGGCAACATTCAGCGTCGTTTCGAAGTCCTCGGCGACCTCGTAGATCTCCGAGACGGCGACGACTTCGCCCGACCACGGTTCGCGCACCGGATTGTAGATTTCGAGCAGCGGTCCAGTCGCCGTTCTTTGCTCGTCCCGACTTTCGGCATCGTCGTCGAGATTGTTGTACTGAGCCACGACATTGCCGCCAAAGGCGGCGACCAGGTTGGCATTCGGCTCGTACACCTTGCCGATCAGCGTCGTATCCTTGGCGTAGAGTATGGTGCCGTCGCGCCGCCACAGCTTGAACGAGGCCAGCCGTTTGCCGAGCGCGCCCTGGTCGAGCGTCTCGTCCAGCGCCCGCTTGACGCTGTCGCTGAGCTCGCGGCTCTTGCGCATGTCCGGCAACAGTGGCGCAATCACGCTGTCGACATAGAGCGCCGTGGTGGCGGCGGAGTTGCGGGTGACGCCTTGCCGGATCTGCGATGTCACCCACAGGCCGACCACCAGCATCACTGCCAGCAGGCCGACGCCGCCGGCAACGAGGAACTGCAACGCAAGCGACAGCTTGCTCCAACGCCGTAAGAAATCCTCAAGCAATCGCGCGACCCATCCTCACCTGCGCCTGTTATAGAGGCAGAACGGCGTTTGTGACATCTTGCTTTGTCTTGGCCGGGCTGGACTTTAGTCCGGCGCCATCGCGCCCTCGGCCGCCGAAGCGCGACGACGGCTCTACAAACAGTCTGAATCGATATATGCCAAGGCTCGTTGCGCGAGATTTGCAAAGAGGCCGACAACGGTGCGTGACCCCTATCTGGTCGAAACAACGGTCGTCGTCGGGCTCGCCGCCATTCTGGCGCTTCTCGCCTGGTTCTGGCGGCAGATGCGTCGCCGTCGCAAGGCCCGGTATCGTGAGAATCCGGCGAACGACTACGCCGTGCGCCAGGATTGGTCGAGCAGTCGCGGCAACCTCAACCACTCGTCCTTCGTCTATTTCGATGTCGATCGCGACGGCAGCTACGGGCTCGGCGATCGGCCCATGGCCGGCGTCATGGTCAGGCTGCACGACGGCAGCGGCCGCTTCGCGTCGCAGGCGAGGACCAACCGCAGCGGCTTCGCCAATTTTCCGGTGTCGAGGAAACATCGCAAGTCGCCAATCCATTTGCCCGGCATTTACCGGTTCACGGTTTCGGTGCCACCCGGCTGGCGCGCCAGCAGCGCCAACGAGGTCCAGTCGCAGCACTTTCAGCCGCTGCCGGGCTCGCCCACGGGAATGGTCAGCGAAGCGATGCTGCGGCCGGTCGGTCTTTTCCCGATACGGCGCCTCAGCGGGCGCGTGGCGGCAGCGGCGACCGTGTCGGTGGAGAAGAACGGGCAGGTGCTGGCCGTGCATCCGCTTGCCGATGCAGCCGACTTCCGCTTCGATCTCCCCGATGACGCCGACACCATCTACCTCGCCGGTCGCGGTTTTGCGCGCAGGCTGGCCCTGTCACCCTATCCGACCGATCTCGGCCTGCTCTCACCCGAAACCCCCGCCTTCGACAACACAGCGCCCTTGCAGACGATCGGCTTCGACGATGTCACCCCGCGCGAGTTCCGCAAGGTGCCGTCCGGCTATGCCGGGTTCGACTGGTTCAACCTGAATGCGATTTCGCGCGATTACCTCAAGGAGGCCGAGGGCTATGTGAACGGCAACGTCTCCGGAGACTACACTTGCTACACCAGCAGCGGCCACCCGGCCGAGTTCGGCAGCGAAAAGCCTTTCGGCTTTCACTCCGTGCTTATGACCGCAGCGTGGCTAAAGTCCGAAGGAGAGGTTGCCCTGGTGGAGAGCTGGCTTGGCGACCGGCTGATTGCCAGCGATGCCGTCACCTTGTCGGCGCTGACGCCCGTTCACTACGCCCCGATGCTCGCGCAGGTGACACGCGTGCGTCTTTCCACAAAGCACTATTGGCAACTCGTGCTCGACGACCTGGTGGTTGCCCGCTGAGCTTACACGTTGATCGAGTTGTTGCCGTTCGCCGTGACCTGCGAGAGCTTGCCCTTTTTGACCAGCACCGGCTTTGAATAGGCCTTCTTCATTTTCCTATTCTCCAATGGCGTGCGGCGCTATCACACCGCTCGTGCCTAGAAGCGTTTCGCGAGACACCACTCGCAAGCCGACTCAAAACAGCTGTTCGCCGCCGTTTAGCGCTGCGAATTCGTCCCGTTTTCCGCCGTAACCTGCGAAAGCTTGCCTTTTTTGACAAGCACGGGTTTTGAATAGGTCTTCTTCATGGGTTCCCACCCTCCAACGCAACACGATAATGCCAGATGGCTCGGTGCAGTCAACCTCACCGCGCCGGCGACCAAGTCCGGCATGCCCCTATCACAGTTCCTTCTCGGCTAGTTCCCTGAAAGCATCGGGCACGGAACGCGCCGCTTCCAGCGCCACCGTGCCATAACCGACCGCCTGTTTGCCAAAGCGCAGGCGGATCTTGTCGACGGCGCGGTCGGCGCCAAAGCGCGCCAGGCCCTTTTGGGTGCCCGGCCTCTGCTTCTCGTCGACAAGGCCAAGCGGCAGTTCGAGCTGCAGCTCGGCACTCTCCTCCAGATGCGATACCGAGATCGCCAGCAGTGAAATGGTCTTTTCCCCGGGGTAGGCGGCAAGCACGCCGCGCACCAGCTCCTCGGCGATCTCAGCCAGCATCAGTGTTGCCGAAATCGGCTGGTCGAGGGTGACCGAGCGGGTCACGGCGCTGAGGTCGGCAAAGCGGACGCGCACCGTCACCGTGCGGCCGGGCCGCGCTTTGGCTCTGAGCCGGCTGGCGACACGGTCGGCCAGATGCAGCAACACCGGCACGAAGATTTTTGCCTCGGCCGGTTTCCTGCCGAGCGCCGATTGCGCCCCGGCCGAATGCGCCCGCCGATGCGTCACCAGTTTTCGCGGGTCGCGGTTCCACGCCAGCGCGGCAAGCTTTTCGCCGGCGGCAGGCCCGAGCAGTCGCTCCAGCGCGCCGCTGTGCGTCTTCGCCAATTGGCCAATGGTCTCGACGCCGATCTCGGCCAGCCGCGCTTTGGTCGCCGGGCCGACGCCCCACATCAGACCGACCGGCAAATCATGCAGGAAGGCAAGTTCGCCGGCGGGATCGACCACCACCAGCCCGTCAGGTTTTGCCACTTGCGAAGCGATCTTGGCCAGGTGCTTGGTGCGGGCCACGCCGATCGAGATCGGCAGGCCGAGTTCTTGCCGCACCCAGTGGCGTATCGTGGCGGCGATCTTCGCCGGCGAGCCGAACAGATGCGTGCAGCCGGCGACATCGGCAAAGGCCTCGTCGATGGAAATGCGCTCGACCAGCGGCGTAAAATCGTCGAGCACTTTTATTGCCGCGTCGCCCAGCCGCTGGTAGTCGCTGAAATGGCCGCCGACGAAGATCAACTGCGGGCAGAGCTGCCGGGCGCGCCGTCCAGGCATGCCGCCGCGCACGCCAAAAACCCTGGCCTCGTAGGAAGCGGCGAGCACAACGCCGCCGCCGACGGCGATCGGCTTGCCTCTAAGCGAGGCGTCGAGCAGTTGCTCGACCGAGGCATAGAATGCGTCGAGATCCGCATGGAGAATGGTGGGTTCCATCCCGACCGTTTCCTTGCGGCGCTGCAGCATTAGCCGCGTCTATTTTGAGGGGCGTTTTACCGAACAAATACAGAACAAATCGTGCCCTTTGTCAAGCGGAGATGCGGCGCCGCACCTTGACTGGCGCGGCGCCGGGCAATCAGCCTTTGATGAAGGCAAGCAGGTCGGCGTTCACCTCATCCTTCTGGGTGGTGCAGATGCCGTGCGAACCGCCCTTGTAGACCTTCAGCGTCGCGCCCTTGACCAGTTTCGAAGACAGCAGCGCCGAGTCGGCAATCGGCACGATCTGGTCGTCGTCGCCATGCAGGATCAGCGTCGGCTTGTCGAACTTCTTCAAATCTTCGGTCTGGTCGGTCTCCGAAAACGCTTTGATGCAGAAATAGCTGGCAGGCATCCCGGCCATCATGCCTTGCAGCCAGAAGGCATCACGCACGCCTTCAGAGACCTTCGCTCCGGGCCGGTTGTAGCCGTAGAATGCCATGGTCAAATCCCTGAAGAACTGCGAGCGATCGCTCAGCACACCCTTGCGGATGCCGTCGAAGACATCGATCGGCAGACCGCGGGGATTGGCCGCCGTCTTCAGCATCAGCGGCGGCACCGCTCCGATCAGCACCGCCTTTGCCACGCGGCCGGTGCCATGGCGGCCAATGTAGCGGGCAACTTCGCCGCCGCCGGTGGAGTGGCCGACATGGATCGCGTCCTTGAGGTCCAGCTGCTGCACCAGTTCGGCGAGGTCGTCGGCATAGGTGTCCATGTCGTTGCCGTGCCAGGGCTGGCTGGAGCGGCCGTGGCCGCGGCGGTCATGGGCGATGGCGCGATAGCCATGCGATGCCAGGAAGAACATCTGGTCTTCGAAGGCGTCGCTGCTCAACGGCCAGCCATGGCTGAAGACGATCGGCTGACCCTTTCCCCAGTCCTTGTAGTAGATCTCGGTTCCGTCCTTGGTGGTGATGATGCTCATAGGGCTTGTTCCTTGTTGATGAGAGGTTGCGGAAATTTGGCCGCCGGCGGCGGTGGAAGGGAGTGCGGCAATCAACGGCAGCGTCGCCATGCCCGCGCCGGCGAGCATGATCTGCCGCCGCGAGATGGAGCCGGTGGGCCGAAATTGGTCGGGCGAGGTGACTGGCACGGCTTCCTCCTGTGTGGTTGCTTTGTTTGTATCGCGCGATTAGATCGTGCGCGATATAAAAGGCTGAAGCATGTGCTGGTGTCAAGCGCTTGCGATAAGATCGCGCACGATATATGTTCACGAGCGCTTTATGAGGTTCGTTATGGCCGACCAGAAAACCGCGCCGAAACCGCAAGACGCGTCGATGCAAGATGATGCGTTGCGACTGAGCGAGTTCCTGTGCTTCGCCGTCTACTCCGCCAACCACGCTTTCAATCGCGTCTACAAGCCGCTGCTCGACGAGCTCGGCCTGACCTATCCGCAATATCTGGCGATGGTTCTGCTCTGGGAGCGCGATGACCAGACGGTCGGCAGCCTCGGTGACAGGCTGTTCCTGGAATCAAGCACGCTGACGCCATTGCTCAAGCGGCTCGAGGCGTTGGGCCACATCAGCCGAACCCGCGATCCCGACGATGAACGCCAGGTGCGGGTGCGCCTGACCGACAAGGGATGGGCGATCCGCGAAAAGGCGAGGGCGGTGCCCGCTTGCATCCTGGAAGCGTCGGGCCTCAAGAGCGATGAGCTCGGCCGGCTGCGCAACGAGATCGTCGCTCTGCGCAAGGCCCTGGAAGACCACCACAAAGCCTGAACGCGGGTGCCGCGTAAGCGCCCACGACAAAGTCGCCCATTGATCGCCTCTTGCGGGAACATTGTCGATCGCAGCCGCGTTGATAGTCGTGATGGGACGCTGTTTGCGGGAGGCCTGACATGGGCCACTTTGAAATGATCGATCTTGTCTGCATCGTCGACGCCTGCACGACCGGCCGCTCCGCCGGGCGGGTCGTGTCGATGGCCAAGGCGGTGGAGGAATTGCGGGTGCTGACAGGGGATTTCGTCTCGTCGGATGAAGCGGCGGCGAATGCGCTGTCGGCAGTGGCGCTGGAGTGCGGCTGCGCGGTGCTGTTCGACGAACAGGCCGGGGCCGACATCACGTGGGCGCCCTGGTCGAGTTGAGGCGGTCGCGGCAGGTTAGGACCTTAGTCTGATCGGCATAGGACCTTTGCGTTCCAAAGGCTCCAAACCCGAATTCGATTTAGCAAAGTGCTGATATTTCAAAGGGTTGAAGGAGTTCTCCGATTCGGAACGTTCGTTGGCGACTGCTTCGCTCGCGCATTGAAACCACATTTATCCAAAGTTTACCGATAGCATTAGCGATTTCTCATATCTTCCCTCTATAGCGGTTGCTGGCGGTGGCGATTCTCGGAGGAATATCATGACAT
This sequence comes from Mesorhizobium sp. P2_E10, assembly GCF_056404235.1. NCBI lineage: Bacteria > Pseudomonadati > Pseudomonadota > Alphaproteobacteria > Hyphomicrobiales > Phyllobacteriaceae > Mesorhizobium > Mesorhizobium sp. P2_E10. The sequence continues at coordinate 88,776 of NZ_JBFUEK010000002.1, forward strand.
CCCGAAAGACCCTTTTTGCTGCGCTCGCAGCGTTCGCGCTTCTGGCGTCTCCGGCGTTGGCCGGTAACGGCCACGGCAATGGCGGCGGCAACGGTCACGGCGGCGGAAACGGCAATGGCAATGGCGGTGGAAACGGCAATGCTGGTGGCAACTCCGGTGGCAATTCCGGCAAAAGCGGTTCGCACGGCAAGTCGGCATCAGCCAAAGGGCACGTGGGCAAGGCCGAAACGTCTGTTGCAAGCGTTGACGACACTGAGCAGACGGCTTCTGTGTCGAAGGAAAAGAATATCCATGCCAAGCTCGGCCGGTTGAACTCGCTACAGCGCAACATCAACGCCTATATGAATTCCAAGAGCAAGAAGTTCGCTGGGATCCAGGCTTTTGTGACACAGTCGGCAGTAGCCAAGAACGCTCAAGCCGCGGCAGATGCCGCCAATCAGGCGGTCGACGACGCCCAGGCCGCGCTCGACGCGCTGGAGGCGAAAGCGGCTGACCCGAATACCCTGCCCGAAGATGTCCCGACCCAAGAGGAGCTCGATGCCGCGCAGGCCGCGCTCGACGAAGCCACTGCGGCGGCGGTCGATCCCCAGGCTGCAGCCGACGCAGCAGCTGCCGACATCCCATCGCTCGACACAGCCCTTGCCGACATGGCCAACAAGCCAGTCGACGATGAGGTCAAGGACTGGGCCAACGGCGTGCTTGCCGACAAGATCGACCAGATGGCCGCCAAGCTGGCTCCGGCGACGCCGTAAGTTTCATCGCGGCTGAAACGACCCAGTCGACGATCAAGCCGCCGGGTTCGCCCGGCGGCTTTTTTGACGGCATGTTGGAACTGCCAATCTCCCCCCGGCTGGCAGTGGGACGCGTTGTCCCTCCGGCGTCAATGTTCCTGCATGCGATCAATTAGGGGAAAGGCGCTGCTAACCCTCGGTAAGGCATGGAGTATCTGCATTTGCTGATATAGGCTTCCAGATGTCGGGGTTTAAACGGCATTGGGAGGACAAGACATGCCTAGGGTTTCAGAACTCTTCTTCAAAACAGCCATCGTGTTTCTCATTCTGGGCATAGCCGCCGGTCTGCAGATGGCGATCTCGGGCGATCACGGCGCCTTCCCGGCACACGCGCACATCAACCTGCTGGGATGGGTAACCAGTGCCATCTTCGGCGGCTACTACGCGCTCAATCCGGCAAAGGCCGAACGCAAGCTCGCCATGATCCACTACGGCCTCTACACGCTTGGCATCGTGGTGATGTTGCCGGCTCTGTACCTGATGCTGCAGGGCAACCCGGCGCTTGAGCCGATCGTCGCAGTCGGCTCGCTCATCGTCGCCGCCGCCGTGCTGATCTTCGCTGTCGTGGTCTTCTCGTCCGAGGCGGAGCGCTCGGCCTCGGGAGTGCGGGCGGCCTCGCACTGAGGCCACTGCCGGCCACGCCACGGCGCGTGGCCGAAACTGTCTGCCCCGCGCTTCCCTCGGAGGCGCGGGCCAATCCTTGCTCGCAGGCGGCCGCACCGATGGCGTGAACAGCGTTAACCACGTCGCCATGCCGGACCGAACCAACGGGCGTGCCGGCCGTTTCTCCTTATGGAAGATCGCCAACCGAGATTTCGCTGTCGCCCGGAGCCGTCCGGTACCTGGACGGTGTGGGGTGACGTTGCCGACGCGCCAGCCAGCCTGGGAGGCTGCGCCCTTCTCGGCCGCACATGGGAGCGCGCCAAGGTCGCCCGCGATGTGCTGCGGCGGATTTACGACAATCACCTGGAGGCGCGATCGGTTCGCCGGCCACCGGCCCCGGTAGTGCAGCGTGTCGACGATCTGATCGCCTCGATCCGCACCCGCGCCCGCTCCGACACAAATGCGCAATAGGACTTGACCGCCTCGGTTCAGCAATCGCAGGTACCTTGCTGGAGCCTGGGGGCAGTGTACTTCTCGAACAACTGAGCTGATCTGGAAGTGCCTTGCAGCCGATGGTTGTCGCGCAAGTTATTACTGTGTCGCTGCTGGGCGTCATCTGTATTATTTCGTGATCGTCTGGCGCTGGAACCATCCATCGCAACCCACGTTCGGGCCTATTCGCGATGCCTCATTTATAGGCAGGCACGGGCATGCGAAGAGGGTGGGGCGGCAAAACAAGAGCGGGTTGGGGCAGGAGCAACATACCATGTCGAAACGAGAAATCGGAACATCCCCTGCCTTGGGGATGCGTGTCGCCGATCTGAAAGCCAGGATGCGAAACGCCCAGATTACCGAACATGAAATGAAAACCTTCCACAAGGTCGCTGCCATCATGGGGAGCAACGACGGCTCCCTAGGCCTGGACACCGACGATCTGATCGCCGCGTCCTTCGTGACCGAAGCGCTGGGCGAGCCCACGTCGAATTGATAGCCGGTCACCACAACTGAAAAATACGAGCGCATGACCCGCGAGCTTCGATTAGCCAGGCACCGTTGGAGCGCCCCTGCGTCGATTTGGACACAGGGGCGCTCCAACGTGTCGCTGATCTCTGCCCCGTGGGTTGACAATGCGCTTATCGCAGCGAGATGTTGCATTGTTGAAAACGAGGGCAGGATGGTTGCAATGAAGAAAACCTACGAAAAGCCTGTACTGACCAAGCGCGAGAAGCTGTCGACCGTAATCGCGCAGCAGGTTTCACCTCCCCCTCAATAAGCGCACGGCGTCTGGCGGTCGCGAATATCTGCGGTCGCCGCAGCGAGATGTTGCATTGTTGAAAACGAGGGCAGGAATGATTGCAATGAAGAAAACCTACGAAAAGCCTGTGCTGATCAAGCGCGAGAAGCTTTCAACCGTAATCGCGCTATCTTCACCTATCCCCCAATAGGCGCATCGCGCTTTTTTGGTTCTATGCACCAGGATTGATGCGCAAGACCAATTGGTTGTAGCCACATCTGGCGGTCGCGAATATTCGCGGTCGCGCCGACGAGGCGCAACACACGCAGGCAAGACGCGCCGAATGTTCACCTCCGCTGACCCAGTCAGTGGGGATTGTTTGTCGGTTTCAGCTTGTAGTCAGCTGTGTCCGACAAAGGCCGGAACCCGCTCGACATCGTCCCTCATCAGGCCGGTCGCCAGGCCGAACTGGCCGACGAACACCAGGCTGTTGAAAGCCAGGCCGGCGGCAACGGCCAAAGGCACCTGCCAGACCGGCATGCCCGTCTGGCGTGCTTGAGTGGCGATGCGCAAGCTCACGCGCCAGGATGTGGAGGCCCAGCGCCGCAGCGCCTTGAGCACGCGCCGGGGACGTGAGGCGGTGGTCAGGATCGCATATTTGCGGTCGGCGTCGCGGCCGGTGACCAGTGCGCGCCACAGAAAGAACCCCAGTCCGCGCGGTGGATAGTGGCTGGCCACCGCCGCGACCCTCATCAGGTCATGGCCCTCCGCCTGCAATTGCCTGGTCAGCAGCGTGCAGGAGACCTTGAAACCGTTGCTTTGCGGAAACGGATGACCGGCTAGCCAGCTTCGCCTGAACGCGCAGTTGTTGGCGTTCAGCGCGCGCTTGGCGGCAAAGCGCTGGTCATGGTCGCGAAGCGGAAAGAACCACAGCAGCGCGAAGGTCCGCGAGGCAAAGTCATCATAGCCAAGATAGGTGTAGCCGTTCACCACCACCGTGCGCGCATTTTCGAACGGCTTCAGCAAAGCCGGCAGCCAGCCCGGCTCGACGACACAGTCGGAATCGCAAAGAATGACGATCTCGCCCGTCGCCTCGGCAATGCCGCGGTTCTTCAGCTCGTAATAGCGCCCGTCGGGCAAGGCGGCGAGGGCCAGCGCCGCGGCCATGCCTAGCTCCGGCACTCTGGCGGCAATCTCATCCTGCAAAAGCGGTGTGTCCAAGGCTTCTCCGGAATGGACGAAGATGACTTGCGGCTTTGCCGCATATCCGAGATCGGCTGCAGCCCTGATCTCGCGGGCAAGTGCCGCGAAACCGACGCCGATCTCGTGCCAGTCGATCGCCTTGGCATTCTCCATCTCGACGATGATCGAGTAGCTTTCGCGCACCATGTCCTATTGGCCCCGGCCCTGAAGCCGCAGCCATAGCCGACTGCGAAGACTTTTGCAGCCTCTACGCGTAAAATTGTCAGAACCACTACTTCCGCTTAGACTTCGTCGAAAGGACCGCCACGCCTGGCAGGATCGCGCTTGATAGCGGCTTCCTCGGCGTCGTCGGGCAGGGCGTCATCGCTGTCCTGATAGGCATTGTCATCGTCCTCGTCAGGCAATTCGCGGTCCTTCTCGATGCCGTCTTCCTCCGCACTGTCAGGCAGGATTTTCGCGCCTTTGATGGCGTCCCAGTCCTGCTGCTCCCGTGTCGGAGCTTCAACCTCGTCGTCGCTTCGTGGCTTTCCGCGCGGTTCCATCGTTGGCTTCCCTGTCTATGAAACAAGTCTCCGATGTTGAACTCATGACTATGCCGCCGGTTCCGTTCGACGCGAGTCGCGTCCCGCACGCGGGGAACCAATAGGCGCCAATCTGCTTTGCAAGGACATGACTTGAGCTTGAAAGGAGCCGGACATGAAGACACTCGCTCTTTTGCCCTGTTTGCTGATGGCGACGCTGGCAAGCCCGGCGGCCGCGGAGACAAACGGTCAGACCGGTCAAGCGCCTGCCCCATCCACCCCTTGCCAGGCTCAGCCGCAAGACGGGAACGGGCAGACGAAGTCCAACAACGAAAGCCTATCCGAGACACTCGATCCTTGCGATGGCGTGTTGCAGCCGCCGCCCACCGGCGACCAGGGCGTCATCACGCCGCCCGACGAAGGCAAGACGCCGGTGATCAAACCCGGCGAGGTGCCGGCGCAGCCTCCGAAGCAGTAAGCGCTGCCCCGAGGTCGGGCGGGCGTCAATTCTCCTGGCTGTTGCTGGTTCCACCGCGCGCGTTCCTGGCTAACTTTGCCTCGCGAAGCGCCGTCACCGGGTCGACGCCGGTCCACAGAATGCCGGCGGCTTCGGCAAAGCCGATGAACGCCCGGCGCGCCTGGTCGGCGCTGAGATGACCGGCGCGCGCCGCGTCGCATGCCTTCAGCGCAGTGGCATGGATCGCACCGCGCCGCGCCGGCGGCCATTCCTTCAGGAAATTCTGCATCTGCGCCAGTGAGGCGATGTCGCGTTTGAAGCCAGCCCCCACAGCGATGGCCACAGGCGCGTGAAACAGCATTTCATCCATGTCGAAGACCTCCCGGAAAGCGTTGCAGCGCCTTCAATGCGCAACGGCGCCATGCGGTTCCCCGGATCAATGAGTCCCGATCAATTAGCCATTTCTCAGGGAACAACAGGCTTCCCCCGACGTTTGCCCCCTATAGAGCTCGCCACCTCGAACCATGAAAGTCCTCGCATCAGGCGGGGCAGGGCGAAGCTTGCAAACAACAGGAGAGAACGATGAAAAACCTTCTGATTCCTGCCGCTGCCGGCCTGGCTCTACTGGCTGGCATTGGCGTTGCCGCGGCCGAAGACGTGGTGGTCGTTTCGCCCCAACAGCAGACGGTCATTCGCGAATATGTGCACAAGCACCCATTGGCTTCGATCAATCTCCTCGGCGTCGAACTGAATGTCGGCTCCACTCTGCCTGACACCGTCGAACTTCAGCCGATCGAGGTTCCCGACGTTCAGTACAGATACGCTGTCGTCGGCGACCATACCGTTCTGGTCGACCCTGCCACCCACAAGATCGTAGAGGTCATCGACTGACGCTTGCCTTCCCTGTCGTCCCCGAACGGGGGCGGCAGGCAGGGCAGTGCCAGCTGGGGATATCGAAGGAGCCCCTCATGTTGCGGCATGCCGAGTCGCCCGATGTGGCCAAATCCGTCGACAAACTGCTCGCCGAGCGGAGCAGTGCGCTGTTGTCGATGAGGACAGTGATTGCAATGGTGCGGGAGCGCACCGGAACCGAGCGCTCGGATGCGGATCTGGAAGCCCTGATCACCAAGAAGGCGGCGCTCCTTGGCGTTGCGGTGTTGTCCGACAGGACCTGACTGCCGATGGATATGATGCCTTCGCGTTGACACCAAAGACGGCGCTCGAAATTTCAGCTAAAACAGTGCCTGCTCACGGGATTCGAATCGAACCGATGGAGGCAGGAGTGACGGACGACAGGCATGAACGCATTCGCCAACGGGCGCACGCGATCTGGGAAAAGGCGGGCCGGCCCGAAGGCGCGCATCAGCAGCATTGGGACCAGGCCACGGCCGAAATAGACGGCGCGGCTGCCAAGCCGAAAGCCAAGCCGGCCGCAAAGAAGCCTGCTGCCGCCAAAGTCAGCAAGCCCAAAGCGGCGCCGAAGCCGGCAGCCGCCGCCAAGGCGGCCAAACCCAAATCAGGCAAGGGCTAACCGCCTCTCACCCATGATGCAGTGAGGCGCGTTCTGCCTCGGCTTGGAGCCGCGCCCGCGCGCCGAGCAGCCGCGAAGGCGTCGTCGGGAGACAGTCGACGACCGCGGGACGGGCTCGGCGAGATTAGCGGGCCGGAAGGGCGCCCCTCACGCGTCCCAGGCATAGCTGGAGAGCGCAAAGCGGATGCCGGCCGCCGTCATCGCCAACTCGCATTCGGTGATCTGGCGTAGATTGCGCAAATAGCGCGCCACCGTCTGTGGTAGCCAGCCGGCGCAGGCCTCGGTGTAAACGCGGCTGTGTACGAGGGTGCCTGACGACAGCCTCTCCTCTTTCTCGGCAATGACTTTCAGATACTGGCGGATGAAGCGGATGTCGTCGGCGATGTCCTGGCTGGCCATGCGCCATGCGCCGGCCAGACGCTCGCGATGTTCGATCGATGCTGTCGAGATGAGCGGGCGGGAGAGATCGGCGAAGCCGGCGTGGTTTGCGGTGCTCATCCGGATCTCCCATGGGTTGGCAATAGTACTTTATGTACGAATGACGGTCAATACATTTTGTACGAAATCGGCTCCTTTGACACGTTGTGGCAGCGAGCTGGCGCAACGCTTTCCCGCCACGTGTCGAAAAAACCCCCTTCCGCAATCCTTCGAACAGTGCTTTAACGCGCCAATCCACAGGGGTGCTCCGTACGGTCGGGGCTGAGACGGGGGCGGCAAGCCCACAGACCCTAGAAGCTGATCTGGGTAATACCAGCGGAGCGAGGCGGGCTATGTTTTCTGGCGCACAGATTTCCCTGTATCCCATGACCGACGATTTCGTCGGCGTCATCCTTGGCGCGCTCGGTGCGCTCGATCCCTGGCGCGACAGGCTCAGGATCGAGACCGACGACATCTCGACCTTGCTGGTGGGGCCGCCCGAAGTGTTGTTTTCGGCGATGCGCGATCTGTTCGTGGCGGCAGCGGCAAGCGGCAAGCACTGCGTGCTGTCGGCGGCGATCTCGCGTGGCTGCCCTGGCGAGCCGGATGACCCGATCTGCCGCACCGATGTGCTCAGCAGACCCGTCGGACCGCTTGGGCCCCGCAAGGACGCGGCCATTGCCGCGGTGCGCAAGGCCGGCGCCACCGGCCAGCCGACAGCGGCGCAATTCTCGCTCTATGTGATGGGCACCGACGATCACATGGACGAGATCTACGGCTGTATCGACTTCCTCAAACAGTCCGGCGTCTACGACCGCTCCAAACACTTCTGCACCAAATTGCGCGGCGATGCCGGCGCGGTGTTTGCGGCGCTGAACGAGGCCTTCTGCCGCTTCGGGCCGGGCGCCGGCCACGTAACCCTCGACGTCACGGTATCGGCCAACAGCCCGTCCGCTGTCTGAGCTTTTTGCGCGCTCCTGTCGCGCCCGTCCGTCAAAGGTTATTTCAGTGGTCCCATCCGCCCCTTCGCGCCCGCTCGCGGGCTTCATCGCCGCCATCGCAACGGTCGCACCGGCGATCGCCTCGGTCGGCCTCTTGCTGCTGGCCTGGGAATTGTATGCCCGGTGGTCCGGCATCAAACCGACGATATTGCCGGCGCCGTCGCGTGTGTTGGAACAGGCGCTGCTGAACCGCGACGCACTGGTCGAGAATGCCATCCCCACCATCCGCGCCACGCTTTTCGGCTTTGCGTGTTCGCTCAGCGCCGCCTTCGTGCTGTCGGTGCTGGTCGATTTCTCGCCACCGCTGCGCCGCGCGCTGTTTCCGCTGCTCATCGTCAGTCAGACCTTGCCACTCATCGCCATCGCGCCGCTGGTGGTGCTGTGGTTCGGCTTCGGCCTGATGCCCAAGATCGTGCTGGTCGCGCTGGTCACCTTCTTTCCGATGCTGGTGGCGTTGGTTGAGGGCTATGACGCCACCGAGAAAGAGATCGGCCAGATGCTGCGCGCCATGGGGGCAGGGCGCTGGCGCGTCTTCCTCTCGGCACGGCTGCCCTCGGCGCTGCCCTATTTCTTCGCCGGTCTGCGCATCTCCATCACCTATGCTGTGGTCGGCGCCATCTTCGCCGAATATGCCGGCGCGGCAAAAGGGTTGGGCATCTACATGCTCAACGCCAAGAACAATTTCCGCCCCGATCTGGTGCTGGCCGCCGTCGCCGTCAGCGCGGCGCTGACGCTGATCCTGTTCGGCGCAACGGTGTTGATCCAGCGACTGGCCATGCCGTGGGAGCGGGTTAGACAGGCCGGGGGAGCGCAATGACCCGGCTCGAATTGCGCCACGTCAAGAAGCGCTTCGGCGACCTCGATGTGCTCGCCGACATTTCGCTCAGCGTGGGCGCCGGCGAATTCGTCTCCATTCTCGGGCCGTCCGGCGCCGGAAAATCGACGATCTTTCAGCTGCTGACCGGTGCGCTGAAAGGCGAGGGCGAGATGATCTTCGACGGCGCGCCGCTCGACGACCATGGCCGCCATTTTGCCTTCATGCCGCAGCGTGACGCGCTGATGCCATGGCGGCGCATCCTCGACAACACCACGCTCGGCCTTGAGGTGCAGGGCGTCGGGCGCAAGGCCGCCCGCGCCCGCGTCGCACCGCTGTTTGCCGAATTCGGCCTCGCCGGCTTCGAGCGGCATTATCCCTCCGAACTGTCCGGCGGCATGCGCCAGCGCGCCGCCCTTTTGCGCACCGTGGTGCAGGAGCGCGACATGCTTTTGCTCGACGAGCCGTTCGGCGCGCTTGACGCGCTGACCCGCGCGGCCATGCAGCGCTGGCTGGAGGCCATGTGGCGGCGCCACCGCTGGACGGCGCTGCTGATCACTCATGACGTGCGCGAGGCGGTGTTCCTGTCCGACCGCATCTATGTGCTGTCGGCCCGCCCGGCCCGCATCGTGCGCGAAATCAAGGTGCCGCCGCGCGGCTCTGGCGCGGACACTGCTGCCCTCGAAGCCGAAATCCTCGACACGCTTCTCAACCCTGCACAAGGAGAATGACCATGATTTCACTGACACGCCGCCAGGCCCTGCTGCTGACGCTCGTCGCCGGACTGCCCTTACGCGCTTTCGCGGCGCCGCAAAAAGTCACCGTCGCGCTCGACTGGACCGTCAACACCAACCACATCGGCCTGTTCGTCGCCCGCGACAAAGGTTTTTATGCCGAGGCCGGGCTGCAGGCTGAAATCCTGCCTTATGGCGATACCGGCGCTGGCACGCTGGTCGCCAACCACATCGCCGATTTCGGCATCGCCGGTGCCGGCTTCTTCACCCAGCGCGCCGCCGGCGCCGATCTCAAGGCGGTCTATGCCGTGGTCCAGGCCGAGACCGGCCGGCTTGTGTTCAACGCCGCGCGCAGCGACATCAAGAGCCCGAAAAACCTCGACGGCCTGACCTATGGCGGCTTCGGCAGCGCCTGGGAAAACACGCTGATCTCGACCATGATCCGCCATGACGGCGGCAAGGGCAATTTCGAGACGGTGACGCTCGGCACCTCCGCCTATGAGGCGCTGGCCAACGGCTCGGTCGATTTCACGCTGGAGGTCTCGACCTGGGAAGGCGTCCAGGCCGCGTTGCAAGGCGTCAAGCAGCGCACCTTCCGCTATGCCGATTACGGCGTGCCCGACGAGCACACCACCTTCATCGCCTCCAGCGATGCATTTCTTTCTGCGAACCCGAAGGCGGCTTCTGCCTTCATCGAGGCAACGCTGCGCGGGTATCAGTTCGCCGTCGACCACCCGCAGGAAGCCGGCGACCTACTGATAGCGTCCAACAAGGACGCCCTGACCGATCCGGCGCTGATCCACGCTTCGCTGAAGATGCTGGTCGACGGCCATTTCCTCCGCAGCCAGAGCGGTGTCATCGGCACCATCGACAAGGCCAAGATCGAGGCGATGGGAGCCTATCTCTTCACCGCCGGCATCCTGCGCGACGCCGACGGCAAGGCGCTGAAAGAACGCCCGGATTTCGAGGGGTATTTCAGCAATGAGTATCTGACGTAAGGGCTCGAACTGCTGATCTCCCCCCTTGCGGGGGAGATGGCCGGTAGGCCAGAGGGGGTGCGAAGGAACGCGACCTTCCTTTCTGGCAACCTACTTCCCGCCGAGGCTTGCCGCCGTCTTCCGGTCGGCCTCGGCGCGTTCGCGGTTCCCCTTCGCCTTCCAGGAGGCGCTTCGGGCGTTGTAGAAATCGGCGGATTTCTGATTGAGCGCGATTGCCTGGTCGTAGTCGACGATGGCCTGGTCGTGGTCGCCCTTGTGCGCCCAGGCGAGGCCCAGCGCGTAGTAGGCATCGGCCAACTTCGGGTCGAGGTCCACGGCCTTGTCGTAGTCGGCGATGGCGCGGTCGTCGTCGCCCTTGTTTGACCAGGCTAGACCCCGGCCGTAGTAGGCGTAGGCGCGTTTCGGATCGAGGCCGATAGCCACGTTGAAATCGGCGATGGCGCGGTTGTAGTCGCCTTTGCCGCCCCAGCTCAGGCCACGGTTTTCATAGACCCCGATGAGTGTCGGATCGAGGGCAATGGCCCGGTTGTAGTCGGCGATGGCGTGATCGAAGGCGCCCTCCGCCGCCCATGCGCCGCCCCGGTTGAGGTATGCGGATGCGTTCTTGGGATCGGCGATGATCGCCAGGTTGTAATCCGCGATGGCCCGGTCATTGTCGCCCTTGTACGACCAGGCAAGGCCTCGGTTGTTGTAAGCAGCGCTGCTTTTCGGGTCGAAGGCGATCGCCTGACCATAATCGGCAATGGCCCGGTCGTAATCGCCTTTCGTGGCCCAGTCGTAGCCTCGGTTGTAGTAAGCGGATGCGTATTCAGGATTGAGGCCTATCGCCTGGTCGCTATCGGCGATGGCGCGGTCGAGATCACCTTCCATGGACCAGGCGTAGGCGCGCTTGAAGTAGGCTGTCGCACGCTTGTCAGGAGCGTCGGCCTGGTTATCGATGATTTGCGTGCAGGCTTCGATCCGCCGGCTGGGGTCGGCCGCATTGCCGATGCAGGCCGCATAGGTGAGATTGGCGGCGATCCCCATCGCGCCGCGGACGTCCACCGCGACGAGGCCGGTCAGCAGCAGCAACAGCGGCAGGCGCCATTTTCGTACCAGCCGTATCAGCCGGCTTTCGCCCACGCCTTCCCGGTTCGTCATTTCGCCGGTTCTCCCCCGAAAACCATTGACCTCGGCCGACACCGACGGCTGCTTGCCATGCAAGCAGAAATTGCGGCGTCGAGAAAGAGCAATGTTCAGATTTCGAGGCCGAAGGCAAAGCGGTGCCGCGGCTGTAGCCCCTCACATATCGATCATCGAGCGCTTCACCCGGCCGATGATGGTGATCGCGCCTTCCAGCGCCGGCGGCGGGATGTCCATGTAGGAGGCCGGCTGGAAGGGCGGGCTCTCGTTGGGGCGATAGCGCTTGTAGGTGGCCTGGCCGGTTTCGTCTGAAATGACATAGCAGCCATTGGTCACCAGCCGCTTGTCGCGCAAATTGACGAAGATGATCGAATCCGGCGGCGAGATCTTGTTCATCGACGGGCCGTCGACGCGCAGCGCAATCCATTCGCCCTGCTCGAGGTCGGTGGTGGGGATGGTCGGATAGTCGCTGAGATTGACCACCATGTCCTGGCCGCCGAGTTCGCCGGCGCTGATCCAGGAGACGATGGGCACGTCGACAGTGGCCAGGGACGGCATCGGGATCTGCCTGCCTGTATCGTCGAAGCCGAAATGGCCGCTCGCAAGGCTGCCGCCATCGCCATTGAACAGCAGCCAGCCGGGATCGACGCCGAACAGGCGGCCGTATTTCTCCGCCGCCTTGCGCGACAGCGGCCGATTGCCGTTCTCATGGCTGATCAGCGTGTTCTTGTTGATGTCGCGCAATGCCCGCGCGGCGTCGCTCGGTGAGGCATAGCCCGCCTCCGCCCGCGCCTGCTGCAATCTGTGCCTCGGTTCCTGCATTCGTACAAACTGCCTGAACAATCGTCCAATACGTACGATTTCGCTTGCATGCGCTTCGTACATATCGTACGCTTAGCGCATGATCGAACAAACCGCAAGCGTTTCCGCAGGCATCGCCAGCTTTCTCCAATCGTCCGGGCTGTCCTCCTCCCCGGTCCGGACGCAAACCGGAGCTTTTGCTCCGGATCCGGTCGCCCCGTCGTCACCGCGGGCGACGACCGGAACGGCCGGAGCCGTTCCTCTCGCGGCTCCGGCCACCTGCTTGCCCCATGGCGCCGCCGGCGCGCCAGGAGCTGCTTCCGGCGGACAGGGCATCTCCTGCGTCCGCACCGAAGACGGCACCGTTATCCTGTTCGACCGGCTGACGGGCAGGGCGGTTTCCGCCCTCACCAAGGTGGCCGCCGAAGCCGCGTTGCGGCGCCTCGCCGCCGGCTCCGTGCCGATCGCCAGCACCGCCTGACGACACCAACCAAGACGCTCTGAACCTTTCGCTCCGGCCTTCAGGCGGAGCGCCTGCCTTTGCGCGCAATCAATGGATCCCGACATGACTGCCTATACCGATACCGAATTGCAGGAGATCGCCGTCTGGCTCAGGGATGGCTTGTCGGCCACCAGGATCGCCATCCGCTTCACGGCGCTGCGCGGCAGCCCTGTCTCGCGCAACGCCATCATCGGCATCGTCCACCGGAACACCGCCCTGAAGACCATCGGCTTTGCCAATCCCAAGGGCGGCAGATCCGGCGGGCGGCCCAGGAAGATTGCGGCAAGGAAGGCTGCGGCGAACGAGAATGCGGCCAGCAAAACCACGGTCCGGAAAAATCTGCCGGTTCAGTCGGACAAGTCCGCACGACGAGCAGAAGTTTCGAAGCAGGCGGAATCGGTCAGGCCGGCCGCGAGGCCAACCACGCAGACGCGAGCCAAGCTTTCGTCGCCGGCCCGGCTGGCGCGCTCGACCCCGGGCGAGGGGAGGCTGGTGGTGGATGGCGAAATCTACCGCATCAAGCTGCCGGCGCCGCGCCCGCTCGCCGTTCGGCGCCAGCCGCATGTCGCCGCCATGCGCTTCATCGACTGCCTGTTCGGCCGCTGCCGCGCGCCGCTCGATCTGACGCTGGAGGAAGACCCGGAAAACGACGCGCCGGGCAGCCGGCCGGGAGCCGACATGCTGTGCTGCGGCCTGCGCCCCCGGGCGTTGAAGAGTTACTGCGCCTATCACCAGGCGCGCTTTTGCCGACCGATGCCCGTCGCGGAGGCGGTATGACTGGGCGCTGGCGCAGTCGACGCTATTTCGGCATCCGGCTTTGAACGCTCTTGGGCTCGAACACCATGGCCGGGTCGTCATTGGCGACGAGGATGCCGGTCACCCGGGCAAAGCCGGTGAACGCCTTCAGCGCGTCGACTGTGGAGATTTGCGCCGCGATCGCCGCACTGCAGGCGTTGAGCGCGCTGCGGTAGACATGGCCGCGCCGGTCGACCGGCCAGCGCTGCAGAAAGTCGGCGGCATCGTTGACGCTGTCGATCACCCAGGTCTCGCCGTCGAAGCTCACTGTGATCGGACGTCCGGTTCGCATCGTACCCACGGGGTTACACCTCGCTGTCGATTTCATTTGCTGTCGCCCCAACAACGCGCGGCAAGGCCGGGCGGTTGCATCGAGCGGCGCGGGCGCTGCCTTCCCAAACTGCCTTGTTCCCCTATTCCGCAGGAGTTCCCATGAGCAAAAGAACCGCGCAGAAAGCCAAGCCCAAGCTGCCGAAACTGCCCAAGGGCGAGGCCGAGCAGGTGCGCATCCGCAAGGAGATCGGCCATGAATTCGCGCTGAAGGACGACGCCTTCGGCCGCAAGCGGCTGGCGGCGGGCACTGAGGAGGCGCGGCGCGTCTATGAGGTGTCCAATGACGGCTACACCTCGACCGGTGGCATCGTACGCGTGCGCAATGTCGACCCGCTGACCGGCATCACCTCGCTGTCGCGCCAGCAGCGCGAGGCGGGCATACGCTACCGCGAGGATTTTCGCAGCAGTCAGCAGGATGGCGTCAAGCCGATGACCTGGACTGAGCGGGTCGACGGCGGCCGCTTCGGTGGCGGCGTTGCCGACCGCATTCTTTCCGCCGGCCGCTCCTATGCCGATGCCACCCGTGCGCTCGGCCATTGGGAGGTGGAGGGCGTGGTGCAGAAAATCTGCTGCGCCGGAGACTCGGTGAAAAGCCTGGCCGAACAGACCGGCGAGCCGCGCGATGTGGTGACCAAGCTGCTCAAGATCGGCCTCGACATATTGGCCGTGCACTACGGCATGATGCTGATGCGCAAGCCGCGGTGACCGAGCCCAAAATGACCGACCAACCCGATCCGGCCGGCCGAAGCCGGCCGGATCAGTTCGTCAATACCTGCACACGCGGACCACCTCCACGACCTTGTGGTGATGGCGCCAGTGCTTGATGTACTTGATGTGGCAACGGTGGTGCCGGTGATGATAGCGCGGCCTGTAGCCATTGTCGTAGGCATCGTATTGGTAATAGGGGCGATAGACATAGCGATCGCCGTAGCAGTCGCCATAGGCGTAACAGTCATTGCGGTAGTAGTTGTCCCCGAAGCCGCCGATGCCGAATCCGATCACGACACGGTCGCGTGCATTGGCGGGGGCGATCATCGCCGCCGCCGAAGCAATGGCGATAACCGAGGCAAGCAGGAGCTTTCTCATCGCTACCTCCTTTTCAAGGTTGACCTAATATAACCCCTGAGGCGCGGACGCGTTCCACAGATTTGTGAGATGTGATGGACCTTAGGGTGAGAGCCGTACTGGGGGCTGCCTGCTCCAGCGGGCAGTGAGACGGCGGCGAGCGACCAGGCATACTTCAATCTTTTGTGTGGGACAGCGTCGCTTTGCTCGAGGTCATGCTGCCTTTCGGCGCGCCGGAGCCCCACAAGGCGCGCGTGAGCAGGTTCCGTTTGCCCTTGCGCGGGACAAGCTCGATATCGCTGACCAGCTTGGCGCCGCCCTTGCGCCGCTCCAGCGTGATCTTGCGGCTGTGGAAGGCTTCCAACTCGGCGCGATGCGCCACGCTGATGATGGTGACATCAGGCAGTTCGTGGATGACAGTCTCCATCATCTTGTCCTGGCTCTTCTCGTCCAGTGCCGAGGTTGCTTCATCCAGCACGACGATATCGGGGGTGTGCAGCAGCAGACGCGCGAAGGCCAGCCGCTGCTTCTCCCCGCCCGACAAGGTCTGGTCCCATGGCGCGTCTTCCTCGATCTTGGCGGCGAGATAGGCGAGGCCCACCTTGTCGAGGGCAGCCTTGATCTCTTTGATCGACCAGTTGTCGGCTGCGGCGGGATAGGCGACGGCGCGGCGAAGCGTGCCTGAGGGAATGTATGGGCGCTGCGGCAGCATGAACAGCCGCCTGTCGGTATGGAAGTTGACGCTGCCGCCGCCCCACGGCCACAGACCCGCGACGGCCCGCACCAGCGTCGACTTGCCCGAGCCGGATTCACCGGCCACCAGCACCCGCTCGCCCGGTTCGATCGCGACCTCGGTTTCCTTGACCACGGAGGTGCCGTCGTCGAGCGTGACTGAGAGATTATCGAGGCTGAGGATGGCGCCGTCGTCGGTTTCGCCTCGGTTGATGCGTCCGAGCGCATCGCTCTGTTCCGCGCGCTCGAGCCCGTCGAGCGACATCATCAGCGAAGCGATGCGCCGCGCCGACGCGTTCCAGTCGGCGAGACGGGGATAGTTGTCGACCAGCCATCCGAACGCGCCTTGCACGATGCCAAAGGCAGACGCTGCCTGCATCACCTCGCCAAGCGTCATCGAGCCTTCGAGGAATTTTGGCGCGCATAACAGGATCGGCACGACCGGCGCAAACAGGCTCGATCCCTGCGACACCGCCGCCGTGCGCATGTGCTGGCCGGTCAGCAGCGCCCATTGCCTCAGCACATGGCCGAAATTCCGGTCGATGCCGCTGCGCTCCTCTTCCTCGCCGCCCAGCAAGGCGATGCTCTCGCCGTTTTCGCGTACGCGCGTCAGCGTGTAGCGCAGTTCGGCCTCCGCCTGGTTCTTTCGTTCGGAGAGCTGGACGAAATTGCGGCCGATGACCACCATCGAGGTCGAGGTGATGGCGGCATAGATCATCGCGGTGATGACCAGGAAGCCGGGAATGGTGATGCTCTCGCCGCCGATCGGCAGGGTGAGCGCGCCGCCGATAGTCCACAGCACGACGATGAAGGTCGAGGCCGACAGGAACGCGTTGAGCACGCCGGCGATGAAATCGACCGGCGACTCGGTGGCGATGCGCAGATCCTCGGTCATGCGGGCCTCGGGGTTCTGGTGGTCGCCGCTGACGAGGTTCAGCTGGTAGTAGCGGCCGTTTGCCAGCCAGCGCGCTATGACCGCGGTGGTCAGCCAGGAACGCCAGCGGCGCTGGATCGTCATGCGCAGGTAGACCTGCGCGACGACGAGGCTGCCGCTGCAGAGCACGAGCGGCACGAATACGGCACTGAGGAAATAGACGCTGCGGGCGTTGCGCTGCTCGAGGGCATCGAACATCGAGCGGTGCCAGACATTGATGCCATACTGGAAGCCGATGTTGATGCAGATCAGCAGCAGCACCCCGATCGTGAATGGCCAGGCGAGCCGGTCGCCGCGCCGGCTCCAGTAACCACGCGCGCTGATCCAGAAACGCCGCAGTAGGTATTTCTTGCGTGCCTGCTCGGCCTGCTCGGGCGTCAAATCCGGATCGGGCTCGACGGCCTCCGGCGGCGGCGCGGGCTGGCCGTCCACCTCAGGCGCGGCTTCAACAGTCGATGCCTTTTTCCGGCGCGACTTTTCGGCGCCCCCTGGTTTGGCGCCGTCGACCGATTTCGGCTTGGATTTAGCCCCCGACATAAGGCCCATAACGGCTTAAAAAACAAAAGGTTTCATGATGTCGCTGACGAAGAATACCACTGCCAGCTGGGCCTCACGTGGTCTCGCCGCGAGGTGCTCATTCTTCTCTCGGGCGTAGTGTCAGCCCGAATCGACTGATGGAAATCCAACGCGTCCCGATCGCGCAAGTTCCGCTTCCCTTTTCCCAGCTTGGCGGCCCATCAGGAAGACCCCTCCGGTTCGCGCAAAAGCTCGGAACCATTCGCCTCGCCCGCTCTTTCTCCTGGAGCCAGTTGAGGCGTAGGAGGATCACTATGAAAACGTTAGCCGATATTTTCGAGCATACCCTTCAGGATATGTATTACGCCGAAAACGCGATTACCAAGGCATTGCCCAAGGTGGCCAAGGCGGCGAAGGATGCCAAGCTCAAGAAGGCTGCGGAAGACCATCTTGAGGAAACCAAGGGGCAGATCAAGAAGCTGGAGCAGGTTTTCAAGTCGATAGGCAAGACGGCCTCGGGCGAGAAGTGTGACGCCATCGAGGGCCTTATCAAGGAAGCCGACGGGCTGATGGAAGAAGCATCGGGGACGGCTCTCGAAGCAGGCTTGCTGGCAGCGTGCCAGGCAGTCGAGCACTATGAAATTTCCCGGTACGGCTCTCTGCGGGAATGGGCGAAAGACCTCGGGCATGACGAGGCGCACAAGCTGCTCAGCGAAATACTCGACCAGGAGAAGGCGACCAACAACAAACTGACGAACCTCGCGGTCACGTCGATCAACAAGCCAAATTGACGAATCCGCCGCGACGGAAGGGGTACGATCAATTCAACGCGATTTCGCAGGGGTGTTGTATTCACGGTTCGCCGCATAATCGATCTTGAATGTTCCATCGGCAACGCGAACGCCCTGCTTCACGTTTGAGATTGTTATCGTCGTCGTCAGTCCTCTCTCGTCGGTGAGGCTCCATTTGCGCAAATCGAGCGTTTTCCGGCGATAGCTGAATTGCCGAAGGCTGACTTGTCGGCGAGCCTGACAGTTACCAGGTTGCCTTCTTCCTTAGTGCTTTTGAGGCGCCTGCCGGAGAAGTCGACTTTGTTATCGAGGAGCAACTTCAGCGGCGTCTTCGCGAGCGCATAAAGCCGCGATGTCTTGAGCTTCTTGTTGTAAACGACCAACGACTTGCCATCAGCAATTACGCTGACGCCTGATTGGCCCGCATAGTTGAATCGTATTCTGCCTGGGCGTTGGAAAAAGAACCTGCCGGTGGTCTTTTCCCCCTTCGGGCCTGACTGAACAAAGTCCCCTGACATCGATTTGACCGATGAGAAGTGATCGGCAATCTCCTGCGCGTCTAAAGGTGCTGCCGACGGCGAGGTCGTAAGTTCTGCATTGATGGCGGCAGCGGCGACCAGGATGAACCAGAAGCCAATCAGTTTTTTAGGGTTACAGCGCATGGAATTATCCTGGCCAATGGAAGGCGCGTGATCGCAAGATCACGCGCCTTCGACTATTAGTAGCCGTCTGGGCACTGGGCGATATAGACGCGGCCATGGCGATCGCGGTACCGGCATTGGCCGGCCTCGCTGGCGTGGCCTATCACCGCCCCGGCGATGGCGCCTACTGCACCGCCAACGACAGCTCCCTGCACTGGATCGTTGGCCACAGCCGCACCAACCGCGGCCCCACCCAAGCCGCCAACTGCAGCACCTTGCTCCGTACGGGAGCATGCACCAAGCGGAAGCAATAGGATTAAAAGAAGCAGTGACTTTTTCATTCGTTCTCTCCTGGGCTCTAATTAGCCGGAGATAAAATGCGCCACTGCGTCTTTTGATCCGTCCTGCTGTTTGATCAGCGCTTGATCATCCTGGCCACGGCAATCAGGATACACGCCCCGATGAAGCCAGCGACCAGATAGCCGAGCCAGCCGGCCAACGAAATGCCGAGCGCCCCGAGAAGGACGTTGGCAACAACGGCGCCGACGATCCCCAGAATGATGTTCATGAGCACGCCCATGTTGCTTTTCATGAACATCTCGGCGAGCCAGCCGGCGAGACCGCCGATGATGATCGCAGCGATCCAACCGACGCCAGGATTCTGCATGGTTTTCCCCTTTCCTCGAACCGCAATTGGTTCGCCGAGGAAACGTTCATAAGTCAAACAGGTTCCGCGAAAAAACGATCAATCTCAGCGAGTTGCTGACTTCGTGGCAGCATCTCATTCTGCTTGCGAAATGATGGAACTTCGTCCCGCACGGCTCGTTGTGAAATCGCAAACGGTGCCGCGTTCAGCCACCGGTGGAATGGTCAAGCCGAACGCGGCGTGCATCAACACTAACGCACAAGGAAACGTATCATGATCCGCAAACTTTTGGCTACCACAGCTGTAGCGACGCTTCTGACCGCCGGGGTTTGGGCCACAGTTGCCTCGGCCGAAGACACTGCCAAGCCTGCCAGCACCTCTCAGACAACAACGGCGGCGCCGGCGAAAATGGTTGACGGCAGCCTGGCCACCAAGATCATCGGCGCCGACGTTTACGATAGCGCCGCGGATAATGCAGAGAAGATCGGCGATGTGAGAGACATCGTTCTCTCCAACGACGGCAAAGCCAAATACATCGTCATCGGTGTTGGCGGATTTCTGGGCATCGGCGAAAAGAATGTCGCGTATGACTTCAGCAAGGCTGAATGGGTCGAGAAGAAGGGTGAACGCTGGCTGGTGGCAAAGACCACCAAGGAAGACCTCCAGGCGCAGCCCGATTTCGACCTGAAGGTCTACGATACGACGACGGCTTCGAACGATGCTGCCGCTCCAGCAGCCACCAATGAACCGGCTCCGGCCACCACGGCCAGCAACGAACCGGCGCCAGCCACGACGGACAAAACGGCAACCGCCGCTATCGACAAGGCGACGCTGACCGAGGTGCCACTAGATAAGATCAGCGCCAAGGACTTCATCGGTACCACGGTCTATGGCGCCGACGATGCAAAGGTCGGCGAGATCGGCGACGTTGTGCTAAGCGGCGACAAGAAGGTGGATGCCGTGGTGGTCGACGTTGGCGGCTTCCTGGGCATGGGCGAAAAGGAAGTGGCCGTCGGCCTGGAGAAGTTGAAGTTCATGTCCGATAAGGATGGAAATCGCTATCTCTACACCAACTTCACCAAAGCCCAACTGGAAGCGCAGACCGCATATGACAAGGGCACCTATGCCCAGAACCGCGACAAACAGCGGATCGTCATCAGCCAGTAATGGTTGAAATGGCCCGCGCCGAGGCCGGCGCGGGCCAAATTCTTGGATCTGGGCGTTTCGATTGCGCAGCGCGCGTCATCTGCCGGCAGCAGCTTGAATTGAAACGCAACGCGCGTCCAAAGCCCGCTGGCCAGCCGGCTTGGCATCAGCGTTGGCTTGACAGCCGATATCCGGCGAAGGCATGTCCGAACAATCGGGCAATTGGGGAATCCTTATGAAGAAGACATATGAACGACCGACGCTGGTGAAGCGCGAGCTGCTTGGAAAAGTCGTAGCGTTCATCGCATCGCCGCCTTCTAAGAACTAGCAACTTCCAAAGTCCACAGAACCGACTGGCTCGTGCTGCCGGCTTTTTCTTGAAACCCGCGCCGAGGTTATTCGTTTACGCTGTGAGCAGTGAGTGGGAGCGCTGCGGGCCGCGCTTTCCAGTGGCGCAGGCCGAAGCCCGTCGTTCGTGAGTGCGGCGGGCTTCTCTCTTCAGGGAAGCGGCTTATCGTGGTCTAGCCGCAACCTTGCCGGAAAGCGCTGTCGATTTCAGGATCGAGTTTCCCTCCGCCTCCATCACGGGCGGCGAAGACCGAGCAACAGGTTGGTCAGCGTTGCGCTCGCGCATGCCACAGCTAACAGCGCGACAACGCCAGCCGAACTCGACTGCTCAGCGCGATTTGGCACGACGAGTTGTGCAGGCGAGGCACTGTGAACCAGCGCGTCAAGATCGGATCTGCTGCCGTGTCGAACGGCATAGGCGCGGGTGAATTCCGCACCGAGAAGAAAAATCTCCGACGAGTAGTAGACCCAGAGCAGTATGACGAGCAGCCCACCGGCAGCCCCGTATGAAGACGCGATCGCGCTGGAGCCGACATACCAACCGACAAGCGATTTCCCGAATGTGAACAGCGCAGCGGTCACAACGGCCCCTATCACGACATCGCGCCATTCCAGGGTTCGATCGGGCAAGATCTTATAGATGGCGGCGAACATCGCCGAGATCAGGACAAACGAAACCACCGCATTGATCACGCTGAGGACGATTGTGCCGAACGGCAACTGAGCGTTGATCATGTTGCCCAGTGCCGAGATCGCCGCGCTCGCGACGAGAGAGACGAGCAACATGAAACCAAGTGCCCCGACCAGTCCCAGACTTGCCGCACGGGCGCGCACCAGGCGTGACAACGAACTGCCCTGCGGTTGGACCTTCCATATCGTGTTCAACGACTGCTGTATTTCGCCAAAGACACCAGACGCGGTCACCAACAAGGTGACGAAGCCAATGACCGCCGCCCAGGTGCCGGATGATTTGCCGGATGCGCTCTCTAGCGCGGTCTGAAGAAGACTGGCGCTTTCTGGACCCATCAGCCCTGAGATTTGGGCAGACAATGCCACTTGCGCAGCTTCATGACCGAAAGCGAGACCCGCGATTGCGACCACGATGAGGAGAATTGGCGCCAACGAGGTTGTGGCGTAAAAAGCCATTGCTGCGCCATGACTAAGAGCATTGTCGTTGACAAAGCCAACTACGCTTTCTCGCACCAACTCCCATACATCTGTGATCGCGCGTCGCATTTTGGGACCGTGGGCAGTGAGCCACATTGGCGTTCACTAGCAATGCGCCAGCACTTCTGATGTTCCATTGGCGAGAGCGGCAAGAGTTTCGCAGCCCCTCTCAAAACTGAGATGCGGCGTCATGGCGCGACCTCGTCTTGGCGAAGGCAAGACAACAGGAGGTCGCTGGACGGCAGCGGCCCGACAGCCTGTTGGGGTATGTTCGACGGGCCATCGGGCCTGACCGGCTTGGGGGTCTCTTTCGGGGGGCAAGCCGGCCAAGGCTGACCCTAATATTAGCAACTCTGTAACATAACCCCGTTCGGACGGTTGTCCCCCGCTAATGGTCGGTAAGCGTCGAGACCTGCGCAAGCGGGCGCCGCGGAAGCCACCATCTTTTCAGTCAAGCACACACACCACCGTCTATCGCTCAGCCAGAAGGTGAGCTTTCGCGAGCACTGGCTCATGCGCTATGGCGAGATGTGAGAGGCTTGAAGTCCCAGGCGATGATCACCCCTTCCAAAATGTTTTGCTCCCTCGCGTGGTTGGCGCTGGCTGTGGTGCCCCCTGGCCATTCGCTTGCGGCGCCCCAAACCGCCATTGCGACGAACGACTTTCTCAACAGCATCGGCGTCGTTTCCACATTCCCCGATCGAGGCCAGCCGTTGGCCAGGACGATCGAAATGGTCCGCTATTGCGGCTTTCGATGGGTGAGGGCGGGAATAGAAGGCCTGAGCGACAACGGCCCCACAACCGTCCAAACCTTTCTCGATCTGCATCGCGAAACCGGCGTGCGCCTGAATTGGGGATTGGTCAGTGGTGGGACTGATGTGAAGAAGCTGGTCGAGACAGGTAAAGTGCTTGCCGAAGCCGGCGCGCTGCTCGCGTTCGAGGGCAACAACGAGCCGAACAACTGGGGTGTCACCTATGAGGGCGAGAAGGGCGGCGGCAGTGAGCGCTCGTGGATGGCCGTCGCAAAGCTTCAGCGCGATCTTTACCAGGCTGTCAAAAGTGATCCGGTGCTTGCGAAGTATCCTGTCTGGTCGATCTCGGAACCCGGCGCGCAGAAAGACAATGTCGGCCTTCAGTTCCTTACGATCCCGCCCGGCGCCGGAACCCTGATGCCAGACGGCACGAAGTATGCCGACTACGCCAATGTGCACAACTACGTCTATCACTCACATTCGCCGTATCCGGCCGACAACAAGACGTGGCGCGCTGCCGATCCAACCGCCGCATCCAGAGTGGACGGGCTATTCGGCAACTTCGGCGTCACCTGGGCGAGAGGGTTTCGGGGTTACACCCAGGAGCAACTCAATACGCTGCCGCGTGTCACGACCGAGACCGGGACCACGATCGGAGGTGCGGTCACGGAACAAATGCACGGCTTTTATTTGATGAGCTTGTACCTCGCGCAGTTCAAGCGCGGCTACGCCTATACATCGGTCTATCTGTTGCGCGACCGTACCGACGAAGGCGGCAACCAATCTTTCGGCTTCTACAAGGCGGATTATTCACCGCGCAAGGCCGCGATCTACCTTCACAACCTTACGACCATTTTGGCGGACAAAGGTATCCTCGCCAAACCCGGCCAGCTCGACTTCACGATCGCAGACCAACCCGAGACCGTTCACGAGCTGCTCCTGCAGAACAGCGACGGCACCTTCCAACTTGTCGTGTGGGACGAACGCTTGAGCGGCCAAGACCGCGTGACAGTCCATTTTGGCGACACGCGCGCGTCGGTAAGAACCTACGATCCAACAATTGGCGTTGAGCCTGTCCAGACACTGAGCAATTTGCGTTCGCTCGAAATTACGCTCAGCGACCATCCGATTGTCATCGCGCTTTCACCCAGCACGCAATGATGGAGCCGTCTCTACGGCAAGGCGCCTGCGTCGCCCTCGCGACCCGTGCCGGAAGGGGTCGCCGCCGCGGAAACAGGTCGGGCCGGCTCCGGCTAGAACCCATCGGAAGTATGAGGAAAACATTATATGATTGCGCCGCAGGTGAATTTGCCGACGGACGCCGATGCCGATTTTTTCAGTCAAGCACACGACCGTCTATCGCTATCGCCAACCGGTGAGCTTTGGCGAGCACCGGGTGATGTTCAGGCCGCGCGACAGTTTCGATCAGCGGTTGCTGGACCATGCTTTGTCCGTGGACCCCGAGCCAAAGGCGGTTGGCTGGATCCATGACGTTTTTGGCAACTGCGTTGCGGTGATCGATTTCGAGGGTTCGGCCAATGAACTCCGTTTCGCGACAGACATCCGGCTCGATCACACGCCGCAGCATGCGCCCGATTTCCGCATCGACGAGGCCGCGCTGAACTATCCGTTTTCTTACGATCCCGACGAGGCGGCCGACCTTGCGCAGACCATGGAGCGCCATCATCTCGACGACGGCGACGAGATCGGCAAATGGGCGCGACAGTTCGTCAGTGCCACGGGACACACCGAGACCGGCAAATTGCTGATGACGCTCTGCTACGCCATCCACGAGAGCTTCGTCTATTCCCGTCGGTTCGAAACCGGGACGCAGCCGCCGCTGATGACCTTGCATCTGCGCAAAGGCACATGCCGGGACTTTGCGCTTTTCATGATGGAAGCGGTTCGCTCGCTGGGCTTTGCTGCCCGTTTTGTGACCGGCTACGTCTATGTGCCGAGCCGCGACAGTGCGGATGTGCGCGGCGGCGGCTCGACGCATGCCTGGTGCCAAGTCTACCTGCCCGGCGCCGGTTGGGTCGAGTTCGATCCCACCAATGGCATTGTCGGCAACCGCGATTTGATCAGGGTGGCCGTCGCCAGGCACCCGCAACAGGCCATACCGCTTTCTGGAAGTTACTCCGGCAGTGCCTCGAGTTTTCTGGGCATGACCGTCGAGGTGAAGGTGACGAAGGAAACCGGCGCCTAGGCTCCCTCGGCGCGGGTTTCTTCGAGCCTGGCGACGACACGCTGGAGCCGGGTGAGAGATGTTCCAGCCTGGAGATCACCTCTCACCCGCATTTGCCCGATCCGGGAGGGGACGGATCGGAGCAATGTGACCTCTCCCTCGAGGAGAAAGGTCAGGCCGCCAGCGCCCCCGCTGTTCTCATCTCACCCCCTTAAAACAATGCCCGTTCCACCGCCGGCTCCAGCGATTCCGCAAACGGCGTCGCCAGATGGTGGCGGTCGCGGTAGGCGAGCTGGCCGCCGATGAACACGTGGCAGGTCTTGGCGTCGCAGAACTGGTTGGTCATGTCGATGTAGCTGGCGCCCGGAATGGTGCGCACGATGTCGCGCTCGACAGCAGCGGCTGCATCGTTGGCGGCGTCGGTCCGCTTCTGGTCGCACAGCGACGGCCTCTCGCCTCGCCAGAGCGCGCGCGCCACGCAGGTGTCGATATGCTCGTCATTGAACGGCACGTCGCGGATGAAGGCGACCTTCAGCCCGGCATGGCTGAACGCTTGCAGCGTCGAGCGCAGCGCGGCGCGCGAGTCGGCATCCTGGCTGTCGGGCGCCTGCATGCCGGCCGACATCTTGCGCAAACTCGTCTGCGCGATCTCGGAAATCACCACTAGGCTCGGCCGCGCGGCGATGATCTGCTTGATCGATCGCTCGCGCCATTGATCGCACTCGGTGTAGTCGCGTTTCAGCTTGCTCACCCAGACCGTCAGCCGCGAGGCCCGGCAGGAGGATTTGAGCCAGGTGACGACCTTGGTGTTGTTCTTCTCAGCCGCCTCGATCAGCGGCGTCGACCAGTGATCGGCGTGCGAGTCACCAAACAGCGCAATCGTGTGCCCGGCGGCTTTTTCACCGAACATGCAGGGTTTTGGCGTCACCGGCTCATAGCTGAGAACGCAGCCGGCCTTGCGGGCGGTGGAGGGGCGCGCCGCACTGGCGGCGATGCTGCGCTGCTGCGGGTCGAGATCATGCATTACGAGCCGCGCATTGGCATAGGCCGCCACCACGCCGGCAACGGTCAGCGCTGCGGCCGGCACCAGCGCCCGCGCCGCATTGGCCATCAGCCATCGGTTGCGGCGGATCGGGTTCTCGATGACGTGATAGGTGAACAGCGACAGCACCAGCGCCAGCGCCAGACAGCCGAGGCGCTGCAGCGGCGAAAGGTCGGGCACCAGCATCGCGGCATAGACGATCACCGGCCAGTGCCAGAGATAGAGCGAGTAGGAGAGTTTGCCGACCCACTGCAAGGGCGGCAGCGCCAGGATGGCACTGGGGCCATTCCTGACGCCGGCCGCTCCCGCCAACAGCAACAGCACCGTGCCGGCCACCGGCAGCAGCGCCATGAAACCGGGGAAAGGGGCGTCCTCGGTAAAGCTGAGATAGGCGCCGGCAATCATCGCCAGGCCGAGCCAGGCGAGGGCGGCGCCGAGTTTTGGCCGCTCCTGCCAGAGTTTTGGCGGCGCAAGCGTCGTCAGCCCGCCGGCGGCGAACTCCCAGGCGCGCAGCGGTGAGAAATAGAAGGCCCAGGGCTGCGCCACGGTGGTGAGCCAGGCGCAGATGGCGAACGACACCGCGCCGGTGATGCCGATCGCCAGGATGGCGCCGCGCTTGCCGGGCTTGAGCCATGCCGCCAGCAGCAGCAAGGCCGGCCAGGTCAGGTAAAACTGCTCCTCCACCGACAACGACCAGAAATGGATGAACGGGTTGTTGGTGGCGTCGGCGGCGAAATAGTCGAACGACCAGCGGATCAGCCACAGATTGATCGCATAGGCCGAGGCGTACATGGCGCCCTTGGAATAGAGCGCCTGTTCCTCCGGCGACAGGATCAAGGCACCCGCCACCAGCGTGGCCAGGATGACGAACAGCGCCGCCGGCAACAGCCGCCTGGCCCGTCTTGCGTAGAAGCGCCACAGGTTCAGCCGCCCGGTCTCGCCGATCTCGGCCAGCAGGTGTTTGGTGATCAGATAGCCCGAGATGACGAAGAAGATGTCGACGCCGACAAAGCCGCCTGGCAGGCCGGTGAGGCCGAAATGGAAGGCGATCACGCCGGCCACGGCCAGGGCGCGCAATCCTTCGATATCGGGCCGGAACGATGCTGGCACAGTGAAACCTCGTTCTGTCGCATGATCCCGAACCGAAGGTCCGGCTGGCGAGACGCCGTAACAATCTCGCCGGGATCACACGTGCTACAGCGTCCCTGCGCGCCGGAATGGACGCGTGGGGCCGTAGTCGTTGACAGCCCGCCCGATGCAAAGACTCGACCCTACAGGCCGATATCGCAATGCAACAAATCTATCGCGGTGCAACATAAGGGGAGATTGGCAGCTTGCGCTCGCGCACTCACGCCTTCTTCAGGAACTCGGTTTTCAGCACCAGGCCCTTGACCTGCTTTGTGCTGCACTCGATTTCGCCGGGGTTGCCGGTGAGGCGGATGTTTTTCACCAGCGTGCCTCGCTTGATCGTCTCCGACGTGCCCTTGACCTTCAAATCCTTGATCAGGGTCACGGAATCGCCCTCGTGCAACTGCGCGCCATTGCTGTCTTTCACGATCGCGTCTGTCATGTCGGATCTTTCATTGGGCAGTCATTAACAGCGCCGGGCTTATCCCGCCGATGCCGACACGGTCAAGCGCGCCGAGCAGCCTTGCAGCTTGGTGGAGGCTCACCCCTGACCCGGATTGCCATTCGATTTGTGAAGGACAAATCGGGGCAATCCGACCTCGCCCCCACAGGGTCGAAGCCAGAGGTGCGCTCTCAATTCGCCAGCCATACTTAGTTGCACGCCAGCTAAATATACCCGATCATGGCGGTTGGCAGGGGAGACATTCAGTGGCGGCAAATCGTCGAAACGGCACGCAGCCCGGACTGGCGGGCATTCTGTCCGCCGCCAACATCCATCCGCGCACCTCATTGCCCACCGTCGCCACGATCGTGACGGCGGTGGCAGCACTTTATTTCGGGCGCGAGGTTTTCCTGCCGATCGCCATCGCGCTGCTGTTGACCTTCGCGCTTGCCCCCGTGGTGTCGGCGCTGAAGCGTGTCGGCATTCCCCGCCTTCCCGCAGTCATCGTCAGCGTGCTCGGCGCCTTTGCCGCGCTCGCCTTTTTCTCCTTCATTGTCGCCACGCAGGTCAGCGAACTGGCGCAGAACATTCCGGTCTACCAGACCAACATCCTGACCAAGATCCATTCGCTCAAGCAAACCGGCGTCGAGGGCGGGATCATTGCCAGATTGAGCCGGGTGATCGAGCGCGTCGGCCAGGAGATCGACCAGCAGGATCCGTCGCCGCCTGTCGCCGACAAGCCGAAGCGCGAGCCGGTGCCGGTCGAGATCGTCGCCCGCGAACGGCCGCTGCAGGTTCTGCAGAACCTGATCGGTCCGCTGATCAGCCCGCTGGCCTCGGCCGGGTTGATCGTCATCGTCGTCATCTTCATGCTTTTGGAGCGGGAGGATCTGCGCGATCGCTTCATACGCCTCGTCGGCTATGGCGATCTTCACCGCACCACCCAGGCGCTGCAGGATGCCGGCAAGCGGGTCGGGCAGTATCTGATCATGCAGCTGATCGTGAACACCGTCTACGCCATCCCCATTGCCATCGGGCTCTGGATCCTGGGCATACCCAATGCGCTGCTATGGGGGTTGCTGGCGCTGGCGCTGCGCTTCGTTCCCTATATCGGCCCGGTCATTGGCGCGCTGCTGCCGCTGTTCCTGGCGCTGGCCGTGGCGCCCGGCTGGTCGCTGGTGCTTTGGACCGCCGGGCTATTTGTGGTCATGGAGCTGGTCACCG
Organism: Mesorhizobium sp. P2_E10; assembly: GCF_056404235.1. Classification (NCBI taxonomy): domain Bacteria; kingdom Pseudomonadati; phylum Pseudomonadota; class Alphaproteobacteria; order Hyphomicrobiales; family Phyllobacteriaceae; genus Mesorhizobium; species Mesorhizobium sp. P2_E10. The sequence goes on from NZ_JBFUEK010000002.1 coordinate 117,392, forward strand.
GCAACGTCATCGAACCCTGGCTCTACGGCTCAAGGACGGGGCTGTCGCCGCTGGCCATCATTGTCGCGGCGATCTTCTGGACCTGGCTGTGGGGACCGCTCGGCCTGGTCCTGTCGACCCCGCTCACCGTCTGTCTGGTCGTGCTCGGCCGGCACGTGCCGCAGTTCGAATTTCTCGACGTGCTGTTCGGCAACGAGCCGGTGCTGGAACCGCATGCCAGGCTCTACCAGCGGCTGCTGGCCGGCGATCCCGACGAGGCCACCGACCACGCCGAAGAGATGCTGGAGGAAAAATATCTGGTCGAGTTCTACGACAAGGTCGCCATTCCCGCTTTGCTGCTCGGCGAGCAGGACCGCGTGCGTGGCGTCATGGGCGACCAGCAAAGGCGGCAGGTGGCGGCCAGTGCGCTGACGCTGGTGGCGAACCTCGACGACAGTGCACAGGAGGAAGCGGACGAGGACGAGGAGCCGGCCGATGGCGCCAAGGTCGACGCGGGAAAAGAGGCAGCGGAAGAAAGCGAGGACGACACCGAACTGCCTGACGGCACCGGCATCTCGGTGCTGTGTGCCGGCGGCCGCGGCGAACTTGACGATGCCGCCGCCGCAATGCTGGCGCAGGTGCTGGAAGTGCAAGGGGCGACGGCCTCGAAGGCGAGCTTTGCCGACATTGAAGCGGCAAGCATTCGCGGCCTTGAACTCGGTGCGGTCGACACCGTCGTGGTCGGCTTCCTCAACCGCGACTCCGTCAAGCACGCCCGCTTTCTGGTGCGCCGGCTGAAGCGCGCCCGGCCGGCGCTCAGGGTCGGCATCGTGTTCTGGTCGGAGACCGGCAACGACGACAAGGAGGCTGCCGCCAAACTGGCCGGCGACCTGAATGCCGATTTCGTCGCCCACGACATGGTCGACGCCGCGCTTGGCGCCTTGTCCAACGAGCCGCCGGTGGCGCTCAAGCTCGCCACCAAACGCCGCCTGCGCCGCCGCCAGCCCGCCGCCAGGAAAGCGCCGCTCGCGGTGGCCAGCTGAGCCGGCGGCCAGTTCGATTTCTGTCTCTTCACGGGCCGCGTGTCAGCAAGGCCAGCAGGCCGAGCAGCAGCGCACCCGGAGCTCATATTTTAGCGATAACTTGACAACGCTGCCATCCTGGAGACTTCTGCCGAAGGATCAATTTGGGCGTGGGGACAATGATGAAGAAAATCTACAAGAAGCCGACGCTCGACAAGCGCCAAAAGCTGTCCATGGTGACAGCAGCAATACCTGCGTCAACGGAATAGTCAGCGCAAATAGTCGCATTTGGAGTCGCCCCCTGTGGGGAACGGGCTGGCTGCCAGGAGCGGGCGGTACACTTGTAAGTGCCCGCCCGTCCGGCGCCCCCGCCAATGCCGTTGTTCCCGAAACCCCTCAGCCCCGTTATCAACAGCCCACGGTTATGGCGTGACCCATGGGTGAGCGAATATCCATTGGCGGTGGGCGCTGTCAACGCCGCCTGCCGGGTCGCTTGACCGGCTGTTTCGAACCACTTTGGGGGCCGCGCTTAAGGTCCGCGCCGGCACTCTCGCGACCATGAAAAGCTTGGGAAAAGGCGGTTTTCTGCGGTTTTTGATGGCCTCTGGTCGGGGCCAACGGCAGCGCTTGAGCCGCCATCTAGGCGCTTGAATCGACTGGTTTTTCGCCGGCTGGTGCGTTTTGCCAGAGCGTTTTCAACTTGACTTTTTTTGGGTGTATTTTTTCGGCAGCAGTTTTGGGGATGGCCGTCGCAATCGGCCACCCTCACGCGGCGGTGAGAGGCGGGGGCGATGGTCATCAAGCGCTGTCGTCCGACGATGACAATCAGGCGGTTCGAGGTCATCGCCGCAACGGGCGTCCTTGCTCGCGCTGGTCGGACGGCTTTCAGCTTGAAACTAAACCCGTCCCGGCTCGTGGCTTTGACGCCAGGCTAGATCCTGGTGGCTCTAACCTCCATTCGCCCGCTGGTCAGCGCCGGCGGGCTTTTTGTGAGGCATCGAGAGAGCCGACGCCGGGCGTGAAGCCTCACGAAGGTCGTTCCCTGCCGATCGCCACATACTCGAAAACTCTTTCCCTGGATGTCGTTTGACCCGCCCTGATCCAGGTTTCCGTCACTCTGATCCAGCTCGTTTCACCTCGTCTCAAGGTGACTGCTCTTCTTGTCGCCCGTTCGGCGGCTTCGAAAGGGATCGGTGCTTCAATCAGGTGCGTCGCCAGAACGATGTCGTTTTCGACTTCTTCGACGCGATAGGTTTTCATCGCCCTAGCCATCTCGCTGACTATCCGCAGCCTGACCTTTAGCCGAATGATCGCAACAGATTCAGTTGCCTATAAGTACAGGGTCGGCAGAGATCAAAGGTGTTGACAAAACGAAATCACATGAGCGCCGGCTAATAGATGGGCGCCGGAGATCGCCATGGTCGGCGCTTGGCATGAAAAGGGCGGGCTGCGTCGTCGAGCCAACGGCAGCACGCCGATAAGATTGGGTCTGCGGCCGTTGTTGCCGGCGAGGAAATGGCGAGCCAAGCCCGCCATTTCTGTGCCGCAATCCGTGAGGCAAGCTGCGTTTAATTCGCGCCACCTAGCTGCATGGTCAACTTGCAGAAATCATTGTGCTGCTTGTCGATCGTTCGGTCGCTGCATTCCTTCCACGTTCCGGGCTTCGCCACGTTGGTCATGCTCGCTTGCGACGACATGCTCTTCATGCTGGTCTCGGTGGAGAAGGTGGAGGGATTGTCGAGCGCACCGGCCAGAGCCGCACCGCTCACCATCGAAAGCGCCACGGCGCCCAGGCAGATCATCTTGATATTCATCGTCAGTTCCTCTCGTTTGCTTTGGGATCGTCCAGTTTGCGATCGAAAGGAGAAACGGATATTTGAAGCAAAAGTTTCAATGTATGGAATGCAAAGCCAATAAGTCAGGCGTTTTGTTTAATATATAAAGTATATATTGATTTTGTGGACCCATCCCGATGGGATGATTGCGCAGATAGGATCGATGCGCTCGCCCGTTGCTGACAAGAACGACTTCGCCGCGACAAGAGTTTCCTGCCGCTGCAGGAATGTTTTGGGATCCTGAGGGTGCATGCAGTGGGTTGCCTCCCGCCCGCATGCCTTGCAGTGTTAGCTAGCCCCTCGCCAGCACGAAATCATGCTCGACCTCCCAGAACGGGCCGGCGAAATCGAGCTTCCTTGCCCGCGAGAGATCGTCGATGCGCTTGAACTTCGCCAGCAGGCTTTCCTTCACCCCGAACACCGCATCCGAATTGATATAGGGATCATCAGGATCGAAGATGTGGGTGGTCAGCGTCTCGAACCCCTCGGCCTTGAGAATGTAGTGCAGATGCGCCGGGCGGTAGGGGTGGCGGCCGAGTGCGTGCAACAATTTGCCGACCGTGCCGTCATCGGGGATCGGGTAGAATTTCGGCTTCACCGCTCGAAACCAGTAGCGCCCGTCGGCGCCGGTGCGAAACACGCCGCGCAGGTTGAAGTCGGGCTGAAGGCCCTTCTGCTGCACGTCGTAGAAACCTTCGTCATTGGCTTGCCAGACATCGAGCACGGCGTCAGTGATCGGTCTGCCTTCGGTGTCGAGGATGCGGCCATGGATGAACATGTCCTCACCCTTGTGGTCCAGGCAGATGTTGGCGCCCATCGGCAGTTCCGGTGCGTCGGCGAGATGGAACGGCCCGAGCACCGTCGATTCCGAGGCGCCTGACGGTTTGCGGTTGTTGATCGCGTCGACCAGCATCGAGACGCCGAGCACGTCAGAGAGCAGGATAAACTCCTGCCGCCAGTCGGTGCACAGCTGTCCGGTCCTGGTCAGGAACTGGATGGCATCGAACCATTCATCCTGCGTCGGCTCGATCTCCTTCACCGCCTCATGCAGTTTGCGGGTGATGACTTCCATCACCGCCTTCAGCCGCTCATCCCCGGCGTTCTTGTTGCGGCCGGTGACGACCTCGACGGAAGTCGCCTCGGTGAAGAAGCCTTTCTCGTGCGCTTCCATATCTCTCACCTGTCCAGGATTGACTTCAGGGCTTTGCGCAAATCCGCCGTCGGGTCGCTGCTCATGGCATCCTTGCGCCAGCCGACATGCTGGTCCGGCCGCACCAGCAGCACGCCGCTGTCGCGGATTTCGCGGGCGCGCGCCCAGTCGCCGGAAAAATCCTGCCAGGGCTGGCGCGGCCCGATCAGATGGCCTGCAATGTCGATACCGAGCTCCTTGCCCACCGCCTTGGCCGCGTCGAGCCAGCCCTGACCGCCAATGCCGGTCAGCACCGTGAACTTGCCGTGGCCGGTCAGGTCGAGTGTCGAGGCCTTGGCGCCCCGATGGGCCGGGTCATCGGAATGCACCCAGACATGTGGCAGCCGGGCGCCCGGCCATGACGTCGGCTGGTAGTGCAACTCCGCGTCCTTCTCGAAGGCCGGTTCCTTCTGGCCGTCGGTGACGATGGCATTCGAGATATAGCGCTGGTTCATCTCGACGCCATGCGCGTCGAATTCATAGACCTTGGAGGCAATGGTCTCACGGATTTTCGCCCGCTGCGCTTCGGCTGCCGGCGTGTCGTCGCAGCGTGCGTCCATGTTCGATTGCATCTTCACCGGGTCGATGGAATCGAGCAGGCCGAGCGCCTTGAAGATCGGGCCGAATTCTTCGATCGACTTGTTGGCGCGGGTGACGATCTGTTTGGCCACAGGCGCGCGCTCCTGCGAATAGCTGTCGAGGAGTTTTGGACCGGCCTTGCCCTTGATGACATAGGCGAGCTTCCAGGCGAGATTGAAACCGTCCTGGATCGAGGTGTTGGAGCCCAGCCCGTTCGACGGCGGGTGGCGGTGGATGGCATCGCCCATGCAGAACACCCGGCCTTTGGAGGTCTGCGTGGCGTACATGTTGTTGACGGTCCAGGTCGACACAGACTGGATATCGATCTCCAGCCCGGGATCGCCGACCAGGTCGCGCGCCACTTTTTTCGCAAAGGCATCGTCGACCTTCGGCGCCGGCTGGTTGATGTCGTAGCCCCAGACGATCAGCCACTCGTTCCACGGCCGGATCATGCGCACCAGGCCCATGCCGATGCCGCCGACATCGGCGCCGGGCTGCACCACCCAATAGAGCACCGACGGGCGATGGGCGACGTATCTCGACAAGTCTGCCTTGAACAGGATGTTCATCGAGCCGCCGACGCCCATCTTGCCTTCGAAGGGCAGGCCGGCATGTTCGGCGACCAGCGAATTGCCGCCATCGGCGCCGACCAGATACTTTGAGCGGATGGTGACGTCCTTGCCGGTCAGCCGGTCGCGGCAGGTCGTTGTGACGCCGTCGGCGTCCTGCACATGCGAGAGATACTCCATCGACATGCGCGACTGCGTGCCGCGCGAACACGCCGTCTTGAACAGCAGCGGCTCCATGAAGGTCTGCGGCAAATCGTTCATGTGCGAGGGCGAGGACAGGAGATGCTCGGCACGGCTGAGCGGATGCTTGCCCCAGCTGCGCATGCGGCCGATCTCTTCGCCGGCCAGCGAGGTGCAGAACACGTTCTCGCCCATCAGATCCTGCTCGGTGGCGTGCATATAGGCTTCCGCCTCGACCTCCTGGCCGAGGTCGCGCAGCACCTCCATGGTGCGCTGGTTGGTGATGTGCGCGCGCGGCGTCGCGGCCAGCCAGCGATAGCGGTTGATGACCATGTTCTCGACGCCATAGGTCGAAAGCAGCGCCGCGGTCGCCGAGCCTGCCGGCCCGGTGCCGATGGTCAGCACGTCGGTAGAAATGTCAGCCATGCGGCCCTCCCTTTTTGGCTAATGGAACTGGTCCGCCGGTCAGTCGGCGGCGGACAGGAAAAAGCTGGATGCCGGTGCGCTCGGCAAACAGGCCCCACAGGCCGCGCGGCGCAAACAGCATGATGGCGATGCCGATCAGTCCGAGGATCATCAGATACCAGGAGCCGTAGTCGGCAAGCAGGTTCTGCAGGATGTAGAAGACGATGACGCCGACGATCGGCCCCTCGATGGTGCCGATGCCGCCGATGACGACGATGAAGATGACATAGGCGGTCCAGTCGACAACGGAAAAGGCAGCGTCGGGCGAGATGCGCGCCTTCTGCACATAGATCAGCGCGCCGGCCAGACCGGTGCCGAAAGCCGCTGCCAGATAGACCAGCGTCTTCATGCGCCGGGCGTCGACGCCAACCGAACGTGCCGCTTCCTGGTTGTCGCGCACGGCGGCGAGCCCCAGGCCTTGTTTCGAGCGCAGCAGCCGGTAGACGAGACCGATGGTGGCAATGGCGAGCAGCAGCGCCAGCCAGTAGGTCAGGATGTCGCCCGCGCCGGAGGATTTGACACCGAACAGCTCGCCAACAAACTTCAACGCCGGCATGTCGCGCGTCGCCTCGCGCGGCAGCGAGGTTCCGGTGCCGCCGCCCAGCATCTTCCATTGCGCCAGCGCCAGCCGCACCACTTCGGCGATGACCCAGCTGCCGATGGCGAAATAGGCGCCTTGCAAGCGAAACAGGAAGAAGGCTGTGGGGAGGGCGAGCAGGGCACTGGCAGTGCCGGCGAGCAGGATCGCGGCCAGCGGGTCGAGCCCTCCCAGGATGACAAGTGCGAACATCGCGTAGGCGCCGAAGCCGACAAAGGCCTGCTGTCCGACAGAGACCAGCCCGGCATAGCCGGCGAGCAGGTTCCAGTTCTGCGCCAGCACCAGCATGGTCAGGATGAAGAACAGGTCCTGCAGCACGCTGCGCGAGACGAACAGCGGCGCGGCGAAGGCAAGCAGGATGATGAGCGCGGCGACGATGGCGAACGCGGAGGAAGCCTTGGTTCGCGTTTCGACTTTCCAGCTTGTGAGGGAGGTGTCGGTCATGGCGCTCAATCCACCGCGCGCGGAAACAGCCCGCGCGGCCTGACCAGAAGAACCACCAGAAACGCCAGATGCCCGGCCAGGATCTGCCATTCCGGGTTGATCGCCGCGCCAAAGGTCTGCGCGACGCCGATGACGATGCCGCCGAACAGCGTTCCCCACAGTGAGCCGAGGCCGCCGATGATCACCGCCTCGAAGGCATAGATCAGCCGCGCCGGGCCGATGGTCGGATCGAAATTAGCGCGCGTGCCGAGATAGAGCGCGGCAATCGTCACCACCACCATGGCGATGCCGGTGGCGGTGGCAAAAATCCGCTTCGGCTGGATGCCCATCAGCCCGGCGGTGACCGGATCGTCCGAAGTGGCGCGAAAGGCGCGGCCGAGCGACGTGCGGTAGAATAGCTGGTTGAGACCGACAATCACCGCGATGGCGGAGGCGAGGGTTAGCAGTGGCATGACGCCGACATTGATCGGCCCGAACGCCGCCGAGGCGGAGTCGAGACCGCCGACAGGGATGCGCCGGCTGTCGGCGGAAAAGCCTTCGAGCAGGCCGTTCTGGATGACGATCGACAGGCCGAAGGTGACCAGCAGCGGCGGCAAGATGTCGGCGCCGAGCGTGCGGTTGAGCAGATAGAACTGCAGCGCCCAGCCGATGACGAACATCAACGGCATCGCCAGCAGTGCCGCGACGAACGGATTGAGGCCAAGGGCCGATACGAGCACCAGGATCAGGAAGGCGGCAAGCACGATGAGATCGCCATGCGCCAGATTGACCAGCCGCATAATGCCGAAGACGAGGCTCAAGCCAGCCGCGAACAGGGCGTAGAGCCCGCCGAGCAGGATGCCCTGGATGATGGTGTCGAGCCACATCATGCGCCGGCTCCGAAATATGCGGCATGGATGGCCTCGCGTGTCAGCGTCGAGGGCGCGCCGGAGAGCGTGATACGGCCTTCCATCATGCAATAGACGCGGTCGCTCACTTTCAACGCCTGGCCGATGTCCTGTTCGACCATGATGATCGAGGCGCCGGCCGCGCGGATGCTGGGAAAGGCGGCGTAGATATCTTTGATCACCACCGGCGCCAGCCCGAGGCTGATCTCGTCGCACAAAAGTACGCGCGGATTGGACATCAGCGCGCGGCCGATCGCCACCATCTGCTGCTGGCCGCCGGACAGTGCCGTGCCAGGATTGCTGCGCCGCTCCTTCAGGACCGGTAACAATTCGTAGACGGTCTGAAGGCTCCAGTGGCCGGCAACGGCTCGCCCATAGCGGCCGATCAACAGGTTCTCCTCGACGCTGAGCGAGGGGAACAGTTTTCGCCCCTCCGGCACCATGGCGATGCCGCGCGCGACGATGTCGGGAGCGGGCAGGGCGCCGATCGCCTCGCCGTCGAACAGCACTGCTTGCGCCTGGCTGGCGAGAATGCCCGCAATCGAGCGCATCAGCGTCGTCTTGCCGGCGCCGTTGGCGCCAATGATGGCGATGGTCTCGCCTTGGTTCAGCGCGATGTCGACGCCGAACAGCGCTTGGAAGTCGCCATAGCGCGCCGTCAGGCCTTTGGTTTCGAGGAGCGCCATCAGATCTCGATCCCGAGATAGATCTCGCGGACCTCGCGCGATGCCATAACGGCGTCGGGCGGACCCATGCCGATGATCTTGCCGAAATTCAGCACCAGCAGCCGCTCGACGACGGAGTTCAGCGCGTGCAGCACATGCTCGATCCAGATAATCGACATGCCGCCTCTGTGGATGGCGCGAATGGTGTCGACCAGCATGCCGCATTCGCCTTCGGTCAGGCCGCCGGCGATCTCGTCGAGCAGCAGTACCCTGGGTTCGGTGGCCAGCGCACGCGCCAGTTCCAGCCGCTTGCGCTGCAGCAGGCTCAGGCCACCGGCCGGATGGTTGGCGCGTTCGATCAGCCCGGTCTCGACCAGGATTTCGGCGCAGCGGTCGCCGACCTCGGCTTCGGTCTTACGTGCGCCGAAAGCGCCGGCGACCAGCAGGTTCTCGAACACGGTCAGCTTCTCGAATGGCTGCGGGATCTGGAAGGAACGGCCGACACCGGCGAGGCAGCGTTGCATCGGCGGCAGGCGGGTCACGTCCTGGCCGTCGAAGCGGATGCTGCCGGCATCGACTGATATGTTGCCGGTGATCAGGTTGAACAGCGTCGACTTGCCGGCGCCGTTCGGACCGATGATGCCGAGTGCCTCGCCCTGCCGCAACTCGAACGAAACCGCGTCGGCGACCGTGAGGGCGCCGAAGCGTTTCGAGACATCGGAGAGCGCGAGGATGGACATGGCCTAGGCAATCGCTTCCATCGTCCCGCCGGTCGGGATGCTGGGCGCGGTCTTGTTGTCGGTGATGACGAGGTCATAGCCGCCGCCGTCCTTCAGCCGCCACTGGCCGCCGACCAGTGGCGTCTTGGCGATGTTCTTGGCGGCGAAGGGCGGCAGGTTGGCGCCGTCCCAGGCGATCGGCCCGACCAGTGTGTCGAGCTTGGTCGCGGCGATCGCCGCCGCCACCTTGTCGCCGTCGCCGGGCTCGCCCGCCCGCTTCATGACATCGACGGCGATCTCGAACAGCGCATGGACAAAGCCGATCGGCTGCGTCCACTGCCGGCCGGTGACCTTGGTGAAGCCCGCTGCCACCTGCGCCGAGCTTTCGCCGGTCAGCGACGACTTGAACGGGTGGTTGGGCGTCCACCAGACTTCCGACGACAGATTGTGCCCGGACTTGCCGAGCGCCTCGACCGATTGCGGGAACAGGATTGCCTTGCCGATCGACGCCACCTTGGGCGTGAAGCCCTGCTGCCTGGCCTGGTTCCAGAAGGTGGTGAAGTCGGGCGGGATCATCACGCCGGTGATGATTTCGCAGGACGCACCCTTGAAGGCGTTGATCTGGGCTGAAAAATCGTCGGTCAGGTTCTGGTAGCGGCCGGTATCGGTCAACCCGTAGCCGCCCTTGGCCAGCACCGGCGGGAAGCCGACAGTGCCGTCGCCCCAGGCATTGCCGTCGCCATCATTGGGAAACAGCCCGCCAACCTTCTTGTTGGTCTCGACCTGCGCCCACATGTTGGTGAACACGGCGATGACGTCCTCCAGACCCCAGAAGAAGTGGTAGGCATAGTTGAACGGCTTCCACGACGCGGGATCGCCGGGATTGCCTTGCTGGCCGATGAACCAGGGCTGCCACGGCGCCACCGTCGACAGGCAGGGCACTTCCTCGGCCTCGCATGTGGTGGCGACCGGGTTGGTGGTCTCCGGCGTCGAGGCGACAAGCATCAGATTGACCTTGTCGTTGACGATCAGTTCCTTGGCGACTTCCGCCGCCCGGTTCGGATTGGACTGGCTGTCCTTGACCACCACCTCGTAGTTGAGGCCGGCCGCCTTGGTGGCGGCCAGAAAACCGTCGATGATGAACTTGTCGGCCTCGGCGAAGGCCGCCAGCGGGCCTGACTGCGGGCTGACATAGCCGAGCTTGATCGGCGCGTCCTGCGCAATCGCCGGCATCGCCAGCCCCGATGTGCCGGCAAGCATGCCGGTCGCGGCGGTGTTCCTGATGAATTCGCGTCTGGTGATCATTGCTGTTCCTCCCTTTGTTACCTTCAGCTCTGCTCGTCTTCAGTCTTGCGGGCGTCTTCCCTCCCACGCGTCCTGCAACAGGGCGCGGATTGCAGCGCGGTCGAAAGACCGCGGATTCCAATATGGATTTTGCGTCGCGATTTCGGCGGCGCGGTCGAGATCGGCCTGCTTGAGGCTCAACTCTTTGAGCGTCAGCGGTGCGCCGATGGATCTGGCGAAATCGTGCAGGCCGCCACCGGCGCTGCCGCCAAAGATGTCGCCGACAGGTTGGAGCAGTTCGGGCACGGCGCCGGAGTTGAAGCCGATCGTGTGCGGCAGCATCACCGCGTGGGTCTCGGCATGCGGCATGTCGAAGGAACCGCCCAGCGTGTGGCAAATCTTGTGGTGCAGCGCCATGCCGACGGTGCCGAGCACGGTGCCGCACAGCCATGCGCCGTAAAGCGCATCGCCGCGTGCCTCGAGATTCCTGGGCTCTTTCACCAGCACGGGAAGGGCAGCCTTGAGGGCGCGCAACCCTTCGGTCGCCATCAGCGTCGACACCGGATTGCGGTCCTGCGCATAGAGCGCCTCGGCCGCATGCGCCATGGCGTTGAGGCCGGAAGTGACGCTCATCGCCACCGGCAATCCGATGGTCAGTTGCGGATCGTAGATCACCACTTCCGGCAGGATCTTTGGGTCGCGCAACGTGGTCTTCACGCCAGCTTCGGTCTGGCCGAGGATCGGCGTCACCTCGGAGCCGGCATAGGTGGTCGGGATGACGATCTGCGGCAGGTCGGTGCGCCAGGCGATCGCCTTGCCGAGGCCGGTGGTCGAGCCGCCGCCGAGCGCGACGACGCAGTCGGCATCGACGTCGCTCGCCTTGGCCATCGCCGCTTCGGTCACTTCGACCGGCGTGTGCATGGCCGCACCTGAAAAGGTGCCTGCCGCCAGCGCGCCAAGCGTCTTCGCCAGCGCTTCGCCATCGGCGGCCTGGTGCGGCGTCGACAGCACCAGCGCGCGCTTGCAGCCGAGTTTTTCGACCCAGCTTGCGACTTCGGCCGATGCGCCATTACCGAAGACGATATGCGCTGGACTGCCGGAATAAATGAAGGAATGTGTCATGCAGCCCGGCTCCCCTTACGCGCCATTACCATGACGAAGCCAAAATCGAGCGCCCAGCTGTCGCGGCCTTGCCCGGTGACGCGGTTGAAGTCGCCGACCAGTTCCGGCTTGACGCCGAACAGCGCATCCTCGTCGAGACGCGGGTCGCCGCGCTCGAACACCTGCGTCGTCAGCGTCTCGAAATTGTCGGCGCGGATGAGAAAATGCAGGTGCGCCGGGCGTCTGAGCGGATAGCCGATGCGGCCGAGCAATTGTCCGACCGGTCCGTCATCCGGCACGCCGTAGCCAGCGGGCTTCACCGTGCGATAGTGGAAGCGTCCATCCTTGTCGGTGGTGAAGACGCCGCGCAAATTGAATTCCGGCTGCAAGTCCGGCTGCTGGTTCTCGTAAAACCCTTGCGAATTCGCTTGCCAGGTCTCGACCGTCGCGCCTGCAATAGGCATGCCGTCGAGATCGACGACGCGCCCGGAGACAGTCAGCGGCGCGCCGACGCCATCGAGGCAAATGTCGGCGCCGAGCGGCAGCCGTGGCGCGTCGGCGCGATAGAACGGGCCGCGACCGGTGTTGGGCGTCGCGCCTTTTGGCCGGCGCGAGTTGATCTCCTCGACCAGCGCGGTGACGCCGAGCAGGTCGGAGAGCAGCACCCATTCCTGCCGCTTCTCGTCGCTGGCATGGCCGATCTCGGTGAGGAAAGCGATGGCCTGCCGCCAGTCGGCGGCGGTCGGTCGGGTTTCCCTGACGATCTGGTGGAGATGGTCGACGACGCTGGCCAGGAATTGCGGCAGCGGCCCGGCCTTGGCCTTCAGAAGGCGCTGGGCGACGAGTTCGGACGAGTTGGCCTCGTTGAACGATGATGGGCCGGCCTGCGACATGGTCCTCCCCAGGTTTCACTTCGCGAGGGGGACCATAACGCAGGCCATGCATGAAGATGATGATTTCTTCTCGGATTAATATATCATATCGTTATGAAACTCGACGAAAGGCATCTGGTTCAGTTGGCCGCCGTGGTCCAGGCCGGCGGCGTCACCGAAGGCGCGGCGCTCATCGGCCTGTCGCAGCCGGCGGTGTCGCGCACTCTGTCGATGCTGGAGAAGCGGCTGGGCGAGCCGCTGTTCCTGAAGGGGCGCCGGCCGTTGCAGCCGACGCCGCTCGGCCGTGCGCTCGCCGATCATGGCCAGGTCATGCTGGCGGCCTCGCGCAAGGCCTCGGACATCGTCGCCAATTTCAGCCAGGGCCGCTCGGGCGTGGTGCGGGTCGGCGGCACGCCGTTCTTCATGGATGCGCTGATCTCCGGCATGATCGCCGATTTCCAAAACGCCTATCCGGATGTGCGCGTCGACCAGAGCTATGGCTATCTGCCGGACCTGCGCGCCGCCATCAATGCCGACCGCATCGACCTTGCCGTCTGCCCGATCGATATTCTGGAGGAGGGGTCCGGCATGGAGTTCCGAGAAATCCTGCCCGGACGCAATGTCGTCGCCTGCCGCGCCACGCATCCGCTGCTGCTGCGCCGCAAGCTGAAAACCGTCGATCTGCTCGACTACCCCTGGATCGCACCACCGCCCGGCAGCCCGCTGCTGGAGGATCTGCGCAGCCTGCTTTTGTCGCTCGGCGCCACCGAAATAAAAATCCGCTATTCCGGCGGTTCGCTGACCAGCGCCATCAACTACATGAAGGAAACCGATGCGCTGACGGTTTTGCCGCACAGCGTCGTCTTTGCCTTTCGCAAGGACAAGTCGATCACCGCACTTCCGGTGGCGATCCCGCATCCCGAGCGCGCGCTCGGCCTGCTCAGGCGCGCCGACACGCCGCGCGCACCGGCAGTCGATGCCTTCGCCAGGCATATCCGCCAGAGCTTCGACAACCTCAAGCACCTGATCAAGCGCCACGAGCAGGCGGTGATCTGGGGGGCCTGACATCTTTGCCGTGTTCGCAACTGCGTCGCCGCGGTCTTCAAAACGTCAAAAAAGTATCAGTCACATGGACAGACCGTGGTGGCGGCTGCAACAATTGCCGCCTAAGCTTTGATCACTGCGGAGAGCGGCATACGCGGCCTGCGGGACAAGGCACTGCAACTGGTCGCACGACCGGACCGGCGCCGGGAGGAACGAAGATGAATCCGGACTTGGAAGTTGTCCAGATCAGACGTGGCGAGTCGTTCAAGGCTTGGGCCCACGGCTACCCCTTCCACACCGTGCGCTGGCACTTCCATCCCGAATACGAAATCCACCATGTCGTCGCCACCACAGGCCGCTATTTCGTCGGCGACTTCATCGGCGAATTCGAGCCCGGCAACCTCGTCCTGACCGGTCCGAACCTGCCGCACAATTGGGTGAGTGATGTGCCGTCCGGTTCTTGCGTGCCGCTGCGCGGCCGCGTCGTCCAGTTCTCGCAAGAATTCATCGCCGACGCCACGACAGCACTTCCCGAACTCGCCGGTTGCACCGGCATTCTCGAACTCAGCCGCCGCGGCGCGCTGTTCGCCTCGGCCACGGCCGAGCTTGCCGGACCAGTGCTGGCGGAACTGGTCGAGGCACAAGGCGTGCGCCGCATCGCGCTGTTCATGACGCTGGTCGATATCCTCAGCCGCGCCGCCGACGTGCGGCCGCTGACCAGCGCCAACTATCTGCCCGACCCCTCCGGCTTCATGTCGGCCGGCGTCAACAAGGCGCTTGCCTACATCAACGCCCATCTGACCGAACCATTCAGCGAAGGCGACCTTGCCGCCATCGCCGGCCGCAGCCCCAGCGCCTTTTCGCGCAGCTTCCGCCGCCACACCGGCATGGCGCTGGTCCAGTACGTCAACCGGCTACGCATCAATCTCGCCTGCCAGCTGCTGATGAGCGAAGACCAGATGTCGATCACCGAGATCTGCTACGCCGCCGGCTACAACAACATCTCGAATTTCAACCGCCAGTTCCTGGTGCAGAAGGCCATGTCGCCTTCGCGCTTCCGGGCCTTGCTGGCGGAAAACATAAGCGCGGAGATTGCCGCCTAACAGGGAGGACCGGGAGGAGCCTGAACATTTGCAGAAGGAAAAAACGCGGGGTGCGTTGGAGGCGCCCCGTGCTGGAGATCGCTTGTCTTGAAATCCAGCAATATCAAGAGGATGAAGCCAGAATAGAGCGGTGATCCAGGCGGATCCGGCCGAGTTCAGGACAAAAAAATCCTCTCAACTGTTCGACTTGCAGTCAAGGCCCGGCGCGCCATTTGGCGCTCAGGCCTTCGTGAAACCATTCCTTGAAACGGAGACATTCGAATGACCAGATTTGCTTGGAAATCGACCGGCGCAGCAGCGCTGGCACTTTCTCTCCTGAGCGGCACCGCCGCTTTTGCCGCTGAGGTCACCGACGCCACGGTTGCCTTCCTGATGCCAGACCAGGCCTCGACGCGCTACGAGCAGCACGACTATCCCGGCTTCGTCGCCGAGATGAAAAAACTCTGCCCCGGCTGCAAGGTGCTCTACCAGAATGCCGATGCCGACGCCTCGCGCCAGCAGCAGCAGTTCAACTCGGTGATCTCGCAGGGCGCCAAGGCGATCGTGCTCGACCCCGTCGACTCGACCGCCGCCGCCTCGCTGGTCAAGCTGGCGCAGAGCCAGGGCGTCAAGGTCATCGCCTATGACCGGCCGATCCCGACTGCTCCGGCCGATTTCTACGTCTCCTTCAACAATGAAGGCATCGGCAAGGCGATCGCGGATTCGCTGGTCGAGCACCTGAAGGCGCTGAAGGTCGATCCCGCCAGCGGTGGCCTGTTGCAGATCAACGGCTCACCGACCGACGCGGCAGCCGGCCTGATCAAGAAGGGCATCCATTCCAGCCTCGACAACAGCGGCTATCCGATCCTGGCCGAGTTCGACACGCCGGAATGGGCGCCGCCGAAGGCACAGCAGTGGGCGAGCGGCCAGATCACCCGCTTCTCGACCAAGATCCTCGGCGTCGTCGCCGCCAATGACGGCACCGGTGGCGGCGCTATCGCCGCCTTCAAGGCAGCCGGCGTCGATCCAGTGCCGCCGGTCACCGGCAACGATGCGACCATCGCTGCCCTGCAGCTGATCATCGCCGGCGACCAGTACAACACCATCTCCAAGCCGAGCGAGATCGTCGCGGCCGCCGCCGCCAACGTTGCCGTCAAGCTGCTGTCGGGTGAGGTGCCGAAAGCCGAAATGACGCTCTACGATACGCCCTCGCAGCTGTTCACGCCGGCGGTGGTGACGCAGGAAAACCTCAAGGCGGAGATCATCGACAAGAAGATCAACACGGCCGCCGAGCTCTGCGTCGATCGTTACGTCGAAGGCTGCAAGAAGCTCGGCATCACCAACTAATAGCACTATCATCAGGTCCGGCCGCCCTTGCGGCGGCCGGACGTCAAAACAACCGGCCTTCCGGAAAGGTTTGCCATCCATGACCGACATTTCTGACGGACCGGTTGCCACAGTCGAGCTGGTGCTCAGCCTGCGCGGCATCTCGAAGAATTTCGGCGCCGTGTCGGCGCTGACCGATATCGATCTCGACGTGCATGCCGGCGAGGTGGTGGCGCTGGTCGGCGACAATGGCGCTGGCAAGTCGACGCTGGTCAAGATCCTTGCCGGCGTCCACCAACCGAGTTCGGGAACGATCAATTTCCGTGGCCGGCAAGTGACCATGCCCGACCCCAGTGCGGCGCTGACGCTCGGCATCGCCACCGTCTTCCAGGACCTGGCGCTGTGCGAAAACCTCGACGTCGTCGCCAACATTTTTCTTGGCAAGGAGCTCAATCCGCTGCGGCTGGATGAGGTGGCGATGGAGATCCGCGCCTGGACGCTGCTCAACGAATTGTCGGCGCGCATTCCGAGCGTCCGCGAAGCGGTCGCCTCGCTGTCCGGTGGCCAGCGCCAGACCGTGGCGATTGCCCGCTCGCTGCTGCTTGAGCCGAAACTCATCCTGCTCGACGAGCCGACAGCCGCACTCGGCGTCGCCCAGACCGCGGAGGTGTTGAACCTGATCGACCGGGTGCGCGAGCGCGGCCTCGGCGTGCTGATGATCAGCCACAATATGGAAGACGTGCGCGCCGTCGCCGACCGCATCGTCGTGCTCAGGCTCGGCCGCAACAATGGTGTCTTCGAACCCGACGCCTCGAACCAGGAACTGGTCAGCGCCATCACCGGCGCCTCCAACAATGCGGTATCGCGCCGTGCCGAGCGACGCAGGCTGGAGCAAAAACCCGGGCATGAGCACAAGCAGGAGCAGCGGCCATGAGCGCGGAGCCCAAGCACGACACCTCGGCGTCGACGGCGCTCGACCGCAGCGACGTGCGCGTCAAGCATGCGACAGGCGTTGGCGGCACGATTAGCGCCTTCCTCGACCGCGTGCGTTCCGGCGATCTCGGCTCGCTGCCGGTGGTCGTCGGGCTGGTGATAATCTGGACGGTGTTCACCACGCTCAATCCGGTGTTCGTCTCCTCGAGCAATCTCGTCAATCTTTTGTTCGACTGCTCGACCGTCGGCGTCATTGCGCTCGGCATCGTCTGCGTGCTGATGGTCGGCGAGATCGATCTCTCGGTCGGCTCGATCAGCGGCTTTGCCTCGGCGCTTGTCGGCACGCTATGGGTCAACCAGGGCTGGCCGGTGGCGCTCGCCATCCTTGCCGCCGTCGCCTTCGGCGCGCTGATCGGCTCGCTCTATGCGCTGCTGTTCAATCGACTTGGCATGCCGAGCTTCGTCTCGACGCTGGCCGGCCTGCTCGCGGTGCTCGGGCTGCAGCTCTACATCCTCGGCTCCACCGGTTCGATCAACCTGCCTTACGGTTCGAACCTGGTGAATTTCGGCCAGCTGCTGGTCATGCCCAAATGGGTGTCTTTCGGACTGGCGGCGGTACCCGGCATCGTCATGCTGATCACCGGCCTGCGCACCGTCAGCCGCCGCCGCGCCGTCAACCTGTCGGCGCCGTCGGTCAGCGGCCTGATCGTAAAGGTCGCCGCCTTGACCATCGTGCTGGAGCTGATCGTCGCCTATCTCAACCAGGCACGCGGCATCCCGTGGATGTTCGGCCTGTTCGTCGGCCTGGTCGTGGCGATGAACTATGCGCTGACCCGCACCAAATGGGGCCGCTCGATGACCGCCGTCGGCGGCAATCGCGAAGCCGCGCGCCGCGCAGGCATCAAGGTGCGGCTGATCTATCTCAGCGCCTTTGCGATGTGCTCGATGTTCGCCGCCCTCGGCGGCGTGCTGTCGGCCGCACGCCTTGCCTCGGCCAGCCAGCAGGCCGGCACCGGCGACGTCAACCTCAACGCCATCGCGGCGGCCGTCATCGGCGGCACCAGCCTGTTCGGCGGCCGCGGCAGCGCCTATTCGGCGCTGCTCGGCATCATCGTCATCCAGTCGATCGCCAGCGGGCTGACGCTGCTCGACCTGTCGTCGTCGCTTCGCTACATGATCACCGGCGCCGTTCTGGCGATCGCGGTCATCGTCGACTCCCTGGCGCGCCGTTCGCGGGTTTCCCACGGCCGAGCCTGAACCCAGTAGACAGGAAGACCATCGAAATGGCTCAGGATTTGAGTGGAAAAGTCGCGGCAATCACCGGCGCCGCCTCGGGCATTGGGCTCGAATGTGCCAGGGCGCTGATCGCCGCCGGCGTACGGGTCGTGTTGGTCGACCGCGCCGAGGACAGGCTGAAGGAGGTTTGCGCGGAGCTTGGGCCGCAGGCGATCCCGGTGGTGGTCGATCTGATGAAGCCGTCGAGCGTCGCCACCATGATGCCTGAGATTCTGGAGAAGGCCGGCCAGCTCGACATCTTCCATGCCAATGCCGGCGCCTATGTCGGCGGCGAGATCCTCGGCGGCGATCCCGATGCCTGGGACCGCATGCTGAACCTCAACATCAATGCGGTATTCCGTTCCGTGCACGCCGTGCTGCCGCACATGGTCGAGCGCAAGACCGGCGACATCATCGTCACCAGCTCGATCGCCGGGCTCGTACCCGTCGTCTGGGAGCCAATCTACACCGCCTCCAAACATGCCGTGCAGGCCTTCGTTCACACGGTCCGCCGCCAGGTCGCCAAGCACGGCCTGCGCGTCGGCGCCGTGGCGCCAGGACCCGTGGTGACGGCGCTGATCAGCGACTGGCCAAAGGAGAAGCTCGACGAGGAGCTGGCCGCCGGCGGCCTGATGCAACCCGCCGAGGTCGCCGAAGCCGTGCTGTTCATGCTGACGCGGCCAAGGAACATCACCATCCGGGATCTGGTGATCCTGCCGCAGAGCAATGATTTGTAGGAGCGAATAGGGAGTAGCGAATAGGAAAATTATCGCTCGCTATTCGCTATTCGCTATTCGCCAATTCCTCGAGGTTCCCCCATGCCCCCACACTTCCTCGGCATCGATGTCGGCACCGGCAGCGCCAGGGCAGGGGTGTTCGACGCTGAGGGCGCCATGCTCGCCTCGGCCAAGCGCGACATCGCACTGTTCATCGAGCCGGGCGAGATCGCCGAGCAGTCGAGCGACGACATCTGGCGCGCGGTCTGCGCCAGCGTGCGCGAGGCGGTTGCGAAGTCCGGGCTTGGTCCGCGCGATATTGCCGGCATCGGCTTCGACGCGACCTGTTCACTGGTGGTGATCGGGCAGGGCGGTGCACCGTTGCCGGTTGGCCGCTCGGGCGACAGCCAGCGCAACATCATCGTCTGGATGGACCATCGCGCCCTCGACCAGACGCAGCGCATCAATGCCGGCAAGCATCGCGTGCTCGACTATGTCGGCGGCACCATTTCGCCGGAGATGGAGACGCCCAAGCTCTTGTGGCTAAGTGAAAACCTGCCCGTGAGTTTTGCCGCGGCCGAGCATTTCTTCGACCTGACCGACTATCTCACCTGGCGCTCGACCGGCAGCCTGGCGCGCTCGATCTGCACCGTGACCTGCAAATGGACCTATCTCGGGCATGAGCGGCGCTGGGACGAGGCCTATTTCCGCGCCATCGGCCTCGGCCAGCTCGCCGACGAAGGCTTCGCGCGGATCGGCACCGAGATCGTCGAGGGCGGCACCGCACTTGCTCAAGGGTTGACTGAGACCGCTGCCAACGAACTCGGCCTGCTGCCGGGAACACCGGTCGCTGCCGGTCTGATCGATGCCCATGCCGGCGGTGTCGGCACCGTTGGCGGCACCGGTTCTGTCGGTTCGCTGCAATCGCGCATGGCCTATGTCTTCGGCACCTCGGCCTGCACCATGGCCAGCACCAGCGAGCCGGCTTTCGTGCCGGGCGTCTGGGGTCCGTATTTCTCGTCGATGGTGCCCGGCCTGTGGCTCAATGAAGGCGGCCAGTCGGCGGCGGGCGCGGCGATCGATCATCTCGTCGCCTTCCACCCGGCCTCGGCCGAAGCGTCGGCAAAGGCCAAGGCGCAGGGCACCGGCCTCGCTGCCTGGCTTGGTCAGCAGTCGGCAACGCGATCCGCCGATTTGTCCGAGGCGGCCCGTCTGGCCGATGGCCTGCACGTCGTGCCGGAATTCCTCGGCAACCGTTCGCCCTTCGCCGACCCTGAGGCCAAGGCACTGATCGCGGGGCTGGGCATGGACAATTCCCTCGAAAATCTGGTCGCGCTCTATGTCGCCGGCCTGTGCGGGATCGGCTATGGCGTGCGCCAGATCGTGGCGGCGATGGCCGGGAAGAACATCGCCATCGACACCATCGTCGTCAGCGGCGGCGCCGCGCAGAGCGAACTGGTCCGTCAATTGCTGGCCGACACCACGGGACTGACCGTGGCTGGATCGACATCGCCCGAACCGGTACTGCTCGGCTCGGCCATGCTGGGCGCGGTGGCGGCGAGGACTTATCCCGACGTGATATCGGCGATGACCGGCATGTCGCGCATCGGCGAGATCTATCGTCCGGCCGGCGGAGTGAAAGCCTGGCACGACAAGCGCTTCACTGCCTTCGAACTGCTGCAACAGGCAGGGCGCGCAATACGCGGCTGAGCCGATCCGAAACTCAACGCGCCGCGTTGGCCTGCTGGTCGGCGTCGGTGAGGGTTTGGAGAAAGGCGACGATGTCGTCGATCTCGGGATCGGTCAGCGCCGGTCTGTCGCCGGGCTTTTTGCCGAAGGGCGGGTCCTGGTTGAGGTTGGGCCAGTAAGCTTTGGGCAAATCGTCGTTCTTGCGAATCGTGCCGTCGGCGTCCCTCGGATACCAGCGGCCGGGGTCGGTATCGCGGCTGGCATAGAAGGCGACCGCGTCGCGCAGCGAGTGGAAATAACCATTGTGGAAGAAGCTCTTGCGCAGTGCGACGTTGCGCAGCGTCGGCGTGCGGAACAGGCCGCAATACGCGGCCCGGCCCTTGAGGTCGGTGCGCAACGGGCCGCACAGGCCGAGATCGAAGTAGCTCGGATCGGCATTGGCGGAAATTGCCGGGTTGCGCGGCACGCCGATGCCAAGGAAACCATAATCGGTGAACTGCGGCGGCTCGCCGTCATTGGAGGGCTCGCTGAGATGACAGCTGGCACAGTTGCCCTTGGCCTCGTCCTCGAACAAAGCGCGCCCGCGCAATTCCTGCGCGCTGAGCGTCGCCTTGCCGGCGAGAAAGCCGTCGTAGCGGCTGGAATAGGGATAGAAATCGGCGGCACTCTGCTCGAACGTCCCGAGCGCTTCGGCAGCGGCGTCGAAAGCATCGTCCGGATGGTCGAATACCTGGTCGCCGAAAACCGCTTTGAAATCGTCGGCATAGGCGGCTCTGCGCAGTGCCGCAGTGACATCGCCGGCACTTTTGTTGGCCATTTCGAAGGGCGACAGCAGCGGGATCTTCGCCTGGTCCTGCCCGCGATCGACGCGGCCATCCCAGGTCAGGCCGCCGGTCGCACCATTGTCGACGCTCTCATCGCCTTCGTCGTCGGAATCGTAAAAATGCTCGGTGAAGGCAGGCGTCGCCTGGAGATAGCGCAGCGACGGGACGGCGCGCAGTCCCGGCTGATCCATCTTGGGTCCGCCCATCTCGACTGGGGTGGCCGAGGCCGGACCAAAGGCATGCTTTGGATCATGGCAGGAAGAACAGGATTGCAGGCCCGAGGCCGACAGCGACGGATCGAGGAACAGTTTGCGGCCAAGCGCGGTCAGGGCCGTCGCCCTGGCAAAGGCTTGCGCGCGCGACAGCGGCCCGGGATGCATGCCATCCGGCTCGGCCGTGGCTCCCGGCGCGATCACGGCGAGGCCAACCACCGATGCCGCGACGATCGCGATCACCTGGTCTTTCCATGGTCCAGCGTTCATGTGGCTCAGTCCGATTTTCGTTGCGGAAATAAGGAAGCACTGCAACGGATTGATGACCGGTCCCCGCGCTCACGCAACCGTGTTCGCAAAGGTCGAGACTGTCACAAAGGTGACAAGGCATCGAAGTACCTGCATGCCTGTGGTTCGTCGCCCCCCGGCCATGCACTGCCCCTCTAGCCACCACCCAGCCATGAGGTATTTCCATGTCGAGGCTCAAGCTCTTCAATTCGCTTTATCTGGCCGGCTCAGCGCTGGCTTCCTTCACCACCATCGCCAGCGCCGCTCCCGCCGGCTACGACAAGATCGATACGGTTGTCGTCATCTATGCCGAGAACCGCAGCTTCGATAATCTTTATGGCGGCTTCCCCGGCGCCAATGGCCTCTCCAACGCGTCGGCCGACCAGGTTCGCCAGCTCGACCGCGACGGCAAGCCGCTGGCCGAATTGCCGCCGGCCTGGGGCGGTCTGACCGGCAAGGGTGTCACCCCGCCGGTGACGGAGGCGCAGACCGCGCATCTGGCCAATGCGAGCTTCGCCATCGACGATCCCAACGGCTTCAATTTGAAGACCTCGGTCATCACCCGCGACCTCTGGCATCGCTTCTATCAGGAGCAGATGCAGATCAATGGCGGCCGCAACGACAAGTTCGTCGCCTGGGCCGATTCGGGCAGCGTCGTCATGGGCCATTATGACGGCTCCGTCCTGCCGATGTGGGCGGTGGCCAAGAAATACGTGCTGGCCGACAATTTCTTCCAGGGCGCCTTCGGCGGCTCCTTCATCAACCATTTCCAGCTGGCTTGCGCTTGCGTGCCGGTCTATCCGCACGCCGACACCAGCCCGATCAAGGATCAGATCGCGGTTGTGGACGCCGACGGCAAGACGCTGAAGGTCGCCGACAACTCGCCGCCCTCGGCGCTCGGAGGCGCGCCGAAATTCGTCAATGACGGCGCCATCACGCCTGATTTTTACGCGGTCAACACCATGCAGCCGCCCTATCAGCCGAGCGCCAACAAGCCGGCCGAAGGCGGCGACAAGGCGCTGGCCGATCCGGCGGCGCCGACCACGTTGCCGCCGCAGCAGGAGATCACCATCGGCGATCTCCTGTCGCTGCGGGGTATCGGCTGGGCCTGGTACTCCGGCGCCTGGCAGGCCGCGCTCGACGGCAAGAACGCGACGCCGGTGCCGAACTTCCAGTTCCATCACCAGCCCTATAACTATTTCGCCGCCTATGCGCCCGGCACCACTGCCCGTGCCGAGCATCTGAAGGATGGCGGCCTCGACGGCGTCGCCTTCATCAAGGACATTGACGACGGCAAGCTGCCGGCGGTGAGCTTCTACAAGCCGCAGGGCAATCTCAACGAGCATGGCGGCTATGCCGATGTCGGCAGCGGCGACCAGCATCTCGCCGACATCGTTTCGCATCTGGAGAAAAGCCCGCAATGGGGCCACATGCTGGTCGTTGTCACCTATGACGAAAACGGCGGCTTCTGGGATCATGTCGCGCCGCCGAAGGCGGATCGCTGGGGACCGGGCAACCGCATCCCGGCCTTCATCATTTCGCCTTATGCGAAATCCGGAACCGTCGACCACACGCAATACGACACTACATCGATTCTGCGCTTCATCACCGCGCGTTACGATCTGCCGGTGCTTCCCGGCATCGTCGCTCGCGACAAGGCGCTGCGCAACAACGACCAGCCGCCAATGGGCGATCTGAGCGCAGCACTTGATCTCAGCCGCTAGACCGATCCGGACGTACTCGTTCTCTCACACGGTCCAGAAATAACGGACCGTGTGAAAGAACACCGGGGCGGCGAAGACCAGGCTGTCGGCGCGGTCCATCATGCCGCCATGGCCTTCGATCAGATGGCCCCAATCCTTGACGCCCTGGTCGCGCTTGATGGCCGATGCGACCAGTCCGCCGAGAAAGCCCATCAGGCAGGCGATGAAGGCGACGCCCGCCGCCTGCAGCGGCGAAAACGGCGTCAGGAACGACAGCAGTGCGCCGAGCAGGCTCGACGCCGCCAGTCCGCCGACCAGCCCTTCCCAGGTTTTTGACGGCGATACGGTCGGGGACAGAAGGTGTTTTCCAAACAGCTTGCCGAAAATATATTGCAGCACGTCGCTGCCTTGCACGGTGATGATCAGGAAGGCGATCAGCAACAGGTTGTGGCCTTCGAAGCCGGGCACGTTGAGCGTCAGCAGCGCCGGCACATGACTGACGAAATAGACCGAGATCATGATCGCCCATTGCTGCGCCGAAACGCGCTCGAGGAAGCGCTCGGTGTCGCCATTGAGCGCGGTGATCGCCGGCATCAAAAGGAAGCAGTAGACCGGGATGAAAATGGTGAAGAGCCCGTACCAGGCGGTCCACACCAGCCAGTATTGGAACGGGATGATGATGCCGAACATGCCCAGCAGCACCCAGTGGTCGCTGCGCCGGCTGTGCGTCAGCGTCACGAATTCCCGAAGTGCTGCAAACGAGATCAGCGCGAACAGGATGGTCATGCCGGTGCGGCCGAAAAAGAAGGCAACCGTGATCGCCACCACCATCACCCACCAGGCGTTGATGCGCTGGTTGAGGTTGGTGAGCCCCGACGACAGTGGCTTGGGCGCCCGCCACGACAGGATGCCGGCGACGAGGCTCGCAGTCGACAGCACGCCGACCAGGCCGATTACCAGGATCATGGTTTCATGCATCGGCGGCAGCGAAAGTGGCATCAGTCGTCTCGATCCGGGCGGGGGTTGAGCGCAAGCAGCGTCTGGCGGGCGCGCTCGAGAAAGGCGCGGCGCTCTTCGCCGGGCGCAATCGTCACCGCCGGGCCGAAGACGACGCGGCACAGAAGCGGCACCGGCAGGAACTGGCCCTTGGGCAGCACGCGCGACATGTTCTCGATCCAGCACGGGATCAGCTCGACCTCGGGCCGCGCCATCGACAGATTGTAGAGGCCGGAGCGGAACGGCAGCAATTCCGCATCGGTGGTGTTGCGGGTGCCCTCGGGAAACAGGATCAGCGAATGGCCGTCGTCGAGCACCGACAGCATGATCGAAATCGGGTTCTGCGTCTCGTCGGTCCATTGCCGGTGGATGAGCACGGAGGACAGCATGTCCTCGGCAATAAAGCGCCGCAGCCGCGACTTGCCCCAATATTCGGCCGCCGCCACGGCATGGGTGCGGGCGCGCACCTTTTCGCTGAGGCAGGCCGACAAAAGGATGAAGTCGCCATGGCTGGCATGGTTGGCGAAATAGATGCGCTGCCGCTCCGACGGCTGGCTGCCATTCCAGATCGGCCGTACGCCGGTCACCACCCAAGCCAGCGCCGACAGGCCGACCGAGGTCACTGTCTGCAGCAAGGTGAAGGTGTTGGCGCGAATATGAAGCTTTGTCATCGACGGGCTCAAAGGAATGCCGCGACGAACGAGGCCAACGCAAACAGGGCGAAGGCGATGCGCTGCTCCACCAGCAGGTGGCGCGTGCCTGTGATGCGCTGGTCGAGCGTGCGGCCGCCGGCAGCGGTTGGTTTCAGCCGCATGCGCGCCAGCAAATCGTCGACTGCGGCACCCCCGCCGGCCTCGCTGGCGTGACTGGCCATCAGCCGAAACAGCAGCGCGTCGAAGGCAAGCAAGGCGGAGAGAGCGAGGGTGGCTACGGCACTCGCCGCGGCAACCAGCCACGCGACCGCTACCGGTGTCGTCTGCGGCGCGGCCACGAGGCCAATAATCGGCGCCGCCATCAAGGCGGCCACCACCAGCAGGATCGGCCATGCCGCCTGCAGCATCAGCCCGGCGGCGAACGCCTCGGCTTTGTCGTGATACGTCTCGCCACTCATGCCGGCTTGTCCACCCCGCTGTGAAGATGCACCGGACGGCCGGATGCCGCGAGCTTTTTTCGCGCCTGCGCCTGTGTGTGCGAGCGGCCGGACACAACCAGCCAGTCGGCGACGACGGCAGCACTGCGCTGGAAGCCGAGCGCGCAGCAGACCAGCACCGTGCCGCGCCTGCGCGCCAGCTCGATCGACGCCACCGCCCGCTCCAATGCATCCCTGGGCGGCACCACCAGGTCGAGCATGGCATGGCTGATCCAGCGGCTGGTCGCGCCGCGCGGCCGCTCCAGCTCGCCGGCAAGGTCGATCACAGTACCGAAGCCGTTGGCTTCGGTGACGGTCGGAAAGCGGCCGAGGAAGACGCCGTCGGTGACCGCCACCTGCGGCTCAAGCTTGCGTGTCCATATCGATGCATTGACCCTGGCGCCAAGCCGGTAAGGCAAAAGCAAAATGCGGCTGGCCAGCGACGCGGTGCCATCGGCAGATTTCTGAAAAACGCGCGGGCCGGCCCCGGCATAGGCGAAGGCGACGATGGCCAGCGCCAGCGCCGGCCACAACAGGATCAGCGCGATCGGAGAGACGAACGCGCCGGCAGCGGCGGCGGCCAGCGCAAGGGCTGCACCAAGGCCATAGAACCGCGCCAGCCGCCGCGCCTTGGGGTCGGTGGTCAGCCTGAAACCGGCAAAGGGCAGGTCGCCCTGGGCTGGAAACAGCCACAGCGCGAAAAAGCCGAGCAGCGAGCCGGTCGGGATGTCGATGAAATGATGCTGCCATGTCGTCAGCACCGAGGCGCCGATCAGAAAACACCAGACGTGCCAGACGGGTTTGAAAACGCCGCCGAGACGAAAGCGCCCCAGAGCCTGGCGCCAGTGATCCCAGATGATCACCAGCAGCGCGATGTGCAGCGACGGCGCCTGGTTGAACGGCTTGTCGAAGCCGCCGAGCACCGCGAACAGGAAGCCCGGCAGGCCTGTGGTCGCTGGCCGTACGAAGGTCGCCGCCAGCGGGAATAGGATGAAGCAGGTGACCGCTACGACTTGCGCCGTGAGGTAACGGCCGGCGAGGCGGTTGACGCCGCTCTTCGTGTCGTTGAGCAGCAGCGACAGGCCGTAGAACAGATTGATCGACCAGTAGGGCACGATCGTCCAGGCCATGAATGGGATGGCGTGTTCCCAGCCAAAGACGATGTTGCCGACATGGTCGCGCTGCGACGCCAGCCAGTTGGCGAAGCCATAGGTCGAATAGAACAGCGGCGCCAGCAACGCCAGCCAAAGTGCGGCCCTGAGCACGATGCCAAAATAGGGTTCTCGCGCCGGGGCAGGGACAGACCCAGGGGGAGGAAAGGCAGCGGCCATGGTCTCAGACGCGCCGTGCGACCGAAACGGTGAAGATACCCCACTGGTCGATGCGCTGGTCGATCTTCTCGAAGCCGGCCGCCGCCACCAACTGGTCCATCTCGCCTTGCGTACGCCGCCGCATCACCCAGGCCTGTCCACCGCGATGCGAGGTCAGGCTGCGCGCGATCATTTCAAGCTGCGGGTGCCAGGGCTGGTTGGTGTAGAGCAGCAGGCTGCCGGGCTGCATGGCGCTGGCCAATCCACCCAGCGAGCGGGCGATCAGCGCGTTGTCGGCAAAGAGTTCGTAGAGGCCGGAGACGATGGCGAGGTCAGGCGCCGGGTCGAGGCCAGAAAGCATGTCCGCATCGAACGCATCGGCCTGGCGGAAGGTGACGCTTTGCGGCAGCTTGCGCGCGGCGATCAGCTTGCGGCCGAGCCCGACATTGAGCTCGGAATAATCCTGCAGCCGCACGCTGTCGGGTTGTTCAGCGCTGGCTGCGACAGCGTCGAGCACGTAGCGGCCATGGCCTGCGGCAATATCGACGATGTTCAGCTTCCGCCCTTTGGCCTTCAGCGAGGCAGCAGCGCTGCCGATCAGCTCTTCCAGATGCAGCTTGCGTTGGCGGATGCCGCGCCAGCCGATGGCGTCGAGGAAGGTGCGGTCGATCATGCGGCCGAGCGGGCTGATGCCACGCGCTTCGTTCTCATAGACATAGTCGAGCGTCGAGCCGGAATCGAAGCCGGTGGCGATCCCCGTCTTCATGCCCGACGACAGCCAGGCGCCCATGCGGATCGATGCGCGGCTCACCGCCCAGTAGAGGCCCTTTGGCGACAAAAGCGGCAGCGGCGAGGCCAGCTTGTCGGACTCGTCGCGTGTGTAGCCGGCGCGGTCGGCGCTGGTCAGGTCGATCTTCTTGTCCGGTGCCGCAAACTGCTTTTCGAGGAACGGCCGGATCAGATCGAGCGCCTGGCTGCGGTCGCGCTCGCCCAGCGTGTCGTGGAAGAAGCCGGGCAGCACATACCGCTCCTTGGCCGGGCTCGCCAGATTGACGAAGAACTCATGCTGCGGTCCGTGCCGCACCACCCAGTCGCTGCCTGAGATCAGCAGCTGCGTCGGCACGGTGATGGCGCGGGCATCCGAGACGATGCGGGCGGCATGAGCATAGAGCTCGACCAGCAGGTTGGAGGCGATCGGCCGCGTGATCAGCGGGTCGGCGTCGAAGGAGGCGATGCGCTCGGCATCATGCGTCAGGAACTTGGCCTTCACATAGGAATTGACGAAGAAGCGGCCCTTGAGCTTCTGCCACAGCGCAATGCCCTCCTTGGCGAAGGGCACGTAGAGCTTGACCGAAAAGGCCGGCGAGGCCACCACCAGCGCGCGGATGTCAGGCGCATAGTCGTGCACCCAGGCGGCGGCCAGTACCGCGCCGAAGGATTGCGCGATCAGTGCGATGTCGCGCTGGCCAAAGCCGTCCCTGCCGATTTCGCGCACCAGACAATCGATGTCGCGCACCAGGGCAGCAAAGGACGGCGCATAGCCGCGCTCGCCGGCCGAGCGGCCATTGCCGCGCGCGTCCCAGGCGTAAAAGGCGTGGTCGGGCATGGCGAGTTCGTCGACCAGATGCGCCATCCGCCCGCCATGTTCGTGGCCGCGATGGAACAACAGGATCGCGCCCTTGGGCGTTTCACCAACCGCCGGCCAGTAGCGGTAGAAAATCTCGGTGCCGTCATGGCTCTTGAATGTCCGCTCCTGCGCCACCCGCTCGAGGCTTGCGGCGGCGATAGTCTGTTCGTGGATCATGGTTTCCCTCTGGCGGCCGGGTCTCTGACGACTTGTCATCAGTTGCCGCCCGCTCTAAGGCCGCTGCGTATCCGGTTGATGGCGGTTATCAGCGACAGTGTAGCCATGGCCGGAAACACAAACGGCACGATTGCCTCGACCCACAGGCCGCAGGCGAGGAGAAAGGCGATGACGCCGAGCGCCAGCGCCCGGTCGCTCTTGCCGAACGGCCCGGCATAGTTGCGCCCGGTGCCGGCGGCGACGCCGAGCACGCCGGCATATTCCGCAATGACCGCCGAGATCGCGAAGGCGACGACGCCCCAGACCGGGAAGAGCGTGGCAAAAGCCAGGATCAGCGCCAGGTCGGAGGCGACGTCGCAGAGTTCGTTGAGATACATGCCAAGCTTGGAGGCCTGCCCATGTTCCCGTGCCAGCATCCCGTCGATGGCGTTCAGCGCCATGCGGGCAAACAGCACCACCGGCATCAGCAAGAAGACCGCGCGATGCTCGGCAAAGGCAGCGACCACAAGGCCGGTGGCGATGGAGAGCGCGGCGGCGAGCAGCGTGATCTGGTTGGCGGTGACGCCGGCTTTGGCCAGCCCGTCGGCCAGCGGCCGCAACTTGGCCTGGAAAGCCGGTTTCAGAGCATAAAGCGTCGGCATGTGCGATCCCCCAACCGCGGCTCATGACAGTGTCACAGAGATTGGTCAATCGGCGGGCAGGACGCAAGGGCAGGGGATGGTTTTGCCAGGCATCGATCGCGGCCGGCGCGCCGGCTTCTCCACATTCGCTTGGATGAACTTGGGCGGGATGGCTATGGTCTTGCCCTAGCCGACGATGGCCGGCGCCAGCCATTCTGTGTCTCCTCGCAAATAGAAACTTTACAAATACACGTATATATGTGAAGTAATGCTCACCGAAGGGCCAACCATGACGTCAAATCGTTTCGCCACCCGCCTGAATTCCTTCGCCTCGCGGCCGCAGGCCGAGTGGCCTGATCTCACCGGCAAGCCGTCGCTGATGCAGATGGCCACCCGCGCTGCCAAGGTCGATGCGCTCACCGACCTCGATCTCAACTTTCCCGACCATGTCGCAGAAAAACCTGCCGAAATCGCGCGAAAACTCGGCAATCTCGGGCTTTCCATCAATGGCTTTGCCATGCGCTACTACTCCAACCCGGCCTTCAAGCTCGGCGCCTTCACCAATCCGGACCCGGCGGTGCGTCGCGAAGCCATCGACCTGACCAAGGCTGGCATCGATGCCGTTCGCGCGGCCGGCGCCAGTCTGATGACGCTGTGGCTCGGCCAGGATGGCTTCGACTACACCTTCCAGGCCGATTATGCGACGCTATGGCAACACGAAATCGATGGGATTCGTGAAGTAACCGAGCATGATCCCGATTGCCAGATCAGTCTGGAATACAAGCCAAACGAGCCGCGCTCCTACAGTTTGATGCCGGATGCGGCGACGACCTTGCTGGCGATCCGCGATGTCGGCCTGCCCAATCTCGGTGTCACGCTCGATTTCGCGCATGTGCTCTATGCCGACGAACAGCCGGCTTTTGCCGCCGCCCTCGTCGCCCGCCACAGCAAGCTGCTCGGCGTCCATCTCAACGACGGCTACGCCAAGCGCGACGACGGCCTGATGGTCGGCGCCGTGCACACGCTGCAGACCATCGAACTGCTGCGCCAGATCCGCCGCGACGGCTATGCCGGCGCCATCTACTTCGACACTTTCCCCGACATGACCGGGCTCGATCCGGTGCGCGAATGCGAAGTCAACATCGCCACCGTCAAGCGCATGCTGCGCGTCGTCGACCGGCTGGAGAAGGACAACCGGCTGTCCGCTGCCATGGACAGCCAGGACGCCGTCACATCGCAGGCCATCGTCCAGGAAGCCATGCTCGGACCGGACACGCCACGAGATACCTGAAGCGCCCGGCGTCGCCATACGCCGTTTCACTAGGGAGGAATGACCATGAAACTTCTGCTTGCCACTGCTGCCGCTGCCCTGATGGCCCTGTCCATCGGTTCGGCATTCTCGGCCGACCTCGCGCCGCTGAATTCCGATACCGAGAAGGACCGCATCGACTGGTCGCAACTGGAAGCCAAGTTCGGGGCCTTCCCAAAATTGCCCGACGGCACCAAGGCTGGCGCCGTCTCCAAGACGCTGACCAACGAATACTGGCGCTCGCTGGGTGAGGGCTACAAGTCCTTCGGCGACCGCGTTGGCGTGCCGGTCGTCTACCAGGCGGCGCAGAGCGAGGGCGACCAGCTTGGCCAGCTCACCATTGCCGAAGGCCTGGTCACGCAGGGCTACAACGTGCTGCTCGTCTCGCCGCAGACGGACTCCAATCTGCAGCCGATCATCGAACAGGCCAAGGCCGCCAACGTGCCGGTCGTCAACGTCAATGACGCGGTCATCCCGCAAGCCGAGCACTATGTCGGTAACGTCCAGCGCGACAATGGCGTGCGCGTCGCCAAATGGTTCATCAAGAACCGGCCGGATGGCGGCAAGGTCGCCATTGTCGAAGGCCAGGCCGGCGTCTATGCCGCCGTGCAGCGGACCGACGGTTTCAAGACCACGATCACCGAGGCCGGCAAGTTCGAGGTCGTCGCCAGCGTTCCCGGCAACTGGGACCGCCAGACTTCTTATGACGCCGCCACCAACATCCTGCAGCAGCACCCCGACCTGATCGGTTTCTATGCCAACAATGACGGCATGGCGCTGGGCATTGTCGAGGCGGTCAAGGCCGCTGGCCTGCAGGACAAGGTCGCCGTCTTCGGCACCGACGGCATCTCCGACGCCTACGCCTCGATCCGCGCCGGCGAGCTGACCGGCACGGTCGATAGCTTCCCGGTGTTGACCGGCGAGGTGGCTCTGGAATCGGCGCTGCGACTGGTGGCCGGGCAGAAGCTGCCGCGCGTCGTCGCCACTCCACAGGCGCTGATCACCAAGGACAATGCCGACCGCTATTCCGGCGCCGGCGACGCCGTGCGCAAGGCGCTGCTCGAGGACGCTGCGGCAGGCCAGTAGCACAAAGACAGGGCGGGTGCCGGCTGCTACCGGTCGGTACCCTTGCCCGGAGAACCAACCAATGTCACCCCGGCTGCAATTCGCGGGCATTTCCAAGCTGTTTCCGGCCGTGCGGGCGCTCGACGATGTGTCCTTCTCGGTCGGCGCCGGTGAAATCCATGGCCTGCTCGGCGAGAACGGCGCCGGCAAGTCGACGCTGCTGCGCATCCTGTCGGGGGTCTACCGGCCGACTGGGGGAAGCGTGCTGATCGACGGCCAACCAGTGACGCTGAACAACCCGGTCGCGGCGCGCGCCGCCGGCGTCGCCATGATCCACCAGGAATTGCAGCAGGTGCCGCGGCTCAGCGTCGCCCAGAACATGTTTCTCGGCCATCCGCTGACGCGTGGCGGTGTCTTCGTCGACCGGCGCGAGCAGGAGCGGCGCGCCGCTGAGGCCCTCGCGGCAATAGACCCATCCATCGATCCGGCGGCCCCGCTCGGCAGCCTGAAAGTGGCGCAGCGGCAGATCGTCGAGATCGCCCGCGCTCTCCTCGACCGCGCGAAAATCGTCGCCATGGACGAGCCGACTTCCAGCCTGACGCCGAGCGAATTCGACCGCCTCGCCGAAGTCATTGCCGGGCTCGCCCACGACGGTGTTGCGGTTGTCTATGTCTCGCACAAGCTGGACGAGGTGTTCGGCATCTGCCAGCGCGCCACAATCATGCGCGACGGCGTCGTCGTTGATTCTGTCGATCTGGCAAAAGTGTCGGAAAAAGCCGTTGTCGCCATGATGGTCGGCCGCGAACTGGCGCAGGAACAGCACCGCTCGCACAAATCCAATGATGTCCGGATGCGCGTGCGCGGCATTGCCTCGGCAACAAAAGTCCGCGACGTCTCCTTCGACCTGCATCGCGGCGAGGTGTTGGGCATTGCCGGCCTGGTCGGCTCCGGTCGCACCGAACTGCTGCGGCTGCTCGCCGGCGCGGATCGCGCCTCGACCGGCACCGTCGAAATCGACGGCAAGGCGATAAGACTTTCTAGTCCACGCGACGCCATTGCCGCCGGCATCGGCCTGGTGCCGGAGGAGCGCAAGCGCGAAGGCATCGTGCCGCTGCGCTCGATTTCCAGCAACATGGCGCTGGCATCGATGGGCGTGTTCGCGCCGCGCGGCGTCATCGATCACACCAGGCTGAAGCAGGTCGCGAGCGAGAAGATGAAGCGCGTCAACCTGCGCCCGTTCCTGCTCGACCGGCCGATCCGCCTGTTCAGCGGCGGCAACCAGCAAAAGGCGATTATCGGCCGCTGGCTGGCGGCGGGCATGCGCATCCTTTTGTTCGACGAGCCTACGCGTGGCATCGATGTCGGCGCCAAGGCCGAGATCTATCACCTGATCGAGGAGCTCGCCGCCGAGGGCCATTGCGTCATCGTCGTCTCCTCCGAGCTGCCCGAGGTGATCCGGCTCGCCGACCGCGTGCTGGTCATGCGCGACGGCACGGTCGCCGCCGAACTTGGCCGCGAAAACCTCAGCGAACAGGCGATCGCGGCGCACGCCATCCCGCAAACGACAATGCAGGCCGGCAAGACCGGGCAGCAGGCAAGGCAATAGATGACGGACATTTCGGAAAACACAGCAGCGCGGCCTATGGCGAATTTCCTGCACCGCTTCTCGATGCGCGACGCCGGCACGCTGATCGGCCTGGTCGTCATCCTTGCCGTCTTCGGCGCGCTGGTGCCCGGCTTCTTCGCCGAGCGCAATCTGATCAACATCTTGCAGCAGTCGAGCATCAATGCCTGCCTGGCGCTGGGCATGACGCTGGTCATCATCTCCGGCGGAATCGACCTCTCCGTTGGGCCGACGGCAGCGCTATCGGCGGTCATCTCGGCCTCGATGCTGGTTGCCGGCGTGCCGTTTCCGCTGGCCATCGCCGCCGGCTTCGCCATCGGCCTTGCCTGCGGCCTGCTCAATGGCGTGCTCGTTGCCTATGTCGGGCTGCAGCCCTTCATCGTCACATTGGGCACGCTCAGCACCTACCGCGCGCTGGCGCTGATCTACACCGGCGGCAATCCGGTGCTGGGACTGCCCGCCGATTTTCGCGCCATCTTCAACGGCTCGCTGTTCGGGCTGCCGCTGTCGGTTATCATTGTCGCCTTCGTCGCGCTGGTTGCCTGGATCATCCTCAAGAAGACGCCGTTCGGCGAATATCTGCTCGCCGTCGGCGGCAATGAGGAGGCCGCCTATATCGCCGGCGTGCCGATCGCCCGCACCAAGATCGCCGCCTACATGATCTCGGGCGTGCTGGCAGCACTTGCCGCGCAGATCCTGATGGGCCGGCTGGGTGCGGCCGAACCCATTCTCGGCAATCTGTGGGAGCTCGACGCCATCGCCGCGGCGGCCATAGGCGGCGCCTCGCTGATGGGCGGCAAGGGCAGCGTCATCGGCACCATTCTGGGCGCCGTCATCCTCGGCACCATGCGCAACGGGCTGACGCTGATGAATGTCCAGTCCTTCTATCAGCTGCTTGCAACTGGCCTTATAATCCTCGCCGCGATGCTTATCGATCGCGTGACGAGGGGACGTGGATGACGTTGAGCAATCTAGATCTGAAAGCGGTGGGGCCGCGCATCCGCATGATGATGCCGCATCTCACGCCGCTCGAGGCCAAGGTGGTGGAAACCGTTTTTGGCCGGCGCGGGTTCGACGAGACCATTCCGCTCAAGCAGATCGCCGAGGAGGCCGGCGTGTCGGAGGCAATGGTGGTCAAGATCGCCAAAAAACTCGGCTTCTCCGGCTATCGCGACTTTCGCACCGCTGTCTATGAATACAGCCGCCTGCCGACCGCCGAAATGCATCAGGAATTGTCGGTCGACGACAGTTCGGCCGAGATCGTGCAAAAGGTGTTTCGCACCTCCATCCAGGCGCTGGAGGAAACGCTCGCCATCCTCGATATGGACGATTTCGACCGTGCCGCCGATCTGCTCTATCGGGCGAAGAACCGCGATTTCTACGGCGTCGGCGGCTCGGCACAGATCGCGCGCGACGTCTCGCACAAATTCCTGCGCATCGGCATCCGCGCCTCGGTCTATGACGATTCGCACATGATGCTGATGTCGGCCTCGCTGCTCGGCGCCGACGACATCGCCGTCGGTTTCTCGCATTCCGGCAACACCTCAGCCGTCGTCGACGCCATCCATCTCGCCCGCAAGAGCGGCGCCCGCACGCTGGCCATCACCAATTACGACAACTCGCCACTGGCCCAGATTGCCGACATCGTGCTGTGCTCGACCGCGCAGGGCTCGCCGCTGATGGGCGAGAACGCGGCGGCGCGCATCGCCCAGCTCAACATCCTCGACGCGCTGTTCGTGGCGGTGGCACAGCGCGACTATCAGGCGGCGGAGCGAAATCTCGGCCGCACCATGTCTGCGGTCACCTCGAAACGAAAAGACCGGGGCACAT
The DNA here is from genome assembly GCF_056404235.1 of Mesorhizobium sp. P2_E10. Classification (NCBI taxonomy): domain Bacteria; kingdom Pseudomonadati; phylum Pseudomonadota; class Alphaproteobacteria; order Hyphomicrobiales; family Phyllobacteriaceae; genus Mesorhizobium; species Mesorhizobium sp. P2_E10. Next base: position 152,559 of record NZ_JBFUEK010000002.1, read on the forward strand.
GACGGTTCCGCTGGTCACCGTGTTCGGCAGCCTGCATTACGACATCATGGTCGACGCGCCCGACCGCCCGCGCAAGGGCGAGACGGTAACCGGCCATGCCTGGCAGCCGAAATGCGGCGGCAAGGGCGGCAACCAGGCGGTGTCAGCGGCGCGGGCCGGCGTGCGCGCGGCGATGATCGGCGCCGTCGGCGACGACGATTTCGGCTCGGCGCTGCTCGCCAATCTCGATCGCAGCAGCGTCGACCGCCGCTTCGTGCGGGTGGCAGCAGGCGCCGGTTCCGGCATGAGCGTGGCGATCTTCGACAGCGATGGCGACTATGGCGCGGTGATCGTCTCCGGCAGCAATCTCGCTCTGGGCGATGATGACATCGCGGCTGCGGGCGAGGTGGTTGCGCAGACGGCTGTGCTGTTGCTGCAGAACGAGGTGCCGGAAGCCGCCAACGTCGCTGCCGCGCGCGCCGTGAAGGCCTCTGGAGGCCGCGTCGTGCTCAACGCAGCACCGGCGCGAACACTGTCGGCCGAATTGATCGCGCTGACCGACATCGTCATCGTCAACGCCATCGAGGCGGAATTTTTGGCCGGCGTTCCGGTCGTCGACACGCTCGAAGGCGCCACCGAAGCCGCGCGGCGGCTTGTCGATGCCTACCCCTCGGCGATCGTCACTGCCGGCGGCGAGGGGGTCGCCTATTGCGACCGGGCGGGCACGGCCTTCGCGCTGGCCGCCATCCCGGTCAAAGTCGTCAGCACCCATGGCGCCGGCGACGAATTCGTCGGCGCCTTCGCGGCAGGCCTTGCCCGTGGCCATCAGATGGAAGCAGCCATCGCCGCCGCCAACGCCGCCGCCGCCTTGCTGGTGGCGACGCCGGAAGGGGAGCGTGGGACGCTTTGAGCGACACCGCCTAGCCTCGGGACCTGCCGCGCGTCTGGCCATGTGTGGTGACGCGGTCGATGTCGGAACGGCTGATGCCGATATCCTTGAGCATGAAGTCGGGCATCGCCTCCAGGTGACGGCGACTTTGCCGTGCGCGCCAGCCGCGTCCGACGGCGGCCAGCATGGTTCTGAGCGTGATGGTCATGGTTTCTCCATTGGGAATGCAGCAAGCCGGTTGGGCCGGCCTGCCGCAGAAAGATCGTGCTCAATCAAAGCGATAGAGCCGGATCCTGAATCAGCCTTCGATGGCTCAGCCCCTGGCGTGCGCCGTCTCCGGCCCGATGAACGCAGCGATCTTGGTGATCTTGTTGGCGGGGAAGCCGCCCTCGCGGGCATGCCGCTCGACGGTGTCGGCGCTGTCGGCTTCGTGGACGCAGTAGATCTTGTCGCCGGCGACATAGCTCGTCACCCAGGTGTAGGGCTCGCCCAGTCCGGCCACGACTTCGTTGGACTTCGCCGAAATATCCCTGAGCTCGGCCGGGCTGAGCTTGTCTGCGCCCGGGATCTCGCGCTCGATGATGAATGTTGGCATGTGCCGATCTCCATTGTTACGGTGACGTTTATTGCGTTGACGCTGCCTTGGAACCGGCCGCCGTTGGACCCCGCGTGCCGGCTTGTGAAAAAACGGCACGGGGCTGTCACACGCTTGGTCACACGGGCGACGGGCAGGGCAGTTGCTGTCGAATGGTGGGAACTCGATGGGCAGAAAAATCAGGCTTCTCGGCGAACCTGCGATGTTCGATGCCGATGGACAAAGCCAGCCGGTGCGCGGCCATCAGGCCTGGGCGCTGCTTGCCCGCGTGGTGCTGGCGCGCGCCCCGCTCGACCGCCGCAGCCTGGCCTCGGAACTGTTTCCAGAAACCGTCGATCCGCTGGGCTCGCTGCGCTGGTGTCTGGCCTCATTGCGCAAGGCGCTCAACGCTTCGGAATGCCTGAACGGCGATCCGGTCGAATGCAATTTCGCCGGGGATATCGAGGTCGATGTGCTGCGGCTCGACCGCGACGATTTCGACGTCGAGCTTGCAGGCCCGCTGCTCGGTGCGCTGGAGCCGCGCTGCAGCCCGGAATTCTCGACCTGGCTGCTGGTCGAGCGCCAGCGCATTGCCGGCATTGTCGAGGCCCGGATCAGGCAGGAAACCATCCGGGCGATGGCGGTCGAGGATTATGAGCGCGCCGTCAGGCTGGCCGGGCTTGGTGTGCGGCGCAGCCCCTATGATGAGGGCCTGCATATTCTTCTGGTCAAAAGCCTGGCGCTGGCCGGGCGCTACCCCGCGGCGCTCGAGCAGGTTGAAGCAACGGAGGCGGTGTTCCTGGCCGAGCTTGGCGAAAAGCCTTCGGCCGCGTTGCGCAGTGCTGCGCGGCGCACCATCGCCTCCAAGCCGGGTGGCATTTCACCGGAAGCCTTCGTCAAGTCGCTGATACAGTCCGGGCTCGCGGCGCTTGCCGCCGGTGCGGCCGACGCCGGCATCGACTGCTTGCGCCGCGCCGTCCGCGACGCCGAGAAAATCAAGGACCCGCATCTCAGCGCCACAGCCACGTTCGAGCTCGGCACCGCGCTGGTGCATTCGGTCAGGGGCTATGACGATGAGGGCTCGATCCTGCTCAGCCAGAGCACCGAGCTGGCACGCAAGGCCGGCAGCGCCGACATCGCGTCGGCGGCCTTTCGGGAACTCGGCTATGTCGAGGCGCTGGCCGGGCGCCGGCCGACGGCCGCCGCCTATCTGGCGCAAGCGGAGGGCCTCGCCGAGGACAGCGACGCGTTGGCCGGCATCCATGGCGTCATCGGCTTCAACCTGGTCGACTGGGGCCGGGTGGAAGACGGCATGGGCCACTATGCCGTCTCGCTGGAGCATGCCCGCTCGGCCGGCAATCGCCGCCGTGAAATCTGGTCGCTGGGCCTGGGCGGCTGGGGCCTGCTTGCCGCCGACCGGCTGGAGGAAGCCGACAGCTGGCTGGGCGATTGCCTGACGCTGGTCGACGAGCAGCGCTGGATTTCGTTCCGGCCATGGCCGGTCGCGGTGCTGAGCGAGTCTCGCACCCGCCAGCAGGCGCCCGCGCGGGAACTCAGGCCCAGGCTGGAAGAGGCCTTCGCGCTGAGCTGCCAGATGAACGACCCGTGTTGGGAAGGGGCGGTGGCGCGCGCGCTGGCGCTGACCTATGCCGCCGAGGACGCGCTGCCGCAAGCGATGGAGTGGCTTGGCGAGGCCGGCCGACGCTGCGCGCGCGACACCGATGTCTATGCCGCGCTGCAGGTGGAGATCCTGGCCAGCCAGGCTGAGATCAGCCTCAAGCAGGGCCGCCCGGAAGTCGCCGACGCCTTCGGCCGCGAATGGCTGGCGCTGGCCGCCCGCACACACAGGGACACTCATGTGGCGCGCGCGGCGGCGTTTATTGGTGGGCGGGGTAGGGGCGGGCTTGAACCCACTCTTGCCACCTCCAAACCCGCGCCGTATGTCATCCCTCGATGAGCGAAATCGAGTTCCGTCGCGCGCAAGCGTCAGACCTGCCGGCGATCGTTGCCATGCTTGCCGATGATGCGCTCGGCGCCGGTCGGGAAGACCCGTCCGTGCCGCTCGCGCCTTCTTATCTTCATGCCTTCAGCGCCATCGATGCCGATGCCAACCAGCTGCTGATCGTGGCGGTCGAAGCCGGGCAAGTGGTCGGCACATTGCAGCTCACCTTTCTAGCAGGCATTTCCAGGAAGGGCGCCTGGCGAGGCCAGATCGAAGCGGTTCGCGTCGCGCGACAATTACGGTCGCGTGGCGTCGGCAAGCTGATGATCGAATGGGCGATTGAACAGTGCCGCGCGCGCGGCTGCAGCTTCGTTCAGCTGACCACCGACAAGGGGCGCGTGCAGGCGCACGCTTTCTACGGGCGCCTCGGTTTCACCGCCAGCCATCTCGGTTACAAAATGGCGTTGTCGGTCGATCCTTTACGAGCCGGCTGGCCTCAGTCTGCCTCGTCGGAGGCTTTGCCGCACTCGGCCAGCACCTTGCCTATGGCGGCGGATGAGCCCGCGAGCGGAAAGCTGTTCTCGCCATATTTGTCCGAGGTGACCGTGAGTTCGCCCTTGGCGCGCAACAAGGCGAGCAGCGGGTCGGTGCTTTCCAGCTGCACGGTGAAGTAATTGTACATCGCCTCGAGATCGAGCTTCTTGGTCACGGCCTTGTCGCCGGCCTCGAACACGAACGAGCCACTGATGCCGGGCTCCAGCTGCTGGCCGGCGGCGCCCAGATCGTAGCTCAGTATCGGCTTGTCGAAACAGGCCAGCATCAGATGCGCATCGGCTTTCGGCCCGCCGCACACCGAGGCCGTCAGCACACTGCCGCCCTCGTCTTCCTCCATCTTCGCCGTCCAGCCGCACGGCGCCGCAAATGCCGGCTGCGCCGCTTGCAGTGCGGCCGCTACGGCCACGATGACTTTTGCCGATCTGCCTCTCATGATTGTCTCCCCCCGAAGCCACCGCGGGCATCCGCGGCCCGGAACAACGAATGCCGTGGCGCTAAGCCGATAATTGGCGAAAACGGCTGCGCGCGCAATCTCCCCCCTTGAGGCCGTCGAGGGGGGAGATGGCCGCGAAGCGGCCAGAGGGGGGTCGGTCCGAACGGGCGCGACCTGCTGCGGCAGCAGAAGGTTGGCGCTCCACGTGAGGCCTCTCTCGCTTTTGGCGAGATCTCCGCCCCCTAGGGAGATCAAGCGCTCAGCCGCTCGCCAATCGCCGGCGCCACTCCCAGCATGATGGATTTCGGCGAAATCGCACCCATATCTTGTATAAGGAGCTTTGAGCGTGAAACGCGCGCATGTGGCCCTTCTTGCCGCGGCTTTCGTGGCCGCTGTGGTCGTTTGTCCCTCTTCCGCAACCGGAGAGGCGAGCGGCCGGGAGAGGGTTGCGTTGAGCGTCGAGATAGACGGCGCCATCGGTCCGGCGAGTGCCAGGCAGCTCAAGGAAGCGCTGGCGATCGCCACGGGGCGAAACGCCGAGGTCGTCATCCTGCAGATCGACACGCCCGGAGGACTGGTCACCTCGATGCGCGAGATGATCGCCGACATCCTTGCCTCGCCGGTTCCGGTGATCGGCTATGTCGCGCCGGCAGGCGGCCATGCGGCCAGCGCCGGCACCTATATCCTCTATGCGACCCATGTGGCGGCGATGGCGCCCGGCACCAATCTGGGGGCGGCAACGCCGGTCGAGCTCGGCGGGCCGCTGCCCTCGCTTCCCGGTCCCGGCGGCGACAAGGACACCGGCAAGGACCAGAAGAACGCCACCGGGCCACCGCCGGCGGGCGACGCGATGATGGCCAAGGTGACGAATGACGCGGTTGCCTTGATCCGCTCGCTGGCCGAACTGCGCGGGCGCAATGCCGACTGGGGTGAAAAGGCAGTACGCGAAGCGGCGAGCCTCTCGGCCAATGCGGCGCTGCAGGAACATGTCATCGACTTCGTCGCCCGCGACACCACCGAACTGCTGCTGCTGGCCGACGGGCGGACGGTCGAGGTGTCAGGCAAGAAGCAGGTACTGGCGACGAAAGGGCTGCCGGTCGAAACGCTCGATCCGGGCTGGTTCATCCGGCTTCTCGCCGTCATCACCGATCCGAACATCGCCATCGTCCTGATGCTGGTCGGCGTCTACGGCATCGTCTTCGAGTTCACCAGCCCGGGCGCGGTCGCGCCCGGCGTGATCGGCACGATCTGCCTCGTGCTCGGGCTCTATGCGCTCAATCTCCTGCCGATCAACTATACCGGCCTTGCGTTGATGCTGCTTGGCATCGCCTTCCTCATCGTCGAGGCCTTCAACCCCACCTTGGTGCTTGGGCTGGGAGGTGTGAGCGCCTTTCTGCTGGGGGCAGCCATGCTGCTCAAGATCGAGGGTCCCGGCTTCGAGATGTCGTGGGCCGTCATCGGCGCCGCCGCGGCATTGACGCTTGGCCTGGCGTTGTTGACCGGCAGCTATCTGTGGGCGGCGCGCAGGAGCCTTCCACGCGTCGGCGCGCAGGCCATGCACGGACTGCCGGCCGAGATCCTCGACTGGTCGCAGGGCGAGGGCCATGTGCTGGCCCAGGGCGAGCGCTGGCGGGCGAAGGCCGACGAACCGCTCGCACCGGGCGACAGCGTCGAGGTGGCCGAGGTCAAGAACCTCGTGCTGACGGTACGGCGCCGGAGGTGAGTCTTTGTTTTGAGCATGTCCCCAACCGCTGCACATTTTTGGGCGACATGCTCTGATGATGGAGCAAGGCAATGAGCATCGGTTATGTGGCCTATCTCGTTCTGGCGCTTGTCGTGGTCATGTTCCTGTCCGCGGCCATTCGCATCCTGAGGGAATACCAGCGCGGCGTGGTCTTCACGCTCGGCCGCTTCACCGGGGTCAAGGGTCCCGGCCTCATCATCCTGGTCCCTTTCGTCCAGCAGATGGTGAAGGTCGACCTGCGGGTGGTGGTTCAGGATGTGCCGCCGCAGGACGTGATCTCGCGTGACAATGTCTCGGTCAAGGTGAACGCCGTGCTCTATTTCCGCATCGTCGACGCCGAGCGGGCGATCATTCAGGTCGAGGACTTCATGGCCGCGACCAACCAGCTGGCGCAGACCACACTGCGCTCGGTGCTCGGCAAGCACGAACTCGATGAAATGCTGGCCGAACGGGACAAGCTCAACAGCGATATCCAGGAGATACTCGATCAGCGGACCGATGCCTGGGGCATCAAGGTCTCCAATGTCGAGATAAAGCATGTCGATCTCAACGAGAGCATGATCCGCGCCATCGCCAAGCAGGCCGAGGCCGAACGCCTGCGCCGCGCCAAGGTGATCAACGCCGATGGCGAACAGCAGGCGGCGGCAAAACTCGTCGAGGCCGGCAAGATGCTGTCTCAGGAGCCGCAGGCCATGCAGCTGCGTTATTTCGAGGCTCTGCACGACATCGCCGGCGAGCGCTCGTCGACGGTCGTGTTTCCGGTGCCGATGGATATTATCAGTCATTTCATCAAGCAGCCCGGCGAGCAGAAGTGAGTGGAGATTGGCGAAAGCCGGCGGCGGCGCCTGCCCGTCTCGGGCGCGGCCCGCCGCGCTGATTCCCATCCGTATTTCCGAGTATTTTGGAAATCCTGCCGGCCAAGCCGACGAAGTTATGTTGAATTATTGTCTAAAACGGCAGTGAAATTGTACCAGAGGGCACGGATATTCGCTGCTCTGGACAAGAGGTGGACTGCTCCAATACAAGAACTTCCAAGTGAAGACGCGCGTGCAGAAAGGCTCGGTTGCCCTTGAAAAAGAACGTCTTCTCATCCAGCGATCTGCCGGCCCATCTCGACGATCAGGCGCGGTTCGCGCTCTGGCAGGACATCCACGTCGCTGAGATATGGTCCGTTGAATACTCCACTTCGGACCATTTGCCGTTTGCGGCAGATATCGAAGCCAGGGTGGTCGGGCAGCTGGTGCTCGGGCAGATGGCCGGAACGATCCGGCATGCCAGCCGCAAGGCGAGCAACATCGCCGCTGACGGCCGCGACGGCTATCTCCTGCTGGTCAACAATGGCGATACGATACTCAGTGGCACCCAGGTCGGTCGCGACTATCACGTGGGCAAAGGGCAGGGCGCTCTGGTCTCGGCTTCGGAAGCGCTGCAAATGATCGGCGGCGACAAGAATATCTGGGCGAATGTGATTGTTCCCCGCGCTGTGCTGGAGAAGGCCTTCGCTCATGTCGACGACCGGCTGGCACTGACCATCGGAGCCGACAACGAGGCCCTCGATATGCTCAAGCGCTATTGCCGCTTTCTGGAAACCGGCCCCGATTTGGTCTCGCCCGATCTTGTCACCCATGCCACCGAAACGATCGTCGATCTCATTGGCCTGGCGTCCGGCGCCAAGGGCGAGACCGCCGATCTGGCGGGGTTGCGCGGCCTGCGCGCGGCAAGGCTGCAGGCCATCCTGCAAAAGATGCGGGACAATTTCGCCGATCCTGCCATTTCCGCCCAGAGCGTTGCCCAGCAACTGCGGCTCTCCGTGCGCTATGTCCATGATCTCCTGCAGGAAACCGGGGTGAGTTTCGCTGAGCGCATTCTCGAATTGCGCTTGCAGAGAGCCCATCGAATGCTCTCCGACAGGCGCAATGATCGGATGCGGATCAGCGAGATCGCACTGCTCAGCGGCTTCTCCGATGTCTCTTATTTCAATCGCTGCTTCCGCCGCCGCTTCGGCTCGACGCCGAGTGGCGCCAGGTAGTCTCACCGGCCACGAGTCCTGCCAAATGCATGGCGCGACAATCGACTGCGGCTGAATGGCCACACCGGCCGGGAAAGTGCTGCGGCGCGCTCCACGACAATTCGGGTGCGGCTCAGCCCAAGACGCGGCCGGCGGACAATGCAACACCGGGTTGTCGACAACACCTCGATCGCCGCGGCGACGCAACATTTGTGGGGCAGCTACAAACAATGAAAACGATTCTTCTCGCTACAGCTATCATTCTCGCGCCTGCCGGCGTTGCATCCGCGGCCGACATCAATGAGGGTTCGCCTGTCGCCGCCTACGACTGGAGCGGCCTTTATGCCGGCGTTCACATAGGCTACGTAGCCGGAAGATCCGATTTCTTTATCGCCGGCGGCGGCATCGGCGGGGCCACCGACCTCAACCTTCCCCTCGATCCAGACGGCTTTATTGGCGGTGTTCATATCGGCGCCAACTACGAAATGGCAAACCGCTTCGTCATCGGCGCCGAGGCTGACCTCACGTATAACAATGCAGATGGACTGACACCCCTCGATGCTGGTGGCGGTGGTTTCAGCACATTGCTTAGGAGCGAACTCAAGTGGTCGGGTGCGGCGCGGCTGCGAGCGGGCTACGCATTTGATCGGACTTTGCCCTACATCGCTGCCGGTGTGGCCGCGGCAAAGTATGAAGTGACTGCGATCGGTGCCGGCGGCCCCGGCGTCATTGAAATACCATTCCACGATGAGACCCATGTCGGCTGGACCGTTGGCGCCGGCATCGAGCACGCCTTCACCGACAGATGGATCGCGCGGGTCGAATATCGCTACTCAGACTTCGGCAGCAAGGATCTCTCGATAGCAGCAGGTCTTCTCACTGAAACGCATGTCGATCTCAAGACGCAGGATGTCCGGTTCGGCCTCAGCTACAAGTTCTGATCTGCTGGCATTGGGGCACGCAGGCACGGGACGGGGGCGGGCGAGCGCGTAATCTCCCCCTTGAGGGGGGATGGCCAGCAGGCCAGAGGGGGTCGGCACGGCGGGGCTCGACCTACTGCGGCAGAGGGAGGCGGCGCTCTACGCGCGGCGACCCCCTCTGTCGCCTTCGGCGACATCTCCCCCTCGAGGGGGGAGATCGGCGGTTTCGCCTCAAATCAGCTTCTCCAGCGTGATCGGCAGATCCCTGATCCGCTTGCCCGTCGCGTGAAACACCGCATTGGCGATCGCCGGCGCCACGCCGACGATGGCGAGCTCACCGACGCCCTTGCCGCCGAGCACCGAGGAATGCAGGTCGGGAATGCCGACCGAGATCACCTCGATATCCGGGATATCGGCATTGGTCGGCACCAGATAGTCGGCGAGGTTGTTGTTGACGATGCGGCCATGGCGGCGGTCGACGATGCCTTCTTCCAGCAGCGCCTGGCCGATGCCCATGATGATGCCGCCCTTCCACTGGCTCTCGGCAAGCTTGGGGTTGTAGAGCCGGCCGGAATCCAGCGCCGACACCACGCGTGACACGCGCACCGTGCCGAAATCCTCGTCGACCCGCACCTCGATGAAATGCGCGCACCAGCTGTGGCGGGAATAGTCGCCTTCGGTGTGCGGCAGGGCAGCCGCGATGGTGGTGTAGTTCTTGTAGCGATCGGCGGCCGTCGAATTCACCGGCATGGTGTCGCCGAGCGCCTCGATATGGTCGCGCCCGACACTGGCCAGCAACTCGGCGATCGAGACATCCGGGCCGTCGCCGCGCGGCGATGCAATGCGGCCGTTGGCGACAACCAGCGTGTTGGCCTGCAGCGCATGGAAAGGCGAACGCGGATCGGAAATCGCCAGTCCGACCAACTGGTCGAGCGCGGCGGTCGCCGCCTTGTAGACGGCGCCGGTCATGACGCCGGCCAGCCTGGAGCCGCCGGCGACACCGGCGCGGGCGAAGCGCGAGTCGCCGAGCTTCACCACGACTTTCTCTGCCGGCACGCCGACCGTCTCGGCGGCGGTCTGCGCCAGGATCGTGTAGGTGCCCTGGCCCATGTCGATCGAGGAGCTTTCGACCTCGACCGAGCCATCGGCGAGAATGCGCACCATCGCTTCGCCATAGGCGCGCCGCACCGGATAGGTGCCGGCGGCGACGCCCCAGCCGATCAGCTGGTTGCCATCGCGCATCGAGCGCGGCGCGGGCGTGCGCTTCGACCAACCGAAGGCTTCCGCGCCAGTGGCGTACGCTTCGCGCAATTGCCGTGTCGACCAGGCTTTTTTCGCGTGCGGATCCTGTTCGGCATAATTCTTCAGGCGTATCGCCAGCGGGTCGATGCCGACCTCATAGGCGAGTTCGTCGATGGCGCACTCGATGCCGAAGGCGCTCGGGTTCTCTCCCGGTGCGCGCATGGCGCCAGGCACCACCGAATTCACTCGCACGACATTCTGCTTCGACGAAAAATTGGGCGTCGCATACATGATCGAGGTGACTACGCCCAATGGCTCGACCCACATGCCGTCCATCGAGGTTTCATTGACGCCGCGATGCACGATCGACTGGATCTGTCCCTCGGCATCGGCGCCGAGCGCCACCGTCTGGCGCGTCGCGGCGCGTCCGCCATAGCCAGTGAAGGTCTGCGGCCGCGTCATGACAAGCTTCACCGGCCGGCCGAGCATCTTGGCCGCCACCGCAGCCACCGCGCTGTGGCCGAGCGCCAGCGCTTTGGAGCCGAAGCCGCCGCCAATATAGGGCGAGACCAGCCGCACACTCTCGAACGGCACGCCGAACCATTCGGCATAGGTGCGCGCCATGCCGTCCAGCCATTGGCTCGGCTCCCAGACAGTGAGCTGGTCGCCCTCCCAGCGCGCGATCAGCCCATGCGGCTCCATCGGCGCCTGGTATTCGCGCGGCGTGTTGTAGGCGGCGCAGATCCTGACCGGAGCGGCGGCGAACGCCGCCTGCGCATCGCCCCATTCCTTGGTCATGGCGGCGATCGGTATGCCGTCGCCGGCCTTCGCGTCGCTGAGGTCGACAATGGCCGGCGTCTCGTAATAGCTGACCTTGACCAGCGCTGCGGCGGCGACCGCCTGCTCGAAGCTTTCCGCCACCACCGCGGCGACATGCTGGCCGGAGAAGGTGATGTCGCGCGCCAGCGGACAATAAGGCACATCGGGCGGCGGTGTGCCGAACCAGTCCGAGGCGGTTTTCAGCGGCGCGATGGTGTCGGGCGTCAACACCTTGAGCACGCCGGGCCCTGCCTCGGCAGCCTTGGTGTCGATCGAGCGCACCTTGCCTGATGCAATCGTGCTCTCGACCAGCACGGCATAGACGAGCCCTTCGAGTTGCTGCTCGACGGCATATTTGGCGGCACCGGTGATCTTGGCCGGGCCGTCGACGCGCGACAGCCGCCCGCCGACGGCATCGGCGCCGCCGTCCGAGGCATCACCATGTCTTGCTATGTGAACGGTCATGCCGTTTCTCCCATTTTGATTATGGCGCGGGCGACGACGCGCGGCGCCAGTTCGATCTTGTAGTGGTTGGCGCCATGGTCGACGGCGCCTTCCATGGCGAGCAGGCTGGCGGCCCGCACTGTGTCAGGCTCCAGCACCTTGCCCTTCAGCGCCGCTTCCACGGCGTGGGCCCGCCACGGCTTGGTGGCAACGCCACCCAGCGCCACGCGCAGGTCGCGGATCGTCCTTCCGTCTGCCTCGAACTCGACGCCGACAGCCGCACTCGCAGCGGCGAACTCATAGGATTGCCGGTCGCGGACCTTCAGGTAGGTCGAGCGGCGGGCAGCGGCGGAGCCGGGGATGCTGATCGCGGTGATCACCTCGCCGGGCTCAATGGCATGTTCCCGTTCTGGCGTGGTGCCCGGGAGGAGAAAAAAGTCGTCGATCGCGAGCTGGCGGTCGCCGAGATGAACGAGCGCATCGAAAGCGACCAGCGCGACGGCGAGATCGCCGGGATACATGGCGATGCAGGCATCGCTGGTGCCGAGCACGGCGTGCCCTCTTGTGACGCCGCCGAGCGCCGAACAGCCGCTGCCGGGCGTGCGCTTGTTGCAGGCGGGGAAATTTTCGGGGTCGCGGAAGTAGGGGCAGCGCGTGCGCTGCATCAGATTGCCGCCGATGGTCGCCATGTTGCGGATCTGCGGCGAGGCGGCCTGCCACAGTGCCTCCGAGACGGCGGGGAAGCGGCTCTTGATGTCGGCATGGTCGGCGATGTGGCTCATTTTTGCCAGCGCGCCGATGGTGGCGCCGCGCTCATCGACGGTGATCGCGTCGAACCCCTTGAGATGGGTTATGTCGACGATCGTCTGCGGCTCGGCGACACCGCATTTGGCGAGATCGATGAGCGTGGTGCCGCCGGCAAGCACCATGGCGCCTGGCAGCGCTGCCGCCTCACGTGCGGCGTCGATAGAGCTGGCGCGCAGATAGGAAAAATCCCTCATGATGCGACCTCCAGGGCCGCTTGGCGCACGGCGGCGACGATGTGCGGATAGGCGCCGCAGCGGCAGAGATTGCCGGCCATATATTCGCGGATCTCGTCATCCGAGCCGGCATGGCCTTCGCGGATGCAGGCCACCGCCGACATGATCTGGCCGGGCGTGCAATAGCCGCACTGGAAGGCGTCCTGTTGGAGGAAGGCTGCCTGCACCGCGTGCAGCGTGCCGTCCGCCTCGGCCAGCCCTTCGATGGTGGTGATGGTGCGGCCGTCAACCTGGGCGGCGAGCGTCAGGCAGGCCAGCACGCGCTGGCCGTCGACATGCACCGTGCAGGCGCCGCACTGGCCCTGGTCGCAGCCTTTCTTGGTGCCGGTCAGGTCGAGACGGTCGCGCAAGGCGTCGAGCAGCGTGACGCGCGGCTCGACCTCCAGCTCGTGGTGGCGTCCGTTGATGTCGAGATGGATGGGAATTGTGGTGGTCATGGGCGTCTGGCTCCAGTTGCTTGACGCTGAGGGGGAGTGATCTGGTGCGGGGGCAGGTGAGGGCAAGGTCACCGGATGGCTAGGCGTTGATGAAGGCCGATCTCCCCCACACGGGGGGAGATTGGCAGTTTCGCGGGCTTCGCCAATTTCCAAAGCGACAGGCGCGCAGGGGCGGTGGCACCTCGCAAGCTCTCAGCACGTGACATACCGGTTCCCCCTGATTATATGATGAAGGCACTCCACAAATCGGAGGCGCCTCCGTTTATTTAATTGGGGGCTTGCGGTAAGCTGTTCAAGCCCGGAAATGCGATTGGAGAAAAAATTGGCCGCAGAGCCGCCCGCCACGCTTGCCGACAAACCCGAAGCCGCCGGTGCAAAACCTCTGCGCGCCGACGCGCAGCGCAATCGCGACGCGCTGGTCGAGGTCGCGGCAAAGGCGTTTGCCGCTGAAGGTGTCGATGCCTCGCTGGAGGAGATCGCCCGTCAGGCCGGCGTCGGCATCGGCACGCTCTACCGGCATTTTCCGACGCGCGAGCATCTGGTCGAGGTCGTCTACCGGCGCGAAGTGGAGGGGCTGTGCGCGGCCGCCGATGAGCTCGCCAGCCACCATCCGGCCGATGTCGCGCTCGAACAATGGATGCAGCGCTTCGTCGACTACATCGCCACCAAGCGCGGCCTTGCCACCAGCCTGCGCCTCTTGCTCACCACCAACTCGACCCTGTTCTCCGACAGCTCGGGCCGGGTGACGCTCGCCTTGCGGCGTCTGGTCGACGCGGCGGTCGCCGACGGCTCGATCCGTGGCGACGTCGACAGCTCCGATGTGCTGCACGCGCTGAGCGGCATCTACTCGGCTCCCGACACCAAGGACTGGCGCGACCGTTCCCGCCGGCTGGTGTCGCTGCTGATGGACGGCTTGCGGTTTGGGGCCGCCAAGGGTGCCAACGGGCGTGGGTGATGAAGGCAGGGGCGTAGCCATACGACACCACGGACCCGGCGCGAACGCTCGCGCCGGCTGGCTTCACTGTAAAATCGGAACAGACCCTAGCGGCTGAGCGAACTATCCTTTCGCTTCCACCAGGATCACCAGCGACTCCGGCACCACGCCATCGTGGGCCATCGCGTCGGCGGCTGCCTTGCTCTGCATCAAAGCCCCAAGCTTGTCCATATCAGGAACGTCCATCATCACAGCCACCCGTTTCGGGTTCTGCGGATCGACGAACGTGCGGATGTTGGTGATCCCGAGTGAGCCGAAGATTTCCTTGCGCTTCGGTGACGAGAGCCAGTGCTTGCTGTCCTTTATGATGTTGTGATGGCCAATAACGGTCGGCATGGCATCCTCCCAAGGTGACGCCGCGGGTCGAAAATCGCCCGCCTTTGCTGCGATCCACCTACGCAGCGAGTGAGCGCCGTTTCCAATGGGCTGTCAATTCGCTGCCGCTGGTGGATGGCTTATGGCTTGGACGGAAGGGCTCACCTTGCCGGGATCATCGCACGATGGGTGAACATCGTTGGAATACAGTCGATATTTCAGCTATGCTTCGCTGTCTCTGTGAAAACGACAAAGGCGGATATGGCGAGAACAGCCCTTTCCACCCACGCTCGAGTGGCCGCTATCTCAGCGATTCTGGCCGTGCTCGGCCTCCTCTTCATGAACCCGGCCCATGCCGAGAGACGAGCGGCAATCGTCATCGGCAACAGCGAGTATCCGTTTGCTCCTCTTCCCAATCCCCGGAGCGACGCCAAGCTCATTGCCAACGCGCTGACTGAACTCAACTTCGACGTTCTGCTTTTTTACGATGTCAAGAAGGCGGCAATACCGGAGCTGAAGGATGCGATCCGCGCCCATCTTGTCGGCGCCGACATGGCTGTCTTCTACTACGCGGGCCATGCCTTGCAGTTCGAGCGCCAGAATCTGCTGCTCCCGGTCGACACCCGAACCTCTTCCGCTAAGGACGTCGTGGACGATGCCGTTCGTCTCAACGATCTGATCGATATCGTCAAGGACGACCCGATCGGCGTGAAGCTTTTCATCCTCGACGCCTGCAGGAACAATCCCGCGGCCAAGGAAAAAGGGCTGGAACAGGGTTTGGCTTACACGGAGTCGGGCAGCGGCCAGGTGCTCATCGCGTTCGCCACAGGCGCAGGCGAAGTCGCATATGACGGCACCGGCATCAATAGCCCCTATTCATCCGCGCTTGCCAACGCGCTGCAGACGCCGAATCTCGACATCTACGATACGTTTCGAACCGTGCGGGGCGACGTTCGCCAGGCGACCGGCGGAACGCAAATACCCTGGATCACCGGCTCGATCGAAACAAAATTCGTATTCCGGAAAGGTGACGCCGGAGGCAATGTTGCGGCTCCCGAGCAGGTTGCGGAGCCGGGCGCCGGACTGACCATAGACGAGGTGCTGTGGTCTTTCATCAAGGACAGCCAGAACGCCGAGGATTTCGGGCGTTTTGCCAGGGCCTTTCCCAGAAGCCGTTTTGCGGCCGAGGCCGAACAAAAGAACGTCAACGTAGCCGCGCTCACGGAACGCGGGCTCTATTCAAAGGGCAATCTGGTTTCGACGTCGATCGCCACCGATGTCATGGTGGTTGGCGAGAGCGATGCAGCGAGCCAGCAGTTCGTCTTCCAGCAGGCGGGGGAACGCGCGGTCTCCGAAACCTTCCGCGTCTGGCCAAAGACGTTGCCCGATACCCAGCGGGGCATGAAGGCGACAGTCACCGACTGCGATCTGTACGCCGCCGACCCCAATGATCCGCAGCGTGCGGTGCCGGGTGTCACCAACGGCCTGGTTAATGTTCGTGATGCACTGCGCGCCTGCGGTTTCGCCCTGGCGGCCGACATCAACAATCCACGCCTGCAGTTCCAATTCGGGCGAGTTCTGGAGATTGCAGGAAGTTATACTTGGGCGGAGCATTTCTATGAACTCGCGCGCGAGCAGCAATACAGCGCGGCAATCGTCAACCTCGGCTACATGGCGCGGGTCGGGATGGGCCGCAAGGTGGACTACGCGCGCGCTTTCGATCTTTACCTCCAGGCTGCCGCGCTCGGAAATCTAAGGGCGCGCACCAATGTCGGCACGGCCTATATGCGTGGCGAGGGCGTGCCGCAGGTGCCCGAGGAGGCAGTTCTGTGGTACAGGCTTGCTGCTTCCAGCGGCTGGTCGAACGCGATCAATGCGCTAGCGGACGCCTATCGCCGCGGCAACGGTGTCGAGGCCAATCTCGTCGAGGCGGCAAACCTTTACACTGCCGCGTCCGATGCCGGCCAGATCGATGCGATGACCAGTCTCGGGCGCGCCTACATAGGCGGATCCGGCGTGGAAAAGGACGTCGCGCGCGGCCTCGCTTTGCTGTTGAAGGCCAGCGACACAGGAAACCAGTATGCGCCGCGATATGCCGGCCAGCTATTTCTCAAGGGAGGCGGGGTCGGCAAGGATGCAAAGCGCGCATTGGCCCTGTTTGAACTCTCCGCCCGCCGTGGTTTCGAAGACGCCTATCTCGATCTTGCAAATGGCTATCAGGACGGTTCCTTCGGCAAGGCCGACCCGCAGCAAGCCTATTTCAACGCGGTTCTTGCAGAGCGTTTCAAGGTCGAAAAGGCAGGCGATCTGGAGAAGCAGATCGGTGCGAAATTGCCGGCCGGCACCCGTCGCAAGATAGAGGCCGAGGCGGATCTGTATATTCAGCAGAACGGCAAATGAAGATTTCGGCGCCGCCTGCGATGATCGAGACGTGACGAGGGGCAGATTTTGATCCGTTTGCTGAAGCAAGCCTACACCAGGATCTCCTTGCTACGGTCCGGCCTTGCGGTCGCGTCCGCGGAGCAAGCCGAAGACGATCCCGATAGTATCCGATATGTGCTTGGCTCCGCCTCGGAAGATGCCAAACCGCGTTGCTTGATATCGGTGCTGGGGACCCCTCCGCGCGACATAGGCGAGGTGCTGGAGTCGGTTGCCTTCGTCTGCCGGCGAAACCGCGAATTTCCAGTGGCCGTCATGACCGAATTGCCTCCGGACCTGATTGCCGCATCGACGATGCCGATCGAATTTCTCCCGACCCGGGACCACCTGCCGGTCCGGCCGGACGAGTATGAACGTCACATTCGGCGCCGCTGGTCCCTGATGATTGCGAAATGGCAGTTCGCCAAGCAAATCGAACTGTCGATCGACCTGGAAACATTTCTTGCCCAGCAATTGCAGGGGGCCGAACCGGCGGCACCGGCTATGCGGGAGCAGTTTGCAGGCTACGCTCTCGCCACCGAAGCGTGAAGCGGCGCGTGAGTTCTGACCGAAAACACTAGGTCTTCGATAACGCGCGCGGCCTCGACGGCGCCGTTCACAAACGCCAGACGCACTGAGCGTCGTTTCAACTCGGTGCGAAAATCCTCCGACAGTGCAATGTCGATGGTTTCGGCGACGCGGCCGAGTTCGGAGGCCCGAAGCCGCAATCCCAAGCCCGTTGCATGGGCATAGGCGGCCCGCAATTGCTGATCGTCCATCTCTGGTGCTTCGTTCGGAACGAATATCGTGGGGACGCCGCCATGGATGCATTCGTGAAAGCTGTTGTAGCCGGCGTTGGTGATCATGCAGTCGATGGCGGCAAGGCAATCGGCGATCGGATATCGGGTGGTGGACAGGATGCCTGGCCACTTCGTCTCCCGAGGGGCAAGGGGGTTCTCTATCCTCACCAGCTGAAGATCGCGGCTGAGAACCTCCTTGACCAGAAGATCGGGCAATTCCTCGAAATCGAAATTGCGTTGTGACCCGAGTTGCATGGCGACCGTAAACTTGCCTGGGTCCGTATTCAGACACGCGGCGGACTCGTCCCGGCTCAGGCCTTCCTGCGGGTCGATCAACAGAATGGTCGGAACCTTGTGCACCAGGCCGGGCATCCGGCTGGTCGGCCCATGGTCCTCGTCCTGCGCAAGGTCGCCGGGCTCGATGATCATATCGAAACGTGCCTGCAGCGCTTCGTCCAGGTTCTGGCCACTGACCCACAACCCCCGCCTGATCCACACCCAGGCGAGGTCGGGGCGAATAGACTGCACGTCGAGCAAGCCGCGAAAAGGATATGTGCCGTCGAACACCACCGCGGCAACGTCGAGGTTTTCGATCGTCGCCAGCAGTTCCTGCGCATAGGCCTTGTTCCAGCTCTCCTCGGTGACGCCCATTTTGACGGACCAGGGAATATAGTCGGTTGCATGCCCTCGCTGGTGAAGCAGGGAGAATCCGGCCGAGCGCGTGAAGAAGATCGGCTCGACATCGGGCGACATCCGTTCGGCGATCGCCATGAGGCGCGTAAGATGTCCGAGGCCGATGCCGTTGGTTGCGACGAACAGGATGCGCCGACGCTTGGCGACGTGTAAAATCGCCGGCGCCGAGGTTTCGCCGAAGGGTAGCATCGGTACTTTTTTTGTTTCGCGCGGTTTGGCCGGGAGCGATGGCCTCAAGGCAGGGAAGCGGCGAAGGCCGAGATCGTCGCAGAGTTCGTTCATCCGGCTGGGATAGGTGGCAAGGGAGAACTTCGCCTCGACCAGCTTCCTCGCTCTGGCCGATTGCTTCTTGAACAGATCGGGTGACGCCATCAACCGCTCGATGGCGGCTGCGACACCGCCGGGCTCGGCATAGACCGCACCATCCTCGAACAGCGCTTCGAAAGAAGGATCGACAATCGTTACCAGACCGCTCGCCATCGCCTCGGCGATGCCCATGCCAAACGCCTCCACCCATCGGCGGCTATGGAAATAGACGTAGAAATCCAATGAGTTCAGGAATTCCGGGACGCGGCCGTCCTGAAAGGGAAAGGTCTGCCAGTTCGATCCGATCCAGGTCTCCAACTCGGCGGGTATGCCGCCCAGCGTCCTGACGGTAAGATGGCGGCGATCGGGATAGGCGGCGAGAAGTCCTTCCATGCTGTCTGGCCATTTCAGCATATCCGGGCGCGAGTGACGGCCGATCACCGCGGACTTCGTCGGCGCGGGCCGCTGTCTCCCAGGCCATTCCGACAGGTCGAGCATGTTCAAAAGGTCACGGCCAAGCAAGGCGGGTTTGCGCTGTGCAAGACTGTCAAACTGTGCACGGACCTTGGGGCCGACCGGCGCGAAAATCACCGGCGTTCCGAACAGACGATCGATGTTGCGCTCGACGATTTCGATATCGTACTGCGGTTTCCAGTAACCATCGAAAGGTGGGTGGTGGACGACGCAAACCACACGCCGCGGCCGTATTCTGACCGCGGTTGCCGGCATGTGTTCGAACACCTGCGGATGGTGGGCGTAGAGAACATCGCACGTCGCCACATGGTCGCCCGCGAGCCGAGGAATGCCCAAGGCATCGATGAGATCGGCCGTTCGCTTTTCGAAGGAGCGGCCGTAGCTGCGGCTCAGACCTGTGAAGGGAATGACGGCTGTGCTGAGACCCGATAGTGCGGCTGCCTTCAGTTCCGCCCTGACGGCGGACGAAGTCCCTCCGGGGCAACTGAGGTCCGTCGCATGAACGATGTCGAAATTCACGGCTTGCTCTCAAATTGACGGTCCTACCGAAATTCATTGGACCTGCGCGGCATGGATGCATCAACCGAAACAACCGTCTCAGTATGACCGACCGCCGGAGGCTCCGCCCCCCACCACCGGAGCTACCGTCGAGAGTTTTTTTACCTTTGGCGACGTCTTCTCTACCGTGCTTGAGATTTTTGCGGTGGCCATCGGCACGTAGCAGCTTCTTGGATACTTCTTGATGAAGGACCGGTAGGCGCTCGCCGTATTCTCGCGGATCGTGGCGCGCCAGGCTGCCAATTCCGTCTTTGAGGGGGAGTAGTCGTAGCAATTTGGCGCAACCGCAGTCGGACCGGCTGTTCGCTGCCAGGGAACGCAGGCGGCCAGGAACACTGACCCCAGGACTGATAGGCGTTTCAGGAGCATGCCATACCCCCTATGCTGACCAAAGGTAAGCGCGAACCCGGCGGCAAGTCAACGAGGAAGGTGGTCGATCTGGGGAATGCCGTCTCTACGACCGACGCATGGCTTTGTTGGAAGGCTCAGCGCGCTCTATGTTCCATGTAGCGCCGCATGAGAGTCGTCGCTCGGTCTTCCACGCAGAAATCCGATTTCGCTCGTTGGAACGCGGCCGACCCCATCGATTGCCGTAACGAAAAGGAAGAAAGCAGCCGCTCGATCGACAGGGCAAGCCCGTTTGCATCGTGCGGGTCGACAGTGAATCCTGTCCGGATATTGTCGATAGCTTCCCCGCATCCGCCGGATGCACTGCCGACAGATGGCTTGCCGTAAGCAGCCGCCTCCAGATACACGAGACCGAAGCCTTCGGCGTCGATGCCGTTGCCCTCCAAGACCTCGATCGGTGTCAGGGCGAATACGTCACATTGCCGGAAAAGCACCGCCAACTGCTCATCGTTCAATGCGCCGTGCATGACCACACTGTCATCGATCGCGGATGATTTGAGGCGGGCTTCAAACTCGTCGTGAATTGGTCCGGCTCCAACGATATCCCAGATGAATGGCCGCTTGATCCTTTGTAGCGCTTCCAGCAACAGGTCGTGGCCTTTGCGCGGCGCCAATCTGGCGACAGTCAGGATCCTTGGAATGCCACCTTCCGGCGTGAAATAGGAGGCCCGCCCCATAGTCGCGCCGAAGAAAGCCCTAGGCAGGCCGGGAGTAAGCGTTTCCCCAGCCGCCCCTGGTGCCATTCTGGCAAGGTGGCCGAGCGTATAGTTGCTTACGCAGAAGACACGCGCACAACGTTCGAGGCCCGCCGCGATAGCTGCCCGGACATCCGCTCCGGGGATGCGTTGCCAGGGTGCCGTGATGTCCTTGCAATGGACGGTGCAGAAAACCGGTGCGATGTCGCAAAGCAATTCCGCGAAACAGGCGAGCCCGCCGCTGGCCAGATGAATCATATCCGGCCGAAAATCCTTGCAAATTCTGTGAAGCTCGGCTGAGACCGCCTGGAACTCCGGTTCGGTTCGGCAGCCTTTCAGGTTGAGCGCTCCGACTTGGCGGACCGCTTCGCCGGGTTTTGGGTGCTGCCCGGTATCGGTAATCAGGCCGACATCCGCAAAGACCGACAGCGCCGCCATCGTCTGTTCCACGGATTTCTCGAGCCCGCCCACACGAGGGTTGTACTCCGAGGTGATCCACAGCAAGCGCGGCCTGGGCTTTCTCGTCCAAAGGCGAAGGCGGGTCTTCATGGACACCGCCGGATTGCTGCGTCAGCAGGCCTCATAGATGTTGCCAAGATCGACAAAGGGCGAGGACAGTCGCGGGTCTCTGAGAACCGCCAGGAAGGCGCCGTGCTCCGGATGATTGGGCGAACCTATGTTGTGGCGGCGATACTCGTACGGCGTGAAGGTTCCCCAGTTCCGCATCATAAGGAAGTGGACACCGTCGGCACCGATCGACAGCGCCCATTCCACAAACTCAGGCATTTCGCGAAAATTCAATGCCTGGACGACAAAATCCAGACGCAACAGGTCGATGCGACGCTCCGCACGCAGTCTGCCGAGAAAATCCAGGTTCCGGCAGAGGCGGTCGAACGAACCACCTCGACGGACGATCTCGTAGGTGCCCTGGCGGGCTGCATCGACGGAAACCCAGACCGTGCTGACGTGCCCGTCAAGCCGCAGGTCCGTCCACGCCTTCTCGTCCATGAGGACGCCATTTGTCTGGATCTGAATGCGGCGAGAGGGGACTGGCACATCCGTCAGACTTTGCAGCACGTGGCGGAAATGCCTGCTGCCGAAAGGATCGCCGCTGCCGGTAATCTTGATCTGGTTTGCATCATCCAGAAGCGGCGCGATCTTGCTGTCGAAAATGCTGTCGAGCTTTGCCGCCGCACCATGCCTGAGTTGTATCAGTTCGGTTCGACACGAAGGACAGGAAAGATTGCAGGACCTGTCTTCAGACAGGACGATCCGGCGTGGCTTGTGCTCGACGACAATCAGGTCGTTGTCGATGCATTCGCGTTGCAAGGGAGCCGTGACGTCGGATTTCCGTGGAAGCGAACGTTGCACGATCTTCGGGCAATAGAGACGGCTGCAATAGGAAAAATCGCCATCCAGTACGGAGCTTCGTATCTCGGCTGCCTTGATGGAGTTCCAGTATTGTGCGGCATGGTGCTCATGAATTGAGCCAATAGAGGCAGGCATCCACGCCGAGCAGCAGGTGTTTACCTTGCCATCGGCCCGGATCTCGATCTCCTCGAAGGGATTTCCGCAGAAACGGTCAGCAAGCCATGCATCGACTTCGAGGTTTAGGTTTCGCGCTTTCTCCTCCGATGCGAGCAGCAAGCGTTGAGCGAAAAGATCGTGCTGGTCGCCCGAGATGATTCGTTCCGCAAGGTCTGCTGCAACATTCCAAAGTTCGGCTTCAATGGCGATCAGCGCAGCCATTGCCGCCATGAGCCCCTGAATCTGCGGATCGGACTCAACCTCGGCAACGAAGGTCAGCAGTTCGACGTCCGACTTGCCATCTGCCAAGTCTTCGATCGCAGTCCGCACGACTGCCTCGGCTCCGGAAAGGTGCGACGTTGCGCCCGATATCGATTTCTCTTCCCGATATTGCCTCTCGCTCTCTGCCAATCCTGGCGACCGCACTACCGATCGGATCGTTGGCCGATCCATTCTTTGGTCGGACGCGAGGTCGGATCGGATGGCGTTTCGCGCGTGAGGCATTGGCCAAGTCCTGGAAACCAACTCCATCCTAGCAGATCGTTATTTTCAGAGCGACTGCCAGTAACCAGCATTTGAACGTCCCGCCTATGAAACGCTGTTTTCGAAGAACTGCGGTGAGAACTGGACTGCTGCCAATGCTTAGCAGCGGCAGCAGCCATTTCCCGAGCATTCCCGCTTAGAACGGGAGCTTGATTTCGCCCACCGACAGATGGCTACCGGCGGCTATGAGCGCGGCAACCGTTTCTCTGTCCTGTTGCCGGCGCTTCACCAAGCCAGTCAGCATTCTGTCGAAGGAAATCGCGCCGCCGCCGGCGATGGCCAGGACGAACATGCCGCCGGCTATGGCGAGATCCTTTTCGAAATGCAGCAATTCGTTCTGGCTGGCGAAGTTGGTGTGGAACAGGGCGGCCGTTGCCAGACAGAACAGTCCGAGCGCGACCGCGCCCAGGCGCGTCAGCAGGCCAAGGCCGACCGAAAGACCGGCTCCCAGCTGCAGTGCTATGGTGGCCGCGAGAAGCGGCAGGCTGACGCCAAGTGCGGCCATGGCTTTCGCCGCACCCTCGAAATGCGTCGCCAGCTCCAGGCCTTCATGCACGAACAGCAATGAAAGCAGCAGGCGACCGGTCAGCAGGATCAAGTCGGTGAGGTGCAATTTCGAGGCGATTTGGGTCGTTGTCACGATTGGCTCCAGGCAATAGGGAAGGAGCAGGCGCCCTGCGGCGCCTGCCTGGTTTTACTTGGTCACTTTGGTGTCGATGGCCTTTTGCAGGTCCGCGCGTTCCTCGCAGCCTGCCGGGCAGAGCTGTGTCAGCGATGCCAGCTGCTCCCTGGCCTTGGCCATGTCGCCGGTCTCGACATAGAGCTCGCCGAGATATTCGCGCGCCGCCTTGTGGTCCGGCTTCAGCTCGAGCGCCTTGGTGTAGTAGGTCAGCGCCGTCGTGTAGTCGCCGGTCTTGCGCAGCGTGAAGCCGAGCAGATTGTAGACGTCGGCCTGCTGAGTGTCCTGCGCCAGGTCGCGAAGATCCGCCAGCGCGCCCTTGTAGTCCTTGGCATCGATCTTGGCCTTGACGGCCGTGAGGTCGGGTGCGTCGCCGCCTTCGATGTTGTCCACGGCATAGGCCGGCACGGTGACGGCGACCGGAACCGCGGTCAGCACGGCAACGGCGCCGAGCAGCCCGAACAGGACGTGCCTGTTGAAGAGGGAAGGTTTCATTGTCTTTCTCGCTTTGCAGGGATTGCCGCGCTTAAATTTGCACGGGGGTGAAGCCATAGGCGTTGCCGTCCTTGACGAAGGTGCCGGTACCCGGGAACGGGAAGTGCGAGCCGGAGATGCGGATGTTGTCGGCAATCACACGATCGATCAGCTTGTGGCGCGTGGTGATCGCCGTCGGCCCGTCCTGATCGTAGCTGCCTTGCCACTCCGGATGCGGTGCCAGCAGTGCCGGCACATACATCGTGTCGGCCGAAATCATGATCTGCTCCTTGCCGGAGTTCGCGAGGTAGACCGAGTGGCCGGGCGTATGACCGGGCGCGGCGATGATCTGGATACCGGGCGCCACTTCGGCGCCGTCCTCGACCAGCTTCCAGTTCTTCCATTTTGGGAAGTTTTCGGCGATGCGCTTGCCCGCCGGCTTGCGCCCCTCCGGCAGTTTTGCCAGGCGGCCGGGGTCGGTCCACCACTTGTATTCCGCGGCGTTGACGATGAGCTCGGCGTTGGGGAACACAGGCGCGCTGGTGCCCTTTTCCATCAGGCCCCAGACGTGGTCGGGATGGAAATGCGAGATCATGATGGTGTCGATCGCCTTGTAGTCGATGCCGGCGGCGGCCATGTTGGCCGGCAGATGGGTGGCATTGGTTTGCCATTGGCCGACGCCCGATCCGGCATCCATCATGATCAGCCTGCCGTTCATCTTGAGGACGACGACGGTGAGCGGGATGGGCATGAAATCCGTCGTCAGGCCGGCCTTGGCCAGCGCCGCCTTGGTGTCCTCGACGGAGACACCCTTGATGAAGGCCGGATCATGCGGCTTGCGCCAGATGCCGTCATAGATGGCGGTGATCTCGATATCGCCGACCTTGTATTTGTAGAAGCCGACGGTCGGCTCGACCGGCGTTTCGGCCAAGGCGGGACGAGTAAATTCCAGCTTTCCGGCGAGGCCGAAGGCGGCAGCGGCAGCCGCGGACCCAAGCAACGTGCGACGTGTCATGTTGAACATGATGATCTCCTGTGTGAAGCGGTGAGGGTGGCGTGGCGGAGAGCCAGTCGTGGCCCTCCGTCCTGATTGCTGACCTGTCGATCCTGACCCGCGGAAACTCAGTTGCCCCAGATGCCCTGGCCGTACTGAGCTGGCGCGCTGGCATCGGCGTCACCCTGGACCTTGTTGGACTTTCGGATCGAGCCGGTGTGCGAGGTGTCGATTTTTGAAACCGAATGGCCGGCGGTCGGCTGGTTGGAAGTGTTCGAGCCGTAGTGGTCGCTGCCGGCGAAGGCCGTGCCGGTAGCAACGAGGATGGCGGCGGCGGTAAGGACGATCTTTTTCATGTCGATGGTTCCTGTTTGTGAATGGTGAGAGAAGTTGTTCGGAGGCGCGTTCAGCGGCCCCAGAGTCCGTCGTTGTTGTGCCGGGTGATGATGTCCTGAACCGACCCCTGGCTCGGCCCGGTCGTCACCTTGGTGTCGACGCCGTCCCGGCGCGGGGTGTAGGGAATGGAAGCAGTGGCATTGGTGTCGACGGTAGCGACCGGCTGGTTGGAGTTGTTGGCGCCATGGTCGCTGCCGGCAAAGGCAGCGCTTGAGGCAAGCAGCATGGCAGCCACGCTGAGAGCGAGCTTGGTCATTTCGGTAGGTCCTTGTTTCGTTTCTTGGTTGCGTGCCGGGAAATTGGCCCCGCTAACAACAAGACTCGCCAGGGCATCCCTTTATTCCCGGGTGGCGCGAAATTCTTTTCAGAATCCCGAAATCAGCGGCGGCGTCCGCCCGGAACTGGGCCAGCCGATGCCGCACGAGCACGCACGTCGCGTCCGAAGTCGGCACCATGCCCCTGCCACGGTCCGTCAGCCCACGCAGGATCTGAGCCTGGGTGACGTCGCATTTGATATCGGCTGCGGAGGTCTGGACGGACGGCTATCAGCCGGTGACGATGGCGGCGCGGAAGCGCGCCACGAAATCGTCGAGCTCCTGCCGCTCCATGTCGGAAATCGCCCAATAGGAGAAGGCGCCGTCGCTCCAATGCACCAGCGAGAAGCCGCCCTCCGAAAGATCGACAGGGTCGGTCACAGCCCCGGCATTTTGCGGCTCGGCGACAAGGGTGATCAGATGTTCGCGGTGGCGATAGACCAGCGCCGGCACAGCCCTACCGCCGATGACCTCGACCCTGCCGCCGATGAGCGCAAATCCGTCCTTCGCCATGTCTGGCGCCGGTGGCGAAAGGCCGAGCCTTGCGTCGAGCCACGGCTTTACCGTGTGTCGGTCCGACGAGACGACATCCACCGGGCTCGTCGCCAGCAGGCTGCGCTGGTGGCCGCTGGCCACCCCCGCGGCAAAGCCATCGATTGCACCAGGCTGCATCGCCCATTGCGTCGCGCCGCTCGCCAGCACCGCGCTGATCATGATCGACGCCGCCATGGCGCGCCAATCGAAGGATCCGAAGTTGCGCGCTGACCACCTCGTTTGAGTGGCCTTCGCCTGCGCCGGCGCTTTGGGGCGCAGCACCTCCACATTGCCGGCTGCGGCCATCGCTGCGATGCGCGCGCTGAACGCGTCGCTCACCTGCGGCTTCGGAAACCTGGCCACCGCCCCTTGCAAGGCCATGATGCGGGCATGTTCGGCCGCCAGCTTGGGATCGGCGGCGATGCGCCGCTCGACCGCCATTGCCGCGGCGGCATCGAGCTCTCCATCGACCAGCGCGTGCAGCATCAGGTTCATGCCTGCGGCGTCCTCGGGCAATCCGTCATTGTGCGCGTTCATTGCGCCCTCCCAAGGTCAGAGATCAGCAGGCCGCGCGCCCGCGCCAGCCGCGACATCACCGTGCCCATCGGCACGCCCAGCATGGCTGCGATATCGCGGTAGGCGAGGCCATTGATGTCGCGCAGCACCAGCGTCTCGCGAAAGGGTTGCGGCAGGGCGGCGATCGCCGCCTCCAGGGCCGCCGTGTCTGCCTTGGCGATCAGGCTCGCCTCCGGGCTTTCGCTATCAGTCAGATCGGCTGCGTGAGCGGCACTCACCTCGTCGAGATCGCCGAGGTCGCCCACCGAGACGATGCTGCGCGGGCGATTGCGCGCCAGCCATGTGTAGCACGAGTTGCGAACGATGGTGAGCAGCCAGGCGCGTGCATTGCCGCCGGCATAGCTGGCGATGTTGGCATGCGCCTTCATGCAGGCGTCCTGCACGACATCCTCGGCGTCGGTGGCATTGCCGGTCAGCCAGCGGGCCAGCGATAGCGCGTCGGCGAGGTGAGGCATTACCACTTCGCTGAAGCGGTCGGCCTGCGCATTGCTGCTCAGCATCGGTGCACCGTCATGTGCGCCTCGCCTTGAGCTGTGCTCATGGGGCGAGGATGGTTCTGCCTTGCGAGCGAACCCTGCCGACATATGCCGGGTCGCCAGCTGCGGTGAAATTGAAAGCAAGTGTCTCATCGATGTCAATCACACAGCGGGTCGCAACGATGCGTCCATCCGGATGCGTACTTGAGCACAAGCAATGCGCGTCAGTGTGGGGGCTTGCAGTGTGGCGTTCCTTCAAGGTCAATCAGCAGCGTATGCATGGAAGACCAGCGCCAGCGACGGTTTATTCCCGGATGCCGCAATCTTTTTTCACGGCAATGTGATTGGCCAGGGCAACGCCTCGCCTCAAGCTGCTCAGGGACTCCTAGCAAAGTTGGGCACTGCGTTGTCGAGTGACCCGCATGCGAAAGAGTGGTCCGGCGGCCTGGTGCAAATTTGCCGGCCGGGCCTAGCCGGCTTCTGGCGGTCGCCGGCTGATCTCGATATGCGTGATCGCTAGTATGAACGCAAGGCGGCGTCGAACTTAGCCCGCCGGCGGTGGTCACTGGCTATGAACTCGGCCCTGTCTCCCCTGCTTCAACGCCAAAGGCGTTCAGTTCGCCGCCCCTCGCTAGCCCGGCTGAACCGACCGGGCGGGAACCGAAGACAGCGGGCGTTGATCTTCTGGCCGGTCGTTGAGGTAGAGCAGGCCGCCCAGGACGACGAACACCATGCCGATCGCCATCACCCCAACCATCAGCACGGCGATCGCGGTACCTGGACCGTGGCCGGTTTTGATAATGGTCGACCGATGGGGCATGGCGCTATCCTCCCGACACATGTCCGGCGGTTTCATGCCGGAAATCATGCGGCAAACGGTATGCGCGGCGAGATGTTCCTTCGGCCGGGCTTCAGTTAGGCTACATAGGACTTTTGCGCTGTTTTGTTAGGACCAAGGTCTGAGGTCGCAAGCGCGAAAACCGGACCGACATGTTCCTTGGAGGTTCCGCTATCTTAGCCAAACAAGACATAACGGTGAGCCGTGCTGTGCAGCGCGGGCGAGGGACGGCGCTAGAGGCCGAGCGCGGTCCTGAAGCTCGAAAGCTCGGCGTCGGTGATCGGGACCACGTGCTGCGGCTCGGGATAGGCGCCTGTCTGCACGTCGGAGATGAACTCGCGATAGGCGGCGATACGCTCGCGCTGCAGCCGTTCATATTCGGCGGCGAAGTTGCGGTAGGTCTTGGCGTGGCGCGGCTTGTGGCCGGTGGTGTGGCCGAGCACGTCCTCGCTGAACAGATATTGCGCGTCGGCATGTGGTCCGGCGCCCATGCCAAGCATGATCATCGGCGTATTCGCGGTGATCAGTTCGCCGATGCGGTCGGGCACCACCTCCAGCTCGGCGCCAAAGCAGCCGATGGCCTCTAGCCGCTTGACGTGGTCCCACACCGCACGCGCGCTCTCGGCGGTCCTGCCGACGGCCTTGAAGCCGCCGGTCCAGGTGCATTGCGAGGGGATCAGGCCGACATGGGCGACGACCGGCACCGCGTTGTCGCAAAGCGTCTTCTGGATATCGAGCGAGGCGGCGCAGTAGAAGCAGTCGCCGCCGATGCGCATGTAGTGATAGGCGGTTTTCAGATAGTCCTCGGCTGTGATCAGATTGCCGAACGGGCCGTAGGGGAGACCGACCTGCACGAAGCAGCGGCCGGCGGCGTCGCGCATCTCGGGCGTGAAAAAGCGACCCTCGATCGACAGCATGTCGACGCCGGCCGCATTCGCCGCCGCCGCCTCCTCGAGCGAGGTGACGTAGAGCATGGAAATCTTTTGTCCGCGGCTTTTCATGGCGCGGATGTCGGCGACGGTGGGGCGGCTGCTCTTGGTGACCATTCTCGTTCCTCAGACAGTGAAAGTGTCGCGGAAGGCCAGCAAGGCCGCCTCGGGATCGCTAGAGGCAAACGCCTCCGCGAGCGAGAAAGTGTCGGACATGTCAGGCCTCAATGTGCACGCGGCCGTCCTCGACCTTCGTGGCGTAGGTTTTAAGGTTCACACAGACCGGCGCGCGCACCGCTTCGCCGGTCCGGTAATCGAACACGCCGTTGTGCTTCGGGCATTCGATCCTGTGTTCCATGACCAGCCCGTCGCTCAGATGCACCTTCTCATGCGTGCACAGCCCGTCGGTGCAGTAGAATGTATCGTCGGGACTGCGGTAGATGGCGAATGTCCGGCCATCATGATCGAAGCGGATGACGTCCTCTTCCTCGATGTCATCCGTCGCGCACGCATCAATCCACTTTGCCATTGTCGTCCTGCAGCCTTGGTCCTCGGTTGGTCGAAAAGTCGGSCGGCGGACCATGTGTCCGCCGGCCGCCCGGGAGGGAAGATGCCCGTGTGGAAGGCATCTTCACTGGGTTCACGCATGCGCCCCGTCGCGCGGCGCATGCCCGTCGTTGGTCGCCGAGAAGCTCTCGATCTCGGCTTCGAGCTCAGCCATCTGCTCGCCGCCGGCCATGAGGTCGGTGATCGCTTCGCGGCTTTTCTCACCCTTGCGGAAATCGGCGGCCTTGGAGCCTCTGATGAGCACGGCGAAGTGGTCGCCGACGGTCAGCGCATGCACGACATTGTGGGTGATGAAGATGACCGCGATGCCCTTGCGGCGCGCCTGCAGGACGATGCGCAGCACATGCGCCGCCTCCTTGACACCAAGGGCCGCGGTCGGCTCGTCGAGGATCAGCACGCTGGCGCCGAAATGGACGGCGCGTGCGATGGCCAGCGCCTGGCGCTCGCCGCCCGACAGGCCGCCGACCAGGCGATCGCCATCGTCGATGCGGGTGATGCCGAGCTGGCGCATCTCGGTGACGGCGGTCTCGTTGGCCCGCTTGCGGTCGTAGATGGTGAGCGGACCCCAGCGCCGTGTCGGCTCGGCGCCGACGAAGAAGGAGCGGCCGATGCTCATCAGCGGGAACGTTCCGCCGAACTGGTGGACCGTCGCGATGCCATGGTCGCTGGCATCGCGCGGGCTGCCGAATTCGACCGCCTTGCCGTCCATTTCCATGGTCCCCGATGTCGGCCTGTGGACGCCGGAGAGGATCTTGATCAGCGTGGATTTGCCGGCGCCATTGTCGCCGAGCAGGCACAGCACCTCGCCTCTGTTGACCTCGAGCGAGATGTCATGAAGCACGTCGATCGGACCGAACGACTTGTTTATTCCGGTCAGCCGGAGCAGGGGCGTGGTCACTAGCGTGCCCTCGATTTGGTGCGCGGCGCGTAGGTCAGCGCCATGGTGCGGAAAGTGTTGTTCATCAGCACGGCGGCGAGCAGCAGGACGCCGATGATCAGGCTTGCCCAGTTGGCGTCGAAGCCGGTGTAGAAAATGCCCTGGTTGACGATCGAGAAGGTCAGCGTGCCGAGCACGATGCCCACCACCGAGCCGTAGCCGCCGGTAAGCAGAACGCCGCCGATGACCACCGCGATGATCGAGTTGAAGATGAACGACTGCCCCGCCGCCACCTGGGCGCTGTTGTAGAGGATCGCCTGCGACATGCCGACGAAGGCCGCACACAGGCCGCTGCTCATGAACAGCGCGATGGTGACACGGTCGGTCGGTATGCCGGCATTGCGGGCGCTGACGGCGTCGCCGCCCATGGCCAGGATCCAGTTGCCGAAGCGCGAGAAATTCAGGATGAAGCCGACGATCAGGACGACGGCGATCCACCAGAACAGGGTGACCTGGAACTTGCCGCCGAGATAGTCGCCGAACACCATCTTGGCGATCGGTCCGCTCTTCAGTGCGACACTGGTGCTGCCGGACAGGATGATCGAAAGGCCGAGCGTCAGGCCGGCCAGCGCAAACAGCGTTGCCAGCGTGACGACGAAGGACGGTACCTTGGTGCGGATCACCAGGACCCCGTTGATGAAGCCGACGGCAAGGCCAAGACCGAGCGCGGCGAGGATGCCGACGATGATCGGTGCCCCGTAGTGGCCCGAGATGATGGCAATGGTCATCGAACTGGCCGGGATCATCGATCCGACCGAGAGATCGAGGTGTCCGGCGATCATCAGCAATCCGACGGGGAGGGCGATGATGCCGAGTTCCGAGGCGACGTTGAGCCAGCTGGCGGCACCGCCGGCCGACATGAAGTTGGCGCCACCGAAGATCGAGAAGAACACCAGCACGGCGATCATGCCGATCAGCGAGCCGACCTCGGGTCGCCGCACGAGGCTGCCGATCGAGGGTATCGGGGAGTGCGGTGGTGCAGTCGCGACCACTGCGGGTTGGTCATGGGCTTGGGATGTCATCGAAGTGGTCCCTGGCTTGAACAATGGGGGCCCTGGCGCACAGCCCTCGTCAGGGGCGCCGGGCGGCGATGTCCGGCCCGCGGATGGGCCGGACACTCATTTTGCGCAAGTTAGCGGGCTCCGGCCGCCGCACCAGCCAATGTCGCGTCGACATTGGCGGCGTCGACGATCCCCGGTCCGGTCAGCACCGGCTTGGTCGGCAGATCGAGCCCATAGTTGACGAAGCCGTTGAGCAGCGACACTGCGAGATAGCCCTGCAGGTAAGGCTGCTGGTCGATCGAGAACAGCTGCGTGCCGTCCTTGATGCGCTGCAGGCCGGTCTCGTCCATGTCGAACGAAGCGAGCTTGACCTTGTCGCCGACACTGGCCTGGCTGATGGCGTTGGCCGCACTGTTGGCGTCACCGGCGCTGATGGTGATGAGGCCGTCGAGGGTGTTGTCCTTCAGCACGGCGGCCTTGATCGCCTCGGCGACCGCGGTCGGGTTGCCGAAGCTGGAGGAGGGCAGCGGCAGCTGGGTGGACTTGCCGCCGCTCTTGGCGATGGCGTCGGCTATGCCCTTGCAACGGTCTTCGGTGTTGGTTGAGCCTGGCAGCGTGTTGACGCACAGCACGTTCTTGGCGCCGTGGCTGCCGAAATAGGTGCCGCCGCCGAGGCCGGCCGCGTATTCCTCGTTGCCGACATAGTTCATGGCGCCGAGCCGCTTGGCTGCATCCATGCCGCCGGAATTGTAGATGATGAGCGGCACGCCGGCGGCAACGACTTCCTTGAAGGCGTCATCCATGGCCTCGGGCACCCAGTCCGGGCCAACGATCGCGCTCGGCTTCTGGCTGAGCGCGGTGCGGATCAGCTTGGCGGCGTCGGGGCCGAGATTGTCGTAGTTCTGCGGACCGAGCCATGTCACCGAGCCGCCCGTCAGTTCGGCGACTTTGCCGGCATCGTCCGCGCCCTTCTTGACCTTCGACCAGAACGGGTCGTCCGCCTTGCCGCCGATGACGAAGATCTTCGCCCCGTCGGCCATTGCGGCAGTGGCGCCCGTCGCCAGCACGGCCGCGGTCATCATCGCCGTCAAAAGTTTCGTTGTACGCTTCATGTCGTCTCCTCCCGGTTGCCGTCGTCCGACGGGTTTAGAAAAACTCTGAATTCATCTGCCGGTGCGCACCTCTCCCGTTGCGCGCCGTGTCACTTGATCAATGGTTCGCCGCGGCCTTGGCGTTCATGCGTTCCTTCTTTTTCTGGAAGCGGGCGTCCATCGCGGCGTCGCCGTCCCGGGTGCCGTCGTGCCAGGTGCCGAACCAGCGATCGAGCGGGATCAACCCGTCGCCGCCATAGTTCACCTCGAAATATTTGTGGTGCAGGTAGTGCGTGTAGGCGTGGCTGTTGACCGCCGTGTCCTCGCTCACCTCAAGCTTGTCGAAGCCGAGATGGCCATTGACGGCGCCGAAGCCGGCGACATGCAGCTGGAACAGCGCAACGATCGGATTGGACGGTATGATGAGGTGCCAGAAGGCCACCGCGTGATAGAGGAACCCTTCCACCGGGTGCATCGACAGCGACGACCAGGGCGAGGGGTTGATCGAATTGTGGTGGACCGAATGGATCCAGCGATAGAGCGGACCCCAGTGGATCAGCCGGTGGATGAAGAAGAAGTGCACCTCGTGGATGGCCGGCGCGATTAGCACCAGCGCCGCGAGATAGACCGGGTTGTCCTGCCAGCCGACCCACGGCACGTAGCCATTGGCAAAGCACCACAGGAAAATGACTTCGACGACTGTCCACAACGGGATGGTGATGAAGAACGAGCGCAGGAAATTGTCGAGGTTCTGGCTCTGGAACCAGAAGACGTCGGACGGCGCGTCGCCGGGGAATTTGTGGTTGTACTTGAACCGCGTCGCCTGAGCGCGCTTGATGTAATAGCGCAGCTCGAAAATGCCGTAGAAGACCAGGATCGCCGCGGCGTTGACGGCGTAGAGCCACAGCGCCCAGCCCCAGCTGATGGTCTTCATCGTCTCGACGCCGGGCACGACGTAGAACCAGTAGATGATGGCGGTGGCCATGTGGAAGGCATTCCACGGCCAGATATAGCCGGGCAGCCATGCCAGGATTTTTGGCAGTTTCGGCGGCCAGTTCCAAAGCGGCACCGCCTCGATGCGCCCGTTCGGCTTCCA
Source organism: Mesorhizobium sp. P2_E10 (assembly GCF_056404235.1). Classification (NCBI taxonomy): domain Bacteria; kingdom Pseudomonadati; phylum Pseudomonadota; class Alphaproteobacteria; order Hyphomicrobiales; family Phyllobacteriaceae; genus Mesorhizobium; species Mesorhizobium sp. P2_E10. Next base: position 186,218 of record NZ_JBFUEK010000002.1, read on the forward strand.
GTCGCCGCGCTTGTCGCGCACACCGTATTTCAGATCGTCCATGCAAATCCTCCACCCGCAATGCCGCACCTGCCGATGCCCTGGGAGGGCCGCACGCGCACGCTGCCTCGCACCGCCTGAAGGCGGTGGGCGAAAACCCGTCTGCGCTGTGCTGCTGCTATCCCTGGGCTGGCGGTGCATCCGCCTTGCTTGCTTTTTCAGAGATAAACATCTTGATCCAAAATGAATCAAGAATAGAATGTTTGTTCCAATTGGATTGTGTCATTCATATCAATTTGGCACGATAGATGATATCTTAGTATCAATTGCACCAAGCGGATGAAACGAAATGGATCACAACAAACGGCCGACGATCAGGGATGTCGCCGCCGAGGCCAACGTTTCGGTGGCCACCGTCAACCGGGTGCTGAGCGGCGCCGGCGCCGTCCGCCAGGGCACGCGCGAGCGCGTCAGGCTGGCGGCCGAGCAAATCGGTTTCTATGGCATGGGCGCGCTGCGCAGCCGCATCGCGGCGGCACGGCCGCGCTACCGCTTCGGCTTCCTGCTGCACCAGCCCGGCCGCGCCTTCTACCGCAACATCGCCGAGGCGATACGCGCGGTGGCGCCGACCATTCCCGACTGCGAGATAGAGCTGCGCACCGAGTTTCTCGACGATTTGTCGCCGCAGAACGTTGCCGCGCGCCTGCTGGCGCTCGGCGCCGAATGCGACGCCGTCGGCGTCGTCGCCGCGGTCCATCCGCTGGTCACGCAAGCGGTCGATACGCTCAATGCCCGCAACGTGCCGGTGTTTGCGCTGATCTCGCAGATCTCGGCGACGGGCCATGTGCGCTACATCGGGCTCGACAACTGGAAGGTCGGGCGCACCGCAGCCTGGGTGTTCGAGCACGTCTGCAAGGCACCCGGCAAGCTCGGCATCCTCGTCGGCAATCATCGCTACCGCTGCCAGGAAATGAACGAGAGCGGCTTCCGCTCCTATTTCCGCGAGCACGCGCCTGAATTCACGCTGCTCGAGCCGCTGCTGACCTTCGAATCCAGCGCCATCGCGCAGGAGATGACCGAAAGACTGCTCGGCGAAAATCCGGATCTCTGCGGCCTCTATGTCGCCGGCGGCGGCATCACCGGCGCCATTGCAGCGCTCCGCTCCACCGGCCGGGCCGGCAGCCTCGTCGTCGTCGGCTACGAGCTGATGGACTCGACCCGACCGGCGCTGCTCGACGGCACGCTGACCTTCATCATCTCCCACCCGCTCGCCCGCATCGCACACGAAGCGCTGACTGGCATGGTCCGCGCCGTGTCGGCTCCGAACGAGGGGGGGAATGTCACGACGATCTTGCCGTTTGAGGTTTATACGCGGGAGAATATCTAGGGCGGCGTATTGCAAAGCCGGGCGCTTTCCCTTGGGCTCGGTCCAGGCACCGATCTCCGATCGCCCCACCAGTGTTTCGCCCGGACAAAAGCTCGCCTTGGACGGTCCCGTAGGCGCCCTGTCGCCGGGTTGTCCATCACGGTGCGCTTCACCGACCACCCCGGCCGTAGCGCCAATGCCAAGCATGCACTAACATTCCACCCTGACCCCGTTGGGGTTGGCCGTGATCTGTTCAAATTGGGGACGTACCCATGACCAATCATTGCTGTGGACCGGGCTATGCTTCTCCTGCCGAGGCGATGAGGGCGCCTCGCGAAAAGCTGCTCTATACGATTGCCATCTACACCGGCACGGGCATTCAGAAGCCGGACTATTTGTGCACCATCGATGTCGACCCGGAGAGTTCGACCTACAGCCAGGTGATTTCACGTTTGCAGATGCCGGGCATCGGTGATGAGCTTCATCATTCGGGCTGGAATGCCTGTTCGTCGTGCCATGGCGATGCGAGCATGGAGCGGAAATATCTGATTGTGCCGGGTGTGCGCTCGTCCAATCTGCATATTGTCGATTGCGCTACCGATCCGCGCAACCCGACGCTGTTCAAGGTCATAGACGGCGCTGACATCAAAGCCAGGACCAATCTGTCGGCACCGCACACAGTGCATTGCCTCGGCTCGGACATCATCGTTTCCATGCTTGGCGATGCTCAAGGCAATGCCCCCGGCGGCTATCTGCAACTCAGCAAGGAGTTCGAGATTGTCGGCCGCTGGGAGAACTCCATGGGCAGTATCAAGTTTGGTTATGATTTCTGGTACCAGCCGCGACACAACGTAATGGTCAGCTCGGAGTGGGCCGCGCCCAACACCTTCATGCCTGGCTTTGACCTGGAAGAGGTTGGCCATCTGAAATATGGCCGGGAGATCCATCTCTGGGATTTTGAAAAGAAGGAGCCGAAGCAGACATTTTATCTCGGTGAAGATGGCCTGATCCCGCTGGAAGTGCGCTTCCATCATGATCCCGACAGCAGTCACGGCTTTGTCGGCGCGGCCCTTTCGGCGAATATCATCCATTGGTGGAAGGATGCGGCGGGTGACTGGCAATGGGAAAAAATTGTCGATGTTGGCAATGAGCCGCATCCCGAATGGCCGATTCCAATACCGGGCGTGATTTCAGTCATTCTGCTCAGCATGGACGACAGGTACCTCTATCTCTGCAACTGGCTGCACGGCGACATCCGTCAGTATGACATCTCGGACCCTCACAACGCCAAGCTTACCGGACAAGTGTGGATGGGCGGCCTTCTCGGCCGTGCGCCTGAGGTCAATGGCGTGAAAGTGACTGGCGGGCCGCAGATGATACAGCTCAGCCTCGACGGCAAGCGACTCTATGTGACGACCTCGCTCTTCTCGACCTGGGACAACCAGTTCTATCCGGAAATCCGCACCAATGGCGGATGCATGCTGATGGTCAATTGCGATACGGAAAACGGTGGCATGGAAATTGATCCGCGATTTGTCGTTGATTTTGGCAAGGAACCAAATGGACCAAGCCGCTGCCACGAAACCCGTTATCCCGGCGGTGATTGCACGAGCGACATCTGGGTATGACCAGCTTCACCATCACTCTCGCCAATCAAGGCGGTGCGGCCTTTGACGTCGACCGGCGCAAGCCGCTTTTGCAAAGCCTGCGCGAGCAGGGTGTGGACCTGCCCTACGGCTGCAAGTATGGCGGCTGCATCACCTGTGCAGCCAAGATGATCAGCGGCAAGGTCGATCAAAAGGCGCAGCGGGCGCTGAACAACCGCCAGATCAACAATGGCTACATAATCCTCTGCGTCGCCCGCCCCATGAGCGACTGCACGCTGGAGGTCGGCGTTGAGAGCCACGACAAGCTCTATCGCAACCCCTTCCTTGACCCCTTGGCCGCACATGAATTGAAAGCCGATATTGCGACCCCATTGGAAGCAAAGAAATGACCTATATGAATCATGATGAGCCCTATTCGGAGGCTTATCTGCAAGACATTCTGAAGTCGGTCAAAACCATCGCGATGGTGGGGGCGAGCCCCGATAAGACCAAGTTTTCCTATGGTGTTCTCAGGGTGCTGCACGAGACCGGCTATGACATGATCCCGGTCAACCCCAGTTCCGGTCTGGATGAAATTCGCGGGCTTAAGGTGTACCCGTCACTGGCGGCCATCGACCGGCCCGTAGATATGGTTGAGGTTTTTCGCCGCTCTGAGGATTTGCTGGAGGTTGCACAGGAGGCCATTGCAATCAATGCCAAGGTTTTGTGGGGTCAGATTGGGGTGCGCGATGACGCTGCCGCCCGGTTGGCGGAGGAAGCGGGCTTGAAAGTTGTGATGAACCGCTGTCCCAAGATCGAGTTGTTCCGCCCCTTCTGGAAGCCGAAGTTGCACTTGGGAATATGATTGCAGGCTCACGGAATTCCGAGTTGTCGCGGCAATCAACCTGTTCCCTCCGGTCCTGGACGATGATGCTGCTAGCTCATTGAATTCTGCCTGAGGTACGATGCCAGATGGTCGCTGAGATCACGCGCGTCGTCGCCGGCGCCGTCGATCAGCGCGGACTTGCGGCGGCGCAGGAACTGCATCCCCATCAGGTACAGGCCCGGATAGTCAGCAACCCCGCCGTCGTGACGGACGTAGCCCTTGCGGTCGAGGACCGGCAGCTCCAGCCAGGAGTAGTCCGGCCGGTAGCCGGTGGCCCAGACGATCGTCCTGATCGCGCCTGCGGCGAGGTCGAGGCCGAGCGGCGGGCTGTCCTCGACACGGGTCGGCGGCAGGCGATCCGGCGGCCCGACGGTCGCGTCCAGGCCGTTGGTGCGGGCCCATTCGTCGATGAGGTCGAGCAGTCGGGCCATCTTGAGATCGGAAAGCGCGCACATGTTGCGCAACGACCCCGCAAACTGGGCCTTGCCATCTTCGGTGATGCCGGCGAGACGGCCGACGAGCCTGACGCCGATGTCGACCAACGCATTGAGGTCGAGGGTGGTGCGGTCTCGCGTGCCGGCAAGCTGCAGCGAAGGAACCCGTCGCGCCCGTCTGATGTCGTCGACCTCGTCGTAGCGCTCGTCGAGCACGCCGGCAGCGTCCATCCACCATTCCAGGTCCTTGCCGCGATAGACGCGGGGCGCCCGGATGTGCTCGCCCACCGACAGGGTCACTTGGCGCCCCGAACGCTGCAGCTCCTGAGCGATCTGGGTGCCGCTGGCCGACGCGCCCGCCACCAGCACGCCACCGTCGGCGATCTGGCCCGGATTGCGGTAGGACTGCGCCGTCAGCATGGCGACCGACGGCGGCACGCGGACGGCGAAATCGGGCAGGCGCGCGATGTTGCAAGCGCCCGACGCCAGCACCACAGTCCGGCACCGCCACTCGCCACGGTCCGTGCGCACGAGATATCCCGCCCCGTCGCTGCGAACCGAGGTAACGGTCGTGTGGGTTCTGACCGGAGCCGAGATCGCCTTGGCATAGTTCCCGAGGAAGTCGATCACCTCAGGCATCGTTCGGTAGCCGTCGGGGTCGTCGCCGTCATAGCGGAAGCCCGGCAGCCGGCTCTGCCAGTTCGGGGTGAGCAGCCGCAGCGAATCCCATCGCTCGGTGCGCCAGGTATGGGCGATCTCGCCGCGCTCCAGCAGCACATGGTCGATAGAGCGCTCCGCGAGGCAGCGGCTCATCGCGAGCCCCGCGTGCCCTGCGCCGACGATCACTGTGGTGACGGAACTAATCGCGCCCTCTCAGGAGAGTCTACGGCTCGAAGCGCCTTTCAGTTCACCACGACCGTGACGTTCGTCGGATTGGTAACAATGTCATAGACCGCCGATCGCTTTTGCGACTGAGCGACGAGAGCCTCGATGTCTTCTTGCTTGGCGTCGGCGTCGATGTTGTACCTCACCGTGATGCCGCTGAAGCCGTTGCGCACGTCGCTGTCGATGCCGAGTATGCCGGCGAGATCCATGTCGCCTTCGATGGTCGCCTTCACCGACTTCAACTGGATGTTCCGGTTCTGGGCAACCGCGGCGATGCCGGCGGTCAGGCAGCTGGCCAGCCCGACCAGCACGTATTCGACCGGCGTGGCGCCCTGATCCAGGGAAGCGAAGACCTCCGGATGGTCGGCATCGAATGCGAAGGTGGTCTTGCGATGCTGGTCCTGGCCGAGACCGTAAAAACTCTCGACCGTCGAGTGGCTGTGGGTGCCGTCCTTCCATTCGCAGGCCGCGCGCCACTTGAACTGCGCCGCCTCCGGGGCATTGGTAAGCGCTTCTTTTGCGGCGAGCAGCGCCTCTACGTTAACGCCATTGTTTGCCTGTACTTCGGAAGCCATAATTATTATCCTCCCTACCTTGCACTGGCTCAAAAACCCGACCGATTCCACTGACCTCCTGATCAGATTTCACCAAGACCTGGCATGGTATGGGCAGCGACGCGTTTCTACAAGGTGTTTCGGCAGCGGCATGGTCGCCCTCATGTACCGAGTTGCGCCATACAGGGTGCCCTGCGTGTCCTGTCGGCGTTGGTTCTTGGAGGGCGCCAGCAAGTTGGCCCACTGCATTTCGCGCGGCGATCTTCACGGCGTTGCCGACCGCTGGTTCGCCGCCGTGGACGCCATCCAGAAGGCTGTAAGGTCAATTTCGGGGTGCAAAGCCGACTTTTGACACGATTGAATACGCGTCAGCGTACCATCACCTCTGAGTGCTTAGCCTTTGCCGACTCTCCACCGCATCCAGCCTTTCCTGCAGATGCCCGTTCAGCACGATCATCTCCTTCAGCGCCTTCACCGCGTCGCCCTTTTGCTGGGCGATGAAGCTGTCGGCGATGTCCTGCAGGGCGGCTTCCTGGCGGCTGTCCAGCGTCACAATGTGATCCATGGCGATGTCTCCGATTGGCCTATTAGGGGATAGTGAACAAATAGGGAACAAATATGTCAAGAGCGAATTGACTCCTCGAGGAATGCGTTCCTATTTGCTAAGGGGTGGGGCGGTTGCTCGCAGGGAGAGCCGCGATGGGCAGACGAAACAGCCGCTACGACCGCTTGTTTGCAAGCAACGCGGAGGCAATCATCAACGATGCGCTGCGCCTGCGCCAGACAGTGCTTGCGGCGCAACTGCACCTGAAGGCCAATGGCGAGCTGTTCTGGCTGCTGAGCGGGCTGACCGACAAATTGCATGAGGTGATGGCTGTTGTGGCGGAGAAGGAGCCCGATTTCCGCGCGGCCGGGCTCGGTCTGCTGCCGCTGCCGCAGGATTATCATAAACGGAAATGAGCCATGGCCGGGCCAATGGACAGCGTCGGGCGAGCGGCCAAGGCCAACATGCTGCTCATTGTCGAGTGCGGTCACTGCTACCATGTCGGCCGCTTCCGCGCCAACGAGGTGGCCAAGGTGGCGGGCTGGAACAAGCCGCTGGAAGCCATCCGCTTCAGGTGCAAGCGCTGCAGCCGAACGGACACGACGGTGCGGACGCAGTTCATCGACCAGGACCATCCGCCGAAGGGCTACGTCTGGGTGCTGCAGAAGTTCAAGCTTTAGAACAGCGAGCCCTGCACCGGCGCCGGCGGTGTTTGCGGTGGTGCCTGCGGCGGGAACTTGATCTGCGTCGCCGGCTTCTCGACAATCACCAACGCGTCATCAGGGGCGGTGCGCTGCAAATGCCTTGCTTCAGACCACGGCGCGGTCAGCCATGTCTCGGTTTCCTCCGGCGTGGTCAGGATCACCGGCATCGCCTTTTCGTGGATCGGCGCGATCAGCGCATTGGGCTTGGTGGTGAGGAAGCCATAGAGCTCGAAGTCGCCCGGGCCGTCCTTCACCTTGCGGATGCCTTGCCAGCGCGTCCACAGGCCGGCGAAGAAGAACAGCGGCCGCTCTTCGCCGCGTGCGAACCAGACATTGCGCTGGATGCCTGTCTCAGGGTCCTTGTCGCCGGGCGTCGGGCTCGGCTCGGCAAAGCTGGTGAGCGGCACCACGCAGCGGTTCTCCACGCCGAGATATTGCTGCCAGTGGCCATATTGCGGGTTGCGGATGTTGGTGGTGCCGTAGTCTGCCTTGCCCTTCACCCGCTCGATCGGCGTCGGCATGCCCCACAGCAGATTGGCCAGCTCGCGCTGCCCGTCCGCCGCGTTGCGTACCACCGGGCCGGCTTGGTTGGGATAGATGTCGATGGAGGGTTCGAGATTGCCGAGGATATCGCGCAAGGTATGTGTCCATTGGCGGATTGCCTCCTGGCTGGTGGTGATGTTGTAGAGGTTGCACATGCCACGGCCTTCCCGGATGTCGCCGCATCTTGTTGGAAAGGGCAGGGGATTTCCAGCCTTGCCCGACCGATTGGTGACAGACCGCCTCAGCCGACGCCCCAATTCCCCAGCCCAGATTAGTTTGCATGCAAATGTTTCAAGCATGCCCGGTTTTGTGAAGTCTTTCACCGTTCTCGCGCAATCGACCGGATACAGACACATCGCAAAACCGGCGCAATGCGACGGGGCGGCGCTGCTGGTTCTGTCGCTGCGATATGGAGGATATCGATGTTCAGGAGACTTGGCCGCCTTGGAGCGGCTCTCAAACGCGCCAGCAAGCGCAAGAAAACCATGCGGGCATTGAACGACTTGCCGCCGGAAATCCGGAAGGACATCGGCTGGCCGAGGACGGTCGAATCCGACGAAATCCGCCTGCCGTTCTAAGGCGAGGCGGTGGCTCTGTCGGGCCGAAGGTCAGCGCAGCCACGCCGACTTTCGGTTTTGGATCGAGGCCCGTCAGCCAATCCCGTACACCAGGCTCACACGCCCATCCGACAGTTTCTCGACCCTGCGCAGCTCGAGCCCGCGACGATTGTGCGCCGCGCCGAACAGCGCCTTGCCGTCGCCGGCAAGCAGCGGATAGACGATCAGCCGCATTTCATCGACCAGCCCGGCATCGATCAGGCTCGCCGTAATCCTGGCGCCGCCCATCAGGTAGATGTCCTTGCCGGGTTGCTCTTTCAGCGCCGCGATGTCGTCGAGATTGCGTACGAAGCGGGTCGTCGGCCAGGCTGCCGAAGTCATGCTGTTTGACAGCACATAGTGCGGGGTTTTTGCGGCGAAGCGGGCCCATATCAGCTCGGCCGGGTTGACCAGTTTGCCGGTCATCGGCAGCGGCTGGTCCGGCTCGTTCTGCTGGATCGCGCTCCAATAGCGCTCGTAGCCGGCATACATGACGCCGCCGAGCAGGCAGGCGTCGATTTGCGGCATCAGGCCGTATTCCTCCGACCAGGCATCGACCCAGTCGGCGTAGCCCTCGGGTCCCTCCATCTTGCCGTCGACGGAAATCTTCATTCCGGTGATCATTTTGCGCATGACGTTCTCCATCAGGCTTGCGCGGAGCAAGCACGTTTGATCGTTTCAGGATGTGGGAAGGGGATGGCTCGCCCGGTTGAACCGGGCGGCGGATTATCTAGGCGACGAGCGCGCGCTCGCTGTCGGTCATCGGTTCCCCGAGATTGGGGTGGCCCTTGCCCGATGCAATCAGGCTCTTCAGGCTGCCGTTGATGTAGGTGCTCCAGCCGTCCGAGCAGGCGTCGTAGCACTCATAGTCCGGAACCAGGCCCTGGTGCGTGAAGCGGACTTCGGTCTTGCCGTCTTTTTCTGCGATGTCGAAGAGGATGTCGGTGCCCGTCCATTCGGTCTTGTCCTCGGTAAAGCTGAAATAATTCTCCAGCACGCGCCAGGCGACCTTTTTGCCGGGGATGAGCTCCGTCACCTTGATCTTGCAGCGGTGCAGATCCCGATAGCGATAGTCGAACACCTCGCCGGCCTTGTCGGTGGGCCCCTTGATGTCTTCCGACCACCAGCCGCGAACATTGGTGATGGCGGCGAAGGCTGCATCCGGGGTCTGGTCGACGGTGAAGGCGGTGGTGAAGCTGGTCATGACTGTCTCCTGTTGCGTTGTGCCCGTGGGCAGGTAGGGTTCCAAATCCATGCGTTCGTCAGGCCGGCAGGCGCCGGTCGTAGTCCGTCATCAGGCGGCTCCAGCCGTCCCAGAACGGTTCCGGCGTCCTGGCCGCCACGCGGGCGGCGAGAATGTCGAGATGCATGTGCCAGCCGGCAACGTGCATCAGCAGGCTCGAGCGGTCGGCCAGGCGGCGGTGGATGACGGTAAGCAGCACCTCATCGCCCCTGGGCGCCAGCTCGAACGAGACGTTGCCGCTGCCGCTCCAGGCGATGGTCAGCTTGCGCGGCGGATCGCACTCGACAATCCGACTCTGCATGCGGTGCTCGTCGCCAAAACCGGCCGGGCGCTCGCCGGGTGGGTCGGTCAGTTCGTCATTGCGCCAGGTAAGCTCGAAGGACGTGCCGGCCTTCATCTCCATCTCGCCCGCCGCCAGCCACTGGCGGCGCAAATCGCTCTGCGTCAGATATTCCCAGACGCGCTCGATGGTGCCGGGCAAGAGCCGTTCGATCTTCAAGGTGGCGGGCTCGATCAGTTCGCCATAGCCATCGAGCGTTTTCATCTGGTTCATTTGTCGTCTCCCTTGGATGGTGTTGTTGGCGGGGAAGGGGGTTTGCGCGCGATCTCGTCGCGCAGAAGCTGTTCGAGGACATCGAGACGGCTGGTCCAGAAGCGCTCGTAGAAGCTCAGCCATTCGTGGGCGCTGGCCAGCGGCCCGGCTTCGAGCCGGCAGACATGCGTGCGGCCGCGCACCTCGCGCCGGATCAGCCCGGCATGCTCCAGCGCCTTGATATGCTTGGAGGCCGCGGCCAGCGACATCGCAAAGGGCTCGGCCAGCTGGCTCACCGTGCGCTCGCCGCCGGCGAGGTCGCGAAGCATGTGCCGGCGCGTGGCGTCGCCGAGGGCGTGAAAGACCTGATCCATCTGTGGCGTCTCTAATTCAACCATGTAGTTGAATATAGAGATGCGCTTTCAGATAGTCAACCGTTTGGTTGAATGATTTTGAGCGACCGAGGCGGTTCAGCCGTATCAAAGCGGCGGCATCGTTCCGCTCATGGGATTGACAGGGGCTGGCCAGCGATCGGATTGTCGGCGCTTCCACTCGCTAGGAGGCGTTTGCGGACCATGACGTTGTCGGGCTTTGTTGCTTACTCGGGCGCGCTGGCAATCGCCGCGATCATTCCCGGTCCGCAGATCGTTGCCATTGTCGCGCAGGCCTTGAAAAGCGGATATCGGCAAGCCGCCTGGGTGACCGCCGGCATGGTCCTGGGCGACGTGCTTTATCTCGCCACGGTGCTCGCCGGCCTGGCGTTCATAGCGGAGACCTTCAGCTTTCTGCTGATCGCGATCAAATGGGCGGGCGTGGCCTATCTCTGCTGGCTGGCGGTGCAGTTCTGGCGGTCCGGCGAAACGTTCGACGGCGCCGACGCGGGCTCGGTCAAGAGTGGCAAGAACGCGTTTGTTTCGGGTGTCCTGATCACGCTGGGCAATCCCAAATCCGTCCTGTTTTATATTTCCATCCTGCCGACAGTCGTCGACATCCACGCGTTGTCGTCGATGGATGTCCCCATTCTCCTGGCAATCACCGCAATCATCCTGGCCGCCGTTCAGTTCCCGTTTGCCATCGCCGGGGCGAGAACCCGCCGGACCCTGCAATCGCCGCGCGCCACCCGGCTGTTCAATCGCGGCGCTGCCGTGTGCATGGGTGGCGCCGCCGCGACGATCGCCTTCAGAAATTAGGGCCCCGACCGTCGCCTAACGCTGGACTGCAAAAGACCGGCAAATCGGCTATCGTGCCGAGCCGAATGAGACGACGATGACCGGCTTCAGCGTAAAACCTCTTGATGAAACCACCTGGCCTGACTTCGCCGCGCTAGTCGAAAGACACAATGGCATCTGGGGCGGCTGCTGGTGCATGGCCTTCCACGCCAAAGGCGTTGGCGCCGTGCAAAACCGCGTGGAGAAGGAAGCCAGGGTGCGCGAGGGCCGCGCCCACGCTGCCCTCATCTTCGATGGGCCGGCCTGCGTCGGCTGGTGCCAGTTCGGCCCGACGGAAGAGCTGCCGCGCATCAAGCACCAGCGTGCCTATCGCGAAGGACTGGTGAGCCTTCCGGATTGGCGGATCACCTGTTTCTTCGTCGACAAGTCATACCGCGGCAAGGGCGTCGCGGCCGCCGCGCTCGAAGGCGCCGTCCAGGAAATCGGCCGTCTCGGCGGCGGGACGGTGGAAAGCTACCCCGAGGATGCGGAAGGACGGTCGGTCCCCGGCGCCTTCCTGCACAATGCAACGCTTGCCATGTTCGAGCGCCAGGGTTTTGAGCGCGCCCGCCGCCTTGGCAAGCACCGCTGGCTGGTCAGCAAGGTTGTGATGGCGAAGGGCTAGGCAGCGAGTGCGGCGCCTGCAGGCAGCCATCGGCCCGGCGTCAGACCAGCGGCTCCCTCACGGAAAAGAGCTGCAGGCTGCCCGGCAGCCCGCTTGCTTCCATCTCGCCATGCTCTTCGAATACCAGCCCGGAGCCGACCACGAGATCGCGCACCGTTCGCGATGCGATGATCTCGCCCGGCCGCGCATGGTCGAGCAACCGCGATGACAGCTCGATCGCGATGCCGGTGAAGTCATTGCCGCGCTCCTCGCATTCGCCGGTGTGGACTGCCGACCGGACATCCAGATCGGAATGCCGCAGGCGATGGCGGATGGCGATTGCGCACTGGATTGCCCGCGTCGGCCGTTGGAACACGGCGAGGAATCCGCTTGCCGAGCGCCTGATCTGGCGGCCTTCGGCAGCGAGCAGTTCGCCACGGATATCCTCGGCGTGTCGCTCGATCAGATCTGTACCTGCATCAGATGGCTGGCCGCCTATCTCCAGCGACAGCACCGACACCAGAACCCCTTCGCCCGACGCTGCCGGCAAGGCGCGGGTGACGAAAGCCTGGATCTCGCCGACGAGGCGATCGGAATTCTCGCCCCAGATCACGTGATCCCGGCCGGTCAGCTCGATATATCTGGCGCCTTCAATATGCGTTGCCAGGTAGAGTCCTTCTTCCCGTTTGACCCAGCGGTCGCCCGTCGTCTGAACGATCAGTGTCGGAACATGAATGACAGGCAGGATGTCGCGAACATCGATTTCGGTTCCCCAGCGCCAGAGTGAGATCGCCTCGGCGGGCGAGGCTGAATTCCTGAGGTAAGCGGCGAACCATTCTCTTTCGAACGTGTCGTTCATCAGGCTGGGGGCCGCATTGCCCATGTCCGCCGGCTCTCCCCACTGTCTCTCGATGGTGGCTAGGTCTTCTTCCACCTGCTCGGCCGTCCTTGCCCACGGGTAATCCTTCGACCACCTGCCCCTGGCATAGGTTCCGTTGAGCACAAGTGCCGCCGTGCGCTCGGGATAGGTCGCCGCGAACAGAATGCACATGGGGCCGCCCTCGGAACTGCCGAACAGAACCGTGCGCTTCGAGCCGACCGCATCCAGCACGGCCCGCATGTCCTCCATCCGCTCTTCCAGGGTCGGCAAACCGACATTGCGGTCGGACAGCCCCGTGCCGTGCTTGTCCATGCGGATCAAGCGGCAGAAGCCGCCGAGGCGCTGGAACACATGCGAAAGCCGTGGCGAGGCCCAGGCAAGGTCGAGATTGGAGACCCATCCAGGCACAAAGATCAGGTCGATCGGCCCGTCGCCGGTCACCTGATAGGCGATGTTGACCCCGGCGGATTTTACATAGTGGGTCGACGGGCGCAGGGGCTCGCCGCTTGCCTCGGCCTGGACGCGCGACGGCTCGGAGGCCGAAGCCGGACGCGGCGATGTCGTGCGGCGGGCCCGCAGCATCTCGTGCAAATGTCTTGTCTCGGGCTCGGGCTGCAGATGAAGCTCCCGCTGTAACGCACCGCGACAATTCTCATATTGCCTCAGCGCGAGGTTGATCCGGCCCTGGGCCGCATAGGCTCGCATCAGGGCGCGGTGGATGTCCTCCCTCAGCGGCTCGATGGACAACAGGCGCGTTGCGGCCCGCACGCATGAGGCGGGATCGTTGGTCACGCAATAGTGCGAGACGAGCTTGTCCAGTGCCGCGACGGCCATCGCCCTCAGGCGTTCCCGTTCGACCCGCAGCCAATCCTCGAACGGCTCCTCCTTCAGGCCGAAGCCGTCAAGCAGGTCGCCGCGATAGATGACAAGTGCCCGTTCGAGGTCGTCGGGCGCCGAGCTGACGGCCAGCACCTCGAACTGCGCGACGTCGAAATCAAGGCCATCGAGAAGGAAGGCAATGTTGTCGCCGTCCTTCAGGAAGCGCCCGCTGCCGGACGCCTGCATGACTTTGCTGACGACCGATACCGCCTGCCGGAGGTTCATCCGGGCCTGGGTCTCGCTGTTGCCACCCCAAAAAAGGGCGCCGAGCTTCTCGCGCGACTGCCAGTGTCCGGACTGCAACGCGAGGTAAGCCACCATCGCCCGCGCCTTGCGGCTAAGGGCCGGGACCGCGGCCCCGACACCGGCAAAGTCGAAACCACCCAGTAGATAAAGATGAGGCGCCGTCATCGGATCCGCCACAGCCACAATTTGGCGGCGATCCTTTCGCGTCGCGGTCTCTATTTCAACCGTGTTTCTGCCTGCGTGGCGCTTTTCACGATTCCATCACGCTGGTTCCGCCGCGTTTCTCACGGTGCGGGAGGAGATTGCCCGGACGAGGCCCTTGTCTCAGGAGGACGCAATGCTACGCCCGAACACGACTGACTGGCCCATCTGGCATGATGATCCCTGGCAGAACCCGCAGCTGCGCGACGGGCTTATGCCACTGCGTCATGATATTGCGCTTGCGCGATATCTCCAAAGACAGCAGGCTTGGCGGGCATCGGCGGTTCGCAAGTTCGATCTCTCGGCCGCTGCGATCCGCGCATCTGTACTGGTCGCGCGTGTCGGGAGCGCTTTCTTCCGGCGAATGCGCTCCTTCCTCGCCTTGGCGAAAAATGCCTTTGAGTTAATCGACGACATTGGCTCGACGCTGTCGAAGGCTCACTCGCAATTCAGCAAAACGCTCTGGGGTCGCTGAGCGCCGCTAGATCCCCGAGCCATCCAGTTGCTGGCTGTCCTCGCCTTCCCAGGGCGCCGGCATGGAAGCCCGGCTTAGATTGGCTGTCGGCAGCGGCATCCAGCACTTCAGTTCCGGTTCGGCGTATCCAATCACGTGTCCCGGAGACGAGTCGGAAGCGCGCCAGCCTTCAATGCCGAACTGATCGGCTCGCGACCAATAGGCGAGGTCGACCTCGGCCGGCCCCTGTTCGGACGGCCGGATCGTGACCAGGATCCGGCTGCCATCCTTCGGCGCACTGGTCATGTGCCGCCACCGTTCGGGCTCGTCCATCGCATGTCCTCCTGCAGTCTGGCTGTCCGAGCAGAATAGTCGCTTCGCGGCCAAGGCTGGTCAACCGATCTTTGCAGGGGACAGCTCCATCGTTCGCGGCTAATCTGGCTCGGCTGCATCTGGGATATGCGCGATGAAGAGCGAAGGGTTACTGCCCAACGCCACCCGGTGTTTCCCTGGGCGCGGACATGGCCGCTGTCGTGCAGCGGGGAAATCGCCCGTGGGGTCATGGCCACGGGACCGACTTCGGCCGGTTCGACACAGGGGGAAAAACGATGTCGATCAAGGTGATCGGAACCGGCTTTGGCCGCACCGGAACGGATTCGATGCGCGAAGCGCTGACCATCCTCGGTTTTGGCCCCTGTCATCACATGTCCGAAGTTATCGCCAATGAGGAGCAGAAGCGGCTCTGGCGCGCGCTGGCGAAGGGCGCCGTGCCCGACTGGAGTGCGCTGTTTGCAGGCTATGCCTCCTGCATGGACTGGCCATCGGCGTATTACTGGCGCGAGCTGATCGAGGTATATCCCGACGCCCGGGTCATCCTCACTTGGCGCTCTGCGGAAAGCTGGTGGCAGAGTTTCGAGAAAACCATCCTGGCCGGCATCAGCCAGAGCCAGGATCAGGAATCGCTGGGCATTGCCTTGGTTTCGAAGCAGGTCTTCGGCGGCAAGGCGCACGACCGCGCGGCCGCGATTGCCCTCTACGAGGCTAACGTCGCCGCCGTCATGGCGACAATGCAGCCGGAGCGCCTGCTGGTCCACAATCTCGGCGACGGCTGGGAGCCCCTGTGTGCGCATCTGCGCGTTTCGGTGCCGGACCAGCCCTATCCCAATCGCAACAACACCAGGGAATTTCAGGCGGGATTTGCGCTGAACCAGCGCGCTGAGGGAAGGTCGGCGGCTTCGGCTCCGCCAGATCCGCGAGGCCGAAGCTAGAGCCTGTTCCATCCCGATGGAATCGGGATGGGCCGTATCCCTTTGTTTGAGCATGATCTTTTCCGAAAACCGGATTCCACTTTTCGGGATCATGCTCTAAAAGGCAGGGCCGACTATCGCAGCCTTGCCGCAATGGGAAATTCCACGACGTCTCCCGCGGGCCGAGTGTATTGGGCCGCGACAATTGCCTCGATCAGAAGGTCCAAGGTCGCGCGGGCATGGCTGCTCGTCCCATCGTCGCCGCGCAGATAGTGGCATGCTCGTTCAAGATGGAGGTGTGCGGCGGCAAAGTCGCTCTTCATAAGCTTCTCCTTATTGCCCGCCGTTCAACAGGGATGGCCGATTCGCTTTACCCGATGGCAAATATCCACAGTCGGATTTGAATTAAATGCCTGGCTTGTCGATCCTCACCATGCCGCAATATCCGCAGGCGCGCGGCCCCAAAGCCGCCACGTGGCGCCATCGCCTGAGAAGGGGCCGGCGCCAGACTGATCATGCTATTGAGATGAGGCCAGGCCCGCCGTCCAGCTCGCTACAAACGCAAGCCGCGGAGCCATTCCGACACCGCGGTTTGTGCCTCACCTGCAGCCTCCCCCAGCACCGCGAGGCCGTCCAGCACGCTGGCATCCGGGCACAATTCCTGGATGTCCCGCCGGGACCGGCCGAGGCCGCTGACAATGTAGGTGACGAATGGTGCAATGATCTTGCCTGACAGATCATGGCTGGACAGGAAGCTGCGGACCGGCGGCGTCAGCCTGACGTTCCAGAGCGGCGAGCCGATGAAGACAACGTCGTAATCCCGAAGATTGTCGATTGTCGTCTGCAAGGGCGGCATGTAGTCGGAGCTCTGTTCTTCGACGTTTTGTGCGACAAGCGCATCATAGTCATCCGGATAGGGCTGCACGGTCCGGAGCTCCACCATGTCGCCGCCAACCAGCCCATGGATCTGGTTGGCGACAGTCCTTGTGTGGCCGGTGCGCGAATAATAGAGGATCAGCACCTTTCGGCCGGCAAAGTTCGGCTTTGCCGGCTCGGCGAGGATTATTGTTGGCATCAGAAAAAGCCCGCCTGTCACAAGCCCGGAAATTGCCTTCCAGGAAGAACCGAGGAATTGCCTCCGATCCTTCGATATCCGCCTCATGCCAGGCTGACGCTGGCGCGCCATCGCCTAGCGGCCCGTCATGTCGAGCACCGCTTGCGGCAAGCGGGCACCCTTCAATGTGATCTGCGACGCCGCCTGGTCGATATCCCTGAGCTCTTCCGGCGCAAGCTCAATGGCGGAAGATCCGAGGTTTTCCTGCAGACGGTGTAGTTTGGTGGTGCCGGGGATCGGAACGATCCATGGCTTCTGTGCCAGCAGCCAGGCAAGCGCGATCTGCGCCGGGGTAGCGCCCTTCGCCGTCGCCACGCTGCGCAGCAGGTCGACCAGCGCCACATTCGCTTTCAGCGCCTCGGGCGCAAAGCGGGGAACGCTGGCGCGGAAGTCGGTGCTGGCAAAAGTCGTGTTCGCGTCCATATTGCCGGTCAGAAAACCTGCCCCCAGCGGGCTGAAGGGAACGAAGCCGATGCCGAGTTCCTCCAGCGTCGGCAGGATCTCCGCCTCGGGGCCGCGATACCACAGTGAATATTCGCTTTGCACCGCGGTCACGGGATGGACGGCGTGCGCGCGCCGGATGGTCTGCGCCCCGGCTTCGGAGAGACCGAAATGCTTCACCTTGCCCGCATCGACCAGCTCCTTGATTGTGCCGGCGACATCCTCGATCGGCACGGCGGGATCGACGCGGTGCTGGTAGAAGATATCGATGCGGTCGGTCCTGAGCCGCTTCAGCGCAGCCTCCGCGACCGCCTTGATATGGTCCGGCCTGCTGTTCAGACCGCCGCTGCGCTGGCCCGTCTCAAGGTCGATGTCGAAGCCGAACTTGGTGGCGATCACCACTTTATCGCGCAAAGGCGCCACCGCTTCGCCGACCAGCTCCTCATTGACGAACGGACCATAGGCCTCGGCCGTGTCGAACAAGGTGACGCCAAGCTCGACGGCGCTCCGTATGAGCGAGATCATGTCGCTCTTCACCGCCGGCGGACCGTAGGCCGAGGTCATGCCCATGCAGCCGAGCCCAAAGGCCGAGACGTCGAGGCCGTTTCCAAGTCTGCGCTTTTGCATCTTCTTTCTCCTTGATTGCGGTTTGAAAAAATCGCTCAGCGATCGATCCTTGCCGCCTGTTGCGGAGAATAGCGCTCTCCCTGCACGGCAATCGCGGAAACCGCGTTCTCGATGTTGGCAAGATCGGCTGCGGTCAGCGCCACCGTGGACGATCCGATGTTCTCCTCGAGGCGATGGAGCTTCGTCGTGCCGGGGATCGGAACGATCCAGGGTTTCTGCGCCAGCAGCCAGGCGAGTGCGACTTGTGCCGGGGTCACCTTCTTCTCAGCCGCGATCGCGACGATCGCATCGACCAGCGCCTGGTTTGCCTTGCGGGCCTCTTCCGCAAAGCGTGGGACGGTGTTGCGGAAGTCGCTGCTTGCGAACGTCGTGTTGGCGTCGATGGCGCCGGTTAGGAAACCCTTGCCAAGCGGGCTGAAGGGCACAAAGCCGATCCCCAGTTCTTCGAGGACCGGCAGGATCGCCTCCTCGGGTTCGCGCCACCACAGCGAATATTCGCTTTGCAGGGCGGCGACCGGCTGCACTGCATGCGCGCGCCGGATGGTGCGCACGCCAGCCTCGGAGAGGCCGAAATGCTTCACCTTGCCTTGGCTGATCAAATCCTTCACCGCGCCCGCCACCTCTTCGATAGGCACGACCGGATCGACGCGGTGCTGGTAGAGCAGGTCGATGCGGTCGGTCCGCAGTCGCTTGAGCGAGGCCTCGACGACGTCGCGAATATGCTCCGGCCGGCTGTCCATGCCTTCATGTCCGGCCGTCCCGGCAATGTCGATGCCGAACTTGGTGGCGATCACCACTTGGTCGCGGATCGGCTGCAGCGCCTCGCCGACGACCGCCTCGTTCGTGAACGGCCCATAGACCTCCGCGGTGTCAAAGAAGGTGATGCCCCGCTCGAACGCGGAGCGGATCAGACGGACCGCATCCGGCGTCGCCATCGGCGCCCCGTAGGACTGGCTCATCCCCATGCAGCCAAGGCCAAGGGCCGAGACTTCGAGGTCGCTGTTTCCAAGTTTCCGCTTTTGCATTTGTTTGTCCTTTCAAGAATTGTTGGAGGCCGCGCCACGTCCGTGTCGCGATCTCCGTTTCAGGTCGGATGTTCGATGCTCATGCCGCCCAGGGTGCGGCCTGGTATTGTTGGTCGCTGACATGCTCCATCCAGTCGGCGGCCTTGCCGTCGAGCGATTCCTGGATGGCGATGTGCGTCATCGCCGTGGTCGGCGCAGCACCATGCCAATGTTTCTCGCCGGGCTCGAACCGGACCACGTCGCCCGGACGGATGTCCTCGATCGGGCCGCCCCAGCGCTGGACGCGGCCGCAGCCTGCCGTAACGATCAGGATCTGACCGAGCGGATGGGTATGCCAGGCGGTGCGCGCGCCCGGTTCGAACGTCACCGCATTGCCGGCTGCACGCGCCAGCGCGTTTGCCGCAAACAGCGGGTCGATGCGGACGGTGCCGGTGAACCAATCGGCCGGTCCCTTGCCGGAGGCTTGAGAGCCGCTTCGCTTGATGTCCATGGTCTGGAGTCCTTCGATCGGCCGCGGCGTTCGCCCGGCCTTTCCCGATGATTGGTGTTGGGTGGAATCTAGCGGCTGCGAAGGCGGCGGATTAGATGGTATAATCCGCATGCACCTATGAGGAGGATTCATGAATGCCGCGCGAGAACGTCAACGACCTGATCGCTTTCCTGGCGGTGGCCAAGGAGCGGAGTTTCACCCGGGCGGCGGCGCAACTCGGCGTTTCGCAGTCGGCGCTCAGCCACACGGTTCGCGGGCTGGAAGAGCGGCTTGGGCTCAGGCTGTTGACCCGCACCACGCGCAGCGTCTCGCCGACGGAAGCCGGCGAGCGCCTGCTGCAGACCATTGGCCCACGCTTTGAGGAGATCGAGACCGAGCTCGCCGCGCTGAGCGAACTGCGCGATAAACCCGCCGGCACGGTCCGCATCACGGCGGGCGAGCATGCCGCCGACACGGTGCTGTGGCCGGCTTTGGCGAAGGTGTTGCCGAACTATCCCGACATCAAGGTCGAGATCATCGTCGACTACGGTCTCACCGACATCGTCGCTGAGCGCTATGACGCCGGCGTCAGGCTCGGCGAGCAGGTGGCGAAGGACATGATCGCCGTGCGTATCGGCCCAGACATGCGCATGGCGGTGGTCGGCGCGCCCGCCTATTTCGCCAGGCGCAAGCCGCCAAAAACGCCGCAGGACCTGACGGCGCACGATTGCATCAATCTCAGGCTGCCGACTTATGGCGGGCTCTACGCCTGGGAGTTCGAGAAGAACGGCCGCGAGCTCAAGGTGCGGGTCGAAGGGCAGTTCGTCTTCAACACCTCCGCGCTCAGGCTGAGCGCGGTGCTGGCCGGCTTCGGCCTGGCCTATCTGCCGGAAGACCAGGCGCTGGCTCATATTGCCGATGGCCGGCTGGTGCGCGTGCTCGCCGACTGGTGCCCGCCCTTTTCAGGCTGCCACCTCTATTACCCCAGCCGCCGGCAGCATTCGCCGGCCTTTGCCGTGCTGGTCGAGGCGCTGCGCTATCGGGGGCGAGGGGCGAGCCAGCCCGACTAACCTACGCCGGCTGCATCTCCGGCGCGGCAGAGGCGGAAGGCGAGGCATCTCAAACATGCACCGTACCATGCGAAAGCTCGCCTTCCTCGCTGCTGACGAGGACGGCCGCGGCGAGCATCGCGGCATAGGCCAGCCCGACAATGCATGTGACAACGATGCCGGGCACCGGGCCAAGCGAAGCTACCCGCATCGCGTCGAGGAACGAGGCGCCGAAGCCGATTGGCGATCCGTCGCGTTGCAGGCTGGGCGTCGTGATCTTCAGCACCCAGGCCAACATCAGGATCGTGTACATGAAGATGTAGTTGCGGCGCAGCCGCCGCACCAGCGCCGCGCGCTGCGAGATCAGGAAGCGTGGCGAGCGTAAGCCTTCGCCGACAATAGCCAACCAGTTGGAGGCGTAGTCCGGCTGCGGCGAGAAGATCTGGGCGAAATAATAGCGCTCGAACTGGCGTACCCGGGCGCGGTAGACGTCGAAGAAGCGGTAGCGCCGCGCCTCGATCCACAACAGCAGTGTGATGAGCAGCATGGCGAACAACAGCACGCCGTGATGGGCGCTGGGCGTCGACAGCGACACCGACAGCATGGCGGCAACAACAGTGATCGCCCAGTTGCTGGTCCGGTCCAGCCTGTCGCGCCAGCCGGCCATGCGGGCGATTTCGGCGCGATGGAAATGCGACATCGTCGTTGCCAGTTCCGATGAAGTGAGCTTCATCGCGAACACCTCCGACGCCCGCGGCGCTGCTGCCGCTTCGGCCGGCTTCACGGTCTTGACCTGGGACATTCCCCGCCACGCGCCTCCCTGACGCCATGGCCGGCCGAAACAAGCCGGCCTACACCCCAATAGATACAACGCGCGGTCGGCCGAAACGTTCCAGCCTCTTTCCTTGGAGGAGTTTATGCGCTCAGCCAGACCCGCTCGGCTACGCGGTCGAATGCGGTGTGTTAATGCCCGCTTCCCGCGCCGTTTTGCCGACGAGACCTGACCGCTTCCAGCAGTTCGCACTCGCCGGTGTGAGCATTTCGAAAAATGGCCACAACCATCACCGCCAGGATTTCGGCGTCCGGGTCCAATGGGTCGAGACGCTCATCCGCGCAGATCCGATCGAACACGCGTTCGCAAATAGCCAGATCGTGAGGGCTGAGGCAGGTGCGATTGAAGCGCCGACGCAGCATCTGTGCGAACCTTTCAGGGCCCGCTGCCCGTGCTGCAGCGGGCCTCTTACCGACGAACCGCTGAGGCGATGGAATGCTCCAGCGATAATATCGTCGATAGTGTATTGCGGTGAGTTTACTCGTTTCCTGACGATTGAACTGTCAGCAATCCCAAAATTTCCCCGCACTCGCGAGCTTTATACTGACCAATTGTCATCAACTGGTAGTAATCCTGCCGCTTGTTTTCCGGTATATGAAAGCCGCGCCTAAAATCGGCCGCCTCCTTCGGCGTTCGAGTGCAGCCGATTTTACTGGCGGTGACTTTCAAACTGGCCAGTGAGCATCCGATCTTGGCCGCAATATCCTTCAACGGCTCGTTGTTAACGTATCCGTCAAGAATTATCTTGCGACGAGCTTCGCTGTTGAGCTTTGTGTTCATCTCTAGGGTCTCCCCAACTACGCTTCTACAATGCTCGATGTATATGCACCGGGTTGAAGAGTGTCGTTAGCGTCGCATCCAGAAACTTATCTCGGAATGCATTTGTTGCTGCAACTCACCGTGATCGCCGGCTCTGTCGACGCGAGTTCAGCTGCAGTCGGCAGGGTTGCGGCTGTGGTCACCGAACGGCTTGATCGGGCTGGTCTGTCGATATCGGCCTCAGAGCCTTGCCAGATACCCGAGATACACCACATGATTGAGCGGGGCATGGGCATAGCCGATTCGGATATGGCACCACGCGATGGACGCTAAAAAGCAAGGCAAGACCCCGGAGCGTGATCGACGTCGTTGGCCGCGCGAAGCTCAACCTCACAACGAGCAAGCTTCGCCACTCGCGCCGGCGCTCGAGCCTTTGTCCTTTTCAACGCTCGAACTGGCACCAGTGGATCAGTTCGCCGCCTGGCAAGCGCATATGGCTCCGCTTGTCGAGGTCAAGTTGCCGGATGACAAATCGCCGGACGATGGCTTTCCCGCCGACCACACGGCCTGGAACCTCGGTGGCATGCTGGTCGTTCAGCAGCGCGCAGCGGCACACAGCTACATGCGTTCTGCCGCAAAACTCCGGTCCAGTTCGATCGATCACTGGTGCATCGTCTTGCCCCACACTGGCCGGTCGTGGACGGAGGTCGATCGCCGCGTTGTAGAAGGCCAGCCGGGCAAATTGGAGATCAGGTCGCTTGGCTATCCGTTTCGCGGGAGGACAACGGACTCCGAAAGTCTCTTTCTCTATCTGCCGCGTGATTTGTTCGCCGATGTGGCCGCAACCCTCGACGCGAAGAACAATTCAATTCTGTCCGGCAACTTTGCCAACCTCCTGGTCGACTACGTCAACAGCATCGAGGCAAGACTGCACAGTCTCACGGGCGAAGATCTGCCCCGCATCGTGCACGCAACACGCAGCATGATCATTGCCTGCCTCGCGCCTCCGGCGGAACATGCTGCCGCCGCCGAACAATTGGCGGGTGTCGCGCTGATGGAGCGAGCGCGCCGATACGTCCAAAACAATCTGGACGCGGCTCGTCTGACACCGGGTTCAATGTGCCGGGCGCTCGGCGTCTCGCGTTCTCGTCTCTATCAGTTGTTCGAACCAAGCGGTGGTGTTCTCCACTACATTCAAAGCCGCCGGCTTCTGGCAGCCCATATTGCGCTTAGCGATCCGGCGGACAGCCGGCGCATTGTTGAAATTGCCGAGGCCTTCGGGTTCAGTTCAGCGGCCAATTTCAGCCGGGCATTCAGCAAGGAATTCGGTTACAGCCCCCGCGAAGGCCGCAGTACGGTGGTGTTGCCGCGCCCGGCCCACTCTGCTTCTCATGCAGAACACCAGAAGGCCTCTTCCTTTGAAGGTTGGCTCAAGGCGCTTGGAAATTGAAACAGGATCGGCGATGTTGAGATGGAGCAGGTTCAAGCGGGCTTGCCAGGGGCGGTCAAGGCCACGCTGGCTCATGGACCACAATATTTCGTGTCGCGTCGATCGCGACATCAATCATACAGCCAATTCCCGCCAATTGCCGATTTATTAATGAACTGTCACAGTTCATTAATATCGACAATTTGCCGCCAATCACGGCAGAGCATGCATTGCAACAACGCAGCTGCGGAACTTGTTAAGAAGCGAGTTGAAAGTTTGCCAAGCTTGGCAGTTATGCTATTTCTGGACTGGGGAACTCGAATTTGCACCGCCTATGGAGGTGGCTCTTGAACTCAGAGGCATCAGGCGTCGGCACGGATAGTGAGGGGCTTTCCTCAAGCGATGTTCCACGTGCCGGCGAAGCGCTTCTCGCTGACCTTTTGGCAAACACGACCGAACTTTTGTCGTTCTATGACAGCGACTTCTGTCTGACGCACTACGCAACCAAGCTCAAAGGCGTGTACGGAGGCGCGGTAGCGCCAGGTGCCGCCGTTTGGGAGATCTACCCGAGCTTCCTCGATGCGAGGTACCGCGACGAATTTCTTCGTGTGTTCCACGGCGGCACTCCTGCACGCATCGACTTGCCGCGATCATCGGACGAAGCGCCCCGTTCCGTTTTCGTCTTCGCCGCCGCGAATGGTGTGGGAATCATCGAGACAAGGGGGCACGGCGAGCGGAGCGCGGCGGAGGAGCAGGAGCATGGAATTCTGCTCCATCAGGCGACGCACGACGTGCTGACCGGACTGCAGAATCGGCGGCGATTCGGCGAGCGGCTACAGCAGGCGCTGGTGGCCATCGGTGGAGCAAAGCCGAAAGCCGCACTGTTACAAATCGACCTCGACGATTTCAAGGCGGTCAACGACACGCTCGGTCATGGAGCAGGCGACACGCTTCTTCAACTCGCGGCGGGTCGAATCCGCGACGCTCTGCAGGACGGTGAATCCGCATACCGGTATGCCGGCGATGAGTTCGCCGTCATCCAATTGGGAAAGGATCAGCCCGCGGAAGCCGAGCGCCTCGCAGGATCGCTGGTCGACGCGTTCAAGGAGCCTTTCGTCATCAACGGCATTCCCGTTTTCGTAGGCTCGAGTATCGGAATTGCTTTCGGGCCGGAGCACGGGACCGATGGCGAGCAGTTGATGAAAGCCGCCGACATTGCACTTTACGCAGCCAAGACGGATGGACGCGGTTGCGCTCGAACGTTCAACCGTTCGATGCTGCTCTTGCTCGAGCAACGCGAGAATCTGAGGCGCAACCTTCGAACCGCGCTGGAGCGGGGCGAGCTTTATCTGGAGTATCAGCCGCTCATTCGCTCTCCCGCGTCGGTGATCGGCTTCGAAGCGCTGCTGCGGTGGCGGCACCCCGAGATCGGAATCATTCCACCCAGCGTGTTCATACCGATCGCCGAGGCGGACGGTCTGATGGACGAGATTGGACGATGGGTGCTCGAGGAAGCCTGTCGCCAGGCATTGACGTGGCCCGCCTCGCTGACGGTCGCAGTGAACCTGTCGCCGGCTCAGTTCCTTAGCGGTTCGCTGACGGATACCATCGCTCAGGTCATTGATGCAGTTGGAATCCGGGCCGACCGACTTGAACTCGAGATTACCGAGACGGTTCTTCTCGAGAAGACGATCGACAATATCGACACATTAAACACGCTGAACGTCCTGGGAATACGAATATCACTCGACGATTTTGGAACATACTACTCATCGTTGAGCTACCTTAAGAACTTTCCCTTCGACACGTTGAAGATAGATCAGTACTTCATTGCCGACCTGGAGACCGATCTCAAAAGCCAGACCATCGTGCGATCGATCATAAATCTGGCGCACGGCCTGGGAATAAGCGTCACCGCCGAAGGGGTCGAGACGTCGGCACAGGCGCGGTGGCTCATCAAGGAGAATTGTGATTGCCTGCAAGGCAATTTCCTGGGACGCCCGCTCGGAGCCGAGGCAACCAGCAATTTCATCAGACGGTCCCCGCTAAGGGTGGTGCGAGCGATGGAGGAATCAAATCGGGCGGTTTAGAGCGGTTCAGCTTTTCATAGTGCCGCCGACCCGCTCTAAGTATTTGTTTTTACGCAATTTCGGACGGAAAACCGCTGCGCAGGTTTCCTGAAAT
The DNA here is from genome assembly GCF_056404235.1 of Mesorhizobium sp. P2_E10. NCBI lineage: Bacteria > Pseudomonadati > Pseudomonadota > Alphaproteobacteria > Hyphomicrobiales > Phyllobacteriaceae > Mesorhizobium > Mesorhizobium sp. P2_E10. The sequence goes on from NZ_JBFUEK010000002.1 coordinate 211,718, forward strand.
TGCTTTGCACCTTGCACCCTTTGTTAACGGTGAAGTGGAGATTTGTACAAAACGATCGAGGCAGATACCGCTCAATTCTTCGAGTCGGTGCAAGAGTGACTCATCACGGCGCGCGGTGAAATTTTTCATTGCGGAGACCATCGCCCTACCAGGGCTCAGTGCCGATGGAACAAGGGAGGATGCCTATGGGACCTGTTCATCATGAGCTGGCTGGCGAGCCGACTTTTGCGCCCATGATCCAGATCGACATGGAAATCAAAGCTTTCGTCTCCGCCTGGAGTCACTGCCATTATGTCTCGTCATACATGGCCCGGATGATCAGTCAAAACAGATCAGACTCGGTCCGGCATTCAAATCTCTTCTCCTCTGCCCTCAATGAATTACTGGAAGTCGCCTTTCGTACCCGCCATGCCGGTGGTGAACTGGCATGCAGGGTGTCCCGCCACGGCGCAACGGACAGGATCGAGCTGACGTTCCCATGCGTGCCGGAGGAGCGCCAATTCTACGAAGAGGCCGTGTCACACGTCGCAGGAACAGAAGCCAGGGAGCGATACCTCAATTCGGTGTCGGGGGATCTCGCGCCCAGCCGGGAGGTCGTGCTCCTGGAACTGGCTGTCGACTACAACGCGATACTCAGGGTCGAGGAAGCCGATGGTGATGCAATCAAGCTTGTCGTGGATCTTCCGCTTGAGGGTCTGCAACATTGAGCCCTTACGACCTCCTCCCGCGCTTCAAGGCGCAATATGACGCCAACAACCAGGAGTTCTCCATATCCGGGGTGGTCCGGCCTCAGGCAATCGATGAGCTTGGGCCCAGCATAGCATTGCTCCGCGATGCGATCGGCCGTGTGCGCGGCGTTCTCTACGTCAATGTCAGACGCCTGACGCAGATGAATAACGCCGCGTTTCACGCCTTTTCGAGGATCATCATCGACGCCTGCCGCGCTCGGCCCGATCTCAAATTCGTCGTCATCACGTCAAGCGTCGTCGGATGGACCTCGCGAAAATTCGGTCGCTTGAGCGGAATCGAGCCGAACATCACGGTCGAGGAGTATGACAGCGAATTCTATCCGGGACAGGGCTTCCTCGAGGAAGGCGGGTTCGTTCCGATCCTGCGTTCACAGACGAAGATGACCTGGCGCCACGAGCGCGCAATCTTGCCGCGACACGGCATGAGGCCGGGGATCGTCATGGCCGACATCTGTTGCGGGATCGGCGATTTCGCCGTGCTCGTGCAGAAGGAGTTCCAGCCATCGCGGATCGTCGCCCTCGACCACTCCATATCGAGCCTGAACTATGCCCGACAGGTGATGCGGGAGTTCGATATCCGGGGCATCGAATATACCTATGGAGATGCGTCGGAGATGCTGCTCGACGAAGCGCAGTTCGACCTAGTGACCTGCCGGCATTCCCTCCAGATATTCAATCGGCCTGAACTCATCCTCAAGGAGCTCTACCGCATATGCAAGCCGGGCGGGCGGGTCTACATCACCAACGAGAAGAATTCGCATTGCCTCGGCGAGCCGCGCGCCGAAAGCATCCGTTGGACCTACAACGAGGTGGCGAAGCTGTTCGGGCATTTCGAGATGGACGTCGAGCTTGGGCCAAAGAGCCGGCGATACCTGATGGAATCAGGATTCGAAGATATCCGTGTGGAGACCTTCATGGTCACCAACCTGGACAGCGATCCGCAGGATTTCGCCGATGTGATTGCGGCTTGGGCGGATGTCTATGCGGGCGAGATGGCGACTAGGCGCGGCGATGGACCGGAGTTCGTCGCACGGTTCCGGCAGGGCTTCGAGGATCACATTTTCGCTGCGCTCCATCCCAAGGGTTATGCGGGTTGGCCGATCTGGGTCGCATCGGGGCGACGGCCGCAATGAAAGCCGACAATGAGCCTACGCCGCGCTTCGGCCTGCGCTCCTTTCGAGCGAAATTCGTGTTGGTCGTTGGCGGCGCCGTCCTGTTCGACCTCCTGCTGAGCGGTGGCCTGGCGCTTTGGAACGTTCAGAAGCTGTCGCGCGACGCGACATCGGAAGTCGGTGAGGGCCTGACGACCGCAAACCAGGAATACATTCGTTCCTATGCCGAATCGACGGCGTTGAGCGTCGATCTGCTGCTCGATCGGGTTCACGGCGACGTCAAGGCGCTGGCTGGCGTACTGCAGGCCCAGATCGACGAACCGACGAGGCAGCAAGAGGTCGGAGCGACGCTTTCGCATGAAGCGCCCGGCTCCGTGAAGGTCGTCTACGACGCGCAGGGTGATTGGGCGCAGAACCTGCCTGGCGCGCCTTCCGTGGTCAGTGTCTGGGGCTACCTGCTGGGCGCCGATCACACTCCGCTGCCCGAAGTTCAGAAGGAAATAGAAGACAGCACCGTGATCGATCTCGTCGCGCCGACTCTCATGGCCAGCGGATCGTCCAAACTGCAAATGTACTATATTGGTCCAAAAGAACGGCCGATCTTCAGGACGGTGCCGTATACGGACCAGGCGCAGACCTTCGACAAGCTCTATCCGGGCCATAACAAGGCGGAGTTCTGGGAGTTCTTCTTTCCGGGCATCTATGGTTCATGGCAGCAATGGGCCAGGGATCCAGCCTCGCGTCCGGTCCCTGACGATATCACCCAGACAGCGCCTTATACCGATGCAATCACGGGAAAGCTGATCGTCAGCTTTTTCCACCCGCTGTGGACGCGCGATCACACCGGTATCGCCGGTACGGCCGGGGCAGACATCACTCTCGATCAGCTCGCGGAAGTCGTCGAAAGGGTGAAGATCGCTGAAACCGGGTTCGGCTTCCTCACCATGTCGACTGGCAATGTAGTGGCGATCAATCCGTCGGGCCAGGCGATCATCGGCCTGACTTCATCAAGCGACGCGGGCACGCAGGGCGTCACCGGCCTGGAGCGGTCCCTGCGGGGAAGTACGCAGCCGGCTATCGCGTCGCTGCCCCTCGGCCAAAACAATGACGGTGTCATCCAGCACATCATGCTCGACAACAAGGGCGAACGCGTACCCTACATTGTTGTCCTCAAGCGACTGAAGCCGACCAATCTGTGGAGTTCGGGACCGATAAAGTCCGAGACGATGTCGGTCGGGATCGTCGTCCCCGAACGGGAGATCTACGCGTCCCTGTTTACCGCACAGCAGAGTATTTCGCGCGCAACCAATCGTATTCTGCTCTTTCAAATCGGTGCGATCATCGTTTCGCTTCTGATTGTTTTCGCGGCCGTGCTCGGAATTTCGAAGCGGATCACCGCGGGCCTCAGGGCGCTTGCCAGTGCCGCCCAGCGACTCCAGACCAAGGACTATTCAGTCCGCGTCAGCATTCCGACGCGCGACGAGGTTGGAGCCGCTGGCATCGCTTTCAACCGCATGGCCGAGCAGATCAGCTTCCACACGGAAAACCTCGAGCAACTCGTCGACGAACGAACTAGGGAGCTCGGCGACGCCAATCAGGAGATTTCCGCACTCAACGAAAAGCTGCAGGACGAGAACGTCCGCCTCGGCGCCGAGCTGGCGGTTGCCAGGCAGATCCAGTTGATGGTCCTGCCGAAACCATTCGAACTCGAAGCGATTCCAGGGCTGGAGATCGCGGCCTACATGCGGCCGGCCGACGAGGTCGGCGGTGATTATTACGACGTCCTGCAGAACGGATCACGGATCAAGATCGGCATCGGCGACGTGACCGGTCATGGTCTCGAGAGCGGCGTGCTGATGCTGATGGTTCAATCCGTTGCACGCGCGCTGCAGGAGACCGACGAAGCGGATCCGCACCAGTTTCTGGACCGGCTGAACAGAGCAATCTACAAGAACATCGAGCGGACGAACACCGGCAAGCATCTCTCGCTGGCCTTTCTTGACTTCGAGGATGAGCGGGTAACGCTATCCGGCCAGCATGAGGACGTTCTCGTCGTGCGTGCGGATGGGGAGGTCGAACGCATCGATACGCTTGACCTGGGTATGCCGGTTGGTCTGGAGAATGACATCTCGAAGTTCATCGACACGCGTGACATCCTGTTCGAGAGTGGCGACGTAATCGTGCTGCACACCGACGGTGTGACCGAGGCGGAGGATCAGGACAAAAGGCTATTCGGGTTCGAGCGCCTCTGCCAGAGCGCAAAAAAGCGTCAAGGCGGGAGCGCCGAGGACATCAAGATCGGGATCATCGAGGATCTGATGGCCCATATCGGAGTCCAGAAGATCCATGACGACATCACCCTCGTGATCATAAGGCACACATAGCAATGACAACGCTGTTCGGGACCCCTGACATTGCAATCGGGATGAAGGAGAGCGTCAGTCGGGTGCGGCTGTTCGACGGACCTCTCGACTTGAGTTGGCGGCATTGTGCCACGACCTCGGACTTCATCGCCGATCTTTTCGCGTTGCGCTTCCGGTCGTCCCGCAATGACTACATCGAAGTGCGGCACAGCATCGGCTATCTGGTCAACGAGCTCATCGAGAACGCCGTCAAGTTTCGCGCACCGGGCGAGATCGTGATCGAGGCGTCGATGGATTCGGAGTGCTTCAAGCTCAAGGTGTCGAATGACGTCGACGGTGAAAACGTCTCCGAATTCAAAAACCTCCTGGCGGACATCACGGTTGGCGACCCCAGAGACCTGCTGATACAGCGAATTGAAGCGAATGCCGCGAGCCCTGACGTGTCACGCTCCGGACTCGGATTGCTGACGCTGATGAGCGACTATGGCGCACGCCTGGCCTGGATATTCAGCGCCGCCGACGAAAGCGATCGGATTTGCCTGGAAACCTATGCCTCCATTCCGATCTCGCAAACGCACAACTAGAAGAAACGAAGCCAGGCCATGGAAATCAAGACAGACGACTACCGCGTGTGGAACGAAGGAAGCGATATTTTCTTCGACGGCGCAATGCGGCTTGCCAGTTCCGAGGCCGGCGCGCCCGTCACGGCTTTGGCGACCAGTGTTCTTGCCTCAAATCCCGCTTCCATTACACTCAATCTGAAGGACCTTCACTTTCTCAACTCTTCCGGCATCAACCTGCTGGCGAAATTTACCATCGAGGTACGCAAGCATCCCGATGTTCGCCTCGTCGTGCGTGGAACGCCCGACATACCCTGGCAATCGAAATCACTGCCGAACCTGAAGAAGCTGCATCCCGCCCTGGTGCTTTTGATGGACTAAGGTCGCCCGAAATTGGCCGAGGGACTGCGTGAGCCAGCGGCAATCCTGGGCGGCGTCGGCCGGTCGGTGCAAGATCGCCGCACCGAGAGCGAGATATGTACGCCAGGATAAGTATCTGGATGCGAAGCTAACGACATTCCGACTTCGTCCGTAGATGTTCGCAACGGGTCTGGCGGGGGCTCGGCACAGGCGGCAGGCGTCCAGAAAGCTGGGGTGTCGCTGCCTGTGCCGGCAACGCCTCCCGCTACGCGGTCAAAGGTGTCCATTGAGTAAGCGTAGCAAGGTCAGTGGCGGCCGGCTGGAGTTCATTCCGCCGCAGATCCCGACACCGGTCGAGCAACCGCCCGAAGATGAGGGATGGGTTCACGAGGTCAAGTTCGACGGCTACCGGACGCAGCTCATCATCGATCAAGGCGGCGTGCGCCTTTTCAGCAAGAACGGCCATGACTGGACGACAAAATACTGGCCGATCGCGCTGGCAGTCGAGCTGCCATGCAGGGCTGCCATTCTCGACGGCGAGGTTATTGTACCGGGCGAGCAGGGCGCTCCCGATTGCCCTGCGCTGGAATCCGCGATCTGGGATGAGCCGAGCCGGCTGGTGTTCGTGGCGTTCGACATCCTCCATCTCGATGGTCGCAATCTTGCCCCCTTGCCCCTGCTGCAGCGCAAGCAGGCGCTGTGGCAACTGGTTGAGCCTGGCGCCGGCAAGATCCGGTACAGCGAGCATTTCGACGGCGATGCGCTGGCGATCCTCCGCGCCATCGACAAGATGGGGCTTGAGGGCATCATCTCGAAGCGCGCCGACAGCCGCTACCGGAGCGGATCGTCGACCACATGGCTGAAGGCCAGATGTTTCGAGGAACGCGATTTCCGAATTGCCGGGCGTCATTCGCGAGCCTGGCACGGCTCCAGCGGCCCTGATGGCCACGCGTGACGGCGAGAGACGGTATCTCGCCAGCGCTGGCTGATTGCAGTTCGGACAGCCAGGGCAGCAAGTTAGCCCTTGATGTCCACACTCGCTTTCGCGGCGGCCGATACCAGCTGGATCGGGGGCCGCTCGCCGGGCGTGCCGCTTTTGGCGACGACGACGCGGTCGCGTCCTTCGCCCTTGGCTTCGTAGAGCGCATGGTCGGCGGCATTGGTGATTTCAGCCCAGCCCGCGCCATGCTCGGGGTAGGCGGCGACCCCGAACGAGACCGTCACGGTGCCCAGCGTGCGGCCGCGATGCGTCAGGTGGAGCTGCCTGATAGCCTGGCGCAGCGCTTCGGCCCGCTCGGCGCCTTCCTCGAGCGAGCATCCCGGCATGGCGATGGCGAATTCCTCGCCGCCGTAGCGTGACACGACATCGCTGTCGCGCGCATGTTCGATCAATGTCGCGGCGACCTGCTTCAGGACGAGGTCGCCGGCTTCGTGCCCGAACGTGTCGTTGAACTGCTTGAAATGATCGACGTCGAGCATGAGGATCGTCAGCGGCTGGGCCGAGCGCTCCATCCGGCGCAGTTCGCGGCTGCTTGTTTCCTCGAGATAGCGCCGGTTGAACAGGCCAGTGTTCGGATCGCGGATCGATTGCTGCCGCAAAGTCTCGCGCAGGCGCAGATTGGCCAGCGCCAATGCCAGCGTGTCGACGACGCCGCGCAGGATCTGCTGCCTTTCAGCCAGCCATTGCGGCTTCTCGACTGCGTTCGGCTCGCACAGATGCAGGATGCCCAGCGTCTCGCCTTGCGCCGCCAGCGGCATGCAGACATAGCCCTTCTTGCCGTTCTCCGTGATATGGGCGCAGCGAGGAGTCAGCATGCCCGGGCCGGCGACATGCTCCTGGCCGCGCCGCAGCGCCCAGCAGTCTTCGGGCGCAAATTGCGTGGCGCTCGAGCGGATGTCGCCCCAATGTGCCATCTCCTCGACCAGATTGCGCGAGGCGCTGGTCAAATGCACCGTTCCGCTCAAGCCGCCGAGGAACTCGGTCATGGCCGTGCCGACCACAGAAAAAGCTTCGGGGAAGGTCACGCAGGCCTGCAGCAGCTCGCCAAGCTTGACCAGGCGGGTCGTGGTTTCCGACTTCTCGTGCAGCTCGCGGTTGAGCACCGCCATCTGATCGGCACGCTCGTTGACGACCCCTTCGGCGCGGCGCAACTCGCTGATGTCGTTGAGGGTGAGGACCAGTCCGCCGTCGGAGCGGCTGAGCGGACTGCAGCTGGCGATGACCGGCACATGCGAGCCATCGGATCTGGTCAGGCGCACCTCGCCCTGGTGCTGGCGGCCGGTGGCCAAGGCCATTTCAATGGGGGAAGCGCCGGCGGCGAACGCGCCACCTCTCGGGTCGCGCACCGTCAGCACCGAATCCCATTGCTGCCCGACGATCTTGTCGGCGCGCCGCCCGATCATCGTTGCGGCCGCTGGATTGGCGCTGGCGATGCGGCCGTCGACGTCCAGCACCGCGATGCCTTCGGCCGCCGTCTCGACGATATCCTCGACATGCGCCCGCGCCGATGCAAGCTGGTCCGCCATGGTGTTGAACCCGTCGGCCAGCTGCCCGAATTCATCCTTGCGGGCATGACTGATGCGCGTCATGGCATTGCCCTTCGCCAGCGCTGCCATGCCGCCCATCATATCCTTGAGACCGGAGCCGAAACGGCTGAGCAGCATCCATGCAAACCCCACCGCGACCAGCACCGCCGCCGCGGCGCTGAGGCCAACCAGCCAGAGCAGGCTGTTGGTGCGCTCTTCAGCGGCATGAAGGACAGGATCATATTCCAGCAGCACGGCGCCGATGATCGTATCCTCGGGATATTCGATCGGCACGGCGAGTATGGCGTTCACTTCCCCCGTGTCGACAAACTTGCGCGGGATGCCGTCCTCCAGCGTCTGGCCGATTTCGTTACCGGAATCGTGTTCGAATTTTTCGCCGATCTTGTGCTCTTCGTCGGCGGCATGGGCAACGACGGTCTTGTTGCGGTCGAGAACCAGGAAATCTCGACGCATGCGGCGATGCTGGTGCTCCATGAATTGTTTGAGCGCCTCTGGCCGCTCGAACAGCGAAGGGGTCCCGTCGGACGGCTTGAAGACGATGGTGTCCGCCAGTTCCCGCGCGACGTTGGTCGCCTCGGTCAAACCCAGCGACCTGGTCGCGGCCATCTGCGTAAAGATCGCAAGGCCGCCAACCAGCCCGATCAGCGCCGCGGCGCTCGTCATGCTAAGGATGATCAAGCTTTTGATGCGCACGTTACCGACTCGCTGAGAACGAGGGCATCTTACACGCCAGATCGAGCTTGTAGTTCATCTCCTGTGTTTATTACCAAATGCTTATTAACCTGCTAACGGCGACCAAGCTGGAAGCTTATCTCGCTGCGGTTCATGAAGGCAATTGCCGCTGCCTCGCGGTCACTTGCCGTCGAAGAAATTGCTGATGGCGGCTTCCAGCTTCTCGATGAATTGAGGGTTGTGGCAGCTTCCCGCCCAGATCATGGCGTTCAGTCGCATATCCCGATTGAGGAAGTTCACCTTCCGAGTCTCCAGCAGATATTCCGCGATGGCGAAATGCCGACCCTTGATGGCCTCGATCAGCGCATTGTTGCGCCCTGACTTGTCCATCAGATTGACGTCGGCGCCATGTTCCACCAGCAGCTTCACGATGCCCAGATGCCCGTTCTTGGCGGCTTCGATCAGCGCCGTGCGGCCGTAATAGTCGGCGGTCGCATTGATGTCGATTGCGCGATGTTTGACGAGGGCCGAGATGGAAGCGTAGTGGCCCTTGGCTGCGGCCAGGCTCAACGGCGTGCTCTTCCATTTGTTTCGGGAGTTCACGTTGATTTCGGGGTGTTCGATCAACGCTTCGACTGTCGCGGTGTGGGCGTTGAGGGCCGAAAGATGCAGCGCCGACCAACCACCTTCGTCCGCCTGGTTGATATCCGCGCCGGCGGCCAGCTCCGATTGCACGGCTTCCGCATCACCCTTTTCGGCGGCGACCAGCAGGCTCGACCACCCTCTGTCGTCTTCGGCTTCCAAGCTTTTGGTCAATGCGGTGGCTCCCGGATGTGCCAGGCCAGAATACCACACATCGCGCCGTTTCGATGGCGTCCGGCAACGGGAACCACGACAAATCCTGATGCAATGGCCGCTCCCGCGAGCGGCCATTGCTTTGGCACGGGCTACGCCGCCTGCAACTGCCGGCTAGGTTGCGGCGGGAACGCGATGGCGATTGCCATCGCACCCAGTCCGACGATGGCCGAGCCGATGAACAGCCAGGAATAGTTGGCGTAGGCGTCGAACACCATGCCGCCGGCCAGCGGGCCGAAGGCCATGCCGAGGCTGGACAGCATGGTTGCCGCGCCGAACACCGTGCCGATGATGCGTGGCCCGAAATATTCGCGCGCCAGCACCGCATAGAGCGGCATGACGCCGCCATAGGTGGCGCCGAAGACGACCGCCAGCATGTAGAACTGGTCGAGCTGGCTGACGGCAAGATAGGCCGCGATCACCGCGGCCTGGATCGCCAGCCCGGTGATCAGCACCGGCTTGACGCCGAGCCTGTCGCCAAGCAGGCCGAACATCAGCCTGCCGCCCAGGCCGGCCAGGCCCTCGACGCTGTAGATCGTGACCGCCGCCATCGGTGCAACGCCGCACAGCATGGCATAACTCACCATATGGAAGATCGGGCCGGAATGCGCCGCACAGCAGGCGAAGAAGGTGAGGCCGAGCACGATGAATTGCGGCGAGCGCAACGCCTGGCCGACCGACATGCCGGCACCTTCGGCGGCAGGGCCTGAGGTGGTATCATGGGCGACAAGCTTGGGCGGCTGCCGCACCAGAAGCACCGCCGGCAAGAGCAGCACCCAGGCCATGACGCCGATGTCGAACATGGCGGTGCGCCAGTCATAGGCTGATATCAGCCAGCGCGCGAAGGGCGAGATGGTCATCGGCGCCACACCCATGCCGGCCGAGACCAGCGACACCGCAAGGCTGCGGTTGGTGTCGAACCAGGCGGTGGTTAACGCGATCATCGGCGCGAAGAAGGCGCTGGCCGCGAGGCCGACGAGCACGCCATAGGTTAGCTGGAAGCTGAGCAGCGACCCGGTCTGGCTCGCCAGCACCAGCGCCAGCCCGAGCAGCGTAGCGCCCACCAGCACGACCGGGCGGGCGCCGAGGCGGTCGTAGATGGCGCCCCAGGCGAAGCCGCCGACGCCCATCACCAAAAAATTCAGCGTCATCGCGCTCGATATGCCGGCGCGCGACCAGTGGGTGTCGAGCGATATCGGCTCAAGAAAAATCGCCAGCGAAAACATCGCCCCGATGGCGACACAGCTCATCAGGGCGCCGGCCGCCACGATGACCCAACGATAGGAAAAGTTCATGCTTTTCTCCCAACATCATGTCTACGCGGCGCGACCTGTTTCGAGCTCCGTCACGCCGCTTGCGTCCGAAGGACGTTGGCGGGATTTCGAATCCGACAATCCGGTTGCATTTATTATCCAGTCGGCGCGGCGAGCTCACAAAAAAGCTCTGCCGAATTGACGAGGCGCTTTTCGGCGATAGGTTTCCGGTCTTGTGAAACGGGAGATAGCAGTCATGGAGCTTCATCGCGGCCGCCTTGTCGACCACATCCAGCTGGTGGTCAAAGATCTCCCGGCCAGCCGGCGTTTTTACGAAGCTGTCTTCAAGGTGCTCGGTATTCCGATCGGTGGTGAGGCTGCAGATTATTTCTGGGCCGACGAGCTGTTCATCTCCAGCGTCGACAGCCGAGCGGCGAGGGGACAACTGACCGGGCGCCATCATCTGGCCTTCCAGGCCAGGGACCGCGCCATGGTCGACGCTTTCTACCGGGCCGGCCTCGACGCCGGCGGCATCGACAATGGCGGACCGGGCGAGCGGCCTTACCACCCTGGCTACTACGCTGCCTTCCTGCTCGATCCCGACGGCAACAACATCGAGGCCGTGTTTCACGGGGCTGCGACGCGCAGTGCTGCTTCGGTGACGATCACGTTCTAAGGCGCGGCTCATCCGCTTTCGCGGAGTTGACGCCTCTCTGTCGGAAGCGGCCCAAAGCAACAATTCTATGCTAGTCTCGCCAGCCATCGATCGGACGGCAGGGGGTAGCAATGTCGCAAACGGACAAGGTATTTGCCGGCTCGATTCCGGAAAACTACGACCGCTACATGGTGCCGTTGATTTTCGAGCCGTTCGCCGCGGATCTTGCACGACGGGCAGCGTCCCTGTCGCCCGGTGCCGTTTTGGAAATTGCAGCTGGCACCGGGGTTGTCACCCGCGTGCTGGCGCCAAAATTGTCCCCAGGCGCAAACTTTGTCGTAACCGACCTCAACCAGCCGATGCTCGACTACGCCGCTTCGCGACAAGCGCCCGACAGTCGCATCACATGGCGCCAGGCTGATGCGATGGCGCTGCCGTTTGAAAATGCAGTCTTCGATCTCGTTTGTTGTCAGTTCGGCGCGATGTTCTTTCCCAACCGCACATCGGCCTACCGCGAGGCAAAGCGGGTCCTGAAGCCCGGAGGCCGTTTTCTATTCAACGTATGGGATCGCATCGAGGAGAATGTCTTTGCCGATGATGTGACGAATGCTCTGGCAAAGATGTTTCCGAACGATCCGCCGCGCTTCCTGGCACGCACGCCGCACGGCTACAATGATACGGCACTGATCCGCAGCGACCTGGAAGACGCAGGTTTCTCCCATGTGGTGATCGAAACGAGAGCCGAACAAAGCCGTGCCTCCTCGCCGCGCATTCCGGCCGTTGCCTATTGCCAGGGAACGCCGCTTCGCAACGAAATCGAGGCCAGGGACGCGGGGAAACTGGAAGCGGCTACCGACTGTGCAGAATCTGCGATTGCAGCCAGACATGGCAGTGGCGCGGTTGCCGCCAAGATTCAGGCACACGTCATCGTGGCTGTGGCCTAAGCCATTGGGGCGTAGCGGTTGACCACCATGCCGCAGGCATAGGCTTTCGATCCGAGCAGCCGCAACTGTCTGAACCCGCCCCGGTCGAAAATCCTCTCGCCGTCGCCAAGCGCCGCCGGATTGATGAACAGCTGCAATTCGTCGACCAGCCTCGCCGCAATCAACGCCGAGGCAAAGCCGGCGCCGCCGAACACGGCCATGTCACCGCCCTTGGTGGCCTTCAGCGCCTTGACCTCGCGCGGCAGGTCGCCGCTGGCAATCGTGGCGCGCTCCCACCGCGACGCCTTGAGCTTGTCGCTGAGCACCACTTTGTCAGCATCGACGATGCGCTGTGCAAAGGCATAAAAACCGTCGCGTGGAAAATTCTTCGCCGCATCGCCCCAATGGGTGAGGTAGCCTTCCTCGGCCATCTTGCGGCTGAGCAGTATGGTGTCGATGCCGGCGAACACGGCGTTGAAATCCCGCTTCAACGCGTCGTCCCACGGGCAATTGCCACCCCATTCCCAGAGCTGCCAGTGTTCACCGCCAGCGGCGCCGACAAAGCCATCGACCGACATCTGCATCTGCAGGATAAGCTTTCTCATGTCCTCACTCCCTGGCTGTCGGCGGTTTCAAGGAGCCATGCGCTCGCTCCCGCCACTAGTGGTTTACTTCTGGAAGTGTTGACGCATCGCCAAAATGATGTCAATAGTAAAGTGATTTAAAAATGGAACCATAGAATGTCGACCAGGGAAAAATCCGGCTGCCCGATCAACCGGTCGCTCGAACTGCTCGGCGATCGCTGGACGTTGCTGATCGTTCGCGACCTGATTTTCGCGAGCAAGAAGCACTTCAGGGAGTTCCTGCTGTCCGACGAGGGCATCTCGTCGCGCACGCTGGCCGAGCGGCTGCAGACCCTGCAGGAAGAGGGCATCATCACCAGGAGCGGCGATCCCAGCCACAAGCTCAAGGCGATCTATCGCCTGACCGAGGCCGGCATCGACCTGTTGCCGGTGCTGGCGACGCTCGGCGCCTGGGGCAGCAGATATCGCAATGCTGATGGTGAACTCGCGAGGGTCGCCGATGAGCTGGCGGCAGGCGGGGAAGCGGCGTTGGAGCAGCTGAAGCAGCAGTTGCGCGCCGAGCATATTGGATGACAGCCAATCTCCCCCCTCGTGGGGGAGATGCCCGGCAGGGCAGAGGGGGGCGCGAAGGATCGCCAGCCTTGCGTCCAATCTGCTTCGAGCGAGAATTGGGCCTAGCGCGCCATGCTATTTGATTGACAGGCGGCGGGACAGCGCCCCCCTCTGTCCTGCCGGGCATCGGGGGAGATCGGCAGAGGGAGGTTCACTTGGACACGACTGTTGCCATTGTCGGCGCCGGGCCAGCCGGTCTTGCGGTCGGCGCCTGCCTGAAGCGGGCAGGGATCGATTTCGTCATTCTTGAGAAAGCGAACGAGGTCGCGCCGGCGTGGCGGCGGCATTATCGGCGGCTGCATTTGCACACGGTCAAGAAATTCTCGTCGCTGCCGTTCCAGCCGTTTCCCAAGGACTATCCGCGCTATGTGCCGCGTGAGCTTGTCGTCTGCTATCTCGACGACTATGCGCAAAAATTCGACCTGCGCCCGCGCTTCGGCGAGACGGTGAAATCCATTCGCCGCGACGATGGCCATTTCCTGGTCGAGACCGGTTCGGACAGTTTGCGGTCACGCCATATCGTCATCGCCAGCGGCAACAATGCCGAGCCGATCGTTCCCAAGCTCGCCGCCATCGAGGCCTTCAAGGGCGAGGTGCTGCACAGCGCCGACTACACCGAGGCGGCACCTTTTGCCGGCCGCTCGGTGCTGATCGTCGGCATGGGCAACACCGGCGCCGAGATCGCGCTCGACCTTGCTGAGAACGGGGTGCGGCCGGTCATCTCGGTGCGCAAAGGCGTCCACATCGTGCCGCGCCAGCTGTTCGGCGTGCCGATCCAGATGGTCGGCATCGCCAGCCGGCCGATGCCGCAGGCGCTGAACGACTGGCTGTTCCCGATCATTCTCGATCTCGCGCTGGGCAAGCTCGAAAAATACGGCATCGTCAGGCCGAAGCAGGGCATCCTGCAGCAGATCGACCAGGTCGGGCGCATCCCGGTCATCGATGTCGGTACGGTGGAAGCGATCACCAAGGGCGCCATCAGGATCGCGCCCGATATATTGCGTTTCAGCGAGCGTGGCGCCCAATTCACCGATGGCCGGCAGGAAGCGTTCGACGCCGTCATCCTCGCGACCGGCTACCGGCCGGGCTACGAAAAGTTCTTGGCCGCTGAGTTGCAGCCGGAGCGCAGCGGTGTCAACGCGCGGTCGTCCGAACTCGGCCTCTACCTCGTCGGCTTCCACAATCCGGTCACCGGCCTGCTGCGCGAAATCGGCCGCGAGGCGATTGCGGTGGCGGCCGACATTGCGCGGCGGGGTGGGTGAAGACTGCACCTTGGCCCTTGGTCGGACAACTGGCGATGTCGAAGGGGCTTGAGGAACAATTCACATGAGGGCACGTTTAGGCCAGTTGCGGAGAACGGTCTCCGGCAATGGTGCGGAGCCCCTAAATGTCACTTTTCGGTACAACAATTCGCTACGGCAGCCTCGCCCAGGCCTTTCATTGGCTGACCGCTTTGCTCGTGCTCGCCGCCTTCCTGGTTTCGGAAGGCGGTCCCCCGACGCGCGTCTATTCGGAGGCCAATGCCGCTACCTTGCAGTTGCATGAATCGCTTGGCTTCGCGGTCTTCGTGCTGCTGGTCATTCGGCTGCTGTGGCGCGTGTTCGACCGAGTTCCGGAAGCGCCACCCATGCCTGGGTGGATGGATCTGGCATCGAAAGTGACACACTGGGCGCTCTATGCGCTGTTGTTCGCGGTGCCCCTGACGGCGATGGCTTCGGAGCACTTGGTCCGTATTTCTCGACGTGGAATCCCGGCGCCTCCCTGGCGGAAATCCACGGTACGCTTGGGGATATCATAATGTGGCTTGCCGGCCTGCATGCCGCAGCCGCGATCTACCACCATGTCTTCCTTCGCGACCGCGTGCTGAGGCAGATGCTGCCAGGCCTGCCCGAGGCCTGATCCGGTGGGAGCGGGAGCGCGTGGCCGCTCCGCTCATTCCGGTATGATCCTGGTCGCCTGGTTCCCTTCGTCCAGCAGCCATTGCCGCACCGCTTGCGTTGGCTCGGGGTGCCTCTGCTTGCGTGGCACCACGACATGGAAATCCTGCGTGCCGCGCATCTCCGCACTGAGTGGCTGCGTCAGCCGGCCGGCGGCGATGTCCGCGGCGACGAGGAAGCGGCTGGCCAGCGCGATGCCCTGGCCGGCGATGGCCGCGTCGATGGCCAGACCCGTCTGGTTGAAGCGCATGCGCTTGGCCTCCGTCGTCATCTTCTGGCCAAGCGCCTTTTCCATGAATTCCGGCCACAGATTGTGCGCGTCGTGCAGCAGCACATGATGCTGGATGTCGGCCGCTGCGATCTCGTTGGCACCGGTCGGCAGCAGCGCCGGGCTGCAGACGGCGACGATCTGTTGCGGGAACAACAGGTCGACGACAAGGCCGGGGCCGAAGGGCGGACGGCCTTGTCGCACGGCAATGTCGACGCCGTCGCTCTGGAAACTCGACAGGCTTTCGCTGGCCAGGATGCGCAAATCGACCAGCGGGTTGTGCGCCACGAACTCCGGCAGTTTCGGGATCAGCCATTTGGTGGCAAAGCTCGGTGTGACGCTGATCGTCAGCCGCGCCGGCTCGGGGCGCAACAGCAAGGTGGCTTCCGAGATCAGGTCGAAGGCACGACGGATGTTCGGCACATAGGCGCGGCCCTCATCGGTCAGCGCCAGGCCGCGCGGCAGCCGCTCGAACAGTTTTGCGCCGAGATCGGCCTCCAGCCCACGAATGTGCTGCGCCACCGCGCCTTGCGTGACGTTCAGCTCCTGCGCCGCGATGCGAAAGTTGAGATGACGCGCGGCGGCTTCGAAGGCGCGCAGCGCATTCAACGGCGGCAGGCTGTGGAAGGCTTCGGGCATCCAGGAGTTTTTCTACTGCTTGATTTCAGGCTTTCTGGTTCGAACCAGATGACAAAACCAGCTATATCATCCTTTGAATGCATAAGGTACGCGCCACAAATCCCTCAAGGAGAGAAAAAATGAGTGTAGAAAAAGTGGCTGTTGTCGTTGCCGGCGGCAGCGGCATGGGTGCGGCAGCGGCAAAGCGTTTGGCCGCGGACGGCTTCAAGGTCGCCATCCTGTCCTCGTCCGGCAAGGGCGAGGCCTTGGCCAAGGAACTTGGCGGTCTCGGCGTCACCGGCTCCAACCAGTCGAATGACGATCTGCAGCGCCTTGTCGACCTGACGCTCGAGCGCTTTGGCCGCATCGACGTGCTGGTCAACAGCGGCGGCCACGGCCCGCGCGCGCCGATCCTCGAGATCACGGACGAGCAGTGGCACACCGGCATGGACGTCTATCTGCTCAACGTCATCCGGCCGGTGCGCATCGTGGCACCGCAGATGGTCAAGCAGAAGGCCGGCGCCGTCATCAACATCTCGACCGCCTGGGTGGTCGAGCCGAGCCCGATGTTCCCGACCTCGGCCGTGTTCCGCGCCGGCCTTGCCGCCTACACCAAGATCTTCGCCAACACCTATGCCGCCGACAATGTGCGCATGAACAATGTGCTGCCCGGCTGGATCGACAGCCTGCCCGCCACCGAGGAGCGCCGCGACAGCGTGCCGATGCAGCGCTACGGCACCTCGGAAGAGATCGCCGCTACCATCGCCTTCCTCGCCTCCGAAGGTGCCGGCTACATCACTGGCCAGAACATCCGCGTCGATGGCGGGATCATCCGCGCGATCTGACGAGTTGCGATCTCCCCCCTTGTGGGGGAGATGTCCGGCAGGACAGAGGGGGGCGCTGTCCCGCCAGCTTTCGGCGATATGCGGCTTACCACCGCAAGCACTATCCCCCATTCACAAAAGCCAGCACCAGCTTCTGCAGATTGCCGCCAGGGCCGAATTCGACGCGATCGAAGTCGCGGCTCGCCTGGCGCTGCGCCAGCGAGATTTCGGCGAGCTGCCTGGTCAGTTCGGTCCTGATCTTGCTGCAGCCGGGGTCGCCGGCGACGGTCAGGCCGACGCTCACGGTCTCGATCTTGTGCACCATCTCGACGATGGCTGCGCCATGCACCCTTTCGTGGGCGGCAAGCCCGGCGATGAACACCTCCCAATTCTTTTGAACAGTGGCCGGCAGTGGTCCCGCCGGCTTGGGCAGCGTGTAGGTGATGATCAGTTTTGGCCGCGCCGACTTGAGCACGCAGGCATTGCCTTTCGGTCTGTAGTCCCTGGTCCAGGTCAGCTTGAAATTGGTGTGCGCGATGACCCGCCCCTTGCCAAGCAACGGCCCCCGTTCGCCGATCGCGGCATAGAGTTCGGGGCCGGTCTGACCTGCAATGGCGTAGGTCTCGACCTTCTCGACAGGCTTCCAGTCGGCGCGCGCCGGCGACGCCAGGAGAGAGGCCGCGAACAGGAGAAAGAACAGGGCTGGTTTCATGGGAACGTCAGAGACACTGGGTTGAGGCAAAGATCAACCCGGTGCAGCGGCGCTCAGCCGCCGCGGCAAGCCGCGTCATAGTCGGCCAGCACCTGATCGACCGCCGCGAGCAGAATGGCCTCGGGGTTGCCTGCCGGTCCGAGCGCGGCCGGCAGCATCGGCAGGAACTGCCGCATCAGTGTTTCGGGAATGCTGACGCCGTTGAGCACCTCGCGCAGGCGGCCGACGGCGACGCCTGCGGTGGGGTTGCTCCAGTAGTAGCGGATGCGGTCGCTGTAGCTGTAGTGCCGCTGCAGGTAGAGGCTCGCGCTGTCGCCATGATAGTGGCTGTGCCAGTGGCCGGGTGCTGCCAGCATCACGCGCTCCATCGTGCGGGCAAGCGACCGGTCGCCATAGTCCGCGACCATTTCGGAGGCGATCAGGTCGAGCCCGTAAAGCGCCTCGCGCAAGGCAAAAGTCAGGCCCGGACCGACCTTGAGGATCGGAAAGCCGTTGTCGACAAGCGCGGTCAGCGCCGCGCGGCTCTGGTAATCGGTGGAATGCGCCTCGTAGACGAGCGACGGTTCCTCGTCGAGCAATCCGGTCAGCGCCTTCGACGCCTCGGGTGCGTAGGGAACAACATTCTGGCTGCCGAATTCGACGCCCGGCTGCACGACCACGGCGATGACGCGGCCGAACGCTTCGGCAAGGCCTTCCCTGGCAAAAATCTCGCGATGCACTTCGATCGTGCGCCGCGCCGCCGCCGCTTCGGTCGGCTTCAGGTCGCTGATCGTATGGTCGACGCCGCCGGGGGCAGGGACCTCGGTGCCGATGATATAGACCGGCAAGGTGCTGCCGGCCGCGCGCGCCGCCTTTTCGGCCGCCTTGGCCAGCCGCGCCGCCCGCGTCGCGATGGTCTCGTCGTCGAGCGCCGCCGGCTCGCCGGCACAGCCCATCGAGGCGTCGAGATGGATCTTGCTGAAGCCGGCCCAGACATAGGCGGTGACCATGGCTTCGGCCTTGATCATCGCTTGCGCCGCCGGCTCGGCGCGCCACGGGTTCGGTCCAAGATGGTCGCCGCCGAAGATGATGCGCGAGGGGTCGAGCCCTTCTCGGCTGGCGATCTCCAGCACGAAGGCGATGAACAGGTCCGGCGTCATCCCGGTATAGCCGCCGAACTGGTTGACCTGGTTGCAGGTCGCCTCGATCAGCAGGATGGTTTCCTTGTCCCTGACGGCGCGCCGTATCGCCGCCTGGATAACCAGCGGATGGGCCGAACAGATCGAGGCGATGCCGTAGGGCGATCCGTTTCTGCGCGCGGCAGCGAGGCCTGCAACCGGATTGGTCCTCATGTCGCTCTCGCTGTCCCGGCGATGAAATCGTCAAGCACGTCGAAGCCCGCGGTGCCTTCCATCGGCCCCAGTCGTGTCACGTTGCGGGCGCCGGCGGCATTGGCATAGAACAGCGCCTTGCCGGGCTCCATGCCCTTGCGCCGGCAGGTGAGATAGGTGGCGCCAAAACAGTCGCCGGCGCCTGTCGGGTCGACTTCCTCGACCAGGAAGCCGGCGCAGTCGATCCTGCTGCCGTCCCTGCCGAAACAAGAGGAGCCGGCAGCGCCGCGCTTCAGCACGATCTCACCGACGCCCCTAGATATCAGCGCCTTCACCGCCTGGCATTCGTCATCGACGCCGGCCGCAGCGAGTAGCTCGTCGCCGGAGGGCAGCAGCAGGTCGGCATCGTCGACCAGAGCGGCGAATTGCGCGCCGTCGGCGCCGTCGATCAGTTCCTTGCGCATGTTCGGATCGAAAGAGGTCGAGCCGCCGCGGGCGCGCACCGCTTTCAAGGCATAGGCGACGATCTCCTTCAGCCCGGCTACCGCCAGAGTGGATCCCATGACATGCAGATGGCCGGCTTTGTCCGCCAGATGGCGCGCCTCGGCCGTGAGGCGGATTTGCCCGGCGGCGGATTCGGCGATGTTGTAGACGAAGTCCCTGCCGCCGTCCGGCCGGTAGCGCACGAACGCGCTTCCGGTGGGGTAGCGGTCGCTGACGGCGACGGCGGAGACGTCGACGCCGTCGTGCCTCAGCCGGTCCAGATTGATCGTTCCGAAATCGTCACGGCCGACGCAGCCGATGAGCCCGGCGCCGCCGCCCAGCCTTGCCACCTGGTCGATGAAGATCGCCGGTGCGCCGCTCGGGTAGGGGCCTACAAGCGTCAGCGGTTCGAGGAACCCCAGGCCCCGGTCCGTCGCCATGATCTCGACCAGGATTTCGCCGGCGGCAATCGTCGGGCCCGCGGTCTCGGCGGCGATCTCCCTTCGGCGGGACAGGCTCATACTTGCAATTCCTTCTCCCCAGCGGGACCGGACGCCGGTCGTTGGCGGCGCGCGACGATAGCTCCCTGTTATAGCCGAGGTAAATCGCGTCGAGAGCGAAGTCAACAGAAACTACACGTGCGTTCACTTTTTTTGCAACGCGCGCGGTTTTCCAAAAGCGCAATATGGCGACCCGCTATCCGCCGAGCTTTTGCGAGGTGCCAAATATCAAGGTTTGCGCAGCTTGACTCCTGGGTCTTCAAGCGCAATAAAATATACACGCATGTTCACTTACACATGCGCATTCGTAAAGGAGGAGACGAAATGCCAATTGGTAAGCGTATGGGAATTCTTGGCCTGTCGGTCGCAGCTTTGGCGCTGACGGCCGGTGCCGCTCTGTCCGAGGAGATCACGGTTGCGACGGTCAACAATGGCGACATGATCATCATGCAGAAGCTGTCGCCCGAATGGGAGAAGGCGACCGGCAACAAGGTCAACTGGGTGGTGCTCGAGGAGAACGTGCTGCGCGAGCGGGTCACCACCGACATCGCCACCAAGGGCGGCCAGTTCGACGTCTTGACCATCGGCGGCTATGAGACCCCGATCTGGGGCAAGAGCGGCTGGCTCACATCGCTCAATGATCTCGGCGACGACTATGACTACGACGATCTGATCGCGCCGGTGCGTAGTGGCCTCACCGTCGACGGCAACCTCTACGCCGTACCCTTCTACGCCGAAAGCTCGTTCACGCTCTACCGCAAGGATCTGTTCGACGCCGCCGGCCTGAAGATGCCGGAGCAGCCCACCTATGACCAGATCACGGAATTCGCCGACAAGCTCACCGACAAGTCGAAGGAACAGTATGGTTTGTGCCTGCGCGGCAAGCCGGGCTGGGGCGAGAACATGGCCTTCCTCGGCACCCTGATAAACACATTCGGCGGCCGCTGGTTCGACATGGACTGGAAGCCGCAGCTCAATTCGCCCGAGTGGAAAAAGGCGATCGGCTGGTATGTCGACACGATGAAGAAGGATGGACCTCCGGGCATCAGCTCCAACGGCTTCAACGAGAACCAGACTTTGTTCGCCTCCGGCCATTGCGCCATGTGGATCGATGCCACGTCGGCGGCGGGTCGAGTCTATGATCCGAAGCAAAGCCAGGTCGCCGACAAGGTTGCCTTCGCCAAGGCGCCGGTGGCGGTCACGCCAAACGGTTCGGCCTGGGGCTGGGCATGGAGCCTGGCCATCCCGACTTCGACCAAGAAGGCGGATACCGCAAAGTCCTTCGTCAAATGGGCGACCTCGAAAGCCTATGTCCAGCGCGTCGGCGAGACCGAAGGCTGGGTCGCGGCGCCTCCGGGAACGCGCAAGTCCACCTATGCCAGCGCCGACTACCAGAAGGCAGCGCCTTTCGCGGCGACGGTGCTTTCGGCGATCGAATCAGCCGATCCGACCAAGCAGACCAAGGATCCGGTTCCCTATACCGGCATCCAGTTCGTCGCCATTCCTGAGTTCCAGGGTATCGGCACCGAGGTCGGTCAGGCGATAGCCGCCGCGGTCACCGGCCAGCAGTCGGTCGACGATGTGCTGAGTGGCGCCCAGGCTTCGGTGGAGAAGACGATGACGGAGGCGGGATACATCAAATAGGCGCGTTCAAGCCAGGGACGGAGCGTGCCGTCCCTGGCGATCCGGGCCTGAAAAAACCTCCCGTTGCAGCAGGCCTGGAGGATGCACGGACCCGTCCACAGCGGGTCCGTGCTTTCCTTGGAAACAGCCCGCCTGGCAAGGCCGGGCCATGCCTCTGATGACGTCGCGCTGGCCGCCGTTTGGCGGTACATCCTTTTGAGAAACGCTGGAAAAATTTGAAATGAGACTGAAGAACAAGATTGCCGTCATAACCGGCGGTGCGCGCGGCATCGGCCTCGGGTTTGCGCAAGCTTTTGTGCGCGAAGGCGCCAGAGTGGTGATTGCCGATATCGACATCGAACGTGCCACGCGCGCGGCCACCGCAATCGGTCCGGCAGCCAGCGCCGTCAAGCTCGACGTCACCGACCTCGAAGCGATCGACAAGACTGTGACCGCGGTCGACCGCGATTTCGGCGGCATCGACATCCTCGTCAACAACGCGGCCATCTTCGACATGGCGCCGATCACCGAGATCACCGAAGCCAGCTACGACAGAGTTTTCGCCATCAATCTCAAGGGGCCGCTGTTCATGATGAAAGCGGTGGCCAACGTGATGATCGCGCGCGGCCGCGGCGGCAAGATCATCAACATGGCGAGCCAGGCCGGTCGCCGCGGCGAGGCACTGGTAACACTCTATTGCGCCTCCAAGGCAGCGATCATTTCGGCGACCCAGTCGGCCGCATTGGCGCTGGTCAAGCACGGCATCAACGTCAATGCGATTGCGCCCGGCGTCGTCGATGGCGAGCATTGGGATGTCGTCGACGCCCACTTCGCCCGCTGGGAGGGCCTGAAGCCGGGTGAGAAGAAGGCGGCCGTGGCCAAGTCGGTGCCGATCGGCCGCTTCGCGAACCCTGAGGATATTGCCGGGCTTGCCGTCTTCCTGGCCTCGTCCGACAGCGACTACATCCTGGCGCAGACCTACAATGTCGACGGCGGCAACTGGATGAGCTGAGGCCAACAACCTCGCCCATGTCGTCAAGGGAGACCGAAATGAAGGCCATCCGATTTACCGCCGCGGGCGTTGCCGGCATGACGGAGCTGGACCTGCCAAGGATCAAGCCGGGACATGCTCTGGTGCGGGTCCGTGCCGCCGGGCTTTGCCACACAGACATCGAGGTCCTGCATGGCCGATACGGGGAGGGCGCGTTTCCGCTGGTCCCCGGTCATGAATATGCCGGCACGGTGGAGGCGGTCGCCGAGGATGTGACCACAGTCAAGCCCGGCGACCGGGTCGCCGTGGATCCCAACATCCCGTGCGGGCATTGCCCGGCCTGCAGCAAGGGCCTCACCAATCTGTGCGCCAGCCTGAAAGCCTATGGCGTCACCGCGGATGGCGGCTTCGCCGAGTACAGCCTGGTTGCCGTCGACCATTTGCACGGCATAGGCGATCTTGGTTTCGCCACCGCAGCCCTTGCCGAGCCGCTCGCCTGTGTGCTGAACGGCCTCGGCGCCGCCGGCATCGAGCAGCGCATGCCCGGCACCGCGCTGGTCTTCGGCGCCGGGCCGATCGGCCTGCTGCTTGCGCTGTCGCTGAAGGCGAGAGGGGTGGCAAAGGTTGCGGTTGCCGACATCAGCGAGCCCCGGCTTGCCTTCGCAGAAGCGCTCGGCCTGGAGCCGCTGATGTCCGGATCGCAGGCGCTGTCGGCACGGGCGCGGGGCTTCGATTTCGTCGCCGACGCCACCGGCGTCGCCAAGGTGGTCGAGGGCATGATCGGCTTCACCGCCGATGGCGGCACCGCGCTGGTTTTTGGCGTCTGCGCGCCCGATGCCAGGATCTCGGTCGCCCCGTTCGAAATTTTCCGCCGCCAGATCAAACTGGCGGGGTCGCATTCGCTGAATCGCAACATTCCGCAGGCGCTCGATATTCTCAAACACGACGACGGCACGATGGCGCGGCTGGTCAGCCACCAATTGCCGCTTTCCGAACTGCTGCCGTTTTTCGCCAAAGCCGGCGGCGACCCGGCGACGATGAAAGTACAGTTTTCCGCAGGCATTTGAGCGAGGATGCGCGGCACATCATGAACCGGCAAACTGGCTCTACCACGGGTGAAACCTTGCTGCTTTGCGCAAGATGGTGACTCACGTAGACAAGGAAGGTCGAACAGGGGGCCGGCAAATGGCAAAGACGATAAGGACGATGGAGGACTTCTCGGCCTTTGTCGGTCTGTCTCGCACGACGGTTTCCAAATATTTCAACGACCCCAGCTCGGTCAGGAAAAACACGCGCGGCACCATCGAGGCGGCGCTGAAGAAATCCGATTTTCGGCCGAGCATGTTCGCCGTCAATCTCAACCGCCGCCGCAGCAACATTCTGGGCGTCATCATTCCGAATTCGACCGATCCGTTCTACATGGCGCTGACGCGCCGCATCGAGCTGATCGCCAACGAAGCCGGCTTCCTGGCGTTCGTGCTGTCGTCGGACGGTCGTGCCGAAATGGAAGACCAGGCGATCCAGACCTTCAAGTCGATGAACATCGCCGGCGCCATCATCGCGCCGCTCGGCGTGCAGTCCCACCACCGCATCCTGGCCGAACTTGGATCGAGCATCCCGCTGATCTATGTCGACTCGCCGCTTGACGAGACCTCGTCCTTCGTCGGCACCGACAACCGGCAGAGTTTCAGGCTGATCGTCGACTATCTCTGCCGATCCGGCGAGCCGCCCTGCTATTTCGCCATGCCGCTGGTCAACAACAACGCCTCGGCGCGGCAGGGCGCCTATGTCGAGGCCATGCAGCAGTTGAAGATGACGCCTGAAATCGTGGCCGTCGCCGACACACGGTCATGGGATTTCGAAAAGTTCGGCTTTGACGAAGCGCTTCGTATCCTGAAGTCACAAGGCTTTCCGACCAAAACGGTGCTTTGCGCCAACGACCGTGTCGCCTTCGGCGTCATCGCCGCCGCCTATCAGCTGGGCCTGAAGGTCGGCCACGGCGCGGACTGCGACCTCAGGGTTGCCGGACATGACGACCACCCCTTGTCGCGCTACGCCTGCCCACCGATCACGACAGTGGCGCAGAACTACAACGAGATCGGTCGCCTGGCCATCGAGCTGCTGCTGGAGCGGCTGGATGAAAAATCCTCAGCCAAACCAGCAAATGGTCGCATTCTGCTCAACGCGGAGCTGATGCTGCGCAGTTCGGCTTGAGGCGGGGAAGGCTAGCCGGCGGCCAGCTTGCTCCGAGCGCAATACGGGTGCGTGCCGACAGGGACGATCTCATAGCCGACGGCGATCAATTGGACCTTCAATTCCTCGAAATGCCGCTTTGAGCCGCTGACGATCGATTCAGGCGTGTAATCCCAGCCGTTGCGAGCAGCATTGGCCAGGATGTCGGCATAGGCACGCATGCTGGCAATTTTCACATCCGACTCCAGCAGCTGCCTGCATCCGCTTGCGATTGACGGCGACGGGGCGGCGGAAAAACCCAGGATCGCGCATGCCAGCACTATTGCAACAGGACGCATCGAAACCTCCCTTCGGCTGAACGCGGCTTGCAGCTGCGTGCGATGAGCTTGCATCGCGTTCACCTGAGGTGGCATCGGGCAGGTGCGGTATTCTGCCTCCTGCATTTGTAGTATTTTGCTGCGCTAGCAGTTGAAACCGTGCCTATCCGATGGCAGGGAACTTCTCGATGAACCGCATCGCGACGTCTTCACCGACCGAAGCGCTATCGGACCGCGAGCGCGCGGTGGCGGAGAGATTTGCCTCGGGCCTGACCTATCGCGAGATCGGCAAAGCGCTGTTTATCGCGCCTTCGACGGTCCGGACTCATCTCGCCGCGATTTACGAGAAGCTCGGCGTCAACAACAAGATCGCGCTTGCCTCGCACATCAATGGCGCCGCGCGCGCCGTGCTGGCACCTTCGCTGGCCGAGGCCTCGCCGGTGCTCGCCATGTTTCCGATCGAATGCCTGAATGCCGAAGAGCGCTGGCGTCGCTTCGCCGACGGCCTATCGTCGGACATCAGCATCGATCTCGCGCGCTATGCCGATCTACCGGTCATCGCCTTCCACACCATGAAGTCGCTGGGCAGCAAGCCCGCCGACTTCGCCGCCGACGGCAAGGCGCTTGGCGCCACCTATATCGTCTCGGGCCAGCTGCGGGCGGATGACCGGCAGGTCCGACTGACGATCGAATTGGCTGACGCTCAGAACGGCGTCAGCCTGTGGAGCGATCGCTTCGATCGCCCGCTGGAGGACGTGTTCACTCTACAGGACAGCCTGACCGAAAGCGTCATCAACGTGCTGGCTGGATGTGGTGGGGCGATTGCTACCGTCGGCCGCAACGCCGTTCGCCGCAAGCCGCCCGCCAGCCTGCGCGCCTATGATCTCTATTTGCTTGGTGCCGAACAGCACAACACCTTCAGCCGCGCCGGAAATGCCGAAGCGATCCGCCTTTTTTCACGTGCGCTCGAACTCGATCCCACCTTGGTCAGGGGTTGGATCGAGCTCGCTTATGCCTATTCGAT
The DNA here is from genome assembly GCF_056404235.1 of Mesorhizobium sp. P2_E10. Taxonomy (NCBI): domain Bacteria; kingdom Pseudomonadati; phylum Pseudomonadota; class Alphaproteobacteria; order Hyphomicrobiales; family Phyllobacteriaceae; genus Mesorhizobium; species Mesorhizobium sp. P2_E10. Next base: position 237,763 of record NZ_JBFUEK010000002.1, read on the forward strand.
CCAGTCCTGCCACGGTCTCGGTGGCGATCTTAAGGGGGGTGTCGAGAGGTGGCGTGCGGCTGTCGAAAATGCGCTTCGGCTCGACCCGCTGGATAGCACAGTCCAGACTTGCCTGGGCGACCTCATGGGATGCCTTGGCGATCTCGAGGCGGCGGAGCGCGCGTACCAGCGCGCCTTCGAATACGGTGCCAACCATGCCGACACGCTGGCGTTGCTGGCCGGCAGCAGGGCTCTGGTCGCTGGCGACCCGGCCGCAGCGATGCCGCTCATGGAGCGCGCCATGCGCCTCAACCCGCTGGCGCCGTCCTGGTATTTCGGCATGCAGGGCCGCGTCCTGTTCGCCGCCGGCAGGCATCGAGAGGCCATCGCATCGCTGCGCAGGGGCGCGCCGGATTCACCCAATGTGATCATGTTCCTGGCGCTGGCGTATGCGGTGGTTGGCGAGTGTGCGGAGGCGGCCGGGTTGGCGGCCCGGCTCCATGACGAATTCCCCGAGTTCTCGGTCGAACGCTTCATCGCCGGCTACCCCGTCACCAACCCTGATGCCGCAGAGGCCATTCGTCAGGCCGCAAAGCTGGCAAAACTCGGATAGAGCCGCAAGAATCGGGTGGTGCGCGCCGGCGCAGTATGCAAACCCGGCCCTATTGCAGAAGAGGGTCTCCATGCTCACGCTTCATGATTATCTGCCGTCGCAAAACGGCTGGAAGGCCAGGGTCCTGCTCGGGCTGCTCAACATTCCCTACGAAAGCCGAATGGTCTCGATCTTCGAGGGCGAGAGCCACACCGACACCTTCCTGAAGCTCAATCCGGCCGGTGCCGTCCCCGTGCTCGAACTCGACGACGGGCGCGCCATCGCTGAGTCCAATGCGATCCTGACCTATGTTGCCGAGGGGACGCCCTTGCTGCCGGCAGACTTCTATCGGCGCGCCAAAATCATGCAGTGGCTGTTCTTCGAACAGTATCATGTCGAGCCGGTCATCGGCTCGCTGCGCTACTGGACATTGACCGGAAGGCTCGAGCGCAACCAGGCAATAGTTGCCGGCAAGCGCGAAGCCGGCGTGCGCACGCTGGCCGCGTTGGAGCGCAGCCTCGCCGCCACTCCGTTCCTCGTCGGCAACGATCTGACCATCGCGGATATCGCCGTCTACGCCTACAGTCACCGGGCCGAAGATTGCGGTTTCTCTCTCGCGGACTACCCGATGCTCATGGCCTGGGTCGATCGCGTGCTGGAGACCATCGGTCCGGACTATCCGGTGCATCCCTACAGCATCGACCCGCATTCCGGCGGGTGAGCAACCGGGCGCGCAAAGCGCCCGGTGCTAATATTGTCAGTGCTTGCTCTTGCCGGTTCCGGCGCTGCCCCCGATTGGAATGCGCCTGGATTTGGCCTGGGCACGCTGGGTCTTGGGCAATGTCACGGTGAGCACGCCATTGTGGAAGGCGGCGCGGACCTTGTCCTCCTCTACTTCGGTACCGAGCGGGATGCGTCGCTCGAAGCGGCCGTAGAAGCGCTCGGAGAACTGCTTGTCCTTGTCCTCTGTCTCGGCGCGCTTTTCGCCACGCAGCGTCAGCATTCCGTCATCGAGCATCACCTCGACATCCTTTTCCTCCATGCCCGGGATTTCGGCGGTCACGCGGATCTCGGTTTCGCCGTCGGAGATTTCCATGCTCGGCCAACTGGCGTTTGCGCCAAAAGCCCGGGCGAGCGACGGCAGCCGTGTGTCGAAGCCGCGCAACGCATCGTCGAACAGCCGGTTCATCTCGCGATGCAGCGTCATGAAAGGATCGCGCTCGCCTTCGCGATAGAAGTTCGGGGCCTGACTGCCTTCCCGGCCCCAGGGCATGAGATCACGAATAGCCATTTCATTGGTCTCCTTTTCTCGACTGGTTCACATCAGGCGATGCCGGCACCCCCCGCATCCGTGTGTTCAGCCTGGATCCGCAGACTCTCAAGTCGAACCGTGCCGCTGCTCCGGGCTCGAAGCCGGGCGGCCAAGGAGCCGACGCCCTGCGCCGGTTCCGTTCGGCAAACCGGCAAATGTCGATTTGGAGGTTGTCGGCGCGAAGTCAAGACCCAGATTCCATCCAGCGGCAGATTTGATCCCCGATGCCGGTCTCCGGCTGGGTGCTCAACGGAGTTGGGCCGGCACCCTTGCATCGGGCACGGAGGAGAACCATGACACGCAATGACATCATTTCGGTTCTGGGGCCTGTGGACGAGGCCATCATCGCCGACATCGCGTTGACCGGCGCCAGCCTCGAGGAATTGCGCGAGGCCTTCGCCTGGATCGGCGCCGACGAGGCCCTGGTCAATGAGGGCCATCCCTTGCCGGGCGCCAGGGTGGCGCGGTTGATCGAGATCCTCGACCCGCCGGAGGACGAGGACCAACTGGCGAGCGCGGCTCCCGGGCTCGAGTAGTACGGGGGAAGGGCTGTAGGAGAGTAAGGTGGCGCGGAACCGCCCCCGTTCCCCTTGCTTCTACGCCCTCGACAGCAGCCTGCGCATGATCAGCGACGCGTGGCCTCCCACGCCATGCGCGGCCGCCCGCTTCTCGACCACCTGGAATCCGTGTTTGCGGTAGAAGGCGATGGCCCGGTCGTTGCCCTCGATCACTTCCAGCGCGATGCTCGCAATGCCCGCATGGGCGGCAAGCACCGCGTGCAGCATGTCGACCGCCAAGCCGGTGCCGAATTCGCCGGGGTCGATGTGCAGCCGGTCGAGCATGACGTCGCCCTTGTCGTTCATCGCCGCCATCGCGTAGCCGGCGATCGAGCCGTCGGGCCGTTCCGCCACGAAGGACATCTTGTTGTCGTCGCGCAACTCCGCCGCCAGCTGCTCCGGCGCGTGCTTGTCATCCGACAGCCGCGCCGTGGTCTCGGCGCCCAGGATCGGCGAGTAGGTCCGGCGCCAGGATCCGCCCAGGAGTCGCGAGGCCGACGCTACATCCTGTTCGGTCATCGCCCTGATCTGCGTCATCGCTTGCTCCTGTTCCGGATTGTCTCGAAATTCACCGCCTCACGCGCGGCTTGCCGACAAAACGAAGGCGGCAAGGCCGGCGAAAACAAGGCGAGGGCAGCTCGACCCTCACCGGTCGATCATGGTCATGACGCGCTGATTGTAGCGCGGCCCGGCCACCTTGCCTGGCGCCAGCGCCATGTCGAGCCCCAGCATTTCTGTGGCATCAAGTTCGATCGCGACCGCCGCGATGTTTTCCTCGAGATAGGTTCTGCGTTTGGTGCCGGGGATAGGCACGATGTCGATGCCGAACTCCGGCCCCTTGCCGAGCAGCCAGGCGATCGCGATCTGCCCGGGCTTGACGCCCTTGGCCGTCGCGATGTCGCGCACCGTGGAGGCGGCCGCGACATTGGCATCGAAATTCTCGCCCTGGTAGCGCGGGTCGCCGCGCCGGAAATCGCCCTCGGGATAGTCCTCGGCGCGCTTGACGTCGCCGGCGAGGAAACCGCGACCGAGCGGCGCGAACGGCACCAGGCCGATGCCGAGTTGCTTGAGCAGCGGGATGATCTCGGGCTCCAGATTGCGCTCCCACAGCGAATATTCGCTCTGCACGGCCGACACCGGGTGCACGGCGTGCGCTCGGCCGATGTTGGCCGCACCTGCCTCCGACAGGCCGAAGAAGCGCACCTTGCCCTCGGCGACCAGTTGGCCGACCGCCCCCGCCACATCCTCCATCGGTACGTCGGGATCGACGCGGTGCTGGTAGAGGAGGTCGATATGGTCGGTGGCGAGCCGGCCGAGCGAAGCTTCCACCACCTCCCTGATATGTTCGGGCCGGCTGTCGCGCCCGGTGCCGGCCTGCTTGCCGTTCTCGATGCGGAAACCGAACTTGGTGGCGATCGTCACCTGGTGGCGCCGGCCTTTCAGCGCCCGCCCGAGCAGTTCCTCATTGATGAAGGGACCGTAGACCTCGGCGGTGTCGAGGAAGGTGCAACCGAGTTCGATGGCGCGGTGCAGCGTGGCGATTGATTCCGCTTCGTCGGCCGGGCCATAGGACTGGCTCATGCCCATGCAGCCGAGGCCGATCAAGGAGACGTGCAGCCCCTGGCTGCCAAGTTTGCGAGTGCCGAGCGTCATTGGTGTGGTCTCCAGGTGTATTGAAAGGACAATATAGGGCGCGCGCTCAGTTTCCAAAGCCGCCAATCGGGAGGCGGCGCTGCCATCTCCTTGACAAAGTCCGGCCGCGAGCGCCCTTTGCCGGCGGCCATTTGGGCTTTGGGGATACCGATGAAGAAGATTTACAAGAAGCCGACGCTCGACAAGCGTCAGCTTCTCACCCGCGTCACTGCGCTCGTGTTCTTGTCGGGCAGCGGAACATAATCGCTGCCATTGCAAAGCCCGCCGCCGAAAGGCGGCGGGCTTTTTCGTGCCGGCAGGTGAGCGGCCGTTTCGCCATCATTGATGTCCAACCCGGCCTGTTGGCAGCCATTTGATCCTGATCAAGGCGGATCCCCATCGATGCGCCTATCTGGTCGCCTGTCTTGGGAAGGACGCAAGGCGGGCGGGTGGTCCGGGCCGAACTGAAAAGCTGAAAACAGCTCCGACGTGGACCACCCGCAACCTTCATTGCTTGCGCGCAGATGTGCCCGACAGGGCGATGCGGGGCAGCGCGATTGCCGCGAAAATTGACAGAACACCCGCTCTCGGCCATCCTAGATAGCCGCTAGTCCCGCGGCTGCGTGTACGAGCAAGTCATGGCCAGTTCCGCCACCAGCCAGAATTCCAAGCGCGCCGCGGTGCGCAAGGCGCTCGACCGCCACAAGGTCTACATCACCGCGCAGAGCTTTTCCGGTGGCGCCTACTCGGCCCGCGTGCTGGTCGATGGCGAGGCGTACTGGGTCGACGAATTTCGGCTCAGCCAGCTGCAAGGAGGCTTGTCGCCCGCCGAGCTCGAACTGACGCCGGCCACCGACGATTGAGCAGCTGCCGCATCCCGCCTAGCATGCGGACATGACCACCCCGCCGAAACTCAGGGCCTATCGCGCCAAGCGCGAATTCTCGAAGACGCCCGAACCGGCGGGTGGGCTGGCTGATGGCGACGGCAATCGTTTCGTCGTCCACAAACACCACGCCACCGCCGACCACTATGATCTCAGGCTTCAGGTCGGCGACGTCCTGAAAAGCTGGGCGGTGCCGCGCGGTCCCTCGCTCAACCCGGTCGACAAAAGACTGGCGGTGGAGACCGAGGACCATCCGCTCGAATACATCGACTTCGAGGGCGTCATCCCAGAAGGCGAGTATGGCGGCGGGCCGATGATCGTCTGGGATACCGGCACCTGGGCGCCGATGGACGATGTCGACAAAAGCCTGCGCACCGGCGCTTTCAAGTTTCGCCTCGCCGGCGAAAAACTCAATGGCGGCTGGATGCTGACCAGGCTGAAACCCAAGCCCGGCGAGGACCAGAACAAGAAGAACTGGCTGCTGTTCAAGGAGCGCGACCTCGCGGCCGATACTGCGTTGGATATCCTTGCCGCGCGGCCGGAAAGCGTCAAATCCGGATTGCGCATCGAGGAGCTGGTGGCGCCGCCGAAACCGCCTGGCAAGCCCCGCAAGCCCGTGGCGTTGAAGCCCGGCGCGTTGCCCGGCGCGGTCAAGGCGGGGGCGCCTGCTCGCATAGAGCCGCAACTGGCGACGCAAATCGCCAAGCCGCCCGATGGCGAGGACACCGGCGAGCAATGGCTGCACGAGATCAAGTTCGACGGCTACCGCACGATGGCGCATCTGGCCGACAAGGAGGTCAGGCTGATCACGCGCGGCGGCATCGACTGGACCAAGCGCTATGGCGACCTGCCGCACGCCTTCGCCAAACTGCCATGCCGCGATGCCATCATCGACGGCGAAATCATGGTGCTCGACGCCAAGGGCATCAGTCGCTTTGCGCTGCTGCAGGACGCGCTGGCCGCAGGCGCCGGCAGCAAGCTGCACTTTTACGCCTTCGACATGTTGCACCTCGACGGCTGGGACCTGAGAAAAGCGCCGCTCATCAGGCGCAAGGCGCTGCTGGCGCAGCTGCTGTCCGGCCTCGGCGCCAACTCCGCCATCCAGTTCTCCGATCATGTCGAAGGCAGCGGGCAGGGGCTCTACGACCAGGCATCCGAGTTGGGGCTGGAAGGCGTCGTCTCCAAGCGGGCAACCGCGATCTACCAGAGCGGCCGCACCAGGAGCTGGACCAAGACCAAGGCGCTGCAGAAGGGCGATTTCGTCATTGCTGGCTACACCACCTCCGATGCGGCCGAAGGACTGGCGGCGCTCGGCATGGCGGAATTCGAGGATGGTGAGTTGCATTATCGCGGCAAGGTCGGCACCGGCTTCGACGCTGCCACGTCAGGCGCGTTGCTCGCCCGGCTGCAGCCGCTGCGCGAAGGCGCGTCTGCGCCGGAGGGCGTGCCGCGCGAGATCATGCGCGAGATGAACTGGGTGCGGCCGCTGCTGTCGGCGCGCATCCACTATGCCAACCGCACCGCCGACAATGCGCTGCGCCACGGCGTATTTCGCGGCTTGCGCGATGTCGGGCTGTCGACACCGGTAGCGCCAAAACGCAAGCGGCTGATCGCCGAGGCCGACCTTGCCACCATCTGGGTGACCAATCCGGAGCGGCGGCTGTTCGGCAAGACCGGACCGACCAAGCTCGACATCGCCGTCTACTACGCCCTGGTCGGCGATTTCATGCTGCCGCACATTCTGGGACGTCCGGTGTCGCTGGTGCGCTGCCCGACCGGCCTGCCAAAGGACTGTTTCTTCCAGCGCCATGCCTTCACCGGCATGCCGCCCTCGGTGGTGACATTTGAGGCAACCAATTCCGAGAACGAAACCAAATCCTACCTTTCTGTCGAAGGTGCCAAGGGCTATCTGGCGCTGGCGCAGTTCGGCGTCGTCGAGTTCCACACCTGGGGCACGCATCGCTTGAGCCTCGACAAGCCCGACCAGATCGTCTTCGACCTCGACCCGGGCGAGGGCATCGCCTGGCGCGAAGTGGTTGAGGCGGCGGTGCACATCCGCAGCGAGTTGGAAGCACTTGGCCTGGTGCCGTTCGCCAAGACCTCCGGCGGCTCGGGCATCCACATCACCGTGCCGGTGACGCAAAAGCAGAACTGGAAGAAACTGCACCAGGCAACCAGCGCCATCTCCACGCGCCTGGCGGCAAGCACGCCCGATACCTTCACCACCACCATGGGCAAGGACAACCGCAAGCGGCGCATCTTCATCGACTATCACCGCAATGCACGCGGCCACACCTCCGCCGCGCCCTATTCGCTGCGCGCCCGCACCAATCTGCCGGCCTCGACCCCGGTGAGTTGGGCGGATCTGGAGAGCATCGATGCGCCGCAGGATTTGAACTATTCGTCACTGCCGGGGTTGCTCGCGACTTCCGGTGATCCCTGGGCGGATATTGAGGATTTTGCGCGGGATTTGCCGGTGTTTGGGACCGCGCGGTAGATCATTCGTGATGGCGCGACCCTCTCACATTCGTCATCCTAGGGCGTAGCAAGGAGCGAAGCGACGCGGCGCAGACCCTAGGATCCATGCCGTGACGTTGACCCTAGAATGCCGCTCATCAGGATGGTTGGCGATCGTGCCATTCGTTATCGTGACCACATGACCGGCTACGTTTACATGACCGCGAGTCAGAAACGCGGCACAATCTACATCGGTGGTACCAACGACCTTGGCCGGCGCATGCCCGAACACAAGTCAGGCCAAGGCTCGCGCTTCACCAGTATCTACGGTGTGCAGCGACTGGTCTGGTACGAGGAATATTTCGACATCACCGACGCCATCCAGCGGGAGAAATCGCTGAAGCGCTGGCCGCGCCGATGGAAGATCGACCTGATCGAAAAGGCGAATCCAGACTGGTTCGAACTCTTTCGGGGAACTGGATGGTGAACTTTCCCCACCGTTGTAACGCTTACGCGTCCCGGCATGGATCCTAGGGTCTGCGCGCGTCGCTTCGCTCCTTGCTTCGCCCTAGGATGACGAAGCTTTGAGGCATCCGGCCAATCACCAGCGCCTCGCCCGCCATCGACGCTTCCGACAATTTGAATTATTCTGCGCCGCCGGGCCTTCCGGCGACCCCGGCGCGTTCATGGAAGATTTCGCTAGGGATTTGCCGGTATTGTCGGCAGGCATGTAGGATTTCCGCAGCGCCGCACGTCCTTCGGACGAAAGACAGCTGCAGCAGTTTGCGTAGGAGAGAGTTTCATGGCGCCTAGGGCAAGTTGGAAAGGTTACCTCAAGCTCAGCCTCGTCAGCTGTCCGGTCCGGCTCTATCCGGCAACGACGACGAGCGAGCGCATCAGCTTCAACCAATTGCACAAGAAGACCCACAACCGCATCAACATGAAGCCGGTCGATCCTGAACTGGGGCTCGTTGAGCGATCGGACCTGGTCAAGGGCTACGAGTACGAGGACAAGCAGTACATCATCATCGATGATGCCGATCTCGACGCGGTGCGCATCGAATCCAACCACACGATGAACATCGAGGCCTTTGTCGACGAGGGCGAGGTCGACGTCATCTACCAGGACGCGCCCTACTATCTGGCGCCGGATGGCGCCATGGCCGAAGAGACTTTCGCCGTGCTGCGCGAGGCCATGCGCAAATCCGGCAAGCTGGCGATCGCCCGCCTGGTCCTGTCCAGCCGCGAGCGCGTGGTGACCATCGGCGCGCGCGAGAACGGCATGTTCGTCTGCACCTTGAGGAATCCGAACGAAGTGCGTGGCACAGCTGAGTATTTCGGCAACATCCCGGCCGGCAAGCCGGAGGCCGAAATGCTGCAACTGGCCGAGGCGCTGATCAAGCAGAAGGAAACCACCTTCGATCCGAAGGACTATGAGGACCGCTATGAGATCGCACTGATGGCGATGATCCGCGAGAAGCTCAAAGGTCACAAGCCGATCATCGCGGCAGCACCCGAGCGGGGCAATGTCATCAACCTCATGGACGCGCTGAAGGCGAGCCTGTCGCAGGCGGCGAAGCCGCCGGCCAAGTCGAAGAGCAAGGCCGACGACGAGGCGAAGCCTGCCGCCAAGGCCAAGGCCGCGCCCAAGGAAAATCCGCTCAAGGCCAATCTGCTCAAGGCCGTAGGCAAGAGCAAAGGGTGACGGCGCCCACCGGTATAGTCACACCCGGTGCCGTCTTCGGCACCATCGGCGCGCTGGCGGCGTTTCCGCTGCGGCTCGCCGCGCGCGAGGTCGAGCGCCAGCACGGCCAGTTGCGGCGCGGCGTCACCCGACGCACCACGCATGTCGTGTTCGGCCGCAATTTCCTGGCCAAGGCCGGCGATGCCGAGATAGCGCGCCGCGTAGCCGCCGAGCGCGCCGCCGGGCGCACGCTTCTCAGCGAGAACGGGTTCCTGCGCCTGCTCGGGCTGATCAAGGCGCCGGAGGCGTCGGCGCTCTCGCGGCAATCACTCATCGATCAGTCGCGGCTCGCCGCGGATGATCTCGACCTGTTGTCGCTATTCGACGCCTTCGAGCATGACAGCGAACCGTACTCCTTCCGCGACCTGATCCTCGCCCGCAAATATGCGGGGCTCACCGCCGGCGGCGCCTCATGGGGCGCTATCGCCCGCTCCGTGCACCGCTCCGGTCCGGTCGCCTCGCTGACCGCCAAGTCGCTCAATGTCGGATCGCAGCATGGGCGCGCCGACGCTATCTATCTCGAAGGCGGCCAGAGCGAGCTCGACGGGCAATTGCTGTTCGATCTGGGCGCTGCCGATGACGACACGCTGGAAGATTTGTTTGCCGAGGCGGAGGCGGCGGAAGAGCAGGGCGATCACGATCAGGCCGCGACGCTCTACCAGCGCTGCCTCGCCATCGACCCAAGCGACGCCATCGCCGCCTTCAACCGCGCCAATTGCCTGCGCGCCGGCGGCCACGTAGCGGAGGCCGCGCATGACTATGCCCGCGCCATAAAACTCGATCCGGCCTTCGTCGAAGCCTGGTTCAACCTTGCCGGGCTGATGAGCGACGAGGGCAAGGTGGCTTCCGCCCGCCGGCATTTGCAAAAGGCCATCGCGCTCGACAAGACCTATGCCGATCCGGTGTTCAACCTCGCAAGGCTGGAATTCGACGCCGGCAATCTGCCCGAGGCCCGCCGCCACTGGGTGCGCTACCTCGAACTCGACGGCGACTCCGAATGGGCGCGCATGGCGGCCAAGGGCATACAGTTCGTCGATTTGCAGGCGACGCGGACGGCGGGTTGAGTTCTTTCCTTCTCCCCCTGTGGGAGAAGGTGGATTGCCGCGAAGCGGCAAGACGGATGAGGGGTGCTGGAAGAAATGAGGCGCAGCAGACCTGTCACCGAGGACCGGGTGTGGATGAAGCTGTCCGCCAAGCTGGAACACCCCTCATCCGACCGAGCTTCGCTCGGCCACCTTCTCCCACAAGGGGAGAAGGGGTCGCCAACGTTGGAGCGCCCCATGACCACCTTCCTCTTTGACGGCCACGACACCGCCCCGGTCACCATCCTGCTCGCCCATGGCGCCGGCGCGTCGATGGATTCGCCCTCGATGACCGCCACCGCCAAGGCGCTCGCTGCCGCCGGCTTCCAGGTCGCGCGCTTCGAATTCCACTACATGGCCGCCCGCCGCTACGGCCACCGCAAGCCGCCGCCGCGGGCCGAGACGGTGAACCCGGAATACATCAAGGCAATCGCCGATCTCAGGGGCAGGGGCGTGGCCGGCCCGCTGATCATCGGCGGCAAGTCGATGGGTGGGCGTGTCGCTTCGATGGTCGCCGACGAGATGTTTGCGAAAGGCGAGATCGCCGGCTTGATCTGTCTCGGCTATCCCTTCCATCCGCCGGCAAAGCCCGAGCAGCTCCGGACTAAACATCTCGCCGACCTCAAGACGCCGACCTTGATCTTCCAGGGCACGCGCGACGAGTTCGGCACCAGGGACGAGGTCGCGACCTATGATCTTTCCGATGCCATCGAGGTGATCTGGCTGGAGGATGGCGACCACGACTTGAAGCCACGAAAGAGCGTGTCGGGCTTTTCCACTGCCGATCATCTGAAGACACTGGCCGAGACGGTGAAAGCCAAGCTGGCGCGGCCATCGGCTTCGTCATCCTAGGGCGGAGCAAGGAGCGAAGCGACGCGCGGAGACCCGAGGATGACGAAGTGAAAGGCGTATCCGGCAAATGAAGATCGCCAGCTTCAACATCAACAACATCAACAGCCGCCTGCAAAATCTGCTGGCATGGCTCGCCGCAGCAAAGCCCGACATCGTCTGCCTGCAGGAACTCAAGGCGCGCGACATGCAGTTTCCGCGCACCGCACTTGCCGCCGCCGGTTATGGCGCGGTGTGGAAGGGCGAGCCGACCTGGAACGGTGTCGCCATACTCGCGCGCGGTTCGGAACCCGTTCTGACCCGCGATGCCCTGCCCGGCGACGAGGCCGACAAACAAAGCCGCTACATCGAGGCGGCGGTCAGCGGCATTGTCATCGCTTGCCTCTATGCGCCGAACGGCAACCCGCAGCCCGGCCCGAAATTCCAGTACAAGCTGGCCTGGCACGAGCGGCTGGAGACGCACGCCGAGCAACTGTTCGACACCGGCCTGCCGGTGGTGCTGGCCGGCGACTACAACATCGTGCCCGAGCCGCGCGACATCTACGCCACGCGTTCTTATGACGACAATGCGCTGGTGCAGCCGGAGAGCCGGGCATCCTTCGCTCGCCTGCTGGAGCAAGGCTGGCTTGATGCGCTGCGCAGAAAACACCCGAAGGAAACGCTCTATACTTTCTGGGATTATCGCCGCAACCGCTGGCCGCGCGACGCTGGATTGAGGCTCGATCACATCCTGCTGTCCAAGAAGCTGGCCCGCCGCCTCACTGCCGCCGGCATCGATCGCGATGTTCGTGGCCAGGGCGGCGCCAGCGACCACGCGCCGGTGTGGGTGGAGCTGAAGTAAGTGGAGCAACGCGGGAGAGCACTTTGCGCAGCTGCTGCGTGATGTCAGCCACTTTCGTACACAGCATTTTGCGCTATTTGTTTCGCTGCTAGTCTCGCGAATAGAACGATGCGGCGAGCCGCACCAAGCCGGGCAGCGTAGGCGGCGTCGAGGGGGGAGAGCCCGATGAACAGGGGTGCTGACAGGTTGCTTGCGGTTCTGCTGCTGGCGATCGGTGTCGCCAGTTTTGCCATGGCGCGTCTGGCGCAGCACGATGCGGGCATGTCCTTCGCATCGGTGCGTGTGATGGTGTTTCTCGCGGCGGGTGCGATCTGTCTGATCGGCGCGCTGTTGTTCTTGGCCGGCCTGTTGCCGGGCCGCCCGAACCATCAGGCCGGAGCGCCGCTGTTCGGCAGGGCCGCTGAATTGCAAAACCCGGCCAGATCGGGCCTGCGGCGTTTCTTCCTCGTTCTGCCGGCGATTACCGTGCTGGCGCTGCTGGTCAACGCGGTCGGCCCGTGGCTGGCGCATCGCACCGGCCCGGGCGAGGTGGCCGCACCGAGCGAACCAAAGTCCAATGAACCCAAGGATATCGCCAGCGCCCCGCCGGCACCGGAACCGGCGACCCCACCGGCGCCCCCAAATTTGCCGCCGGCCGCTGCCCCGACACCGCCGCCGGAGCTAGCTGCCCCGCCACCCGACCTGGTAGCCAAACCGCCAGAGCCATCTCAGCCGGCGCCTCTGCCTGCCCAACCACCTGCGGCACCCGCAGTGCCGGCGCAGCCACCGGAGGTCGCGCTTGCCCCTCCGGCCTCACCGCCTGAGCCTGCTCCGCCAGCAACCGTTGCGCCGCAGCCTCCCGCTCCGCCGCCGCTGCCGACGCAACCCGAAGGCCACCGCGATGCCGTCGTCTGGCTGGCGGTGGCGCCTGATGGGCACTCGATCATGAGCGCCAGCACCGACCATATGATCAAGCTGTGGGACATGGACGGCAAGCACCTGATCCGCAACCTCGGCGTCCACAAGGACATGGCGCGCACGGCGCTGTTCATGCCCGATGGTGTCAGGGCGCTGACCGCCGGCGACGATGGCGAGATCGTGTTGCGCCAGCTTTCGGATGGGGCGGTGCTGCATGTCTTCTCCTCAGGCGAGAATGGCGGCGTCAGGAACCTGGCGATCAGCCCGGACGGCAAGCTGGCCGTCAGCGGCCACGACACTGGCACCGTCATTGTCTGGGATATCGACAAGGGCAGCGTGCTGCATGTGCTGCCGGGCCACGACTGGTCGGTCAGCGCCGTCGCCGTCTCGCCCGACGGCACGCACGCCATCTCGGGTAGTATCGACGGCGAGTTGAAGCTCTGGGACATCGTTTCAGGCAAGCAATTGCGCAGCTGGCACGGCCATGAGCAAGGCACCTACGGCGCCGTCTTCACCGCCGACGGTCATCATGTGGTGACCGGCAGCGGCGACTACACGATCAAGCTCTGGGATCTCGACACGTTCAAGGAGGTGCGCCGCTTCGAGGGCCATTCCGGTACCGTCTACGAAATCGCGCTATCCCGCGACGGCAAGCGCCTGGCCTCGGTCTCGCTCGACGGCACGGCGCGGCTCTGGAACATGGACACCGGCGCCGAGATCGCCGAGTTCGATCCCGGTACCGGGCCGCTTTATTCGGTCGCCTTCGCCGCTGACGGCACGCTGCTCACCGGCGGCTACGACCGCACCATCAGGGATTGGCCGGCAAGCGGCGGCGACGGTGTGGTGCTGTTTGCGGGCGCGCCAGAGTAGGCCTAGCGATAACTTCGGCCCCTTGCGGTGGACATGCCCTGCAGGGCAAGAAGGTGATGGAGCGCCACCAGTGGCCATAAGCACATGACCAGTTTCTTGGACGAGGTTGAAGGGTCGCTTCCTGCTGCGCTGCATCTTCCTGAAGAGCTCAGGATGGCATTCCGCTGGATGGAACAAAACGGTTTCGTCCGGCAGGGAGCAATTCGCTACTGCGGACTTTACCCTGCGGCTGTGCGACAAGGATCAAACACGGCTTATGCCCATTTCACCAAGGTCGATCCCGACCACGCGGGATATTGGCTTGGCAACCACGATAAGTCAGTTACGAACAGGCTGGCGCCGTTTATCGCCACCGGGGGCGATGGATCCTACGCGGCACTCTGGTTGGACGATAGCGGACGGCAGCGCTTCGTGCACATGGGATCGGGATCCGGATCAACGCTAGCCTGTGTGTTGGCGGACGATGCCGTTGATCTTTTGCGCTTTCTGGCCATTGGCTATGAGGAAACTTGCTGGCCGGACCTTTTCGACCTTACGCCTGAAGACGCCTTTGCTCTAGGAGATCCTGACGATCCATACCGCCCGCCACTCGAGTTCCGACATTGGGTCGAAACCAGCTTTGGGGTTGAAATCCCGAAAACCGCCTCAGAGATTCTCGGACCGACAGCAGGTACTGACGACGATCATTCGGACGACCGGTTCTGGCAATGGGTTCGCAAGGTAGCCGGATAGGATCAAATGCTATCAGTCGTCGAAGCCTCGATCGCCGACCTGCGCCGTGCGCTGGAAGGGGGTACCGTCACCAGCGTCGAACTCGTCGCTGCCTATCTCCGCCGCATCGCGTATTACGACCGCCATGGCATCGCGCTGAATGCCGTGCCCGTGCTCAACCCCAAAATGTTTGAGGAGGCGGCTGCGTCGGATTTGCGGCGCCGGAAGGGCGTCACGCTCGGCCCGCTCGACGGCGTCCCCTACACCGCCAAGGACAGCTACAAGGTGGCGGGCCTGACGGTGGCGGCCGGCTCACCTGCCTTCGAACATCTCGTCGCCAATGAGGACGCCTTCACCATCGGGCGACTACGCGCCGGCGGCGCGTTGCTGATCGGGCTCACCAACATGCCGCCAATGGCCAATGGCGGCATGCAGCGCGGCGTCTACGGTCGCGCCGAAAGCCCCTACAATGCCGACTTCTTGACCGCCGCCTTCGCCTCAGGTTCGTCCAACGGTTCGGGCACGGCGACGGCGGCCAGCTTCGCCGCCTTCGGCTTGGGCGAGGAGACATGGTCGTCCGGCCGGGCGCCGGCCTCGAACAACGCGCTGGTCGCCTACACGCCGTCGCGCGGCGTCATTTCGGTCAGGGGCAACTGGCCCTTGGTGCCGACCATGGATGTGGTGGTGCCGCATACGCGCAGCGTGGCGGATATGCTGGAACTGCTCGACGTGATCGTCGCCGACGATGCCGAGACGAGGGGCGATTTCTGGCGCGCGCAGCCATGGGTGGCGCTGCCTCCAAGCTGGGCTGTGCGGCCGCCACATTACATCGATCTGAAGCTGGAGGGTGCGCTCAAAGGCGTGCGGCTCGGCGTGCCCCGCATGTATATCGGCAGGGATGCGGAGGCGACCGCACCCATCGAGACCCGCGCCTCGGTGCTGGCCCTGTGGCAACAGGCGGCGCTGGATCTCAAGCGGCTTGGCGCAACGGTGGTCGAAGTCGATTTTCCCGTCGTCTCCAACTATGAGCGCGACCGGCCGGGCACAAAAACCATGGTCGATCGCGGGCTTGTTCCCCAGGAGTTTGCCGAGCGCGAGATCTGGGACCTTTGCGTCTGGGGATGGGACGATTTCCTGCGCGCCAATGCCGATCCGAAAATTCCCGATCTGGCATCGGTCGATGGCCCAAAGATTTCCCGCAACCGCCAGGAACGCTGCCGGATCGCTATGGCGACGACGGTTTCGACCTGGCGGAGTATGTCGAACGAGCGAAGCTTGGCGTCACGCCCTTCGTCGACATTCCAACGCTGGAAGACGGCCTGAAAGGGCTGGAGGCGACGCGGCGGATTGATTTCGAGGATTGGCTGGATGCGCAAGGGCTGGACGCGGTGGTGCTGCCCGCCGTGGCTGATGTCGGGCCGGTCGATGCCGATGTCGACGAGGCCTCCGCTGCCCTTGCCTGGCGCAACGGCACCTGGGTCGCCAACGGCAATCTGGTCTGGCGTCATCTCGGCATTCCCACGGTCACCGTGCCGATGGGCACGATGGCCGATATCGGCATGCCGGTCGGCCTGACCTTCGCCGGCAAAGCCTATGAAGACACCAGGCTCTTGCGGCTGGCCGGCGATTTCGAGCGCTCGACCCGGCGCCGCACCAGCCCACCGCGCACGCCGAAATTGCCGGAGGATGTGTTTGCCGGGCGACCGCGCTCCAGGCTGTCCGGAGAGGTGCCACCGCTCTCTCTCATGCTTGCCGCCGAGGCGCGCCATTCAGATGGAGTTGACGAGATCGTTGTCACGCTCGACCTGCATGGCGACGCCGAGACCACCGGCTTGGCGGCTGTCAGCGTGAAAGTCCATGTCAACGGCGAGCCCGTCGCCATGCATCGGACTGGCGCCTGCTTCACCGGACGTGCCCTCGTTCCGGCCGTCGAGCATGCAAGGATCACAGCGTCTGGCGCGGCGCCTACGGCTCGATCGTCACCGCCATCGTGCGGCATGAGGACGGTTGCGCCGCCGGCGCCTATGTGGTGACCGGCGGCATTGGGTGAGGGGATCTCCCCCCTCGAGGGGGAGATTCGGCGCCGCTTGACCCTCCTGCCACTCACGCTATGTTCGCGCCCATGTCAGAATCCAGGCCTGCCGCCACCGCCCCGCTCATCGTCATCGACCTCCAGACCGGCATGTTCGACGGCGTCGCCGAGCCGCCGATCCATGATGCTGCGGGCATCGCCAGTCGCGTGCGGGCGGTGATGGAATGGGCGCGGCGCGGCGGGCGCAGGATCGCTTTCATCAGGCATGACGGGCCGGCGGGCGACCCGCTGGCGCCCGGTGCGCCGGGCTGGCCGGTTTGGCCGGAACTTGGCCAGGCCGAAGACGAGCCGACCTTTTCCAAGAGCGTGGGCAACGCCTTCAGCAATGCCGCACTTGGCGAATGGGTGGCGGGGCAGGGCACCGACGAGGTCGTTCTCGTCGGCGCGCAGAGCGACTTTTGCGTCGCGGCCACGGTCAAGGGTGCCTTTTCCCACGGGTTTGGCGTCACCGTGGTGTCCGACGCTCACAGCACGCTGGACGGCCCCAGCGAATCGGCCGCGCAGATCATCGCCCGCCACAATGCCGAATTCGCCAGCGCCGGCGTGACGCTGGTGACGACAAATTCCTTGACCGGCGTTTGATCCTCGCTCTGGGGTGCCCGCTGTGATGTCGGTGCCTCATGCAAAATAACACCGTGCTGATCACCGGAGCCCGGGCCCCGGTGGCGTTGCATCTGGCGCGGCTGCTGCACGGTTCCGGGCGGCGGGTGATCCTGGCCGACAGCCCGGCTCGGCCGATCGCGGCGGCGAGCACGGCATGCGCGCTCTACCGTCGCCTGCCGCCGCCGCGTTTTGCTCCCGATGCTTATGCCGAAGCGGTGGAAGCGCTTGTCCGCACCGAGGGCGTGGACCTCGTCATCCCCACTTGCGAAGAGGTCTTTTATCTTGGCCAGCTCTGGCGCGACCGCGCCATGCCGGCCCGGCTGTTTGCACCTGACATGGAGCTGCTCGCCCGGGTCCACGACAAGCACGCTTTCATCCGGCTGGCTGAGAGCCTCGGTATCGCCGTGCCGGAAACCACGCTGCTGCAGTCGGACGCGGATCTGCAGGCCGTGCGCGGCCGGTCGCGCGAGCTGGTGTTCAAGCCGGTCTGGTCGCGTTTTGCCAGTCATGTCCTACTGCGTCCGTCACCTGAAGAACTCGACACGATCAGCCCTTCGCCTGAAATGCCGTGGGTGGCGCAGCGCTTCGTCGCCGGCGAGGAGATCAGCGCCTATGCGGTGGCCCGCAACGGCGAGCTCAAGGCGCTGGCGCTCTATCGTTCGCTCTATCGCGCCGGCAAGGGCGCCGGCATCTGCTTCGAGCGCGTCGAGGATGCCGCCGCGCGGCGCTTCGTCGAAACCTTCGTCGCCGGTACCGGCTGGACCGGCCAGATCTCCTTCGACCTGATGCGCGAACAGGACGGCCAGGTGTTGCCGCTGGAGTGCAATCCGCGCGCCGTCAGCGGCCTGCATTTCTTTCGCGATCCGCAGCGCTTCACGGATGCCGTGTTCGAAGGCGGCGACGAGGTGAAGCCTGATGTCACCGTACCGCAGACGGTGCGGCTGGCCATGTGGGTGTTTGGATTGCCGGCAGCCTTGCGATCCGGGCAGATCGCACGGTTCGGTCAGGCGATGCGCGCTGCCGACGAGCTGCTCGACTGGCCCGGCGATCCCGCGCCGAAGCGGGCGCAGTGGCGTGCGCTGGCCGAGATCGCCGGCACGGCGCGGCGTGAGCATATAAGCCTGCAGGCCGCGTCGACGCGGGATATCGAGTGGAACGGGCCGCTTCAGCACCAGCAAGCTTGATTCAAGGTGCCGCGACGGGATCAACCGGCTTCGCGTAAAGCTGCAGGCCCAGCGCCTTCGTCACTCCCAGCAGCGTGCTGAGTCGCGGATCGCCCTTTTCGCTCAGTGCCTTGTAAAGCGCCTCCCGGGTCACACCGGCGTCCTTTGCGACGCTTGTCATGCCGCGAGCGCGCGCGACGATGCCAAGGGCGTGCGCGATATAAGTTGCATCTCCGGTTTCGAACGCGTCAGCGAGCAGTTCGGCTTGAGACTCGGCGTCATCAAGATATTCGGCGGCATCGAACAGTGTGGTTTTGAGGGTCATATCAAACTTCCTTTGCCATTTGCCTGGCTTTTCCGATGTCCCTATCCTGCGAGCCTTTGTCGCCTCCGCAGAGCAGGATGATGACCGTCTTGCCGCGCCGGACGAAGTACACGCGGTATCCCGGCCCGTAGTCTACGCGAAGCTCTCCTATGCCGTCGAAGAACTTGGCGTCTCCCAGCAATCCCGCCTGAACGCGGGCAATCCGTTGAGCGATCTTCTTTGCGGCGCGAATGTCAGCGAGGCCTCTGAGCCATTTCCGGAAATCATCGGTCAGCCGGACTTCCATCATCCGTGAACTATAATTCACGAAACGGTCAGAATCAAGTGCTGTGAACTTTAGATTACAGTTCGATCTGATGCACCCGCGGCCCTGCGGCTGCCGGTGGCATCTTGCCGTCGATGATGGCGGCGATATCGCGGCGCAGGAAATCCAGCGGTCCGATCGCCGGCAGCACTGCCGGCGGGATGCGGGCATTGTCGCTTGCCGATTTCAGCACGCGGCGATCCTGCTGCAGGGCGAAGGCGAAGAGCGGCCTGAAGGCAAGCGCCTTGAGTTCGCCGAGCAGACCCTGGCGCGGGCCGATCAGCCAGCCGATGCCCTCGACGGTTCGCTCATCCGCCTGGCGCAAATGGAAAGTCGTTGCCAGCGCCAGACCGCGCTTGCCCCAGTATTCCAGCTCGACGATCCCAGGATGGCGGTAGCGGCCGATGGTCTTGGCCCGCTCGCCTTCCAGGAGCCGGCTGACCAGTCCCTGCTGACGGTCCTCACCGGTGTAGCAACTCTCGACCCAACCCTCGCCGCCGGTCACCTCGACGTGCACGAGATGGCGCTTGGCGGTCAGGCCGCGCAGCACGCCCTTGTGGGTGAAGTGGGTGTGGGTGGCATCCAAAATGTTCTCGGCCGCGTCGAGCACCGTCGATTGCGCCGAACTGCGCACACGCTTCACGACGACGTCCTTGCCCTGCATGCAGTGGAGATAGGGCTCGCCTTCGGGCGTGCCTGAGGAGACGAAGACGACGCCGTCACGCTCGATCGCAGTGAAGCGCCGGACCCGGTAATGCGGGACGTCACCGACATGGCCGGGAATGGCGGTGCAGCGCCCTTCGCCATCATAGCGCCAGCCGTGATAGGGGCATTCGATCTCACCGCCGACGACCTTGCCGGTCGACAATTCGACCAGCCGGTGCGCGCAGCGGTCGAACAGCGCGGCAATGCCTTGCGCCGAGCGAAATAGCACCAGCGGTGCACCGTCGAACAGGATGCGCTTCGGCTTGCGTCTGATATCGGCCGACAGCGCCACCGCTTGCCAATGATCCCTGCGCTTTGGATGCCGGGGTTCGCTCACAATTCAAATCTCCTGAGCAGGGGAATGCCGACCCATGCCAGGACAATTTCCATGATCCGCACCGCCACGCGGCGGCGAAGTGGCAGATGGCCGGCATAGACGGCGTTGTATTCCACCGTCGCCACGGCGCCGCGCAAGCGCTTGAAGGCGGCGGCACCGGCGCTCATGTTGAAGAACAGGCCGTGCGCGGTGGCATGGTCCTGCGCCATGGCCATCATCATGCGGTAGAGCCCGTCGCCAACCGGCAGGCCGGTGTCGTAGCCGACGATCGGCTGCGTCAATGTCGCGCCGTTCTCCGACAGGGCGGCAACGGCAACGAGTTCGCCGCCGGGCCGGCGCAGGCCGGCAAGCCTAATTATACCGCGGCGGTGCATCTCGGCGATGTAGCGCGCCGTGAAATGCGGGTTGAGCGGCGTGTATTTGTCGAGATAGAGCATGCCGTAAAGCGCTTCGGCGCGCGCATAGTCGGTCTCGCTGAAATCGGCATCGCCGACCCTCTCGAAGGGCGTGGTGCGCAGCCGCTTGCGGTCGCGCTTCATGTCGTTGGTCATGGCGGGTGCTGAACTGCGGTCGGCAAAGATGTAGACCTGCCGGGCCGCCAGCAGGCGGAAGCCCTCGGCCTTCAGCGCCGCGATGGTGGCGGGGTCGGCGATCTCGTTCAGCGAGCGGATGACAATGGCGCGATCCGGAAATCGCGCCGTCAGGCATGAGCGCATGGCCGCGATCGACTTGCGGTCGAGCAGCGGCACCGGATTGGTCGAATAGAGCCAGTTGTTGACCTGCACCTGATGGTCGAGGCCGCTCGCCTTGACCAGTGGCGCGCACAGGCCGATCAGCGCTCGCACCGCCCGCTGCAGAAAGGGCGCCGAGACGAAATTGCGGGTCTCGTCGATGGCATAGTCGATATAGGCGCTGGACGGGCGGCAGATGTAGCAATTCGGCGCCTCACTGGCATCGTTGAGCGTCAGCGGGAAGGATCGCCCGGCGACCTCGAACGGCTCGACGACGACCGTCAGATTGCGGATGAGGTCGCGGACGGGAATCTCGTTGAAGAGCCGCACGAAGGCCTCGACCTGGGTGGGATTGTTTTCAACCCGATTTGCCTGGGTCTGCCCGGTCGCGACAGCTATCGGGCTCATGCTGCCCCCAGCCGGCATTCGACGCGGCGCAGTTTGCGGTCGGTCTCCAGCGGCAGCGGCGCGCGCACGAGGTCGACGGATACCGTCGCCTGACGCAAGGTGAGCAACCCGCGCACCGCCGCCAGCGCGGCAGAAGCTGCGTCGTCGGCGAGGCCGGGCACAAGCCGCAATTCGATGGCGTCGGGCGCGGTCTGGATCAGCCGGAAATCGTCGATGCGGCGATCCGCCTTCAGCACCGCATTGCGCAGAATGTCGGGGGTGACCAGGATCGGCCCGTTTACTGAGGCGAGCCGGAAGACATCGTCCATGCGGCCGACGATCTCGTCCACCGTGCGCAGCGGCGAACCGCAGCGGCATGGCGCCTTGGACAGGCGCAGCAGATCGTTCATCCGGTAGCGCGCCATGATCTGCGTCTGGCGGCGAAACGCGGTGACCAGCGGCGTCACCAGCCCGTCGCCGACCGGCTCGAATTCGAAGAACACTGAATCCTCCGCCAGATGCAGCCCGCCCTGGCGGCACGTGACCGCGAACAGCCCTTCCGTCGCCATGTAGATCTGGTCGAGCGGCCGGCCGAAGAATGTTTCGATCACCGGCCGGTCGATCGGGTCCAGCGTTTCGGCGGCTGAGAAGACGCGCAGCGGCGCCAGCTTGAAGCCGGCGGTCGCGAAATGCCGCAGCATCTTCGGCGGCGCGATGATCACCGTCGGTGCGAAATCCTCGAGTGCGGCGCGCCAGTCTTCCGGACCGAGCGTCAGGTCGAAAAAACGCAGATCGATGCGCCGGGATTTGCGGGCGCTGTCATAGAGCCCGGTGTTCTGCGGCAGGATGACGGCGACCCGCTGCCGGCGCCAGAGAAGATCGGGCACGGCCTTGGCCAGGATCGCACCCAGCCAGCGATATTTTTCGGCCTCGGAAATGACGAACAGGCCGCGATTGCCTGATGTGCCGGTGCTGGCGCCGACCGTCAGGTCACCGAGGCGGCCGTCGGCGGAAGCGGCGGCCCAGCCATCGCGAGCCGACACGCCGCCGATGTTGAAGCGCTCGAAATTCGCCATCAGCAGCGCCTTGTCGGTCACCGGCAGGTCGCCGAGATGGCGCGGCGCCTTGTCGTAGAAGGGCGCCAGCGGCAGGTCGCGGTCGAGCCAGCGTCGCAAGGCGCGCGCCTGCCAGCGCTCGAAATCCCTGCGGCTCTTGCGCGACACCCAGCGGGTGACGGCAAACGATTTGATCGCTTCGCCGAGCCCGCTCATCCGCCCTCGCTGTCGAGATCGTAGGACGTCGGCTCTGGATCGTGGCAGAACATGACCTCGCCGCCGGTTGCCAGAAACCGCCGCAGCGTTTCGCTGGTTGGCTCAAGGGCTGCGGCATCCTCGGCCAGCAGCGTCGCCGGCAAACCCGGCGTGCGATTTTCGACAAGGGCGGCAAGCAGCCATTGCGCATCGACGCCATAGAGCAGCGGGCGTTCCAAATTTGGGAACAGCAGGCCGAACTGACCATCGGCATGGCCGGGCAAGTCGACAGCGATCACGCTGCCGTCGCCGAACAGGTCGGCGCCGCCGGGCACGCCATGATGCGGCGCGATCTGCTTCCTGGACGACAGCCCGTCGAGGCGGCTCTCGAAATCAGCCGGAAACAGCTCGGAAAAAACGCCATGGCGCAGATTCTGCCAGCCCGTTCTCGCCTTGGCCCGCAACCACGCCGCATCGCTGGCGATGAAGCGGGCCTTGGGGAACAGCGACAGCCCGGACATATGATCGGCATGGAAATGCGTGACGATGACCGCGCGGATATCGTGCGGCGTCAGGCCGAAGCGTGCCAGCAGCGGCAGCGGCTGTTCGGCTGCATTGAGCGCGGGCCTGAGCACCGCACTGTACAGACGCAACGCGAGGCTTCGGTTGGGGCCTGTGGTCACGTGCGGCGTGTAGCCGGTGTCGATCAGCACCGGTCCAGCCTGTGGATGCAGGATCAGCCCATAGCGGACGCGCAGCCGGATTGTCGTCCAGCTGCCGCCGCGCAGGATCAGCCGTTCGGCGGCATTGACCCAGGCACTGTTGGCGAAGACGATCTTCAAGGTGCTGCTCCCCAAGAGGGTGCTTCTGCTGCGAATGTGCGGTCGAGCCCGTCCGCGAAGGACACTTTCGGCGCCCAGCCCAACATGCGCCTTGCCTTTGAAATGTCGAGGCTCTGGGCATAGGCAAACAGGCCAAGACCATAGCGCGTCACCGCCGGTTCGGGCTGGCCGGGCAGGCGCAGCGCCACCGCCTCAATTGCGCCGGCCGCCAGCATCGCCGGCCACAGCGGCATTTTGCGCCATCGTGCGGAAAGGCCGGCGCGCGCGCAGGCCTCGTCGGCAATGCGGCGCACCGGCAGCACCTCGCCGCCGGAGACATTGAAGATCTGGCCCTCGGCATCTTGGTCGGCAGCAAGGGCGGCCAGGATCGCATCGACGACATCGTCGACATGGGTCAGGTCGATGCGCGCTCTGCCGTCGCGAAACAGCGGCAGCGGGCGCCGCCGCGCGGCGCCAAGCAGGCGCGGCAGCAGTGCGCGGTCGCCAGCGCCGTAGATACCGCGCGGCCGCAGGATTACCGGCTTGATTTCGCGGGCTGAAAGCACGACCTCCTCACCCTGCCGCTTGGTGCGCGCATAATGGTTGACCGGAGCGGGCAGGGCGCTGTCTTCGCGCACATCGAGTTGGTCACAAAAAGCGAAACAGACCGAGGGGCTGGAGATATGGACGAAGCGGCGCACATTTTGCCGCCGCGCGAAATCGACGAGGTTGCGGGTTGCCGTGACATTGGCTTTTTCGAAATCCGCCAGCTTGCCGAAGGGCGCGGAAAGTGCAGCGCAATGGACGATTGCCTCGACGTCGCCGAGCCGCGCTATCGCGGCCGCATCGAATGGCAGGGAAAGGTCGTGGCGGAGGACCACATGTCCGGCCGCTTCGAGTGCTGCGCCGCGCCGCGCATCCCTGCCAAGACCAAGCGCCGGCATGCCCGATGCCGCCAGCCGCGCCATGAGCTGCGAACCGAGAAAACCGCTGGCGCCGGTGACGAGCACACGCCCCATGCTCACGCTTCCAGCGCCATGCCGCCGAACGACACGCCGGCCGAAGTTCCGAGGAACAGCACTTTGGCGCCCGCAGCAATCCGCCCCTCGCGGCGCGCAATGTCGAGCGCGAAGGGAATCGATGCGGCGATCTGGTTGCCGAAGCGCGCCGCGATATCGACGAGTTTTTCCCTGGCGAAGCCGGTCTGGCGCGCCATGTGGGCGAGCGCAAACGGGCTGGCCTGGTGCGGCACGACGATGTCGACATCGTCATGCGTCCAGCCGGCTCGCTGCAAAAGCTCGGCGACAAAACCGCTGAAATGGCGCGACGTGACGCGAAACAGCTCCTTGCCGTCCATGTGGAACAGGGCATGGCTGGCGAATTCTTGCGGCTGGCGGTGAAAATCGAAGCGGGTGCCGCCGGAACCGATGCTGCAGGCGTCGTAGGCCGAGGGGTAGGTGCGCATCAGATTGGCCCGCACCGCGCCTTCGCCGGGCGCCGCCCGGCATAGCACGGCCGCCGCCGCGCCGTCGCCGAACAGAGCGGCGATTTCCGGCTGGTCGTTCCAGGGCAGGGCGCGCGAGGCGATCTCGGAGGAAAACACCAGCGCCCGCTCGCATTGCCCGGCCTCGATCATCCGGGCGGCAGTCTCGAAGGCAGTCAGGAAGCCAAGACAGGTACTGTTGATGTCGAAGGCGGCCGCCGAACCGTCGGCCATGCCAAGGCGCTGCATGACCAGCGGCGCGGTCGACGGCAGCGGCTGGTAGGGCACGCCGCAACCGCCAACAACCAGATCGATATCGCCGGCCACCAGCCCGGCATCCGCCAGCGCGAGTCGCGCCGCGGCGCAGGCCAGGTCGACCTGCGATTCAGCCTCGCAGACATAGCGTTCGATGACACCGGTGGCGGCTTCGAGCTGGCCATCGCCAAGCCCCAGCCGCGCATCGAGGCTGCGCGACGTCACGCACGCAGCCGGCACGGCCCGCCCGGTTCCGATGATCTTGATCCGCATTCTCATCCCGCCGAGTGAGTAGCGCTTTTTCTAACCCGGATCGCGCCCGATGGTAACAGCGCGGCAGTGACAGTCCACCGATCGCTGTGTGCCGGCCTGGCGACCGCATTCGCTGGAAGCCCACCAGCTGCGGTGGAAGAAGCTTTCAAAATCAAGCAATTTTGCGACGCGGCGCGCCAACAGACGGTCAGCCTTTTGCCATGTTGAGCCCCATTCTCTTTTTCGAATGCCAAACTGGCTGATGGCGAAGGGTGTTCCGATTGGGCTAGGCATGTCAGCCTTCTGGCTATTCAATCGGGCAAGCGGCTCTGATATAGGTCAGCGAGATTGACCTATAATCGACCTGCAGCCGGGTGGGAGGTGCGTTTTGACATTGATGAACCTGTTGGCGTCGCGCTCTTCGCGCATGAAGGCGTCGGAAATCCGCGAGCTGCTGAAGCTGCTCGACCAGCCCGACATCATCTCGTTCGCCGGCGGCATTCCCGACCCGGCGCTGTTCCCGTCGCGGGCGATCGCCGATGCCTATGCTTCGGTGCTGGGCAGCGCCGATGCGGGCGCAGCCCTGCAGTACCAGGTCAGCGAAGGTTTTCTGCCGCTGCGGCGCTGGCTGGCCGGGCAGATGGGCAAGCTCGGCGTCGCATGCGACGAGCACAACATTCTGATCACCTCCGGCTCGCAGCAGGCGCTGGATTATCTCGGCAAGCTGTTTCTGTCGCCGGGCGATACGGCGCTGGTCACCTGGCCGACCTATCTCGGCGCGCTGCAGGCCTTCAACGCCTATGAGCCGCGCTATGACCGGCTGACGCCCGATGGCGGCAACATGACGCCCGACGCCTACCGCGCCGCGGCGGCCGCCAACGGCGGGAAAGTCAAGTTCGCCTATCTGGTTCCGGATTTCGCCAACCCCACCGGCGAGACATTGGGCCTCAAGCAGCGCGAAGCGGTGCTCGATCTCGCCGGTGAGCTCGACATCGCCGTCATCGAGGACGCCGCCTATCGCGCGCTGCGCTATGACGGGCAGGGCGTGGCGCCGATCCTGGCGCTCGACTGCGCCCGCTCCGGCGGCATCGACAATGCCCGTACGCTTTATTGCGGCTCGTTCTCAAAAATCCTGTCGCCGGGCATGCGCGTCGGCTGGGTCTGCGCGCCGCGCCGCGTCATCGAGAAGCTGGTGCTGATGAAGCAGGCGTCGGACCTGCACAGCCCGTCGATCAACCAGGTGGTGATGCACCGCGTCGCCGAGTCCGTGTTCGATACCCAGGTCGAAAAGCTCATCGACGCTTACCGCGAGCGCCGCGATGGCTTGCTTGCGGCGTTGGCAGCCAACATGCCGCAAGGCGTGACCTGGACGCGGCCCGACGGCGGCATGTTCGTCTGGGTGACGCTGCCCGAAGGCGCCGACGCCACCGCGCTGCTGGCGCGGGCGGTCAAGGAAGCGCGCGTCGCCTTCGTGCCCGGCAGCGCCTTTTACGCCGACGGGGCGGGCCGCAACACGTTGCGGCTGAGTTTTACGCTGGCTGACCAGCGCGCGGTGAGCGAGGGGATACCGAGGCTGGCGGCGCTGTTGAAGGGGTAGGGTTGCGCCGGCGCTGAAACCGCCGATCTCCCCCCATGTGGGGGAGATGCCCGGCAGGGCAGAGGGGGGCGCTGTCCCGCTAACCTTTCAACCACCATAGCGATAGCTCATGCAGGTTGCGGTTCGCATGCGTTGGACCGAGAGTTCGCGATCCTTCGCGCCCCCCTCTGTCCTGCCGGACATCTCCCGCACGAGGGGGAGATCGCCCCATCCCCGCATTCGCACTTGAGCCATTCCACCGGAGGTGGCAGGTTGGCGCGCCGGCCGGGCAGGGCTCCCGTGGCCGAATGAGAGATGCCATGGCCAGCGCCGCTTCGACATCGCCACGCGTGATCCTGCTCATGGGCAGCGCGCCCGATGTGGTGCGTTGCGAGACCTGGCCGAAGGCCGCTTTCAGCAAGATCGTCGCCATCAACAATGCCTGGCGCGTCCGCCCCGATTGGGATTTTCTCGTCCATTCCGGCGATTTCCCGTCGGACCGGCTGCCCCCGGGCGCCAGGCTGCGGCAGGCGCAGATCTTCAGCGCATCGCAATATGTGCCGGCGCAGAACGCTTTTGGCGGCTTCGTCTATGCCGGGGCCACTATGTCGCTGACCTCGGCCTACTGGACCATCCACAGCCAGCGGCCCGATGTGCTGGCGTTCCTCGGCTGCGACATGATCTACGACCAGCCCGACAAGACGCATTTCTACGGTATCGGCCGTGCCGATCCGCTGCGCGATGACGTGACGCTGCGCAACCTCGAGGCCAAGTCCGCCCGCCTGCTTGTCCAGGCGCTGCGGCGGGACTGCCTGTGCATCAACCTGTCCGAATTGCCGCGCAGCCGGCTGATCTTTCCGCGGCTGACCTTCGACGAGCTGAAAAACCTGTCGCGGGCAAGGGTCGCTGAAATGAAAGCCGAGATCCTTGCCGGCATTGCGCACGACAGGGCCGAGAAGGCCGAAAGGATCGAGCAGGACCTCGGCTATTTCTACGAGGACGGCATGTACTGGAACCATCTCGACGAGATCGACGAGACTTACCTGGCCGACATCGACCGGTTGTGGATGTCGGCGGTTCAAAAGGCCTAGCGCGTCACGGAAAGTTGCGCATGCCCGGGCGGGATTTTCGCTAAAATCCGCGAAAACCTGGGAGGAATGATATGATTTCGCGTGTGGCAGTGGTCGCCCTTGTTGTTCTTGGTTTTGCCAATTCAGCATCAGCCTTTGAGATATCGAGCCCTTCCGTTGCTGACGGAAAATGGGACTTGAAATATGTCGCCGACAAAGCGGGCGGCTGCGACGGACAAAACGTCTCGATTGCCCTGAACTGGAAGGATCCGCCGGCCGGCACCAAAAGCTACATGCTGACCATGTTCGATCCCGACGCCATGGGTGGTGGTGTGGGCTGGTGGCACTGGCAGGTGTGGAACATTCCGGCGGGCGCCAGCGGATTGCCCGAGGGCGCCGGGTCGAAAAGCGGCAAGGGCCTGCCCAAGGGCGCTGTTCAGGGCAAGGCCGACCTTGGCCGCACCGGCTATCTCGGGCCTTGTCCCCCGCCCGGCAGCGGTCTTCGTCACTATGTCATCACGCTCTATGCAATGAAGGAGGCAAAGCTCCACACCGAGGCCAACGCATCGCCCACCATGCTGGTGGCCGACGCGATGGGCGAGTCCCTTGGCAAGGCAAGCGTGACCTATACCTGGAGCCGTTGATCGCGAACTTTCGATTCGAAAAAATCGTTCCCAATCAAGTGGATAGACAAAAATCCTGAATCAACCAGCGAGGGTCAAAGCGCCGGAATGCTCCGGCGCCACGCAGCTCGCCGGCCCGGCCTACTCCGCCGCGAGTTTGTCCTGCGTGTTCGTGTCGAAATCGCGTGCATCGTGGCGCTCGTGCAATTGCAGCGCCGGTTCGCCAAAAGCGCGGTTGACCATGCGGCCGCGCTTCACCGCCGGCCTGGCGTCGATGGCCTTGGCCCAGCGCTGCACATGTTTGTACTCCTCGACCGACAGGAAGGCGCCGGAATCATTGTACATGCGGCCCAGCGCCAGCCCGCCATACCAGGGCCACACCGCCATGTCGGCGATCGTGTAGTCGGCACCGCCGAGATATTCTGACACAGCCAGCCTGCGGTCGAGCACGTCCATTTGCCGCTTGGTCTCCATGGCGAAGCGGTCGATGGCATATTCGATCTTGGTCGGCGCATAGGCGTAGAAATGGCCGAAACCGCCGCCGAGATACGGCGCCGAGCCCATCTGCCAGAACAGCCAGGACAGCGCCTCGGCGCGCGCCGGCTGCTCGGTCGGCAGGAACTCGCCGAACTTTTCAGCGAGGTAGAGAAGGATCGAACCGGATTCGAACACCCGCACCGGTTCCTTGCCGCTGCGGTCGAGCAGCGCCGGGATTTTCGAGTTGGGATTGATCTCGACGAAGCCTGAGCCGAACTGGTCGCCATCGTTGATGCGGATCAGCCAGGCGTCATATTCGGCGCCGCTGTGGCCGAGTGCCAGAAGCTCCTCCAGCATGACCGTCACCTTGACGCCGTTCGGCGTCGCCAGCGAGTAGAGCTGCAGCGGATGCTTGCCGACCGGCAGTTCCTTGTCATGCGTCGGGCCGGCGATAGGCCGGTTGATGCTGGCGAAAGCGCCGCCATTTGCCTTGTTCCAGGTCCATACTTTCGGCGGTGTGTAGTCGGTCATTCGGGAGGCCTCGTGTTTTGGCGGGGGCTTGGGAACAGCAGCCTGCGTGATGCGGGCGCGGGATTGATCGGCGGGGGCCGAGTTACATTTAGGTACCGGTGCGCGGGCTGGAAAGGGGGAAGTCCAACTTTTGTTGAACTATTGTCGATGCCGGCCAATGTCGGCGCAAGCCCTGAAGTGAGTATCCCTGTCCCAAGCCCTTGCGCCTCGTGCCGTCTGTCATACCTATAGAAGATCAGGCCCTTGCAGGCCGCATCGCCTACCCAGGACAAAAAGCATGACCATCGATCCCAATCTGCGCTCCATCGTGGCCGTGCGCGCCTCGATCCCCGAAGACGCCTTCACGGCATCGGCGCTGGGCACCCGCCGCGAGGGCAGCGGCGTCGTCATCCGCCCGGATGGGCTGGTGCTGACAATCGGCTATCTGATCACCGAGGCGGAGGAGGTCTGGCTGACTGCCCAGGACGGTCGTGTCGTGCCGGCGCATGCGCTGGCCTATGACCAGGAGACCGGGTTTGGCCTGGTTCAGGCACTCGCTCCGCTCGGCCTGCCGGCGCTGGCGCTCGGCGACGCCGGCAAAGCCAAGGTCGGCGATCCCGTGGTGTTGGCCGACGGCACCGGTCGCTCGGTCAACGCACACATCGTCACCAAGCAGGAATTCGCCGGCTATTGGGAATATCTGCTCGACGAGGCGATCTTCATCGCGCCCGCCCACCCGTCATGGGGCGGCGCCGCCCTCATCGGCGAGGACGGTTCGTTGCTCGGCATTGGCTCGCTGATGCTGCAGATGAGCCGCAACGGCGAGGTCGCCGACATCAACATGGTGGTGCCGATCAATCTCTTGCCGCCCATCCTCGACGACCTCCTGACCCGCGGCCAGGTGGCCAAGCCGCCGCGGCCCTGGCTCGGCGCCTTCTCCGCCGAAAACAATGGCGCGGTGGTGGTGATGAGCGTCGCCGCCGGCGGCCCCGCCGCCAAGGCCGGTCTGCGCCAGGGCGATATCATCTCGGACGTGCGCGACGGCGAGGTCGACGGTCTCGCCGATTTCTATCGCAAGCTGTGGCAGAACCCGGCCGGAGCGGAAATCCCGCTGCGCGTGGTGCGCGACGGCCGCGACACCTGGCTGCGCATCAAGTCAGCCGACCGCAACAGCTTTCTCAAGAAGCCGCATTTGCAGTAGGTCGCTCCCCTTCCACGAGGGGAGAAGGGAAGGCCGCGCCTCACTTCACCAGTGGACTTTCCCAGACGACGAACAACAATGCCTTGAGTTGGGCGAAGCGCTCCGGACCAAGTTCGGCGCGCCACTCCTCCTCGATGTCGCGCAGGATGTCGACCATCTTCCAGAAGGCAGCGTGGCCGCGTTCGGTGGACCGCACCACGCGCGCGCCACCTTCGCCGGAAATATCGGAGCGGACGATATAGCCGTAGCCTTCGAGGCTGCTGAGCAGCTGGTTGATGGCCTGCTTGCTCATGCCGGCGCGCTCGGCGATGGCGCCGGGGCGCGCGCCGTCCGGCCCGGGAAACTGCAGCACCGCCATATGCGGCAGGCGCAATTCGTCGAAACCGGCGGCGTTGAGCTCCTTGATCAGCCGGCGCTGGATCGCCTGCGCCGGCACACGCAGCAGGGCGCCGATCAGCAGGTCCTGGGTCTTGGTCTGGAGAACTTCGGTTGCGGTGGCCATTGACGATCCGGTAAATTGAGTTTACTGATAGCTAGTAAATGTAATTTACCGGAGGGGTTTGCGCAATGTCAGTCATGGATCTTCACATCAATCCAGCCGACGAGACCATCGGCGACAAGTGGCTATCGATCCGCTTCCTGGTGACGGGCGACAGTTCGAACGGCAGCGTCGCCGCCTTCGAGTTGAAGGTGGCCAGCGCGATGCGTCTGCTGGCGCCGGCGCACAGCCATGATCACTATGAAGAGACGATCTACGGCATTGAAGGCGTGCTGACCTGGACCGTCGACGGCAGGCCGATCGAGGTCGGACCGGGTGAGGCGCTGTGTATTCCACGCGGCGCCGTGCACCGGTTCGACAACAATGGCACCCTCGAAGCGAAGGTGCTGTGCGTCGTCACACCGGCGGCGATTGGCCCGGACTACTTCCGCGAGATCTTCGCCATGTTCTACGCCGCCGCCGGCGGCCCGCCGGACAAGGCCAAGATGATGGAGATCATGCGCCGCCACGGGCTGACGCCGGCTGCACCGAAAGCCTGATTTTCCCTGAGCCGGCTAAGGGCTCGGTGTCCGCCTGCCGGGTCCCCGCTGCTGCGCGGCGTCCCGGCGTTCGCTGGCCTTTCATCGTGCCACTGGCACGATGAATTCGCTTCGCGAACCGGCTGCTCACTCCCCGCAATCGGTAACGCTGGCCCCGCTGTCCCACGTGGCAAACGGGACGACCTTGCCTTCGACGGCCACCGTTCTGTGCAGCCTGGTGCCGTCCGGCTGCATCTTGCTGCTTTTGCCCTTGCCGGTCAGCAGATTGTAGTCGCAGTCGCTGGCGACGTTGTCCTTCATGTAGTCGTGATAGTCATAGGCAAAGCCGGCGACGATGAAGGCGTCGTTGCGCCAGGCGATGGTCAGCGTCTGGTCGGTCCGCGCGCCATTCATCGGTATGCCCGGTATGGAGAGCTTGATCGAGCCGTTCGGCAGTGCCGTCAACTCCGGCTCGATGTAGGACGCCTCGTAGCCCGGCCGGTCATAGCCGTTCCATTCGCCATAGATCTGCTCCTGCACGGTGCCGGCAGGCTTGAGGAAATTGTGTTCCTTGTCCCTGAGGAAAAAATGCATGTCCATGGCACTGCCGGGTTCGGTCTCGACGATCATTGCCAGGTCGATGGCGCCGTCGCCGTTCCAGTCGCCGGTGGCCGCGGTGATGATTTTCTGGGTTTCGATCGGCTCGCTGAGTGCCGCGCCAGAGAACAGAAAACTTGCCGGCAGCAGGGCGAGGCCGAGGAGCATCGATCGCATGGCATTTCCCGAGGTGAGGTGAGATGTCCGGAACAAAAACAGGACGATAGAAGACTTTGCGGAAGCTACATCATGGCGGGAAAAACCACCATGGGCGTTGGCAGGACAGAAGGGGGTGGGAAGGAACGCGACGGTGGTTCCTGATCCTGCCTGCCTCATCGGATTGGACTTGCAGGCTCCGCTTGTTGGGGAGGGTTCGTTTCGCTAAGCCTGCATTCGGACCACAGCGGCACCGGAGGCACCAGAACGATGACGACAATCGAGACGTGGACACTCCTCTGATGGCGCCGGTCAAGGTCGATCCCGACAAGGTGCACGAATTCCCGGATGCGGCCAGCTTCTACGCCTGGCTCGCCAAGCACCACGACACGGAGACAGAAGTCTGGATCAAGGTCCACAAACTGGGTTCCGGCCTGCCGTCGATCACGCCGAAAGAGGCCATCGATGTCGTGCTGTGCTGGGGTTGGATCGACGCGGTGCGCAAGGGTTTTGACGACAGGAGTTTTTTGCAGCGCTACACGCCGCGCAGCAAGAAAGGCATCTGGAGCCAGATCAATGTCGACAATGTCGCCCGCCTGATCGAGGAGGGCCGCATGACCGGGCATGGGCTGAAACAGGTCGACGCCGCCAAGGCCGACGGCCGCTGGGCGCGCGCCTATCGCAGCAAAGACATGAAAATCCCCGACGATTTGCAGGCCGCCATCGACGCCGAGCCGAGAGCAAAGGAGATGCTGGGAAAGCTCAGCGCCCAGAACCGTTTCGCGCTCGCCTTCCGCACCCACAACATGAAGACCGAGGCCGGCCGCAAGAAGAAGATCGAGACCTTCGTCGAGATGTTGAAGCGTGGCGAGACGATCTACCCGCAGGGCAAGAAATGACGCCCGGCTCGATCGGTTCAATGGCTGCTCACCCCACCGGCACCTGCAACCCGACCTTGACCCGGTCCATGGCGACAAAAGTGCGAAAACGCTTGACGTTGTTGTTTTCGAAGAACAGCCGCCTCGTCAGCGCCTCGTAGTCGGCCATCGTCGCCACGGTGACGACGAGGATGAAGTCGGCTTCGCCTGTCACATAGTAGCATTGCTGCACCTCGGGCACCGAGGCGAAGTCGCGCTTGGCAGCGTCGATCAGCGCGGCGCGTTCGCTGACCACCTCCACCTCGACGAACAGCGTGATCGGATGGCCGACCTTGGCCGGGTCGACCACGGCGACATTGGCGCGGATGACACCCGTCTCCTCCATGCGCCGGATCCGCCTTTGCACGGCCGGCGCCGAGAGGTTGACGGCCTCGCCGATCACCCGCTGCGGCGTCGTGTTGTCCTTTTGCAGGATGGCGAGGATGGCGCGGTCGAAACTGTCGAGGCTTTGCGGCATTTTCCGCTCCAGACGAAACAAACTTGCATTCGGGTGGCCCAAACAGAGCGCAACTCTCACCCTTGTTGCAATAGACATAAGGCAACGAGGAATCCGACACTCATGTTTTTGCTCAACAGCCTGCCCGAACATCGTGCGCCGCTTCTATCGGCCGACGCAACCACCCTGGGCGAGGCCGGTGCCGAAGAAGCCGAACATTTTCTGGCTGAGCGCCGCAACCACGCAGAAACGCCGCTGCATGCCTTGCCGGCGATGGCCGCCGAACTCGGTGTCGGCTCCATCCATGTCAAGGACGAAGGCTTTCGGCTAGGGCTCGGCAGCTTCAAGGCGCTGGGCGGGTCCTACGCGGTCATCCGTCTGGTGCTGGAGGAGGCGCAAAAGCGGCTCGGCCGTAGCGTCGACATCGGCGAATTGCATGCGCCCGACGTGGCTGCGGTCGCCGCCGGCATGACTTTCGCCTGCGCCACCGACGGCAATCACGGTCGCTCGGTCGCGCAGGGCGCGCAACTGGTCGGCGCCCGGTCGGTCATCTTTGTCCATGCCGGCGTCAGCGAAGAGCGGGTCGCGGCGATCGCCCGCTTCGGCGCCGAGATGGTCAGGGTCGATGGCAGCTACGACCAGTCGGTGGTGGAAGCCGCAAGGGTCGCTGCGGAACGCGGCTGGACGGTCGTCTCCGACACCTCCTGGCCGGGCTATGAGCTGATTCCGGGGCTGGTCATGCAAGGCTATACGGTGATGGTGCGCGAGGCGCTGCGCCGTCTCAGCCAGCCGCCAACGCATGTCTTCCTGCAGGCCGGCGTCGGCGGCTTCGCGGCAGCGGTCGCCGGCCATTTCAGCATCCTGTTTGGCGAGCAGAGACCGACAGTCGTTGTGGTCGAGCCCACGCGCGCGGCCTGCATTTACGCGACGGCCGAGGCCGGGCACCCCGTAAAAATCGCCCATGATGCGCCGACGGTGATGGCGATGCTCGAATGCTACGAGGCCTCGCCGCTCGCCTGGCGGGTGCTGGTGCGGGTTGCCGACGCCTTCATGACCGTTGACGAAGAGGGTGCGGTTGCGGTGATGAATCGCCTGGCGCGGCCGTCAGGCAGCGATCCGGCCATCGTCTCCGGCGAGAGCGGCGGGGCCGGGTTGGCGGGACTGATCCGCGCTCTGGCGGCTCCTGAGATGCGGTCAGCCCTTGGCCTCGATGCCAACTCCCGTGTGCTGGTCATCAACACCGAGGGCGCCACCGACCCAGGCCGCTATGCCGAACTGGTCGGGCTCAGGCCGGAAGATGTAGCCAAGACGCGGGTCGGACAAACGGCATGAGCAACCCGGCCATCAATTCCGGTCGCCTGCTCGCCCGCATTCGCGAGCTCGGCTCGCTTGGCCGCGATGCGCAAGGCCGGCTCGTTCGCCTCGCGGCTTCCGACATGGACGGGATCGGCCGCGACCGCTTCGTCGGCTGGCTCAGGGAGAGTGGACTGGAGGTCGCCGTCGACCGCATCGGCAACATCTTCGGCATCTGGAGAACCAGTGACAACGAGGGCAAAGCTCCCATTCTCCTCGGCTCGCATATCGACACCGTGATCGATGCCGGCATCTATGATGGTTGCTATGGCGTGCTGGCCGGCCTGGAAGTGATCGTAAGCCTGAAGGAGGCCGGTTTTGCGCCGGCCCGTCCGATCGTCGTCGCCGCCTTCACCAATGAGGAGGGCGTGCGCTATTCGCCTGACATGATGGGCTCGCTGGTCTTTGCTGGCGGCGTCGACGTGGAGGAAGCACTTGCAGCAATCGGCACCGATGGCTCGGTGCTCGGCCAGGAACTCGAACGCATCGGCTATGCCGGGGTGCACGAGCCCGGTTTCCTCAAGCCGTATGCCTATGTCGAGTTGCATATCGAGCAGGGGCCGGTGCTGGAGCGCGAGGGGGTGGCGATTGGCGCGGTCGAGAACCTGCAAGGCATTTCCTGGCAGCGCGTCACCATCGACGGCGTCGCCAACCATGCCGGCACCACGCCGATGTCAATGCGCCGCGATGCCGGCGCCGCTGCCGCCCGCGTCGTCACCTTCCTGCAGGACCGCGTCAGTGCTTCGCCATCGGCGGTAGCCAC
This sequence comes from Mesorhizobium sp. P2_E10, assembly GCF_056404235.1. Lineage (NCBI taxonomy): Bacteria > Pseudomonadati > Pseudomonadota > Alphaproteobacteria > Hyphomicrobiales > Phyllobacteriaceae > Mesorhizobium > Mesorhizobium sp. P2_E10. The sequence goes on from NZ_JBFUEK010000002.1 coordinate 273,595, forward strand.
GGTCGGCACCATCGCCTTCGAACCGAACGCCATCAACGTCATCCCGTCGCGGGCAAGCTTCACCATCGACCTGCGCGATCCCCAGGAGCATCGGCTGCGGGTCGAGGAAGCCGCCCTTACTGCCTATCTCGACGAGCTTTCCACAAGCGCGGGCGTGACAATCGCGGCCGAGCGGCTGGCGCGCTTCGAGCCTGTGACCTTCGACAGCCATATTGTCGAACTCATCGAGGCAACGGCGAAGGCTCACGGTCTCTCGTGCCGGCGCATGACCTCGGGCGCCGGGCATGATGCGCAGATGATTGCGCGGATCGCGCCGTCTGCCATGATCTTCGTGCCGAGCCGGGGCGGCATCAGCCACAACCCGGCGGAATTCACCGCCGACGGCGAACTGATCGCCGGGGCAAATATCTTGCTTGGCGTCGCCGCCAGGCTTGCTTCGTAAAGCGAAGGGGGCTCGGGATGACCGATCTCAACGCACTTCATCTGGAGATGACGGCGTGGCGGCAGGATCTGCATGCCCATCCCGAGTTCGGCTTCGAGGAGAAGCGCACCTCGGCTTTCGTCGCCAAGAAACTGCGCGAATTTGGGCTGGACGTCGCCGAGGGCATTGGCGGCACCGGCGTCGTCGGCACGCTGACGCGCGGCAGTGGCAACCGGGCGATTGCCTTGCGCGCCGACATGGATGCCTTGCGCATCACTGAGCAGGGCACGAAGGACTATCGCTCGCAGACGCCTGGCACCATGCATGCCTGCGGCCATGACGGCCACACGGCGATGCTGCTCGGCGCCGCAAAACTGCTGGCCGCCGAAGGCGGCTTCGACGGCACGGTGCGCTTCATCTTCCAGCCGGCCGAGGAATGGGGCAGGGGTGCTCTCGCCATGCTGGACGACGGCCTTCTGCAGCGCTTTCCCTTCGAGGAGATTTTTGGCCTGCACAACATGCCGGGTCTGGCGGTCGGCCATTTCGAGACCCGCGTTGGCTCGTTCATGTCGGCCGAGGACAATTTCGAGATCGTGCTGAAAGGCGTCGGCGGCCATGCGGCGCGGCCGCATTCCGGCAGCGAGACGCTGGTCGCCGCCTGCGCACTGGTCACCGCGCTGCAGACCATCGTCTCGCGCCGGCTGAGTCCGGCCGATATCGGCGTCGTCTCGGTGACCGAGCTGATCACCGACGGCACCCGCAACGCGCTGCCCGGCCTGGCGCGCATCCTGGGCGATGCCAGGAGTTTTCGCCCCGAGGTCAGCGCCGAGATCGAAAAGCAGATGCGCAGCATCGCTGAAGGAACGGCGCAGGCCTACAACGTCGCGGCCGAGGTCACTTACACGCGCGAATTCGTGCCGCTGGTCAACGATGCGGCCATGGTCGACGAGGCGTTCGCCGCTGCCAGGAGTGTGCTGGCCGCCGACGCCGTCGGCATCGCTGCGGAACCGATGACCGGCTCGGAAGATTTTGCCCGCTTCCTCGACCATGTGCCGGGATGCTTCGTCTTCCTCGGCAACGGTAACTCCGCGCCGTTGCACAACCCGTCCTACGATTTCAACGATGACGGCCTGCTGCACGGCGCCCGCTTCCATGCGGCGATTGCGCGCCAGCGCTTGCCTGGCGTTTGAGGCGTCAGTCGCCGGTAACGGTTTCTTCTCTGGTTTTGTGCACATTGGCCGCAAAAGGGCGGGCAAAGCCAGGGCATGGCCAAACAGAAAACACGCAACGGGGAGTTCTGGGCGCTGGCGCTCGAGCGCGCCCATCTTGGCGTCTGGGACTGGGATATCGCGAGCGGCGACTGCTTCTACTCGCCGACCTGGTCGCGCATGCTCGGCTATGACGATGGCGAACTGGCCAACAGCAGCGATCTCTGGCTGAAACTGACCCATCCCGACGACCGCGAGCGGGCGCAGGCCAGCGGCGACCGCCACATTGCCGGCCTGACGCCCTCGATCGAGACCGAGCTCAGGCTGCGGCACAAGGACGGTCATTGGGTCTGGGTGCTGGATCGCGGTGGCGTGGTAGAGCATGATGCCGCCGGCAAGCCGGTCAGGCTGATGGGTGTGCAGACCGACATCACCAGGCAGAAGGCCGCGGAAGCCCAGCTCGAACAGGTCAATATCCGCTTTCGCCTGGCGCTTGCCGCCAGCGGCACCGGCATCTGGCATCACGACATCGATGCCAGCAAAAGCTATTGGGACGAGCGCACCCGCGAGATCTACGGGCTCGCCTCCGACACCGATGAGGTGTCGGCCGATCTCTGGCACACCTATCTGCATCCCGAGGACAAGGAAGTCACCGAGCAGGCCCACCAGGTGCCTGTCGGCTCGGATGCCGTCATCGCCTCGCAATATCGCATTATCAAGCGCGACGGCGAAATCCGGCATGTGGAATCGCTGGTGCGCTTCATCGCTGCCGGCACGGCCGGACAGATCCTGGGCACCGTGCGCGACATCACCGAGGCCAAGCTGCGCGAGCAGGAGCTTGCCTATGCGGCGGACCATGACCCGCTGACCGGTCTTCTGAACCGCGCCGCCTTCGACAGGCTGCTGGCCGACCATATCGCCACCAGGCGCCGGCTGCCGCTGGCAGTGTTCTATGTCGACCTCGACTACTTCAAGGCCTTGAACGACTTCGCCGGCCACGCCGCCGGCGATCTGGCGCTGAAGAGCGTGGCCGGCGGCATTGTCCGCCGCCTGCCGTCATCGGCACATGCCGCACGGCTGGGCGGCGATGAGTTCGCGCTGCTCGTCCCGAACTGCGATACCGCGCAGGCCGAGACGCTGGCCGCTGCTGTTCTCGCCGCGGTTCGCGATGCCGACCTCGGACCGGCGGCCGCGTCGCGTAAGCTCGCGGCCAGCATCGGCATCGCCTTTGTCGATGACGTCAACACCACGGTCGCCGATGCGCTGGCCTGCGCCGACGACGCCTGCTACGCGGCCAAGGCTGCCGGGCGCAATCGCTTTGCGGTGTTTTCCGTCGAGACGGCATCGGGCTCCGGCGGCCTCAACGCGGCGCGTGTTGCCGCCGATACCGTCGATGCCATGGACGACGGCAGGCTGAAACTGTTTGGCCAGGAAATCCATCTGCTCGGACGGCCATGGGAACAGAGCCGTCATGTCGAGGTTCTGGCGCGGCTGGTCGGGCGCAACGGCAAGCTGATCCCGCCGGTCGAGTTCATCCCGGTCGCCGAGCGTTTTGGAATCGCCTCGAGGCTCGACCGCTGGATCATCAGGACGGCGCTCTCGACCTATGGCCCGGCGCTGAAGGCGGGCGCGTTGACGCTCGGCTTCAACCTGTCGGCGCAGACGCTGAGCGACCCGCAGCTGTGGGACTTCGTCGACAACGTCATTGACGAGACCGGGACGCCGCATTGCGGCATCGGTTTCGAGATCACCGAAACCGCGGCCGTCACCAATTTCGACGCCGCCGAACAGTTCGTGCGCAAGGCACGCGAGCGGCGCTGCCGCGTCAGCCTCGACGATTTCGGCGCCGGCATGAGCTCGTTCGAATACCTCCGCCGCTTTCCCGTCGACACGATCAAGATCGACGGCTCCTTCATCGAGCACATCGTGCAAAGCCGCTTCGACCGCGAGATCGTGCTGGCCATCACCAGCATTGCCAGAAGCCTCGGCTGCTCCGTGGTGGCCGAGAAGATCGAACAGCAGACAGCGCTCGACATGCTGAGGGATATGGGCGTCGACTCCGGCCAGGGCTTTCTGCTGCACCGGCCCGAGCCGCTGGAGGCGATCGTGGTGCGAGCAACCGCCCAAGTGGCTGTGCCGGAGCGGCGGCAAGCGTAGCTGGCCGGTCGCTTGAGGCGCGCCCGGGGGTGGTCAGGCTTCGATCGAAGCGCAAACTTCATGTTCGCCGGGCCTTCAGCATCGCGCGGCCGCACCGCCAGAAAATAAGCAACTGCTAAAATTGATACGACCCGTTTAAGGGCGTCATAATTCGGTCGGGAGGATAAAGCCGGTGCCAGTGACAGTGGCTGGCGTGCCGAAATCGGAGACGACGATGAAGAAGTTCCCTCTGCTGGTAACGACCTCGATCGGCCTGCTGGGTGTCTTTGTGGCGACGAATGCGTTCGCGACCCAGGTCTCCGACCATGGAGGCGGAGTAACGGTCACCATCCCGGATGATGACAGCCAGGACGCGACCACCACTGGCGAAAACGAACATGTCGCCACGGAAAGCGATGACAGCAGCGACGATCACGATGGCGTCGACACAGGCGAGCATCACGGCGACCAGGGTGACGATGAGGGCGGTCACGAGAGCGGCGATCACAACGGCGGCGACCACGAGAGCGGCGACCACGACGGCGATCACGCGGGTGGCGATGGCGGCGGCGGTGGCGGCGGCGATGGTGGTGGCGGCGATGGCGGGGGTGACGACTGATCCGCCTGCCAGGGTCCCAACGGGAACGACTTTCCCCAGGCGGGAGGCCTCAAGCCGTCATCTGCTTGAGCGCCTTCAGCAGTCGTAGATGCGTGTGGGAATGGTGGTGCCTGACATGCACAGCCGAATAGATCGGATGTGAGATTTTTGGCGCATCGGCAACCAGTTGCGCCACACCCTCCTGCCGCAATTTCGTCGCCACCGTTTCAGTGACGAAGGCCGTGCCGCCTCGGCTTCGAAGCAGGTAGGCGACGGCGCCGCCATTTCCCGTCGACACCGGGACGTTTTCCAGTTCCGGCAACATCTGCCTGTGGGCGCGGTTGAAGAAGGCGGAATAGTTGGCGCGGATGTAGTCCGAAGGCGTGACCGCATCGAAGGCAACGCCGCGCGTCGACACCATGACGAAATTCTCTTCGGCGATCTGCTCGTAATGCATGTCGGGAAGATGTTGTGGCGAGTAGAGCACCGCCAGGTCGAGGCTCCCGGTGGTGAGGTCCAGGATCATCTGGTTCGAATAGTCGATCTCGACATAGATCGCCAGTTTGGGCAGCGTCGTCCGCACCCATTCCAGCCACCCCTCCAGCACGCGCTCGTAGAGTTCGAACTGGATGCCGATGCGGATCAGTTGGTCGAACTTGCCGACCGACTGGATCTCGCGGCGGGCATCGAGCCATCTGAGCTTGACGGCGCGCGCATGGTCCTCGAAGCGGATGCCGGCAACGGTCGGCTCCGTCCCGCTCTTGCCGCGGATGAACAGCTGCTTGTCGAGCAGCGCCTCGAGCGACCGAATGCGGCTCGAAACGGTCGACTGGGTGATGCCCAGCCGTTCCGCGGTACGGTTGAAGTTGCGGGTTTCGATCAGGTCCAGAAACGTGTCGAGCAGTTCGATCTGCATATTCGCCACCCCGCAGAAAGTCTTGCAACAGCTACCGTTTTTAGCTCAGATCGACAATGGCTAATCGGATTCTTCGATTAACATCACCCGCCGGGTTGCGTTGCCGGTTCTCGCTCTGAAGCGCAGATTTGGAGCACCTTTCAAACATCGCCGCGGCAGGTCATCCATCCATGTTCATCGTCGACACCGACGTCCACAATTACTGGTCCAGTGCCGAGGTGCTGCTTCCGTATCTCGAACCCTATTGGCGCGATTTCCTGGTGCGCGGCGAAAAGCCTGGCCCGGCGGGAAGCTTTCCGCATGGCCACCGCCCGTGGCTGCACCCCGAGGGGTTTTCGCGCCACGACATCCGGCCGCAGACCGAGGAGGACAACTACCTGATCATGAAGGAAAAGCACCTCGATCTCTACGATATCGATGTGGCGATCCTCACTGCCGACGAGCCGCTGGAAGCCTCGACGCTGGCCAATTATCACTACGCCAACGCGCTGGTGAAAGCCTACAACGACTACATGATCGACTGGTGGCTGCCTAAGGACCGGCGCTTCAAGGGATCGATCATCATTTCACCGACCGACCCACATGGCGCCGCCGCCGAGATCCGTCGTCTCGGCGCCCACAAGGACATCGTCCAGGTGCTGGCCAGCCACGGCTCGCAACGTCCCTACGGCGATCCGTTCTATCATCCGATCTTCGAGGCCTGCGCCGAAGTCGGGCTGCCCTTCGCCATCCATTTCGGCGGCCAGGGCGGCCTCAACCACAATGCCATCGCCAGCGGCCCGACGACCTATTACTGGGAAACCCATGCGCTGCTCAGCCAGCCGGCGATGACCCATGTCGTCAGCATGATTTCCAACGGCGTGTTCGAGAAATATCCCGACCTCTACTTCGTCGTCATCGAATGCGGCGTGTCCTGGGTGCCGTCGCTGATGTGGCGGCTCGATGCCAACTTCAAGGCATTGCGCAAGGAGACGCCTTGGCTGAAGATGCTGCCGTCGGAATATTGCCGCCGCAACATCCGCTTCAGCACCCAGCCGCTCGAACAACCGCAAAACGTCCGGCATCTCTGGGAAACGCTCGAGCATATGGATGGCCAGAACACGCTGCTTTTCGCCTCCGACTATCCGCACTGGGATTTCGACGCGCCGACCAACATCCACATTCCGCCGGCCTGGCGCGACAAGGTCATGGGGTTGAATGCGCTGGAGGTCTACAAGCGCATCGAGGCCCCCGCCGCCACCGCGAGGGTCGCGTGATGACGGCCACGGCAGCTGCGCCAGTCCGAGGCCGCACCTTTGCCTGCAAGGTCTACGAGGTCGCGATCGGGCAACCCAGGATCGTCGCCTTCGGCCGCATCAGCATCGGTATATTCCAGCTCGACGACGGCTATGCCGCCTTGCTCAACATCTGCCCGCACCGGGCCGGGCGGCTTTGCGAAGGGCCGGTATGCGGAACCACCAGACAGACCGACCGGGCGGAGTTCGTCTACGAGCGGGCAGGCGAAATCGTGCGTTGTGCCTGGCACGGCTGGGAGTTCGAGATCAGGTCGGGAAAATGCCTCGTCGACGACAGGCTGAAGGCAAAGACGTTTCCGGTCGAGGTCAGCGGCGAAGACATTTATCTCGAGTTCGGCCGCTAGCTCCGGTTGCAGAAGGTGACGACAATGGAAACCGTGAAATTCACTCAGATGAAGGATGGCGACCGTGAGGACTACGCTTTCCTGACCGACCATGAGATCGAATACGCCGCCGGCACCGCCGACCGCCTGCTGGCGGCCATGGTCGAGCTCGACAAATCCCTGTCCGGCTACAAGGTGACGCGGCTTGGCCATTCGCTGCAGACCGCGACCCGGGCCTGGAATGCCGGCGCCGACATCGACTGGGTGGTATCGGCGCTGCTGCACGATATCGGCGACATCTACGCGCCCTACAATCACGACGAATATGCCGCCGCCATCATCCGGCCGTTCGTGCGCGAGCAATGCGCCTGGGTGGTCGAAAAGCATGGCGACTTCCAGCTCATCTATTACGGCGAGCATGTCGGCGCCAATCCGCACAAGCGCGATGCCTTCCGCGACAGCGCCTATTTCGACGATTGCGCCGAATTCTGCGAGCGCTGGGACCAGTCGAGCTTCGACCCGAATTATTCGACCATGCCCTTGGAATTCTTCGCACCGCTGGTCAGACAGGTCTTTGCCCGCAGGAGCTATGACCCGGCGGTGACCAGACCCGGAATGCGCGTGGCGATGTCGGATGATGCGGTCGCCGCCGACCGGGCGAGGGCGTAGCGCCGCATCCCGCAGATGCTGCTGCAACCGGATGGGTTTTCGTGCATTCTTGTGCATGGCCACGATGTTTCGCCCCGACACCCCGGCAAAATGCTGCTCCTATTGCGGCTCGCGCGACCATGACTACGAGGATTGCCCGAAGCGCAAAGCCGACGCCGAGCGGCAAAAAGAGGAGCGCGCCGGACAGGATCGGGCCATAGCGGACGAGCCAGGCAAATCCATAAACCAGTCAGAGCCATCCCGCTGATCCCCGACGCCAAAAGCTGGCGCGAGAAGTCCGCCATATCCACATGATTGCAATCTTGCCGCCACACTCGTGGTCGATGCATGGTATGGGCAATCAAACGGGGGTGGGCAATGACCGACACGCAAGGCACTTCGAACCGTCCGCAAAACAGGGTCGCGGCGGTCGCGTCCCGCTCGATCGGCTCCGGCCTGATCGCACTGGTCGTCATCGCGCTGGCCGTCTTTGCGGTTCTCGGCTCCTGGTACACGATCGACCAGGGCGACCGCGGCGTGCTGTTGACCAATGGCGCGCTGAGTTCGGTCGTCGATCCCGGCCTGCATTTCAAGCTGCCCTGGCTGCAGCGCGTCGAGAAGATCAGCCTGCGCCAGCAGGTCATCAAATGGGGTTGCGAAAACGAGAATGATTGCAGCGGCCTGCCGGCGATGCAGGCCTATTCGCGCGACCAGCAGCCCGCCGACATGCGTGTCACCGTGAATTTTCACGTGCCGGCGGCCGAGGTCAGCAACGTCTACACCAACTACGGCTCGATCGAAGCGCTGGCCGACCGGGTCATTGCCAGAAAGGCGCCGCAGGAGATCAAGACCGTGTTCGGTCAGTATGATGCGGTGTCGGTGATCCAGAACCGGGCGAAGTTCAACAAGGATGTCGCCGACGCCATCGCCAAGGTGACCGACGGCCCGGTGATGATAGACAGCGTCCAGGTCGAAAACATCGACTTCTCCGACGCCTACGAACAGGCTGTGGAAGCCAGGATGACGGCGCAGGTCGAAGTCCAGAAGCAGGAACAGAACCTGCAGCAGGAAAAGATCAAGGCCGACATTGCCGTGACCCAGGCCAAGGGTCGCGCCGACAGCGTCAAGGCCGAAGCCGAGGCCAGCGCCTACAAGACCAGGGTCGAAGGCGAGGCGACGGCCGAGGCCATCAAGGCGCGTGCCGCCGCCCTTGCCAACAACCCGCTGCTGGTCGAGCTGACCAAGGCCGAGAAGTGGGACGGGCAATTGCCGACGTCGATGATCCCGGGCTCGACCGTGCCGTTCCTCGAACTCAGCGCGCCGGCCGTCGCACCGAACTGAGGGCGGCTCGCGACCTACCTGGGCTCGAACAGCTCGACGACGTTGCCTGACGGGTCTTCGCAAAGAATCTGCCGCCCGCCCGGACCTTCGACGATCTCGTTGCGGAACTGCACGCCGGCCTCGCGCATCTCAGTGGCGATTGCCGGCAAGTCCTGGACTTCGAGCACGATGCGGTTCCACCCGCCCGGCTCGGGTGTCCGGCCGTCCGGCATCGGTTTTGCAGCCGAGGCCATGGGGCCGGCGAGCCAGAGCGAGAGGTCGCCGCGCGTCAGGATGGCCATCGCCGGACCGAATTGCTGCTTCAACGCGAAGCCCAGATGGCTCGTATAAAACGCGATGGACGCTTCGACATCGCGGACCAGATACCGGACGGATACCATCCGCAGGCTCCCTCACAAACGCCCCTCGCGAGAAATAGCTGGCGGGACAAGTTGCGGCAAGGCGTCTGCATCCTGCTCATTGGACATGCGCGACAGAGCGGCTCGGGCGATGCGCGACTTATAACCAAATGCTTGAGCGCATGATGTCCGGGCCTTGATGAGCGCTCCTTCGCGTCGCTCGTCGAGCCCTGACTTTTTCTGGGGTGGCTTGAAAAACGGACGTTGAACCGTTCTATAATCGAGACGGGGGTGCGCGGGTGGCGGATGTCGTCTCAATCAGAATTGGTGCGGAGTCTGCCGGGCGGGTGTCGGCAGGACGCCTACGGTTTTTCGCATTCATGGCGATCGCCGCGTTCATGATCGCCGGTCCGGCCGCGGAGCAGGTCTTCGGAGTGCGAACGCCATTGCTGCGCTCCTGGACCATGTTCAGTGCGATCGGAATGGGCGTGATCGACGCTTCCTTCGAAATCCGCCGGCCCGACGGCGCGCTTGTCCCGCTCGACCGGTTCGAGATGCTCGGCGCGCCCCGCGACGGCAAGCTGAAGCGGATCGAAAGCCGCGACGAACTGGCTTCCGTCATCAAGCGGCTCTGCACGGCCGCTGGGCGGGGCGCCGACATCCGTGTACGCGCGCGGCAGGCGGCGCGCAGCGGCTGGCAGATCATCCATACCGATGCCGAAAATGCCTGTGCCGGCTGACGCCATCGCTGACTGGCCCGGCTGGCGTCTGATGCACGCTATTGCCGCACGCTTCGTCGACTGGGCGGTCTGTTCGGAGGGCTCGTCGCGTTCGTCCGCTTTGATCCGCATCGGCCTGGCAATGCTGTTCTGGTCGCGTTGGGCGGGCGAGTTGCTGCTTTATATGGACCAGTCGCCGGTGGGCCTGTTTCTGGCCGTCAACTTCTTCGTCGCGACCGTGCTGCTCTTCGTCGGCTATCACAGCCGCGTCGCTGCCGTCTGGACGGGCGCGGTCGGGCTGACGATGTATTACTATTTCGGCTTCCAGCTCGGTCGCGAACCCTGGACGCACCATCATGCCTATCTGCTTGCCGTCGCAGCGCTGCTGATCGCGCTCACCCCTTGCGGCCGCTCCTATTCGCTGGACCGCTACCTCTCGGTGATGCGCGCCGAGCGCACCGGCGTTGCGCCGCCGGCAGAGCGCGGCAATCTGTGGGGGCTGCGGCTGATCGTGCTGCAACTCTCGGTGCTCTATTTCTTCGCCGCCTTCGACAAGTCGAGCTACGCCTTTCTCAGCGGCGCGCGGATCGAGGCGATATTCCTCTGGTACTACGCGGGCTCGGACTATCCAGCCGGCCTTGCCTGGCTCACCACGATCGTGTCCGTCGCCGTGGTCGCGCTCGAATATTGCCTTGCCTTCGGTCTGCCGTTTCGCGCGACGAGGCGCTATCTGCTGCTGCCGGGCCTGGCCTTCCACGCCATCATCTATATGACGCTGCCGGTCTATACGTTCAGCGTCACCATGGCGCTGCTCTATCTTGCCTATTTCGATGCGGATGCCGTCGACAAGGTCATCGCGCGTCTCCAGGGGACCGGATTTAAAGAGGAAATTTCGTGAAGCGTGGTTTGTTGTTTTCCCCGGTCGTGGCAGTGGCAATCGGTCTGGCCATCGTCTGCGGCGCGGCGCGTGCCGGCAGTGCGCAGAACTATTATCCCAGGCGCGCATGGGGTTCCTTCAACGGTGGCCAGATGAACACGTCTCTGCTGGTGTTCCGCGACCTCAACCGGAACGGCGTCTACGATCTCGGCGACCGGCCGATGTCGCGTGTGGCTGTCGAACTCGACAAGCCGAAGGGCGACACCATCATGCGATTGACCAATGTGAGCGGCTTCGCCAACTTCCGCATGTCGGTCATCCAGCGCGATCTCGAAGTCGTCGATCCCGGCCATTACGCGTTCAAGGTGGTGCCTCCGCCAGGTTACTCCGTCACCACCGGCAACGCCTCGCAGGAAAGCGAGTACGTCGTTTCACCGGGATCGCCAGGCGACATGATTGCCTCGCGCACGACGCACCCGGTCGGGCTTGCGGCGGACCTGACGATCAGCGGTGCGGTCGCCACCGGGTCGCGCGTCTCCCTCACCGGGCCGGACGGCGCCACTGCCGCCGCCAAGGTCGGCCCGGATGGGCGCTTCAGCGCAGCCGTGACACCAGGCCAATGGCTGGTCGTTTTTTCGGCCAACGGGGTGACTGAGCGGCGCAAAATTGTGGTCGGCGCGGCGCCGGTGGTGCTCTCCGCGTTTTCGGGCAAAGGCGGACCTGCCGAGGAGCCGCTGCCCAACCGGCACGTCGTCGGCTTCGACGACCTGATGACGACGTCGGGCGTGTTCGAGGTTCCGTCCGGCTATGGCGGGCTCGACTGGTACAATCTCGTCGCCATGCACCAGCGCTTCACCGACGGCCCGGGCTACATCAACACAACCATGTCGGGCGAATTCATCGCCTACAACAGCTCTGGCCATCCAGCGCAGGTGTTCAGCGACAAGCCGTTCGATTTCACGGGCGCCTATTTCGGCGCCGGCTGGGACGGCGCGGAGGGCGAGACGCTTGTCCTGAAGGCCTGGCGGGGCGATGAGCCCGCCTATGAGGATTCGTTTGTGCTGTCCGCGAACGGGCTGGTCTACTTCGCAGCCGACTATAGGCGCATCACGCGGCTCGAGATCCGGACGCAGCATTACTGGCAGGCCGCGATCGACGATTTCGCTTATCGCACCGGTCCGTAGCTGGAGCAATTCCAGGAAAAGTGCGCAGCGGTTTTCCGTCCGGAATTGCGTCAAAACAAAGAGTTAGAGCGGTTCGCCGGTTCCATGAAACGGTGAACTGCTCTAAAGTCTACGCAGCACCCTGACGCTGCATTCCGGCCGTCGCCGGTGGTTTTGAGGCGGCCCAGTGCTTGTCGCCCAAAAGTGCGCAGCGGTTTTGGGGGGGACGACATGCACAAAAACAAAGGCTTAAAGCGCGTCACCTGAATCCGCTTCAGCGCGACGCGCTTTAAGCCCAAGCCGCGTCAGCAAGACGTTCTCTGGGAGACTCCGCAGGAACGGCCGCCGTCCGACCGGCCGGGGGTGGTGGTGTTGTGATGGCTGTCGCCGCCGCCATTGCCGCCATTTCCGGCACCGCCGTCGCCGCCATTCCCACCGGCGCCGCCATTGCCGCCATTTCCGGCACCGCCGTCGCCGCCATTCCCACCGGCGCCGCCATTGCCGCCATTTCCGGCACCACCGTCGCCGCCATTCCCGCCGGCGCCGCCATTGCCGCCATTTCCGGCACCGCCGTCGCCGCCATTTCCACCGGCACCGCCATTGCCGCCGTTGCCACCATTGCCGCCGTTCCCACCGGCACCGCCATTGCCGCCGTTGCCACCATTACCGCCGTTCCCACCGGCACCACCATTTCCACCGGCGTCGCCGCCGTTTCCACCGTTGCCGCCATTTCCACCGGCGCCGCCACCATTGCCGCCGTTTCCACCATTACCGCCATTCCCACCTACGGCTAGCGCCAGAAGAGCGCGCTTGGCCTCTTGCAGTTGGACTGTCGGATCTATCGACCGGTGGAATCCGTCTCGCGGCTCCGGCAGGACCGACGCCGCGCGGGTTGCCATGGCCGTCGGCAGCAGCATGGTCGAGGCAAGCAGCGCCGCCGCCAGCATGCTCCTGAATTGCGGGAAGGAACGGGGCACGATATTGGCATTCGCCATCAATGCGAAAAACCCTGAGCGTCCTGCCGACCCGGCAGGCTCCATGCCGATTCTGATTGAGACCACATCCACCATCCGCATACCCCGTCGCGGTCTATAAACCGCTTCGACGCCTGTTTTTCGACCACCCCAAAAAAAGTCAGGGGCTCGCCGCGGCGCCTTCACCAATCTCCAACGTTGCAGGAAAGGAGCGACGCCGAGACAGCCAATCTCACCCCTGGCGGGCAGGCTGCTGCGCCAACGTCTCAAACCATCTGATCTGTGCGCCTCACCTCACATCAGCGCATGCGCAGCCGCATTGGCGAACGAAATATCGCTCTTGATCTCGCGCATCGCCATCGAGGTGATGGTGCGGCGTACGCCGGGCAGGCGGCTGAGCTCTTCGCGCAGCATCCGGTCCAGCGCCATCATGTCGACGGTGACGATCTGCAGCAGATAGTCGGCCTCGCCGGTCGTGGCGTGGCAGCGCCGGATCAGCGGGTGCTTTTGCACCGCCGCCTCGAAGGCGTCCGACACTTCGAAATCGATCGACACCTGGATGAAGGCCTCAATGCCGAAGCCGAGTTTCGCCGGGTCGATCTGCGTGGTGTAGCCGCGGATGATGCCGGCATCCTCCAGCGCCTTGACCCGCTTCCAGCACGGCGTCTTGCTCAATCCGACCTCGTCGGCGAGCACGGCAAACGAGATTCGCGCATCGCGCTCAAGTGCGGCGACGATCTTCCGGTCGAGGGCATCCAACATGAATCGTTCCCTGAAATTGCTAAATAGTCGGACATTCGTCCTTCAATTTCGGCCATTTGAATAACAGAAAGGAACAATGTTCAAGCGCAAAGCAGCTACACTGTCGCCAGACAAAGCCTGCGGCGATGGGCCGGGCAAGGAGCAGCTGCATGAACAAGCCGGATTACTATGCCCGCATCGAAACCCCGGAGATGCGCGACTACGGCGTCTACCTAAAATGCGACACGCTTCTGCAATGCCAGAAGCCGCTGGCCGAAATGGTCAATGCCGACGAGCTGCAGTTCCAGATCGTGCATCAGGTCGAGGAGCTATGGATGAAGCTCATCACCTATACGCTGGTCGATGTCATCGATTTCCTCGAAAAACAGAACACCCACCGCATCGTCACGCTGATGGGCCGCGTGCACCGATTGATGCGGATGATGACGGCGCAGCTCGACCTGCTCGAAACAATGTCGCCCAAGGAGTACCAGCAGATAAGGCTGCAACTCGGCAATGGCAGCGGTCAGGAATCGCCCGGCTTCAAGCTGCTGTTGCGCATGCCGCCGGACCTGTGGCGGACCTTCAAGGCCGCCTATCTCGATGGCCGCGGGCTAACGGTCGAGGATGTCTACGATGCCAGATACGATCACGGTGACTCCTACGTCGTCGCCGAGGCGCTGATCGAATTCGACGAGCTGTTCCAAAAGTTCCGCGCCAACCACCTCTACCTCATCCACCGTTCGATCGGGCTCGGCTCGAAATCGCTGAAAGGCCGCCCGGTCGAACTGCTGGCCGCCGGTGCGCGCCATCGTTTCTTCCCGGAACTGTGGGACATACGCTGCGACATGACCGACCGCTGGGGCGGCGAGTACGGGGTGGTCCGCGACTCGATCAGCCATCCGGAGAAGGTGGGGTAGGGCTCTTCGCCGCTGGCGGTCGGGGAGGCAAGACCAGAACCTCGCGATCCTTCGCGCCCCCCTTTGTCCTGCCGGACATCTCCCCCACGAGGGGGGAGATCGGCAGTTTCGTCGACTACGCTCTTCCTCCAACGTTGGTGATTGGCGAAAGCCGGAGTGACATCCAATCTCCCCCCGCGTGGGGGAGATGGCCGGCAGGCCAGAGGGGGGCGCTGTCCCTCCAGCATCAAAAGAGGTTGCCACTCCGCTCGGCAGAACTATTTCCAACCCGATGTCGGACCCGCACCGTGTCGCCCGTCCTTGGGTCGAAACCCAGTCCCGGAGACACATCATGGAAACCACCCAATCGACCTGGCAGACCGTTGCCATTCTCATCGCCCGCCTGATCTTCGCGGCCATGTTCGCGATGGGGGTGGCCTTCAAGCTCATGGACATGGGCATGACCGCCGGCTACATCGCCGCCGCCGGCTTCCCGTTCCCGCTGTTCCTGGCCTGGTGCGCCGCAATCCTCGAAACGCTGCTGGTGATTGCCTTCCTGACCGGCGCGTTCCTGACCCCGGCAGCGGTGATCGGCGCGGTCTACGTGGTCTTCCTCGGCTTTGCCTTCCACGGTCCTTCGCACTGGGCCGGGAACCAGGCCGAGTTCGGCGCCTTCATGTCGCATTTCCCGTTCGCCGCCGGCCTGCTCTTCGCTGCCGTGCATGGACCGGGCAGCGTTCTGGCGTCGAAGCTAGGCAGGGCATGATGGTGCGGCGAGCAATCGCCGAGTCGGTCATGACAGAGGATCCTTTATCTGGCCGACCATACGCGCCAGTTTTGAAAACGACGGCATATCCGTCTCCGGCTGGCATTGGTTGGCCAGTTCCAAGAGCCGGATCGGAAAGTTGACGGCATCGCGGCTCGAGGCCGACATGCCGCCGGATCGTTCTTCGCTGGTTTCGCTGGCCTCGGCCTTACGCAAGGCGATGTCGATGTCCTCGACCGACAGCAGGCCCTTGCGGACCAGCACCTGATTGATCGAGGCGATGGCCATCAGCAGGCCTTCGAGTTGCAGATTGGCGACGTTCATTGCTTTGCTCCCATTGGGTATGGACCAAACGCGCGAACGCCCGTTCCGATCCAGACGGCGCTTCAGTGTCCGGATTTCAAAATTGGCGATCGCCTATTTCTTCCATCCAGCGATGGCCATATTCGAGCCACAGCGCCTTCACCTCCCTGCTGCCGAGGCGCGGACCGTCGCCGCAGCTGATCGCCACCGCGCTGATGTCGTAGTGGGGGTGGGCGTTGATGACGAAGCGGATCGCCTCGCCCAGCGGCCTCATGCCGATGACCGGATCGGCCTGGCCCGCGCCGATGCTGCGAACGCCCGATACCTTTGCTGGTGCATGCCGCATCCTGAACATGGATGCCATGGCTGGTTTGTCCATCCTGCCCTCCCAAGTCCCGGGCAAAATCATTCCATAAGCGCTGGCTAATGACCAGCCGGTCGCAACAGCCCGAGCGGCCGATATGTCCATGGATCGAGGCATTTCCACAGGTTTACGGGGTCCTGGGATCGTCCACCGGCGGCCTGGCGGGAAGACCAAGCCTTGTCCGCTGCTCGTCGGCGAAGGCCTCGGCCTCGGCCTGGGTGTCGAACGGGTGCCGGGTCAGCTTGCCCTGCTCTGTCACCAGCACTGCCCATCGGCGGTCGATCCGTTCGACGCGGACGTCATCGGGCTCTCCAATCACCATGGTCGTCCTCCACAGGCAAACGGGCGGCGCAATGGCGCCGGCGCTGCTACGCCTTGGGGCCCCGCTTGGCGGGGGCTTTCTCGGCTTGTGCCTCAACCGACCTGACGCCGAGGCCGAACTGTTTGGCCAGTTCCGATCGCTTGGCGGCGTAGTTGGGCGCCGTCATCGGGTAATCCGCCGGCAGCCCCCATTTGGCGCGATAGACCTCCGGCGTGATGCCGTGGCGCGAGCCAAGGTGGCGCCGCAGCGACCTGAATTTCTTGCCGTCTTCGAGGCAGAAAATGAAGTTCGGCGTGATCGACCGCTTCGGGTTGACGGCGGGTTCCGGCGCCGGTTGCTCGGCAGCGACAGGCAGATCCAGGCCGCCAAGGGCGGCATTGACGCTGGCGATAAGCGCCGGCAAATCATCCACCGGCACTGAATTGTTGCTGACAAACGCCGCGACGATATCGACGGTCAAACCTATATTTCGCTGGTTGCTTTCTCCAGACATAGCGTTGCTCCCCTGTTCCCAACCAAGGCAAGAATATCAGGCAAGGTTACGCTGTGGCATGGCACTTTAGGACACATGCATACGGCTTGACTATCGCTATGGTAGCGCTATCAACTATGGTTCTGATCGATTCCATGCCGTGACTCGATTGCCCGGTGACGGCATCTATGCTATTGATTTGGGCATAGTGCTGATTTGCGCCACCGACCCGCCGCCGAGGCGGGTTTTTTGTTTCAGGCCGGGTCGCCGGAGACAATCGGACTTTCCAACCGAAGTGCACGTGTCGTGGTCAGGCACCCAATCCGGCGACATCGGCACCGACTTTCGGCGATCACCTTAGCAAGGGTTTCGAGGGCCTCTGGAATTTATTCCTAGAAAATCCTTGACCGGGTGACGGCAGCTATGCTAATATTTGTCCATGGTGCTGATTTGCGCCAACGACCCGCCGCCAGGCGGGTTTTGTGTTTTCAGGCGATCTCGTTGACCAAAAAGCCACTTGTGTTGCCGCCGTTGACCGTTGGCGGGGCGTCCATCATGTGCAATGAGGCATCAAACATCTCATCCCCATGAATAGGCGTAAAGGCCAGTCGGATCCGCGGGCACGCCGGCGCGACGATTGCCGTCTGATTACGGCGACCGCCTCTCCGCGACGCTTCCTGATTGCACCTTGCGGCGAACCACTTGGCGCTGTCCCGCGTCAAACCAATGAGGCATTTGCTGGCGAAATCCGCGGGCTCGTCCAGCGCCGTGTCAAATACGGCCCATGTGTCAGTCGGCTCCTGTACGACGATGAATCGCATATTAGAGATTCCTAGGTAGCTCGCGAGAGAGGGACTGTGTTCCCTGACTCTGTGCAGAGGTGAACAGCTATGTCTGTGCGATACGCCACAATCATCATCGACGATGACGGCCGCGAGGTCGTCAGCGCCATCGGCGAGTTCGAAAGTGCGCCGCAGGCGCGCGCTGGCCGTTTCGAGGTAGTCGCGCCAGGTGTGCTGATCGGCATGGTCAAAGGCGGTCCGGTCGATGCGGTCGGCGGCTTTGGTTTTGCTCTGGGATCGCAAGGCGTCAACGGCAGGGCGGTCGGCATCGCCAGGGCTAGCCTGAAATCCCCACCTGAAGCGGTGGCAAAGTCCGGGCAGGGCGGCGGCACGCCAGCCAAAGCGGCGGCAGAACCCGTTAAGCCGGCGCGGAAGAAGGCAAAGCCGGCACGCCGGAAATCCCGCAAGAGCAAGGCGGTCGGGCCGGCGAAGGCGGCTGCGGAGCCCGCCGCGGTTTTGCCACATGGCTGACACCGAAAATCCGTCCCGCAAGCCCGCGCCGAAATCCCCAAGCAAATCCGGGCGCAAGCGGCCGAAGAAAACGTTAGGCGATGATTTCGTCGAGGCGGTGCGCGCCGATTTCCGCAGCCACGGCGCCGGCGTCATCGCCGCAGTGCGGGCCGACAAACCCGACCAGTATCTGAAGATCGTGCTGTCGGTGCTGCCGAAGGATCTACATGTTGAAATCAACCATCTGGACGCGCTGAGCGATGACGAGATCCGCAGCCGCATCCGCGGCCTCGAAGCCGTCCTCCGGCCGTTCCTCGCCAAGCCAGGCAGCGGCGCGGAAGGAATATCTGAGCCTGCTGGCTGAACTGGACCGCCGGCGTCGCACGAACCTGCTTGCCGCCTACCAGCCCTATTTCAGGCAGGCCGAATTTCACGCCGCCGGAGCGACCCACCGCGAGCGGCTGTTCATGGCCGGCAACCAGCTCGGCAAGACCCGGGCCGGCGGCGCCGAATGGGCCATGCACCTCACCGGCCGCTATCCCGCGTGGTGGCAAGGCAAGGTTTTTGACAGTGCGGTGCGGCTGTGGGCGGCCGGCGTCACCGGCGAGGGCACGCGCGACAACCCGCAGCGCATCCTGGTCGGCCCGCCGCAGCAGCAGGCGGCGTGGGGCACCGGCATGATCCCCGGCGATGCCATCCTGAGCACCACCATGGGGCGCGGCGCGCCCGGTGCGCTCGACAGCGTCGTCGTGCGCCATGGCGGTGGCGGCGATGTCCAGGCCGATGAATCGGTGCTGTCGTTCAAGAGTTTTGAAAAAGGCCGCGAGAAGTGGCAGGGCGAAACCCTGCACGGCGTCTGGTTCGACGAGGAGCCGCCGCTCGACATCTACTCCGAAGGCCTGACCCGAACCAACGCCACCGGCGGCATCACCATCGTCACCTTCACGCCGCTGCTCGGCATGTCCGATGTGGTGCTGTTGTTTTTGTCGGCGAGTGAGGTAGAGGGTATGGCGAAGGGCTAGTGGTCGGTCCGTCCGAGGACTTCGTTCCCCGCCCTATCGCCATCGGGATGCGTCACCTTCGCGCCCCCATTCGGTCAGGGCTAGTTCGGGCGGCTGCCGGCAACGATGAATGCCAGACCGCATGGTGGGATATTTCCCGAGCAGCCCTCGACGGATCGGATCAGCTCACCGACCTTAGGGGGCAATATTGTGATCCGGAAAATTCAAAGGCAAAGAGCGAGTATCCTCGACTTTGAAGCCATCGGTGGGGATACTCAAGACTTCGCCCCGTGTCACGCCTTACTAGGGATACTCACATGGACAAAGCGACGACCATCATTGGAATAGACTGTAGCCCACGCGCGTCCAGTAACTCAGCGCGGATGCTCGGCGAGGTTCTTCGCTCGCTCGAGAGAGATCGGCGGGTGAAGGTCGTGGAACAGGTGCGTCTGGCCGATGAGCGTATCGACTGTCTCGGGTGCGAGCAGTGTTATCAAACGTTCGGATACCACGGCGACGGGATCGATCGTGTTCTGTCACTCATGAAAGAGTCGGACGTGATTCTGATGGCTACTCCTACCTGCTTCGGAATGCCGCCGGCCCTGGGCGTCGTCTTGCTCGACAGATCGGATCCCCTGTGGCGCGACGGACAACAGCTCAAAGGAAAACTCGGAGCGGTCATCGTCAACGGCGCCACCGATCCCGCGGACGATCCGAGTGTGCGCCTATGTGCGGACAACATGATCAAGTTTTTCGAACAGCACGAGATGCCCTGCGTCCAGCCGGTCCATCTGGGGGGAACGCTCGCGTATCCCGAGCAACGGTTTCCGGACCCGCTCCCCGCCGGGACGATGGGCGTTCTCGAGCAATTGGCTGACGAGATCCGGCAGTGGGTCGGGAGCAGGTGATACCGGCACATCTCTTGCCTCCTCGCGTGGTGAGACACGAGGGGCCCAAACATGACCTATCTTCCCACCCGACTTTCGGAACACCAGAGTCTCGGCCGGTTACCGCTTTGCGTCCTGAAATAGCAAGAGCTCCTCGTGCTCGGCGGAGCAATCAGGGAAGCGGCAACGGTGTGTCACTCAAGGTCCTGAGGTAAGCGATGAGGTCTGCTCGCTGCTTCTCGTCCGGCAGACCCGGGAAACTCATATCGGTTCCAGGCAAAGTGAGTGCGGGGTTTGAGATAAAGAAATTGAGTTCCTCAAAGGTCCAATCGCCACCAGCGTCCTTTAGACTCGACGAATACTGGACATCGCTTTGCGAAGCCTTCCGCCGCCCGACGATCCCCCACAGATTGGGCTTGGGATTCTTGACCCCCAGCACGACAAGATGACAAGCCCCGCACGTCCTGCCGAAAATCTCCTTGCCCGATTCAGCGTTTGCCGATGCAAGCCGTGGCGAAATCGGCGCAAGGGCCGGTCGTCCGGCGCCATGACTGTGCAAGTAGGCCACGACGTCGTCGTGACCCCTGAGCTTGGCCAGATGGATGGGCGGACTCCCATTCGATGTCAGTGCATTGACCTCTGCTCCAGCACCGACGAGATAGATGACGCACTGAAGGCAGCCATTCTCGGCAGCCACGTGCAGCGGGGTCTGCGCTTTCGCCACCTGATTTGGATCGGCCCCATTCTCGAGCAACAGCTTCACGATGTCGGCGTACCCACCCTTGTTGGCGGCGTAGAGCGGCGTTCTTTGCCAACTGACGGGCAGGTTAACGTCCGCCCCACGATCGATCAGAAGTTTTGCCAGTTCGACATTTCCGGCTTCGCAGGCGATGTAGAGCGCCGTGACACCGTCAACTTCGTTGATGGCGGCGCCTTTGTCCAAGGCGGACGTCACCGCTGCGACGTCGCCTTTCTTGACAAGATCACCCAGGTCGCTCGCCTGGGCGGGGAGTGCAAGAAACCAAAGGACCGACGAAGCCCTTATCACCCACATGCGTCCCCGCTTGATCATTGTATCCTCCCTGATGAGAATTCTTGACGGGCGTTGTCGGAAGCAGACATGCGTGTTTGATCACGCCCCAGAGAGACCTTGACGCGGGGTGCGAAAAAGCAACGCAGATACAGCTGGTTGGTTACGACGTAGGTACCCTCGCAGATGTGGTATTGGTCGTCGGGGGATTCCTGTGTGCGGCTGCGTGAGATGTTGTAGTTCTGCGGCAGGTAAATGTAGCCCCCGTCGATCGTGGACTGTACCGAAGACCTGGGTATGGGGTGGCAATCAGAACCACCGCAACACTTCAATCTCGTCTGTGGGTCAACCTTGTCCTGGTACCAGTCATGGGCGTTTGCCGATGCTGAGACGGCGATACACGCTGCCGTGAAAATGAACCTTCGCATGGCATTCCCAATGCATTTGGCAGGCGCTGCTGGTTCGAGCGTCCATGTATATTAGCGTTCCATTGAAAATGCCATTGCCTCTGCGGCTGACCAACGCAGCTTCGGCATGCGACGCTCGCGACTGAGAGACCGCATTGGGTCGGGCGCTCGTTCAGAGTGACGGGGTTTGTCCCTAAAGCTGCGCCTCGATCGCCGCCTTGTCGACGATCGACCAGACCTCGACGATCTTCCCGTCGCGGAACGCGTAGATGACATTTTCAGTGAAGGAGACGCGCTTGCCGTTGACGGGGAGGCCGAGGAAAATTCCCTTCGGCGTGCAGTCGAAGGCCAGCCGGCTGGCGACAAAGGGCGGATCGCAAATCAGCATCTGGATGTTGAAGTGAAGGTCGGGGATGTCATCGAAATCCCCCTCCAGCATGGCGCGATAGCCCGCTAGCCCGAGCCGCCGGCCATTGTGGATCGCGCCATCGTCGACGAACCGGCCGAGAGCAGGCCAGTCCTGCCGGTTCAGGCGGTCAATGTAGGCGCGGTAGATGTCAGCGAGGTCGGCCACGGCAATTGCTCTTGTCTGCTGCTGCAAGGTAGCGATCCAGTTCAGCTTCGTCATCCCAGGGCGGAGCAAGGAGCGGAGCGACGCAGCGCAGACCCTGGGATCCATGCCGTGACGCCGACCGAAGAGTGCCGCGGTGCAGAACAGCCGATCCTTCCGGCCTCCAAAAAGCTCTTGCCAGAACAACACCCTAACGCCGCATCCTGAATCAATCCGGGAAGGTGAGCCATGTCCCGTCACGTCACCTTCATGACCATCGACGATGCCGAGCATTATTCGCCTGACGAGCGCGCGGCGATCGTCGCCGCCTATCCCGCACATGAGCGCGAAGCCAGGGCAAAGGGCATCCCGGTGCTGGGCTCCGGCCGCATCTTCCCGATCGCCGAGGAGCTGGTCGCCTGCGAGCCGTTCCGGCTGCCGCGCTACTGGCCTAGGCTAGGCGCACTGGATTTCGGCTGGGACCATCCCTCGGCCGCGGTCGAACTCGCCTGGGATACCGAGGCCGATGTCGTCTATGTCGCCAAGGCGGCCCGGGCCTCGCAGCAGACGCCCGCCATGCAGGCGCTGACGCTGAAACCGTGGGGCGAATGGCTGCCCTGGGCGTGGCCGCGCGACGGTCGCCGCGAGACGCTGGAAGGCGCCGGCGTGGCGCTGGCCAAACAATACTCGGCGCACGGGCTGAACATGCTGACCCGCCATGCCCAGTTCGCCGACGGCTCGGTCTCGGTCGAGGCCGGGCTGATGGAGATGCTCGACCGCATGCAATCCGGTCGCTTCAAGGTGTTTTCGACGCTGTTGCCGTGGTTCGAAGAATTCCGGCTCTACCACCGCAAGGACGGCCAGGTGGTGAAACTGCGCGACGATCTGATGGCCGCGACACGCTACCGGAAGCTGACGCTAACCTACGTTGGCGGGGCAGGCACGCTGTCCAATGCTGATGCGTGCTGGCTCATCTTCGACCGTGCCGGCGACAAGGGCGCCGACGGTGCTGGCACTGGCGACTTCAGCGGCCCGGCATCGTCAGTGACCGACAACATAGTCACCTTCGCCAACACTACGGGCAAGCTCGGCAAAGACAGCGGCGTGGCCATTTCCAGCCTGGCTCCGAAGGCAAGCCCTGCGCTGACCGGAACGCCTACGGCGCCGACGGCTTCGGCGGGTACGAACTCGACGCAGATCGCGACCACGGCTTACGTCGATACCACCTTCGCCCCGAAGGCTAGCCCGACGTTCACCGGAACTCCTGCTGCCCCGACTGCCTCGGCCGGAACTAACACCACGCAAATCGCGACCACGGCTTTTGTGAAGGCGGCGATCGATGTGGTGCTTGGCGGCGTCTCTTCGGCTTTCGACACATTGTCGGAAATCGTCGCCTCGATGGTTCGGAAGGATGCGGACACAACGCTGACAGCTGGCTACTTCGGCACGGATGTTTCCGATGGCACAAAGTCGAGCGGCACCTACACGCCGTCGCCAGCAGGGGGCAACTTCAGGTCGGCAACCAACAACGGCGCCCACACATTGGCAGCGCCTTCGGCTTCGGGCTCCTACTCGCTGGTGATCGACTACACCAATGGCGCCTCCGCTGGGGCGATTACGACTTCGGGTTTCACCAAGGTGACTGGCGACGCGTTCACGACCACTAACGGCAGCAAGTTCCGGCTGTTTATCTCCAAAGGGCAGGGAGGCACGCATCTTCACGTGCAGGCGCTCCAATGAGTTTTCCGTTTCCGGTCGTCACCCCGCCCGTGGCGGTTCCCGCGGTCACCCAGGGAACAGTGCTCAATCAAATCATAACCACAGATGGGACAAGTTTTGCGTTCACCGGACTGACTTCTGGTGTCACGGTCGACGCCTATCCGATCATTGGAATAATGGGGCGGTCGGGTTCGGTCCCGGACTTCACGGCCTTCGATGTTGGCGGCCAAACCTGCACCCAGCTTTACAAGCAGTTGAACGGTTCGACCGTTCTAGCGTTCTACTCCGCCCCGCGTGGTGCGACGGGCAATGTAAACGTCACCTTCAATGTGACGATGGTTCGTGCCGCATGTTGCGTCATCCCGCTCTTCAACCTGAAGAGCAACACTACGCCTACGGGGGTAAATACCAACGCGTCTGATCCGATGGTGGCCACGATCAACTGCGATGCGGGCGGATGGATCGGAGGTCTGGCCTACAATGGGTCGACATCGGACTCGATGGCGTGGACCAACTTGACCGAGAGGTTTGATGTGCAGCCCGAAAGCGTCTCCTGCTTTAGCGGTGCATGCGACGTATTCGCCTCGGCTCAAACCGCCCGAAGCATCACCGCGGACCCCGCGAACGCGGGAGGCGGGCAACTAATGGTCCTCATGGCTCTGCGATAGGAGGCGAGTTTGTTAGCTCTGATCAGAAACGACGCAATTGTGGCAACTGTCTCCGAAGGAAGCTGGGTCGAATTGCCCGATGGATGATGGCTCTCTCCCGCAGTTGAGGGGTGGTCCGACCCCGCCGGGGGTTTCTCTTTGGCGACTGTGATGCCGGCCGAACCGGTCCCCTCAGGGAAGCGCATCATTGGGACATCGATCGAGATGGTGGGTGGTCATCCGACATTTGTCGACGACCTTTTCGGACCTTCAGCCTTCCGACAGAGTGTCAGCCCGTCAGTTCCGAAAGCAGCTTCGGATATCTAAGCTTCTTGACCAGGTGAAGAGCTGGGTCGCTGCCCAAGACCCGCTTGTGAAGGACTCTTTCGAGTACAGCAGTTCCTTTGTTCGCAACGAGCCGATGATGCAGGATGGGTTTACTACGCTCGGCTTCTCGTCGGCGCAGATCGACGACTTCTTCGTCCAAGCCAATTCGCTTGGCGGTTCAGAGTCCTAAGGCTCTCTCGCCGGCCGAGGTGAGGGTCAACATATAGCTCGGGCCGAAATCGCCCTCCACGTCGGAAACCTGAACCAAGTCGGCATCCATCAGGGCGCGCCATTTTGCCCATTCGTCCTCTGCCCACTTCCCCGTGAACAGGGGCAGTGCTTTCATCTGTTCTCGCTCGCTGGAAGTTAAGACTCTTGCCTGGCGCCGTTGACGCCATGACGCGACCGCAAGGGCGACTGTTACAGCCGTAAGAACATAGAGCCACATCGCTCTTTCCTACCGCAAATCCTTCCGAACTGAAACCCAAGCTGCTCGCTCGGCCGGAAAGCGCTGGCCGACCATCTGATCGGAGAACCAATGATGTGCTTCCGCTGGGCTCTCCAAGCCCCGATAGGCTTCGCATTCAATTTGCTCGTCATCCTGACGTGCTGGTTGTGGGCGTTCCTCGCCGCTGCACTCAAGCTTGATCGCCTGCCCGGCCATCTGAGCTGGGTCCATACGCACGATGACACGATCTATGACGACGCCTGGCTGAAGAGCTTCGGCTATCCGCTCCAGCAACGTTCTTCGCGCGGTTCAAAACCGCCATGTGGTGGCTTTGCCGCAACCCTGGCTACGGCTTCAGCGCCTATGTGCTCGGCTACGTCGGCCCGGTCACGACCGAAGTCAGAACTCCGCCCTTCGGCGTATTCGATACCGGCGGCTCGGCCGGGTTCACCCTGGTCTATGTAACTGCCAAGGGCCGGCGCTATTTCAGCTACCGCCGCGACATTCCGCTAGCTAGGACGCGGTCGCTTCGTCAAACTCTGGATCGGCTGGAAGCAACCCGACGCGAAGCTGAACGTCGGGATGCTCAAGGTCACCCGCACATTCCGAACAGCGCAGCTCGTGCCCGGGGCATCTATGAGTATGTGTCTCTGCAGGGCAGCAGTTCCCGTTCGAACTGCGCCATCTCGGACACTCGAAAGTCTTGCCGGTACCGCCGCAGCACCGCTGGCGGCGCTCAGCCGAAGCCGCCAAGTCTTTCCGGAAAAGGCGCGGCCAGCATATGAGCGTCCGCTTGTTGGGCATAGATCTCGTGCATCTTTTTGCCGTCATAGCGAGCTCGCCGCCGCTGGACGTCCTTGGTCGCAAGAAGCCCCGTAAGGGGGTCGAACTTGCGGAAGAAACGTTTCGTCACGCCTCGCTCGAATGGGATTTTCTGCTGAAAAGGCTTCCCCCAGGGAGTATCCTGCGCCAATTCACGCCAGACTTTGAGCGCATCGAGTTCAACGCCGACCTGGTTTCCCCAAGGCTTCCCGGCAGTGAAATGGCGAGCAAATGCTTGCGAGAACCGATAGTCCGAGGTGCCATTGGACATCAGGTTCCAGTTCGGGTGCATCGTTTGCCATTTACCTTCAAAAGCGATGTTGAGCGCGCCTTGATCTCCCTGTCCTTTTTCGGCCACGGCTTGCCGAGTTAGCTCCAACAAGCCCTGCTCGCGCACGGCTTTCATGTCGAAAACGAGGACGCCTGAATTGAAATACGGTGCCCCCGGCCGCATCGACATCATTTGACGATAGCTCGGCCGGAAATACATGTAGTCGTCATGAGCCGCCAACAGTGGCGCGTTCAGCTTTTGGCCGACGAGATCGCCGATATCTCGATTAAAGAGAACGTCGCAGTCAGTGTAGGCTATGCGCTCATAAGAATCGAAAAACGGAAACAGATCGGCGAAAAGCCGGATGCAGGCGGAGATGAGTCCGCCGGGAACGCGAAATCCCGATTCCTGCATAAACGCCGAAACGTCGATCAGTTTGACTCGCTCTGGAAGAATGCGCTTGGCCACACGCATATCGGCATCATCTACCCCCAGATGGAGAATGAAGCCGTCGATAGGGGCGGACACGTCCAGTATCCGGCGCGCCGTCAAACAGGCGTATCGAAAATATTTGCCGTCTGCAGCCAGAAAGAAACACGAGCGCGAAATCAGGGCCTCCCAGATGCGAAATGCCGTTCGATAAAGGCCTCGATCGGCCCGTTCAGAGCGTCAGCCTCTCGTTTTATCTTCTCGTCATCCCACAACCACCATTGGATCGCCAGCAGCTTTGCGATGACGTCCTCTGAAAAGCGATAACGGATGAGCTTGGCCGGGATGCCCCCGACGATTGCATATGGCGCTACATCTCTTGTGACAATTGCCCCGGCGCCAACGACGGCGCCGTGCCCGATGTGCACGCCAGGCATGATCGTTGCGCCAAGACCAATCCATACATCGTCGGCGATGGTCACCCCGCAGGGTTTGCCGCCGTTTTCAACCCGATCGGGCTTGTCCATCATTCGGCTGCGAATTGGGAAAGTCGTCGCGCTACTGACCGAATGGTTTCCCCCCGAGCACATAAAACGGACCTTGGCAGCGATCGAACAAAATGCTCCCACCGTCAGGGGAGCGCCCTCGGAAACGTAAAATAGCTTTTCGTGACTTACACCATAAGTGTGCCGACCAACCGTTACGCCAGCAGGCAGTCTACGCCGAAAAGGGCTCCTTTCGTGTAGCCATCTGGACAACCTGGACATCCGAAACTCCATCTGCAGCGCCAGCACGACGTAGCCGCGATCACCCCAATCCACAACCCAGGAGGCGTAGACGGGCCGCAGCTTTGCGCGGGCGCATGCGCTCGTTCTGAAATACGAAGGCCGCTGTTCGCACAATCCGGCCAGTCCCAGTGGAGTGTGTTTCTATGCAACTGGGGAGCGTAGCCGAACGACGCGCCCCTAGGCCAATTCCCTAACGGGCCTATCAATACTCGGAGCGAAGAACGTCCCGTCGTCCGGAGGGCGACGTGCATTCCATACCGCCCGTGCCTGCACATTCCGAACAGCTCACGCTCGTGCCGGGGCATTTATGACTATGCGTCCCGGCGGGACAGCAGTTCCCGTTCGAACTGCGCCATCTCGGACATTCGAACGTCTTGCCCGTGCCGCCGCAGCAGTGGCACTCGACCATTTCTGAAAACGACGAACCCATGTTCCCCAAACCCCGGGCGTTGTCTGGCAACGCCATTGCTCCAGCGAGCCCCCGCTCGCATTTTGGAGTTTAATGGAAGGTAATTAAGTTTTTTCTAAAACACCAGTTCCGTGTCCCGGCAGACTGCGGAAAGGCATCCGCTCGCGCAATTGACAAACTGGCGCACTTGGTGCTGAGCAGGGAAATCCATTGGACTGCCGACCCTGTATAGCGAAATGAATTGGCGATGAGATCCAAAATTCTGAAGAGAACCGCCGATTTTATCAACCGCACTGAATTCGTCGGCAAGGCGAAATCCATCCGCGACAAACTCTCGTATCTGGTTTTTCGGGCCAAGGGAGCCAGCCGGGGGCGGGAATTCTCGCGGCTTTTGCAAGAAACCGGGACGTCCAGCGTTTGCTTCACCATAGCTTTCAACACGCCCTGGGTCATCGACGCACTGACCAAGGCGTGGCAGATGCATTCGCCGGGATTGTCGCTCGTCGTCATCGACAATTCAACTGACGATGCCGCCAGACATTCGATTGAACAAATCTGTTCCGCCAGAGGCGTGCCATATCTCGGCTTGCCCAACCGTCGCGAGCGCCATTGGTCGCGTTCGCACGGAACGGCATTGACCTGGGTTTTCCACAACATCGTAAGGCACCTTCGGCCGGAATTGTTTGGGTTTATCGATCACGATTGCTTCCCGGTTGCCCCCTTCGACATTCCGGCCCGGATGGAAGGCAAGGTCGTCTACGGTCTCAAGCTGCCAGCCAGTGAGAATTTTCGCTACAAGCCGAGCGAAAACGAAACCAAATGGCATCTTTGGGGGGGCTTCTGCTTCTTCCGATTTGCGGCCGTCGAGAAACTGAATCTGGACTTCAGCCCACGCATGGAACTCGGCCTGGACACAGGCGGCGGCAACTGGCCACCGCTCTATTCCCATTTGGCGAAAACCGATGTTGCAGAGGCACTCGAGGAGCCCGTTGCCGTCGTGCTGGCAGGCGCAAGGGGTGAGCATCAGATGCTCGACGCCGCGTTTTTCCATCTGGGAGGCTCTTCTTACGCCGGCCAGAAGTCGCGTCATCATCGCACGCCGCAACATCGTGAACTGTTGCGCGATTATGTCTGGGATCGCTTTCTTGGTGGGGCCCAGGGCCGGATTGCCAACAATTCCTGATCTTTTGTCAAAAATCTGCCGGGCCAAGCCAAAGCCAGAGCTTACGTCCACGATACCAAGGGCTGCTCGCGGCCGTGGATAAGAGCCTGGACGTCGCCTCTGGATTTTCGTGATCCGAAACACTAGACACCAGCCATGCCAGAGTTTCCAGCCGACAAGGTCTTCGTTCGCGTATGCCACGTCAAACGAGGCTACGAAGATCGGGAACGCCATATTTTGAAGGAGTTCGGTCGGCGCGGTGTGCCGGTCGACTTCTTCCTCGACTGGGATATTCCTGATGTGACGGAGGATGTCAGAGCATCGTTTGTCGGATCGGACAAATTGCTGCCGTCAGAAATCTCGCTGGCCCTGAAACAGGTCGGCATATGGCAGGCGTTTCTCGAAACAGACAAGCCGTTTTGCCTGGTGTTTGAGGACGATGTGTTCCTCGACGCCGACTTCGTCGGCAAATTCAACGAGTGCGTAGCCGAGTTCGGCAGTCCGGACCGAAAGGCTGTCGTCTATCTCGGCAGTGGCAGCAACTACTACGTGCCGCGATGGAAGTTGCGGAAGGGCCAAAGGCTCTACCCAGCGCTGCATGCGCGTTGTGCGGATTCCTATCTGATTACACGCTCGGTTGCCAAGGCTCGACTCGATTGGTTGGTCGAGCACAAGCTGTCAAAACCGATCGACCATCAGATTGAACATATCGATGAGAAACTGGGCATCGAAATGCTCTGGTTCGAGCGGCCGATCGTTGAACAGGGAAGCCAGAACGGTGCTTTTCAGAGCACTGTAGCGGGCGCTGCTCGCCGCTTGTGGTTCAAACGGATTGCCTGGAGTTGGAAGAAAGCCACACGGCGTTTCTTCGGCCACAACGCGCGCAGCTAGGCGCCTTCCGGCCTACCCTCAACGCATCCGAAAGGTCGCTTCATGCGGCCTTTTTCATTTCCGGCAACATCAAGAGGCACACCATGGACCGCAATTTTTCGCGGGCGCTTGCGCTCGTCCTCAAATCCGAAGGCGGCTGGTCCGACAATCCGGCCGATCCCGGCGGCGCCACCATGAAGGGCGTCACCCTTGCCAATTTCCGCCGCTTCGTGAAGCCCGACGCGACCAAGGCTGAATTGCGAGAGATCACCGACGAGCAGGTGGCAACCGTCTATCGCCGCTTCTATTGGGACACAATTGCCGGCGCCGAGCTTCCGGAAGGGGTCGACTATGCCGTGTTCGACTTCGCCGTGAACAGCGGGCCGGGCAGGGCGACGAAATACCTTCAGGCCGCCGTCGGCACGGCGCAGGATGGCAGGCTTGGCCCGGCCACGCTGCGGGCCGTCCGCGCCAGGCCGGCGGGGACGATTATCGACGATCTCTGTGACGCCCGCCTGACCTTTCTGAAGCGGCTGCCGACCTGGCCAATTTTTGGCAAGGGCTGGAGCGATCGGGTCGGCTCGGTGAGGTCGCGGGCGCTGTTGATGTCGGGGGGCTTCGTCCAGCCGGCTCCGGCAGCTTCGACGGCCCCGCAGCAAACCCAACAGCAAGCCGAACCACCTGCACTGCCTGGTCCTGATTCGCAGCCTCCCGCCGCTCCGGCCGAGCCCAATCTGCTCTGGCGCGTGCTGTTTCAAATCCTCAAATCCGTTTTCGGAAGGAACCCGAAATGACTGCTGTCCTTATCCGCATTGCGCTGCGCTACGGCGCCGGCGTCCTCGTCGCGCGTGGCCTGCTCGGCGCCGGCGATGCCGCGGCGCTGTCTGACGATCCCGATGTTCAGATGGCCCTAGAAACCGGCGTTGGTCTGGCGATCAGCGGCGCCGCCGAGGGCTGGTATCTGCTTGCCCACAAATTCCACTGGTCGAAGTGACAGGAGAAAGTCGCGATGCTCGAGATTGTCACCGAAGTCCTCCGTCAGGCGCTGCCTTGGGCGGTTGGCGCACTCCTTCTTGCAGCCGCGATCGGCGTTGCGCTTCTGTGGTGCTGGCAATGACCGCGCTCCTGTCTTTCTTCATAGGCAACCCGGCGCTACTCGGCATGCTGGCGTCCATCATTGCCGCGCTTGGCTGGGGCTTTCACCAGCGGCTCGCCGGCGCCAGCGCAGAGCGCGCCCGGCAGGCCGCCACTGAGACGGCAGCGCGCGAGATTGCCAACCGGATCCAGTACGATATCGGGGCGCTGCCCGCTGAAACCGCTCGAAAGGAGCTGAAATCATGGGCAAAGGATTGAGCCTCGCTCTGGCCGCAGCCCTTATCGTGGGGCTCTCCGGCTGTACGACCACCAAGGGCAGCCTCTGCGCGATCTCATCGCCGCTCCGCTTGTCGGCCAAGGCTGTCGACGCGCTGTCAGACGCCGAGGCGAGGGCGCTGCTGGCGCACAACCGCAAGGGTCAACGACTTTGCGGGTGGAGGCCATGATGCACGATTTCTTCGATATGCTCGGCATAAAAGGCCCCGTCGTTGCCGCGGGGCTTGCCGGCGGCGTGCTGCGCGCGTTGTCGCGCCATCGCTACAAGCTGCGCGAAATGGTGGCTTCGCCGATCTGCGGCGCGCTGGCTGCAGCCTATCTGACGCTGCCTACCGTGTCCTATTTCAAAGCAACCGGCCTGCCGATGCCCAACCCAGCCGACGACACCACGACGCTCGCCGCCGCCTTCCTGATCGGCGTCTCGGCGATGTGGATCTCGGATATTGTCTTCGAGGTGGCCGTGCGGAGATACAAGGCGGCGAGGGAAGAGTGAACCGATGGCGGCTGCCGTACCTAGGCAAGAGGCCGTAGCCGTCGCCAGGCCCTCATCAGCCCGCCCTTTGGAATGTTCTTGTGGGTGTAGCTCTGGAACCGATGTGTCAGACGCTTTGCGTCGTGATTGCGCAAATAGGCATCAACACGTTGTTCAAATGGCGCAGCGGGGTAGGGCGGAAAGCGTTCCGGTGTGGGATGGGACTCATTGTAGATCGGCGCGCGAAAGACCGACATCTTGGCCAGAAAGCATTGGTCCGAGAAGCCGTAGCCGAGGAGGAAATCGCCTTCCTGGCCGAAACTCTCCGACTTTGCTTTTTCAAACCGGTCGTTCCAGCTCAGGTTCGCAACGATAAAATCGCTTCTGCTTTCCATGAGCTGAATGGCAGGTTCGATCCACCGGAAGCGGCGCTTCGGGTAAGAGTCGCCCGTATAATAAAGCAGATAGTCGGCGGTGCTGGCGTGAACGGCCACCAGCGGGCCGATCGAGTAGAAGTGGCCACGGCCGAAAGATGCCTTGTCGATGTGCAAAAACCTCAGCGCGGCGTCAGCGCAGTCTTCCGAGAACAAATACTCGTCGAGGTCGCCGCGAGCGACTGCCGCTTTTGCAGCTGCTTCGACAGGACCGCGCGCCTTGACATTGTTGATGATCAGCCGGCGCTTTGAAAAAGTGTGAACGCTACGCTCGACCACGACGCGCAGGTAGTCTTTTCCAAGCACGATCTGCCAATCGTTCTCATAGCAGTTGGTTGCAAAATCGACAGACAAGACACCGTTTTTTGGCAATGAACGCCCAACCCCAACCATCGACTTCCCCACTGCCGTGTCTATCCGCGGAACTCGGCCCCAACAAGTCCGGCTTTGATAGTTGGGCACGACGGCTGGACGAAAGAGCCGACAATCCCCACTTTAGGAGAAATCCGAAGGAGACGTGATATGGCGACTTCCACCGAACGCGCAGTCCTTGCCGGCGGCTGTTTCTGGGGCATGCAGGATTTGATACGGCGCTACCCGGGCGTCATCTCGACGCGTGTCGGCTATAGCGGCGGCGATGTGCCCAATGCCACTTACCGCAACCATGGCACCCATGCCGAAGCCATCGAGATCAACTTCGATCCCGCCAGGATCAGCTTTCGCACGCTGCTTGAATCCTTCTTCCAGATCCATGATCCGACAACGCGCAACCGCCAGGGCAACGATGTCGGGATGAGCTATCGCTCGGCGATCTTCTACACCAGCGACGAACAGAAGCGGATTGCCGAAGACACCATCGCCGATGTGAATGCCTCTGGCCTGTGGCCAGGCAAGGTCATCACCGAGCTTGCTCCAGCAGGCGCCTTCTGGGAGGCGGAGCCCGAGCATCAGGACTATCTGGAAAAATATCCCAACGGCTACACCTGCCATTTTGTCAGGCCGGGCTGGAAGCTTCCTGTTCGCGAAAAGGCCGTTTCATAACGCGCCGGATCGACCTGAATTGGAACCGTCGCATCCAAAGGTGCGGCGGTTTTTCGCGTTTGAGGCTCGTATTCCGACCAGCCCGCGCCGCCGGCGAAAGGCTGGCTCGTTCTCGCGCCGTGACCAGACGTACGCTCTAGAAGCCGAAGAATTGCTTGCCGATCCAATATCCAAGCGCGACCACCGCCAGCGGAAACAGAGCAGGCGCCAGCCAGCCCAGGGCAGAGCCCTTTGCCGGTGTGGGGTTGTGCCTGGAGGTGTTTCCGAGATTCTTGGTCATTGGGCATAGTAGCAGGCGCTGATTAACGAGTCCGTAACCTGGTCCCGAACGTCTTGCCCTCCCGCCGCGGGGAGCGTTGCCCGAGACAGTCGGCGCCGTAAGCTCTCTAGCAGCCTCAAGTGCGATTGCGAATTCTCCATTGGTCTCAAAGAAGCACCCGCAAACGCCTCGACAATGCCGCGAATCTGCTGCTACGAGGTTTCCAATTCAAAAGGTGGCACGGGGTTATCTGGACCTGTATGCCCGAATCCTCGATGGCGAAGCACTTCCTTGACAACCAGCGATCCAATCCTTCTGGTCGGCTTTTCGGCGGTCGGCGACTTCGTCCGCTGCCACTCCGCCATTCAGATCATTGCCCAAAAATTTCCGGATCGCCCTATCGATGTGATCACGTCGTCCGTGGCGCTGCCTTTGGCACGGCTTATGCCTCATGTCAGGAAAGGCTGGGCACTCGACAAGCGTCACCTGCGACTCGGCATTGGGGAGCGCCGCCGATTGGTCGGCGAACTGCGTAAGCAGAATTACCGCACGGCCTATCTGATGACCAGCACCACCAAGGCGGCGCTGATGACGTTCATGGCCGGCATACCCGAACGCATCGGCTATCCGCAGGAGTGGCAATTCGGGCTGCTTAATCGTCTCCCGGGCGATTGGCTCGGGCATCTTTGGGAGTTCGGCCCGCGCAAGAGGCGGATCTTCGAAGAGGTCTGCTCGATTGCCTCGCTTGGCGAAAAGCCGGCTGCCGACACGCAATGGCCGGCACCGCAGCTGGTGGTCGATCCAGCAGAACTGGATGACTGGCGCCGGCGTCAGAAAATCGATGCCGACCGGCCAGCGCTCTCGCTCTACACTGCCGATGTTGACAATTTTCGGTCATGGCCTGTCGAGCGCTTCATCTCGATCGCCAAGGATTATCATGATCGCGGTTGGGCGATCTGGATCGTCGGTGGATCGCGAGAGCGCGCCGGCGCCGCGCAGATCCGCACAGCCATTCCTGAGGCGGTCGATTTCACCTCGACCCCGTCGATTGCCGAAGCAATGTGCCAAATCGCTGCCTCGACCATGTTCCTTGGCGTCGACGGCGGCATCTCGCACGCCGCCGCCGCCCTGAATGTCCCGTGCGCGCTTATCTACGGAATGAACCGTCCCTATGTGCATGGGCCGGTAAACAGCCACGTCCGCTTTCTTGAGCCACCGCTGTCGACACCCAGTTGGAATACGGACACACTCGGCGTCAGCGAAGACCGCGTGCGGGAGACCCTGGCCGGTCTTTCAACCGAAGTCCGCACCTGAACGGCACAGCAAACGCACGGCGTCAGGATCGCTCGTTCATGTTCATCGCGCCCGCCTCGCAAACGACTCCGGCTTCTTGACCGCTCCTTAGGCCGATTTACGCAATGGCTCACTGCCGGAAGACGTCTCGCTGTCCGCGGTGGAATCTTGCGCGTCCGTCTGGTCGCCGTCGATGCGGTCGTGCTCGAACTGTTGTGCCTCGGGCAGGGGCTGCAGCCAGTGCTCGCGGCGCCCGATCCACAGCTCATAGGCAGGTTCCAGTCCTTCGGACGGCGCCAGATCGAGACTGCCGACCATCACTTCGACCTCATCTTCACCGACGAAGCTGACGCGGCCGCCGCAAGTCGGGCAAAAACTCCTGCCGCCGTAGCTGTTGACGATACCGTTCGTTTCAAATGCTGCCAGCGGCCAGACCGCGAAAGCCGAGAAGGCTGATCCGCTGGTCTTGCGGCAGTCTTTGCAATGGCAAAGACCCGTCCGCAAGGGATCTCCGGTCACCACGAATTGCACGCCGCCACAAAGGCAGCTGCCACTTCTGCGGATGTCGTTGGACATAGCTGCTCCCTCCTGGCTTGGCTCACGCGGTCAAGATGTCGGTCGCCGCGCTACGCCAGCCTCGCGCAGAATCAATTCGCTCGAGGCGCAACGGTTCCACGCGAGATATCAAAAGGCGTCGATGACGCACCGGCGCCAATTTCAGGCCCGGCCGCCGAGCATGCAACAACAGGCTGCACGCCGACCGCGATCCGGTCAGTTGGGGAAATCCAAGACCGGCTCCTGGCATCGAT
Organism: Mesorhizobium sp. P2_E10; assembly: GCF_056404235.1. Taxonomy (NCBI): domain Bacteria; kingdom Pseudomonadati; phylum Pseudomonadota; class Alphaproteobacteria; order Hyphomicrobiales; family Phyllobacteriaceae; genus Mesorhizobium; species Mesorhizobium sp. P2_E10. Next base: position 309,157 of record NZ_JBFUEK010000002.1, read on the forward strand.
AGACCCGGCATTGACCGTCGCGTGTCGGGACAGCGGCAGCGGTCGGCACCTCCGGCCAGTCGCATTCATTGCCGAACTGGCGGACATAGCGATCATAGGTGTTCGGCCCGGTGGTCAGCACCGCCGAGCGATGGCTCTGGATCAGGATCTGCGTCTGTTCGCAGGTCATCGAGCGCGTATCCGGACGGGCGTAGGCCGTGGTCGTTGCAGCAAGCAGGATCGCTCCGGCTGTCAACACGATTGATCGAAACAACATGGCAATCACCTGCAGCGCCCGAGACGCATGGCGAGCCGGCTAGATCCTCGTCGCCATATAGGCGTCGAGTTTCCGCCTCGACGGCCCGTAACGCTTGATGATCGTCTTGGCCTCGCTCGGCGGAATGCCATACTTTTTAGCGAAGGCAGCGACTTCGTATGGTTCTTCGCCGGATACCAGTCTTCGGTCCGCCTTGGTCTTCGATTTGTCGTCGGTCATGGGAAGCTCTCGCACTGATAGATTGCAGGTTTGTCGGTCAATTCGCTATGGACGCCGATCCGCAGTCGAAGTCCATAGCCGAAACCGCCACCCGCGCTGTTCAATCACGCTTAGAACCAGCGGCGCTCGGGCTCCGAACTCTTGGCGATGGCGATGCCGAGGAGAACACCCAGCATGCCGCCAAGCACCATCGCCGACGATATTGTGCCGGGATTCTGCTGGACCGTATCCGACACCGTCTGCGCCTGGCTGCGCAATTGCTGGGTTGTGCGCGAAGCTTTGTCGGCCGCGCTTTCATACCAGCCTTGCGCGGTCTCGGCAGCCTCTTCGGCTTGCTCGGACAGCATGCGATTGATCTTGGTGATCTCGCGCCGAAGCTCTGCGATCTGCTTCTTCATCGCATCCTGCATATCGTCGGACGCCTTCGCGGCGCCTGCTTGGGTGTCGGCCATTGGTTTCTCCTTGTGATGTAAGGTGGAAACGCTCGCAGCCCCCGCTCGGTTCCTAGAAGACAGCCAGGTATTTCAGCATCGAGATAATACCGATGATGATGACGACGATCTGGGCGATCTGTCTCGTGCGGCCATCGAGCGGCAGGCGCTGGACGAGATAGAGCACAAGAATGATCACCAGAAAGGTGATCAGGATGCTGATGAGAACTGATGAAGCCATGTCCCTCACTCCGTTGGCTGTTTTGAAAAAACATGAAGTACGCTGCAGCAAACGGTGCAGCGTCGGATTGGTTCCTCAAGCCGCTGGCGCAGCCACGGGATGGCTTCCGTTCGCTCCTCTCTCATAGCCCTCATGGAACAATTCGTCCGCATGTTGCTTGAGTCCATGGATCCGCGCCGATTTTGCGCGCTCCGGGAGAAATCGACATGAAAACGATAGCTGGACTGTACGACACCTATGGCGACGCCGAAGTCGCGGTTCGTGAGCTCGAGGGTGCCGGCATCCCGACAGATGAGATCAGCATCATAGCCCCGGACGGTTCGCAGCGCAGCGGCAGTCCGGCCGCCACAGGCGCCAGTATCGGAGCCGCGGTCGGTGGCATCGGCGGTTTTCTGGCCGGCATCGGCGCGATTACAGTTCCGGGTCTTGGGCCTGTTGTCGGCGCCGGGTGGCTGGTATCGACGCTGACCGGCGCTGCGGCAGGCGGTATGGCCGGCGGCGTGCTGGAGGCCTTTGCCGTTGCGGGCATCGATGAAGCCGATGCCTATGTCTACGCCGAGCATGTCAGGGGCGGTGGAACCATGGTCATGGCCCGGGTTGGGCAGGCGCAGGAGGATGCGGCAACCGCGATATTGACACGATCGGGCGCTGACGCGCGTCGCGGCGACTCTGAGACCGCGGGCTGGTCAAGCGACGCGGAAATTCCCTTGGCCGAAGAAACAGGGAAGAAATCCGCAAAGGCGTCGATCCCTTCTGAATCCGAATTTCCACGCTAGGATGCTGTCCGGCAAATTCCTTGTCTAACGGACGCAACTTCATCCCGCCCCGTGCATTATTTCTCTGATCGCTGGGTCCCTCCAGGCGGTCAAGGGCTGAAAGGCCTATCGCCCGCTGGCTCCCGGCCAGCGGGCGTTTTCTTGTGCCCTTTTCTGGCCCCGGGGCCGTGCCCGTGTCATCAGGTGGAACAGGAACGCGCTTCGCGAGTTTCTATGCTGATCAACAGGCGGAGGAACGCACCTGTTGCAACAGCGCCAACTGGCAGAGGAAAACACCATGGGTCTCGGCACTATTCTCATCATCATTCTGGTCATTGCCTTGCTGGGCGGCTTCAGCGGCTTTGGTGGCGGGCCATTCTACGGCACCGGCTATTATGGCGGTGGCGGTCTCGGCCTCGTCCTCCTCATTGTCATTATTCTGGTCGTACTCGGACGCATCTAGCGTCCCTCGCAGCGATTTCAGGCCCGCCGTGCCTAAGGGAGCGGCGGGTTTTTTGCATTCACCGGTTGAGGTGATTTCCACTCCGATATGTCAAATTTAATAGACCGCGGCCGGCTGGATAGGTTCCTTTCTGTTGTTGGGCTGCGGCGTTTGGGGTTGGGCCGCCGCAGCTTGGCAACCCGCTGCGCCGAAAGGCGCGGCGGGAACCCAAACCCCTCACGTGCATTTAACGGTGGTAGCAATCCGTTAGAAACGTACGGGCGGGGAACAAGTGAACATCATCCAACAAGCGGACGCTGGGATTCCAGTAGTACCTTCCGTCGATTTGCTGCAGGCGATGCCCGTCGCCGTCTACACCACGGACAGACAAGGTCACATCACCTTCTTCAACGAGGCCGCAGCCGACCTCTGGGGGCATCGGCCCGTCATTGGCGAGGACCAGTGGTGCGGTTCCTGGAAACTGCGTCATCTCGATGGACGGACAATGGCGCATGACGAATGTCCGATGGCGGTCGCCTTGCTCGAAGAGCGCGATGTCCGCTGGGGCCAAGCGATCGCCGAACGGCCGAATGGCGAACTCATTCCTTTCAAGGCTCATCCCGTCCTGCTGCGCGATGAAGCGGGCCGCGTGATTGGCGCTATCAACACCTTGCTCGATCTGCGCAGCCAGAGTCAGGCCGACGAAGCCCGCACTCGGTTGGCAGCGATCGTCGAATCGACGATGGACGCCATCATCTCGAAGGATCTGAACAGCACTATCACCAGCTGGAACGACGCGGCCGAACGCCTGTTCGGCTACACGCCTGCCGAGGCAATCGGCCGGCCGGTGACCATGCTCATTCCCGTCGATCATCTCGACGAGGAAGCCCTGATCATCAGCCGCATACGCGCCGGCGAGAGGGTGCCATCCTACGAAACAATCCGCCAGCGCAAGGACGGCAGGCTCATTCCGGTTTCGCTGACGGTCTCGCCGATCCGCGACGGCATCGGCCGGGTCATCGGCGCCTCCAAGATCGCGCGCGATATCAGTTCTCACAAGGAGAGCGAACGGCGCATCCGCCTGCTCATGCGCGAGGTTAATCATCGCGTGAAGAACCAGTATTCGGTCATCATCTCGATGATCCGCGAAACCAGCAAATCGATGAGCACGCCGGAGGCTTTCCTCGGACAGGTACGGGAGCGCATCATGGCGCTTTCGCAATCCCACGACCTTCTCGTCAACGCCGAATGGCGCGGCGCAACGGTCAGCGAGCTGGTCGAGGCGCAGATCAAGCCTTTCGCCGCGCAGGCCCGTCTGTCGCTGGCCGGACCGGTGATCATGCTGCAGCCGAACGCCGTGCAGTATCTCGGCATTGCTTTCCACGAACTCGCCACGAATTCGGCAAAACACGGAGCGCTGTCGCGTCATGGCGGACAGGTCGAGGTCGAGTGGGACATAAAGACTGTCGCCGATGGCGCCGACACCTTCCGGCTTGTCTGGCGGGAGCTCGGCGGGCCGCAGCTGGACGAGATCACGCGTCGCGGCTTCGGATCAATCGTCCTCAAACGCGTCGCGCCGCAAGCGCTCAGCGGCACCGGACAGCTGGAGTTTCAAAAGCAAGGCGTTGTCTGGACGTTGGAAGCGCCGTTGCGCTTCGTCCAGACGTCACTCGATACCGCGATCGATTGAAGGAACCTTCGCCTCCACTCTTGGTTGTAGATACCAAAGGGATTGCGATGGCTGAGGAAAGACAAAACAGTGTCCGCCAGACGAAGGAGAAGCGACTGGCTCTTATCCTGACAGAGGAAACCGGCATTACCCTTGATCAGGCACACGACCTCATCGCCATGATCGGTACAGATCGACCATCGTTGCTGCGTGAGGCGCGGATATTGAAGCAGGCAAAATAGCAGGCATCGAAGAAGGTTTATGCCTTTGCATTCAGCACGTCGCGCAGCTTCGCGGCCAGTTGCTCGATGGTGAACGGCTTGGCCAGGAAATGCACATCGTGGTCAAGAATGCCATTGTGGACCACGGCATTTTTGGTGAAGCCGGTGGTGAAGATCACCTTCAGTCCTGGTATGCGCCTGACGGCTTCTTCGGCCAGCTTGCGGCCATTCATCTCCGGCATGACAATGTCTGTGAAGAGGAGCGCGACGCCCGGGGTCTCGCCGAGTTTCTGCAATGCTTCTTCGCCGCCGCCGGCGTGGACAACGGTGTAACCGAGTTCGCGCAGCGCATCGGTTGTCGAGACCCGCACCCGCATATCGTCTTCGACCACCAGTATGGTTTCAGTCGCCGGCCTGGCGACTGCCTCTCCGGTTCCGGCGGAGGGTGCGGTCTCTTCATCGCCGAAGAAGCGGGGCAGGTAAATCCTGACTGTCGTGCCTTCGCCCGGCTCGGAGTAGATCTTGACGTGACCGCCTGACTGCTTGACGAAACCGAAGACCTGGCTGAGACCAAGACCGGTGCCCTTGTTGATCGGCTTGGTCGTGAAAAACGGCTCGAATGCCTTTGCGATGATGTCCGGCGTCATTCCGGTGCCGGTGTCGGTTACCGCGACCATCACATACTGGCCGGCTTTCACCTCGGCATGGGTGGCGGCATAGGAGTCGTCGAGATGGCTGTTGGCAGTTTCGATGGTCAGCTTGCCCTCTTCACCCATAGCATCGCGCGCATTGACCGCCAGGTTGAGGATAGCATTTTCGATCTGGCTCGGATCGGCATGTGTCTTCCATAACCCGCCAGCCAGGACCGTTTCGATCCGGATCGCTTCGCCCAATGCCCGGCGCAGCAAATCTGACATGCCGGTTACCAACCGGTTGGCGTCGACGATTTGCGGCGCCAATGGTTGCTGGCGCGAAAAGGCGAGCAACCGAGCCGTCAAATTGGCGGCTCGGGTCGCAGCGTCAGTCGCTGCCTCGACAAACTTGTCGATATCGTTTTCGCCGCGCGCGAGCTTGCGCTGGGCAAGGTTCATGGCGCTGATAATCACGGCCAGCATGTTGTTGAAGTCGTGGGCAATGCCGCCGGTAAGTTGGCCGACAGCTTCCATCTTCTGCATCTGGCGGATTTGGGATTCGGCCTTCTCGCGCGTCTGGATCTCTCTCGTCAGCGCGGTGTTCTTGCGGGTCAACTCGTCCTGGGCAACAGCCACCTCACGGAAGCGGCGGCGCGATTCCCGGACCGTGTAGACGCCGAGCACGAAAATCGCCAGCAGTGCTGCGAACGATCCGATGCGCAGCCAGCGTTCAATCTGGTCGGTATGGGCGTCCCTGGCGTGCAGGGTCGCGCTGACGATGCGTCTGATCGTATCCATGTTGGTTCGAATCTGATCCATCGCGGCCTTGCCTTGCCCGTTGCGGACAATCTCCAGCGCCTTCGCCGCCTGGTTTTTTTCGTATAGGCGGATCGTCTCTGCCAGTTCCGCCTGTTTTTGAGCCAGCGCGTCCTTTATGCCATCGATCTGCTGGACGGTTTCCTGGTTTCCGGCGGTCATCTCGTCGATGCGGGCGAGTTGTCCGGGAATTGCGGCCACAGCCTGTTGATAAGGCTCCAGGTACGATTTCTCCCCAGTCAGCAGGTAACCGCGCTGGCTCGTCTCGGCGTCCTGCGCCAGCGAGAGCAGACCGGCAAGCAACTGCTGATATTCGATCGCATTGCGCGCGGCGGCGCGATTGGCGCTCTGTGTTTCCACCAGCATGGCACGCGAGCCAACGATCAACGCCAGGATGGCGAAGCCGACGATGAGCGGAAGCGATTGCCAACGCATCGCGCGCCGCAGCCTCGTGATCATCTGCTATGCTGTACCATAGGAAATCCTCGCCGAATGCATGTGGTAAGGGCCGCCTCGGCCCAACGCAAGGGGCGGCCGCAGGATGCTGGACGACGATCTTCCACAACAGGCTTGATGCCAGGGAGCGTCAGGTGACGGTCACCGCCTATTGGATTTGATCCAGCGGGCGCCGATCGTACGCAATGGGTCTGTCTTCGATCGCATCGAGACTGCCGAATATTGTGACGCCATCCTCGGACAGCGGATTGAAGGTCGTCACGTCGATGGCGGTCAGCCCTTCGAGTTCCATGGCCGCTCCGTAGAATTGGGCAGCCTGCATCACCATGTACTCGATATCCTCGAGTGCGACGTTCTCGGCAAGGTTTTTCAGCCGTATGGCCTCAGCCACCACAGCGATATTCACTATTCCCTGGGAGCGCCATGCCGCCTGAACCTCCGAATTGACGTCGTCCCGCAGATGAGCCGAATAGCCATATCTCATGGAAAACCTTCCTTTCTGGAATGGTTTGTCCCTCGCCATCGACCATGCGCCGGCCGCGCTGGAATGGCAAGCAAAATAAACAATTTATCAAATAAAATCAAGTATTTAGTAGAGCATGTTGATTGTGCAAGTGACGCCTGTTCCTCACCATTGGCCTTGTGTGACGGTGACGTATCAGCAGCTCTTGACGTCCTGTCCAGAGATCACTAATTTTACTCGTAGTGAGGGACATACTAACTCACCGTACTTTTGGTCTTGGCGGCTGGAGGCGCAGATGGCTGAACTGGAACGACCGGAACGATTGCAGATCATGCTGACCGCCGATGAATTGGCGGCGCTGGAAAACTGGCGTTTTGACAAGCGCATGCCGAGCCGGTCGGCAGCCGTGAGGGAGCTGCTGCGGCGCGGGCTCGATGCCGACGGGTTCCTGACGGCAGGACCGGGGACCAAGTCGCAAGACTTTGGAATTCTGGCCAATGCTGCGAACGGCGAGGGGGCCGTCGACGGATCGTCCGGCACAGACTAGCCCGCCAATCGCCAAGGCGGGCGCAAGCGCATCCGTCGATGCCAGGGCGGTATCGGAGAGAAAAAATGGCGGACCCTAAGGCCCGCCATTTTCCGTCTGCAAGAAGCCGACGGTTAGTTGGCGCCGCCGATCTGCTTGGTCATCTTGCAGAAATTGTCGTGCTCCTTGGCAATCGCCTCGTCGCCGCATTCCTTCATTATCCCGGCACGGTCTTCTTCCTTCATCGCCATCCAGGCGGCCTTGAATTCGTCAGCCGACTTCATGGTCTTCATGCCGGCATCGGTGAAGAACGGCGACATTTTTGCCGGATCATCGAGCGCGGTAGTCCCGGTGGTGCCGGCAGCGAGAGCCGTACCAGTGGTCATCGCAAGCGCCATCGCGCCCATGCAAATCATCTTGAAGTTCATGATCAATTCCTCCTGTTGCTGTTGAGATCGTCCAAGCAGCGATCGAAAGCAGAACGGATCATTGGTGCAAAGGTTCCCCGAATTTCTCTATTGAGAGAATACTATTGCTGGGTATGGCATCAGGAGAATTATCTATTCCGTAACGGAACATCTTCCATCGCCGGGCAGATGGTCTCAGATCGTCACGCGCGGCATCTTTAGCCGGCCGTCTAGTCGCTATCTTCCAACGATCCGGTCGACGATGGTCTCGTCGACACCTTCATGGCCGGTGAGTTCGCATACCAGATCCCTGGCTGCTGAATCCAATGCGATTCAGCGTACGCCATTTCAGGGCTTTGGCGAGTCAATCCACTCCGGGCGGAACCGATCGCTACCTCAGGCTGTTGTGTCCCTGGAAGGCGGCCCATGCCCCTCACGATCCGAACCACGCTCTGCGAAATTCGCGACGACCTGCACGCCTTACGCAGGACGGTTGCGGCGCGCGGCCAGATCGAGGCGATCCAGGCCATCGACGCATTGATCGGGGTCGCCGAAGGCGAGGCGATACGCGCCATCCGGCGCATCGATCGTGGTGCCTGACGTCGACGAACAGCAACGGAAAGAACAATGGCGATGAACATCTCAGAGATGACGCGGCCCGAATGCATTTCCTTGTTGAAGTCGGCCCGGCTTGGCCGCCTGGCCTGCGTCAAAGATAACCGGCCTTACGTGGTTCCGATTCATTTCGCCTTCGGCGACAATTTCATTTTCAGCTTCTCGCTGCTCGGCAAGAAGGTCGAGTGGATGCGCCAGAATCCGCATGTCTGCCTGCAGGTCGATGATGTCGGCGGCGTCCATGGCTGGAAGAGCGTCGTCGTCGAGGGCCTGTTCCAGGACCTGCCCAAGGCGCCCGCTCTCGACAGCACGATTCCTGCCAGGGACCAGCAGGCTCCCACGTCAGACCATGATCGCCAATTTGCCTGGTCGCTGCTGCAGAAGCACGCCAATTGGTGGGAGCCCGGCGCGCTGAAGCCTGGCGAGGCGCAGGCCGGTACCGGCAGCCATCTGTTCTATCAGATCACGATCGAGACCATCTCGGGACGGCAGGCCTATCGCTAAACCACCTAGCCGAGATGGTGCAAAAAACCCGCATTCCGGGGGATTGGAAGCGGGCTCTTTAACGACCGAACGCTTGGGCGGTTCGATCCATCCATCAACACCTCAGCGAGGCGTTTGTTCCATGCGAGGCATAGTTTCTCGATAACTGCACGATCCTGCGGAATTCGGATCAACCGGCATAGAAAGGAAAGCCCACCGGCTTTGACACCGGTGGGCTGCGCTTCTGCCTTTAAAGGCTGTTGGAACGGCCGATCAGTTGGCCGGTGCTGGTGCAGCCGGGGCCGGCGCTGGTGCAGCCGGAGCTGGTGCAGCCGGTGCGGGAGCAGGTTCGGCCGGGGCTGGTGCGGCTGGGGCCGCCGGTGCTGATGCCGCAGGCGCGTCGATCTTGACATTGATGTCGCCTCCGCGGCCGCCATGGATGTCGATAACACCCGTAACAACCAGCAGTACGGCTATCGCAATGAGCGCCACAACAATCGCGATGGCTGTGGTGCCTCCGCCTCCACCACCGCCTGTATTAACAACAGTTGGGCCGTCAGCCATTTTCTTCTCCTTTTCAACCTGCCAAACGCAACACAGTCCAAAACCGTGCGCGTATCGGAGGATAAACGGACGATACGGGCATCCGTTCCTTCCAGAGACTATTACTGTGCAAATCGGGCATCGTTCGGTGACGCCCTCCAGTGTGACGGGGCGTCGGCCGATATCGAAGTTGTGGGTGATGATGTCACACGCGCCGACCAGGAAGACGGCGCCAGGGCTTCTACACAAGAAAGCCCGCGCCTCTGGCGGAGGGCGCGGGCCGATCGGGTGTACGAAACCCGATCCTTCGGCAATATCCGGGAGATATCGCTGCAAGCCTATGACTATTTGGCAACGGCTAGTGTTAGGCTGCGAAAGAATGACGATTTGCCGCTACGGCTATGTGAATCAGGCTAGGACCAAGCCGGCCAACAGCACCGTGAGAACAAGCGAAAGCGGTACGGCAAGAAGCCAACGAGCCTCCAAAATGCTGTTGTGCTGGTTGTCCATTGGGTTGTGCCTTCCGGTATTCTTCTATTCTTTGCGCGGAATCGAGAGGTTCCGGACCCGATGATTGCTTTCCCGTCTAGTACCAGCGTCCGCGACCGTAGAAGCCGCCACCGCCCAGCAGCAAGACAATGAGAACGATGACCAGAATTGTGGTGATATCCATATAAGCCTCCATGAGAGCGCCCGGCCGTTTCGCCGTTCGCCGCTCTTGCCCTGGACAGGGCATCACTCGTGCCTGTCACTTTATCTCAATCAACGATCCGCATGGCATTCTGGTTCCTTTGGAAGGACGAAGCATGGCCAGCGAGGCCCACACCGCTCGCACATTCTTGGCAGTCCTTGCCGACTTCGAGGTCGACGCCGAGGTATGGCCACCCGAACCGCTCGCTCCCCAGCCGAAGCTGTAAGGTTTTGGAAACCATGCTGGCGACATCGAGGGAACCAGGCGGCCTGCCGATCTTTTTAGCTGAATGAAGCAAGCTGGTGCGTTCGAAATGGAAGATCACAACCACACCGGTTCAGTCGGTGAATCTCCGGAACAACCGTCACTATCCAACGATCCTCCGGCTGAAGGCGATTTCAGCGGACCATTTGGATTTGGGCATCCTGCTCACAAGCCAGATCCATCCGCCACCTATACGTTTCGACCTGGAGCAGGACGCCCTCTGCCTGTCGATGCCAGGAAAAGATGGCGTTAGCCGCGGAGCGGCTTGGCAAGCGAGATACCGGTGCAAAAGCCCTATGAACCCGCCTATTTCGCCAGGAAGCATGGGATCACTCAGGCTCAGGCGCGACGGATCACCAAAAACTTTGGCCCTTCACGTGTCAGGTGCGATACAGCCGCCCAGAATCTGAATCTGGCCCTTAATGGCCCATCGCCCTTGCATGAGCGTACGCCGACATCTCTTGGCGCAATCCGATCCGACAACTTGGCTAAGGCGCCCCGCCATGAAATGGATCACGCTACGCCGCGCGCGGCACCCGTGAAGTGAACGTCGCCCTGGTCACCGACACGCTGGTGCCGTTCTTGTCGCTGATGACCTCGATCTTGGCCTCCAGTTGCTTGACCAGCGCCTCGACGATGGCGGTTCCCAGGCCCGCACTGGCGACGATGCTGGCGGGCTTGCCGGCGCCATTGTCCGAAACCGTCAGCTTCCAGTCGCTGCCATCGGTCTCGTAGGTCACCTGGATCAGCGCCTTCGCCTTCTCCATGGGGAAGGCATATTTGATCGCGTTGAGAACGAGTTCGGTGACGATCAGCCCCAGGCTCACCGCCTTTTGCGAGTCAATCCTGCCGCCATCCGCCGTGACGTTGACCGCGATCGGCTGGACATCGCCGACCATCGAAGAGGCCAGGCTGATGCACAGCTTGGACAGATAGGACACGACGTCGATCTCTTCGACACCAGCCTCGGTGTGGAGATGGCGCTGCACTTCGGCCACCGACAGCACCCGCTGGTGAGCCTCCTTCAGATGCTGGCGGGTTTCCTCCGAGGTGACCGAGCGGGCCTTCAGTAACAGGATGCTGGCGATGATCTGCAGGCTGTTGGCAACCCGGTGCTCCATCTCGCGCAGCAACACATCCTTTTGCCGCAGCAGATCCTCGGTACGGGCGAGAAGCTCTTCCTTTTCCTTCTCGATGGCGCGTCGCGCCGTAATGTCGTTGAAGGCGAGCAGAATGGTAATAGTCGAGCTGTGATCGTAGAGCACCTTGCGGGCGTTAAGCAGCATCGTGCGGCGGCCGATAGTGGGGAAATCATGCTCGACCTCGAAGCCGTCCATGGCTGTCTTCTCGGGGATGATCGTCTCCAGCAGCAGGCGCAGTGCCGGAATATCCCATTGGCCGTCGCCCAGTGCATAGAGCAGGGCGCCGTGGGTCTCCTCGGGGTCGACCTTAAAGGTCTGATAGAAGGAGCGGCTGGCTGCCAGCACATGAAACTTTTCGTCAAGGACAAGGAATGGCTCGACGATCGTATTGACGATCGCCTGCGCCAGCGTCTGCGCATCCTCGATATTCGCAATGGGGTGGAACAAGGCTCAAAGCCGATCTGGAGGCATTTTTGCCTCCGCTCAACCTCTTCTATTACACCATTGCCGGGCCGGAGTCGCGAATTGAATGCAGCTTAGTCATTGTCGGCTCAACATCACCGCCCGGCGCATTCCCGGCAAGCAACGGTGCGGCCGGGGCAACTGAGCCGGTGTGTCCCGCCAGGACAGCAATGTCCTTTCGAATCGACCCATCGCGCGCATATGAAAACCTTGCGGGCGCCATGGCAGCGCGGGCATTCCGTCGGGTGCATCGCTTCCTCCTCTCCGAAATCCGGTGCTCCCTCTTAACGTTCTGGCCCATCTGAATCATCCGAACGGCCGAAAATATTGGTAAGCCAGCTAGCGATAATGGCTGGCCGTGGCTAAAGCCAAGGGGCTGACGGCCGGCAAGTTTCACTGGCGCAAATCGGCTGTCGCGGCGGGCGATTTGCTCCCTGATTTTCACGATCGGTCGCCATCAGCGCTTTCACTTTGCGGGGGCCTTGCTAAAGCTGCATGGACGAAATGATCGGGCGGGGAGGGATCTCGCCCGGAGCCGGGCCGATTTGAACTGGGTGTTCTGCCAATGACATTGACGGGCGCGGCGGCCTTGCTGATCCTGATCCTGACCTATGCCGGCGTCGCCATCGGCAGGATACCCGGCCTGCGTCTCGACCGGGCAGGGATCGCGCTGCTCGGGGGAGCGGCGATGATCGCCATCGGCGCGCTGAGCATGGAAGACGCCTACCGCGCCATCAATTTCGACACCATCACGCTGTTGCTCGGCATGATGATCGTGGTGGCGCACCTGAAAGTGTCGGGCGCCTTCCGGGCGCTCGGCGCCTACGCCATCGAGCACGCGCATGCGCCCTTCATGCTGCTGGTGATGGTGACGCTGTTGACCGGCGTGCTGTCGGCGTTCCTGGTCAACGACGCCATCTGCCTGGTGATGGCGCCGATCGTCGTTCACGTCACCCGCGTCATCAACCGCAATCCGATCCCCTATCTGATCGCCACCGCGACCGCATCCAACTGCGGCAGCGTCGCCACCATCACCGGCAACCCGCAGAACATGGTTATCGGCGCGCTGTCGGGGATTTCCTATCCGGCCTTCTCGGCCGCCCTGGCGCCGGTCGCCCTGTTCGGCCTCGTCGCCGTCGTCGTCCTCGTCCGCATCGTCTACCGCGCCGAATTCCAGCGGCCGGCCGAGTTGAGCCCCGAAGTCTATCGCGGCCGCATGCTGCCGGGGCAGGTGCTGAAGGCGGTTGTCGTCTGCATCGGGCTGGCGGTCGCCTTCTTCGCCGGCGTTCCGGTCGCCAAGGCGGCACTCATCGGTGGCGCCATCCTGCTGCTCACCCGCGCCATCAAGCCGGCGCGCATCTACCACGAGATCGACGGGCCGCTGCTGTTCATGTTCGCCGGCCTGTTCGTGGTCGTCGCCGGCGCCGAAAAGACGCTGCTGACGCCCGACATCATCGCCTCGGCAAAAAATCTTGGGCTGGACAATGTCTGGCGCCTATCCGGCTTCACCGCTGTGCTGTCCAACATCATGAGCAATGTGCCGGCCGTGCTGGCGCTCAGGCCATTCATCCCCGGCCTCGAAAATCCCGAACGGGCGTGGCTCGTCGTCGCCATGAGCTCGACGCTGGCCGGCAATTTCACGCTGCTTGGCTCGGTCGCCAACCTGATTGTCGCCGAGCAGGCGCGGCGCGCCGGCACGGCTCTCAGTTTCGGCGCCTTCTTCAAGGTAGGCCTGCCGCTGACCCTGATCACCCTTGCCGCGGGCACCGCGTGGCTGGCGTACGGGTTCTAAGAGCTGGAGTTTCCAGTCCCGGATCTCGCCCGAACCAGCGTCGCGGCGGCATGCCCGGCCGCCTCGATATAGTCGGGGTTGCGATGGACCAGCATGATCGAGAAGGCGCCGTCCATCAAAAGCACGATCTCGCGCGCCAGCATCTGCGGCTCGGCGATACCGCGGCCCAACAATTCTGCCGCCAGCCATTTTTCGAAGTTTGCCTTGTGTCGCGATCCCGCCTTGACCGCAGGGTGGCCTGGCATCGAGGCGAGTTCCGCCGCCGTGCGCAGGAAGCCGCAGCCTTTCCACTTTGGATGGCGGGCCGACCGCGCCAGATTGCTGAAGATCGCCTCGACCTTGCGGTCGGCATCACCTTCGGCAGCCTCGAACCAGCCGGCCATCTGTTTCAGATTGGGCTGGTCGCGGCTTTCGAGGTAGGCGGCGATCAGATCGTCCTTGCTCTGGAAGTGATAATACAGCGTCCGCTTGGTCAGCCCCGCTTTCTCGGCGATGGCATCGACGCTGACGCGGCCGATTCCCTCGGCATAGAAGAGCCTAGTCGCGGCATCGACAATGCGTTTGCGTGTGGGGCTCAGCGCTTCAGGCATGCGTCATGTATACCGACTAGTGAATATACATGCAATCGAAAGCCTGATCCTTTTCCGAGGCAATCTGGAAAGGAAACAACAATGACCGATCTTGTCCTGAGCGAAACCCGCGAAGGGGTAACCGTGCTCACCCTCAATCGTCCCGAAAAACTCAACGCGCTGAACTACGCGCTGATCGACCGGTTGCTGGCGATCCTCGATGCCGTCGAGGTCGATGGCGCCATCCGCGCGGTCATCCTGACCGGCGCCGGCGAACGGGCGTTTTCGGCGGGTGGCGACATCCACGAATTCTCCGCCAGCGTCGCACGCGGGGCCGAGGTCGCACTACGCGATTTCGTTATGCGCGGCCAGCGTTTGACCGCGCGGCTGGAAGCCTTCCGCAAACCGATCATCGCCGCCGTCAACGGCATTGCCTTCGGCGGCGGCTGCGAAATCGCTGAGGCCGTGCCGCTCGCCATCGCCAGCGACCGCGCGCTGTTCGCCAAGCCGGAAATCAATCTCGCAATGCCGCCGACCTTCGGCGGCACACAGCGCCTGCCGCGGTTGGCCGGGCGCAAGCGGGCGCTCGAACTGCTTTTAACCGGCGATTGGTTTCCGCCACCCCGGGCCCTCGACCTCGGCCTCGTCAACGAGGTGGTGCCGCATAAGGAGCTGATGCCGGCAGCCTTTGACCTGGCACGGCGTATCTCCAGGCATTCACCACTGGCCGTCGCCAGCATCCTCACAGCGGTGGCGCGCGGCCTGAACCAGAGCATCGCCGAAGGCTTGGCTGTCGAGGCCGAGCAGTTCGCCCGCATGGCTCCGACCGCCGATCTGCGCGAAGGGCTGGACGCCTGGATCGCGCGCCGCCAGCCGGGCTGTGACGGCTCGTGGACCCACATCACCCGGCCGGACGAAGCCAGGCGGGCGTCGCTGGAGCAGGATCGGGTTGCCGAACAGGACCAAGGCGCTGCCGTCGCCGGCGCATGGCCTTCGATGTCGAATGGAAGCGGCGTTCCAAATAGGGGCGAGGCGGGTAGACCTAGCTTTTCTAAGCCTAGGCGCTAGAACTACTCGCTTGCGTCATGGCGACCGACGGCTCCACCTTAGGCGCTATTGGCAGCCGGATTATCGGCGAATGGCAATGGAGACATCGATGGTCGCTCTCGCTCGCAGGCCCTGGGTTCCATCGCATTGCGACGAGTTCGCCCAGCAGCTGGCGCAGACGACGAGCGCTCAGAAGACCGATGCCGTCATGGCGGCAATCAATAGCGGCATCGAGCTGAATCGGTCGATCCACGAAGCCGACTGTATCAACCTCAATCCGGCGACCAATGTGATGAACCCGAAGGCCGAAGCCGCACTCGCTTCCGGCCTGGGGTCGCGTCCGTCGCTCGGCTACCCCGGCGACAAATATGAAATGGGACTGGAGGGCATCGAGCAGATCGAAGTGATCGCTGCGGAACTCGCGGCCGAAGTTTTCGGCGCCAGCTATGCCGAGATCCGAGTGCCTTCCGGCGCGATCGCCAATCTCTATGCCTTCATGGTTGCAGCCAGGCCGGGCGACAGCATCATTGTCCCGTCGCCGGCGATCGGAGGCCATGTAACCCACCATATGGCCGGCTGCGCCGGGCTCTACGGGCTCGATATCCACACCGCTCCGGTCGATGCCGACGGTTACACCGTCCACGTCGGCAAATTGCGCGACATGGCAAGGACGGTACAGCCGAAGATGATAACCATCGGTAGCAGCCTCAACCTGCTGCCCCATCCCATTCGTGAGATCCGGGCGATCGCCGACGAGGTCGGCGCGCTGGTTCTCTTCGATGCGGCCCATCTGTGCGGCATGATTGCCGGACACGCCTGGCAGCAGCCGCTGGAGGAGGGCGCTCATCTGATGACGATGAGCACCTACAAAAGTCTCGGCGGTCCGGCGTCCGGGCTGATCGTCACCAACGACGCCGCCGTCGCCGAGAAGCTCGATAAGATTGCATTTCCCGGCATGACCGCCAACTTCGATGCTGCCAAGTCGGCAGCCTTGGCGATTACGCTTCTGGACTGGAAAGACCACGGCCAAGCCTACGCCGCGACGATGGCGCGGACCGCAAAGGCGCTGGCCGAAAGCCTTGCCGATCGCGGCCTGCCGGTGTTTTCGACCGGCATGGGCTACACGACATCGCACCAGTTCGCCGTCAAGGCGGCGGAGTTCGGTGGTGGCCAGGCGGCGGCAAAGAAGTTGCGGCTAGCCAACATCCTGACCTGCGGCATCGGCTTGCCCATAGACGCCGTCGACGGCGACATGAACGGGTTGCGCTTCGGTACACCGGAGATCGTCCGCTGGGGCATGACCGAGGACGACATGCCCGAGCTCGCGTCTCTCATCGCCAGGGGGCTGCGCGGCAATGACGCCAGCGAACAGGTCGCGGCAGATGTCACGGCATTCCGGCGCCGGTTCAACAAGCTTCACTTTGTGAACTGACGCCTGAAGCGGCGGGAGAACCCGCCTTTCTCTAAAAAACAGGGGAATGAAAATGCGCATGATCGTGCAGATGATGACTGCTGCCCTAATGACAGCCGCCGCTGTCGGCGCCGCGAGGGCGGATATCGTGTTCGGCGTCGCTGGTCCGATGTCGGGACCGAACGCCGCTTATGGAGAACAGTACCGCGTCGGTGTCGAGACCGCAGTCGAACACATCAACGCCAATGGCGGCGTTCTCGGACAAAAGCTTTCCGTGTCGGTCGGTGACGATGTCTCCGACCCGAAGCAAGGCGTTTCGGTCGCCAACAAATTCGTCGCCGATGGCGTCCACTATGTCGTCGGGCACTATAATTCCGGCGTCACCATTCCCGCTTCCGAGGTCTATGCGGAGAATGGCGTTCTGTTTGTGACGCCGACGGCCACTAACCCGACCGTGACGGAACGCGGCCTGTGGGACGCATTCAGGGCGTGCGGGCGTGACGATCAGCAAGGCTCGATCGCCGCCAAATTCGTTCTCGACCGCTTCAAGGACAAGAAGATCGCGATCGTCGACGACAAGTCGACGGCGGGCAAAGGCCTCGCTGATGAAATGGCCAAGGCCTACAATGCCGGTGGCGGCAAGGAGGTCCTGCATGAAGAGGTCAACCCGGGCGAGAAGGACTACAGCCCGCTCGTCGCAAAGATCAAGCAATCGGGCGCCGAGCTCGTCTACTATGGCGGTCAGCACACGGAGGCAGGCCTGATCGTGCGTCAGATGCACGATCAAGGCGTCACCACCATCCTGATGGGCGGCGACGGCATCTCCAACAGCGAGTTTGGCGCAATCGGCGGTGACGGTGCTGTTGGAACCCTGATGACGTCGTTCCCCGACCCGGCAACGTTTGCCGAAGCCAAGGGCGCCGTTGCGGATCTCAAGGCCAAAAACGTGCCCACCGAGGCGGTGACCCTCTATGCTTACGCGGCAACGCAGATTCTTGCCGAGGCTATTGCCAAGGCCAAGGCCGACGATCCTAAGGCCGCTTCCGATTATCTTCATTCCGGCGCCGGCATCTCGACTGTGCTCGGTTCGATCTCCTATGACGACAAGGGGGATATCAAGCAGCCGGGCTTCGTCGTATTTGAGTGGCAGAAGGTCGACGGCAAGCTGACCCCGGTCGCCCTCAAATAGAAACACCGCGTCGGCGGCCCAGATCGGCCGCCGACGTTTTCCGGGAACGTCGGACGATGGCCGTAAATCCGCCGCGACCTCGAATGCCGCCTCTCAACACTTTGCGCGCCTTTGAAGCAGCCGCCCGCCATGAAAGCTTCGCCAAGGCGGCCGACGAGCTTGGCGTCACCCCGGCGGCGGTGTCGCATCAGGTCAAGGCCCTGGAGGCATGGCTCGGCTCGCCGCTGTTCGTGCGCCATGCCCAGGGGCTGCATCTGACCGAGGCTGGGCGCGCGGCCCTGCCTGCCTTCTCCACCGCGTTCGATGCCATGGGCCTTGCCGTCCAGGAACTGCGCATCTGGGCTCCGAAATCGCAGGTAAGCATCGCAGCGTTGCCATCCATCGCCCAGCTCTGGCTGGCTCCGTATCTACCGGCACTTCGCGCTGCGCTTCCCGCCCTTCGCCCGTCCATCCATGCGCTGGAGGAGCCGCCGGATTTCAGGCGTGAACCCTTCGACCTCGCCATCTTCCTGACCAGGCATGCCCCTGGGGGCAGCCGCGCGTTCAAGCTCTGCGACGACGTGATCTTTCCGGTCTGCGCGCCGGCGCTCGCCAGGCAGCTGAAAACGCCGGCGGATCTCTCATCGCAGCTGCTGCTTTGGGACACCACCTGGACCGGCGACTGGAGCCTATGGTTCGAGGCTGCCGGACTGAAAGGCCCGTCGATAGAGTCCGGCTCCGAGTTCTCGCTCTACAGCATGGCGTTGCAGGCGGCCGTCGACGGCGCCGGCGTTCTGATGGGGCATGAGGCGCTTGTGTCGCGCGCACTCGCCGCCGGTTCGCTGGTGGCGCCGTTCCCGCAGCGCGTCCCGACCGGCCTCAGCCTCTCAATCCTGGCGCCGGACCGCCCGCCCGCCCAGGCCGCGCAAATGATCGAGTGGCTGCTTGCACAGGGCGCAGCGAGCCAGGACTGAAGCTTGCAACAACCGGCGGCAGAGCGATCGCTTCGCCGCCGGTTTCAAACCATCATGGCGTCACGTCGAGACGGCCTTTCATGTTGGGGTGGAAGCGGCAGAAATAATCGACCGCTTCCGCCGTCTTCAGCGTCAGGCTTGCTGTTGCCTTCGGCGGGATCATCACCTCCCAGCCGCCCTTCACGGTCGCCGTATGGGCGAACACATCCTTGTTCACCCACTCGATCGTGTCGCCGACCTTTGCCTCGACGGCGGCTGGCGAAAAGAC
Organism: Mesorhizobium sp. P2_E10; assembly: GCF_056404235.1. Lineage (NCBI taxonomy): Bacteria > Pseudomonadati > Pseudomonadota > Alphaproteobacteria > Hyphomicrobiales > Phyllobacteriaceae > Mesorhizobium > Mesorhizobium sp. P2_E10. Next base: position 328,120 of record NZ_JBFUEK010000002.1, read on the forward strand.
GAGCTTGTCGATGGTGACCTGGATGGTTTCGGCCTGTGCCGGAACGATGCCAATGGTCAACGCCAGTAAAATCCCCAGATACCGCTTCGACATGCTCCTGTCCTTACTTCAACATGCCGGCGACATGTTCGGCGTGCTGCTCATGCCCCTGGAAAATCTTCAAGCCGGTCTCCAGCAGGCTCTTCAGCTCTGCGTTCTCCGCTGACGGGATCAGGAGGGTTTCGAGCGCGCCGTTGACCTGCTTGTGATAGGCGACTTCGTTCTCGACATAGGCCTTGTCGAAGGCAGCGCCCTCGAGCTTGGCGAGCTTGGCCCGCTCCGCGGCCGCCGCTGTGGTTAGCGCCTGGCTGGTCGCGTTGTCCTCCGGCGTGACGTTGAGCTTCTTGACCAGGTCGAGCGCTTGCACGTTCACGGCTTCATGATCGCGTACCATGTCGTTGGCGAAGTCGACAACCTCCTTAGTCTTCGATTTCTCGATCGCCAGCCTGGCGGCTTCCACATCGATGACGCCGGCTGTGTAGGCGATGTGGGCGATCACAGGGTCGGTTGGCTTGTCCCCGGCCTGAGCGAGCGGGGCAGTGCCAAGCAACAGCAAAGCGGCCAGGGCGGTGGTGCGACGAATAAGCATTGCATCTCCTTCGCCCGGACGCGGGGATCGCGCCGGGCCGTGTTTTTCAGTTGACGGTCATTGGATGCGGAGCGGCGGCAAATGTTCCCGCGAAAGTCAGCAAGACTAGCCGATGGTCAGCTTTCCAGGCCGAGCCGCCGCATCACCGCGCTGGTCAGCCGCTCGCAGCGCCGGCCGGCGAAGGGGAAGGCATCGAGCAGTACCGGGCCGATCTGGTCGTCCAGTGCCTTGCGCACCAGGGCGCGGGCTCGGTGCAGCCTCGTCTTGACGGTTTCTGGCCGCACGCCGAGAAGCTCGGCGGTCTCCTCGATGCTGAGCCCTTCGACCACCCGCGCCACGAACACCGTCCGGTAGACATCGGGCAGGCTGTCGGTGGCCCGTTCGACAAGGTCGAGGATCTGCCGTTGCGCCATCGTCCGCTCCGGATCGTCGCTGGGATTGAGGGGAAACTGGATGATTTCGGCTTGCGAGTTTGCCGGAATCGCCACCGTCCGTCGTCTTTTGCGCAGACGGCCGAGCGCCTCGTTGATGACGATGCGCGACAGCCAGGTGGCCAGCGAGGAGTCGCCGCGAAAGGCATCGAGATGAGCAAACGCCCTGACATAGGCCTCCTGGACGATGTCCTCGGCCTCGGCATCGTTGCGCACCACGCCGCGGGCGATGCGGTAGAGCCGTTGATTGTGGGTCTTCATGATGGTGCGGAAGGCATTGCCCTCACGCGCCAGTGCACGGCGAACCAGCTGCATCTCACTGGAGGCAGCGGGCATGACCGTCAGGACAGCAGGCATGGCCAGTTTCCTCATCACGACCCAATCTCTTGAATAGAACTTCCGATCGAAACATTGGATGGCGCTGCCGGGAAAAGGTTCCCGATATTTTGACTGGGGCCGCCGCGACTATCGTACCGCCTCCAAAGGAGGGTGTCTGCAGTTTGCGCGCGCGCTGTCACCGCAAGCAGATCGGTCAGTGCGATCCACCCGGCTTTTAATATGCATTTTTAATACGTTACGCCGGCTTCCCGATTCGGTGCGGCAGGCTCGGCCTCGTCAGACAGCAGCGGCCGCAGCGAGGCCGCGCGACAGATCGGCTTTCAGATCCTCGACATCCTCGAGCCCGATCTGCAGGCGCAGCAGCGGCCCGTCATAGGGACCCTTGGCGACGACGCGGTCGCCGAGCCAGACCGGCACGGCGAGGCTCTCATAACCGCCCCAGGAATAGCCGAGGCCGAAGATTTTCAACGCGTCGAGGAAGGCGTGCTGCTGCTTCTGGGCGCCGCCTTTGAGCACGACGGAAAAAATGCCGCTCGAGCCGCAGAAATCGCGCTTCCATAGAGCATGATCGGGGTGGCTGGGAAGCGCCGGGTGCAGCACCCTTGCGACGCCCGGCTGCCCTTCGAGCCAGCCGGCTATATCAAGCGCGCTTTTCTGATGGCGCTCCAGCCGCACGCCCATGGTGCGGAGGCCCCGCAGCACCTGGTAGACATCGTCTGGCCCGGCGCAGCAGCCCATCGTGCAGAAGCTCTCATAGAGCTGTTTCCAGCAGGCATCGTTGGCCGACACGGTGCCGAGCAGCACGTCGGAATGGCCGGCCGGATATTTCGTCGCCGCGTGGATCGAGATGTCGACGCCATGGTCGAGCGGGCGGAAATAGAGCGGCGTCGCCCAGGTGTTGTCCATCATGATCAGCGCGCCTGCGGCATGCGCCGCCTTGGCAATGGCCGGTATGTCCTGCACCTCGAAGCTGTTGGAGGCCGGCGATTCGGTGAACACGACCCTGGTGTTGGGCTTGATCAGCTTGGCGATGCCGGCGCCGACATGCGGATCGTAGTACTCGACGTCGACACCGAGCCGCTTCAGCATCGTGTCGGCGAAGTTGCGCGTCGGATGATAGACGGAATCGACGATCAGCAGATGATCGCCCGCCGAAACGAAGGCCAGCAACGGGATCGTCACCGCCGCCAGCCCCGAGGGCACCAGGATGGTGCCGGCCGAGCCTTCCAGCGCATCGATGGCCTGGGCAAGCGCATCCGTGGTTGGCGTGCCGCGCGTGCCATAAGTGTATTTCTGGCTGCGCGCCGCCATTGAGGCCGCGTCGCGATAAAGCACGGTCGATGCGTGCACGACCGGCGGATTGACGAAGCCGAAATAGTCGTGCGGATTGTTGCCTGAATGGGCAAGCCGCGTGTTGATGCCCATCTCGTTGCCGTCTTTTGCCATTGCTGTTCGCCTTGTGGTGAGGCGCTAGCCATAGTGCGGCGGCACTGGTCGCGCAACAGCCCGGCGCCCGCCAGGCAACGGTCTTTGGATATGCCAATTCATGCCAGCAGAAGTCGGTAACGCTGATCCGCCCCGCGCTGGCGTGATCACCGGCAATGCCTGGCCGGGCGCCCCGCTGGTCCCCCGCCGATCGGCCTTGTGGGTGGCTGCGAAAGATATATAATTGAATACTAATACTTATCGCCGGATTGCCTCGATCAGATGCCGCCGGACGGTTGTTGCCGGTTGACGTCCAGATCCCTCCGATCCGGGTATCTCGCTCACAGAGCATGAGCGAGGCAAAGGGGAGGAATGCCATGACCGACGTCAAGTGGATGATAAAGGCGCGCGAATTCACCAACTGCAACTGTGCCTATGGCTGTCCGTGCCAGTTCAACGCATTGCCGACGCACGGATTCTGCCAGGCGGTCGCCGGCATGGAGATCGAGCACGGCTATCATGGCGAGACCAAGCTTGACGGCTTGCGGTTTGCCGGGATCTTTCGCTGGCCGGGCCCGATCCATGAAGGCAAGGGCGAGGCCGCGGTGGTCATCGACGAACGGGCGACCGAGGCGCAGCGCGGAGCGCTGCTGCGCATTCTCAGCGGCCAGGACACTGAACCCGGCGCGACCATATTCCAGGTTTTCTCGACCACATTGGAAAAGGTCCACGATCCGATCTTCGCCGCGATCGATTTCAAGATCGACATCGACGCGCGTAAGGCCACGCTGCATGTGCCGGGCGTAACCGAGGGCCATGGCGAGCCGATCAAGAATCCGGTCACCGGAGCCGAGCATCGGGCGCGCATCGATCTCCCGCACGGCTTTGAATACGCGCTCGCCGAGGCCGGGCGCGGCTGGACCAAGGCGTCCAGCCCGATCAAGTTCGAGCTGGCCGACTCCCATAGCCATTTCGCCATTATGCATCTCACGCAAAGCGGCGTCGTGCATTGATCTGATCCAATGAGCGACTCGGCCCTCGAGGCGGTGTTGCGGCGCGACCGCGCGGTCGTGACGGTTGCGCTTGTCATCATTGCCGTGCTCGCCTGGGCCTATGTGCTGTGGCTCGCTGCCAACATGACGGCGCCCGATGTCGCCGCGCCGGGCGCCGCAGCCGGTGACATGGCGGGCATGGACATGTCGGGTATGAATATGGGCGGCATGGATATGGGCGCCACGGCGACGCCCGGTTTCCGGGTCTGGGAACCGGCCGATTTCGCTTTCATCTTCGCCATGTGGGCGGTGATGATGGTCGGCATGATGACGCCATCGGTTGCGCCGATGCTGCTACTCTATGCCGGCGTTGGCCGCCAGGCGCGCGCGAGCGGCCGGCCGATCGCATCGACGGCATGGTTTTTCACCGGCTATTTGCTGGTCTGGGTTGCCTTCAGCGTTGTGGCGACCGGCGCGCAATGGCTGCTGGCTGGTCTCACCTTGCTGAGTCCGACGATGGCAACCAACAGCAGGATACTGGCCGGCCTCGTTCTGGTCGCCGCCGGCCTCTATCAATGGACGCCGTTGAAGGCGGTGTGCCTGCGACAATGCCAGGCGCCGATCGCGTTCCTGGCCAGTCACGGCGGGTTCCGGTCCGATCCGCTTGGTGCCCTGCGGTTCGGGGCCGAGCATGGCGCCTATTGCCTTGGCTGCTGCTGGGCGCTGATGGCGCTGCTGTTCGTCGGCGGTGTCATGAACGTCCTGTGGATCGCCGGCATCGCCATCCTCATTCTTCTGGAGAAGACAGTTCCGGCCGGCCAACTGATTCCCCGCATCTCCGGGGTGCTGATGGCGGGTGCCGGTCTCTGGCTCCTTGCCGGAGCGGTTTGAGCGCGCCAGCGCAAGGGCAGACCATGCCAATTGATCGCGACAAAAGGCAGTCGTGCAGAGCAATGCCGGAGGACAAGTTCCACAGGCGCCGCGCGAATTTGCGCGGATAGGACTTTGCCAATTTTGTTTGCGCGGCTTGCAAATTTCCTGACGCTCTTGTCTGCAATTCAGGCATTTCCGGCAATTGGTTTTCAAACGCATTGGGTTTCGGTCATTTCCCTTGACCTCACAGGAATAATCGCCTTCGATGCAGTTCGTGAATGGGAGGCAGCGCGTCGATTACGATGCGGGTTTCGGGAATAGATCGGAAGGGGGCTACGTTCACGCACGGGAACAATGATCAGGGTTTGCCTGAAAAACAGAAGAAGGGTCTGTGGGTTATGAAACATATTGCAATTGGCATTTTTGGAGCCGCCGCGCTCGGATTGATGGCTTCGGCCGCTTCGGCAGGCACGCTGGACACAGTCAAGGCGAAGGGCTTCATTCAATGCGGCGTCTCGACCGGTCTGGCCGGTTTCTCGGCGCCCGACGACAAGGGTGAATGGCAAGGCATCGATGCGGATTTCTGCCGCGCTGTGGCGGCCGCCGTCTTCGGCGACGGCACCAAGGTCAAGTTCACGCCGCTCAGCGCCAAGGAGCGGTTCACCGCACTGCAGTCTGGCGAAGTCGACATCCTGTCGCGCAACACCACCTGGACCATCAACCGCGACACGGCACTTGGCCTGAACTTCATCGGCGTCACCTACTATGACGGCCAGGGCTTCATGATCAACGCCAAGAAGTTGCCGGGCGTGAATTCCGCACTGCAGCTTTCGGGCGCCGCCGTCTGCGTGCAGAGCGGCACCACGACCGAGCTCAATCTGGCCGACTACTTCAAAGCCAACAAGATGGAGTACAATCCGGTCGTCTTCGAAAAGCTGGAAGAGGTCAACGCCGCCTATGACGCCGGCCGTTGCGACGTCTACACGACCGACCAGTCGGGCCTCTATGGCATCCGTCTGACGCTGGGTGCGCCGGCCGACCATGTCGTGCTGCCCGAGATCATCTCCAAGGAACCACTTGGACCGGCCGTGCGCCAGGGCGATGACCAGTGGTACCACATCGTCAAATGGACCTATTTCGCGCTGCTCGACGCCGAAGAACTCGGCATCACCAAGGCCAATGTCGACGAGATGAAGGCCTCGGAAAGCCCAGAGATCAAGCGCGTGCTCGGCCAGGAAGCCGACACCAAGATCGGCACCGATCTCGGCGTCTCCAATGACTGGGTCATCAACATCGTCAAGGCGGTCGGCAACTATGGCGAAATGTTCGAACGCAATGTCGGCTCGGGCAGCCCGCTGAAGATCGCGCGCGGCATCAACGCACTGTGGACCAAGGGCGGCCTGCAATACGCTCCGCCGATCCGCTGATCGAAATGTGATCCGGAAGGCAGATCCTCTGCCTTCCGGTTTCTCTTTCCAGGGGACGGTCAAATGGCATCGCAGGAAGTTCTTCGCGAGGAGCCGAGCCGCGGTTCCTTCATCAACGATCCGAAAGTCCGCAGTTTTGTCTTCCAGGCGGTGGTCGTCGTTCTGCTGGTGGGGGGCGTCTGGTGGATCGTCAACAACGTCATCGACAATCTTACGCGCCTTCACATCGCATCGGGGTTCGGCTTCCTCAGGGGGCGCGCCGGCTTCGACATCTCTGACAGCGCCATCGCCTACACGTCGGATTCGACCTACGGTCGCGCCATCATCGTCGGCATCATCAACACGCTGATTGTCGCCGCTGTCGGCATTGTCACAGCAAGCATCGTCGGCTTCTTTGTCGGTATTGGCCGGCTGTCGCGTAACTGGCTGATCCAGAAGATCTGCACGGTCTATGTCGAGACTTTCCGCAACATCCCGCCGCTGCTGGTCATCTTCTTCTGGTACTCCGGCGTGCTGGCCGTGCTGCCGACGCCGAAGGAAAGCATTCATCTGCCGTTCGGTTCCCTTCTAAATCAGCGCGGCGTCTACTTTCCGCGCGCCGTGTGGGGCGACGGCTCCTGGCTGATCTTCGTCGCCTTTCTTGTCGGCATCGCCATGGCGTGGTTCGTCGCCCGTAAGGCACACCAGCGGCAGATGGCGACTGGCCAGCAATTCCCGGTGTTCTGGACGTCGCTGGCGTTGATCGTCGGACTGCCACTGCTTGCTTTCGCGCTGAGCGGCTTCCCGCTGAGCTTTGATTTTCCAAAACAATCGACCTTCAACCTGACCGGCGGCTTCGTCGTCAAGCCGGAGTTCCTTTCGCTTTATCTCGCCCTGTCGTTCTATACCGCCGCATTCATTGCCGAGATCGTGCGCGCCGGCATTCGCGGCGTGGCAAGGGGCCAAAGCGAGGCCTCGGAGGCGCTCGGCCTGCGGTCGGGACAGGCGCTGCGTCTGGTCGTGGTGCCGCAGGCGATGCGCATCGTCATCCCGCCGTTGGCGAGCCAATACCTCAACCTGACCAAGAACTCCTCACTGGCCATCGCCATCGGCTATCCCGATCTGACGGCAACCGCCGGCACCGTGCTCAACCAGACCGGCCAGGCGATCGAGTGCGTGCTGATCATGATGACGGTCTACCTGTCGATCAGCCTGCTCACCTCGCTGTTCATGAACTGGTTCAACGCCAAGATGGCGCTGGTGGAGAGGTAGGGCCATGCAAGAACACGACATGTCCTGGGTCCGGACGGAAATGGTGCTGGCGCAGCCTGCACCGGCCGGGGTAACCGGTATGGGTGCCTGGGTTCGCAAGAACCTGATCGGTTCGGTCAGCGATACAGTCCTGACCATCATCGGTATCGCTCTGGTGGCGCTAATCCTGCCGCAAATCATCAATTGGGCTTTCATCAACGCCCAATGGACCGGCGCCGACCGCACCGTCTGTCTCACGGCTGCGCAGGCGCAGGGCGGTATCCAGCCCGACGGCTGGTCCGGCGCCTGCTGGGCCTTTGTCAATGCCAAGTTCGGCCAGATCCTGTTCGGCACCTATCCGGTCGAGGAGCGCTGGCGGCCGATCCTGGTCGGCATATTGCTGGTCGCGCTGCTCGTGCCGATGCTGATGCCCAAGGCGCCGCGCAAGGGCCTCAACGCCATCCTTCTGCTCCTCGTGCTGCCGATCGTATCCTTCATCCTGCTTTCGGGCGGAGTGTTCGGGCTGCCTCTGGTCGAGACCTCGCGCTGGGGCGGGCTCATGGTGACGCTGTCGCTCTCCTTCGTCGCGATCGTCGTTTCGCTGCCGCTCGGCATCGTGCTGGCGCTCGGTCGGCGTTCGAAGATGCCCATCGTCAAAACGCTATGCGTGATCTTCATCGAGACCGTGCGCGGCGTACCGCTGATCACCGTCCTGTTCATGGCCAGCGTCATGCTGCCGCTTTTCCTGCCGGCCGGCGTCACCTTCGACAAGTTCCTGCGCGCGCTGATCGGCGTGTCGCTGTTCTCGGCCGCCTACATGGCCGAGGTGGTACGCGGTGGCCTGCAGGCCATTCCGAAAGGCCAGTATGAAGGCGCCGATTCGCTCGGCCTCGGCTACTGGCAGAAAATGTATTTCGTCGTCATGCCGCAGGCGCTGAAGCTGGTCATTCCAGGCATCGTCAACACCTTCATCGGCATGTTCAAGGACTCCAGCCTGGTCTCGATCATTTCGATGTTCGACCTGCTCGGCATCGTCAAACAGAACTTCTCCGACCCCAACTGGGCAACGCCGGTAACGGCGAAGTCCGGCCTGGTGTTCGCGGCCTTCGTCTTCTGGCTGTTCTGCTTCGGCATGTCGCGCTATTCAATGTACACGGAACGCCGGCTCGACACCGGCCACAAACGCTAAAAACAAAAGGGGACCCTGCCATGGTCATAGAAAATGCGGTCAGCGCGGAAGAGATCAAGGTCGATGCCAAGAAGATGCACATCTCGACCACCGATGTCGCCATCGACATCATCGCCATGCACAAATGGTACGGCGAATTCCATGTGCTGAAGGACATCAACCTGAAGGTCATGCGCGGCGAGCGCATCGTCATCTGCGGTCCTTCGGGCTCCGGCAAATCGACGATGATCCGCTGCATCAACCGGCTGGAAGAACACCAGAAGGGCAAGATCATCGTCGACGGCAAGGAGCTGACCAACGATCTGAAGAAGATCGACGAGGTGCGCCGCGAGGTCGGCATGGTGTTCCAGCACTTCAACCTGTTCCCGCATCTGACCATCCTGGAGAACTGCACGCTGGCGCCGATCTGGGTGCGCAAGACACCGAAGAAGCAGGCCGAGGAAATCGCCATGCACTTCCTCAAGCGTGTGAAAATCCCGGAGCAGGCCAACAAATATCCAGGTCAGCTCTCAGGCGGCCAGCAGCAGCGCGTGGCGATTGCCCGTTCACTGTGCATGAACCCGCGCATCATGCTGTTCGACGAGCCGACCTCGGCACTCGACCCGGAAATGATCAAGGAAGTGCTGGAGACGATGGTGGGCCTCGCCGAAGAGGGCATGACCATGCTGTGCGTCACCCACGAAATGGGCTTTGCCCGCAAGGTTGCCAACCGGGTGATCTTCATGGACCAGGGCCAGATCGTCGAACAGAACACGCCGGCCGAGTTCTTCGATCACCCGCGCCATGAGCGGACGAAGCTGTTCCTGTCGCAGATCCTGCACTGACGATTTCAATGCGAAACGAAGAGCCCGGCCGGAAACCCGGCCGGGCTCTTTTTCGTATGGATCGGCTGAGGCAGTGTTCGTTGTGTAGCGGCAGGGCGCAAGGACGCCATCGATGAAGAAGCTCGGGCGCATCCTTGGCCTGTTCATCGTCCTGGCAGCGCTTGCCATGGCGCTGGGTACACTGGTGCCGCGCCCGCTGTGGCGGACGGCCAATGCCAGCGCCGCCGCGACGCGGCATATCCTCGTGCTGAAAAACCCGATCCACACCGATATCGCCATTCCGGTCGATGACCGCGTGCGTCAGCGCTTCCATTTCCTTGTCGATGCCGGCATTCCGGCCGATGGTGCTGAAGTTCGCTACATCGTCTTCGGCTGGGGCGGCCGCGCTTTCTATCTGGAGACGCCGACCTGGTCCGAACTGAAAGCGGTGCCGGTGCTAAAGGCGTTGACGCTGGATGCCTCGGTCATGCATGTCGATATCGTCGGCGACATCGCCGAACCGCGTCCCGACGTCACCGGCTTCGACATCGGCGAGGAGCGTTTTGCTGCGCTGCTCGATTTCATCGAAGCGAGCTTCCAGCAAGGGCCGAACGGACCGATCCTTGTCCCGGATGCGGCCTATTCCAGATATGACGGCTTTTATGAAGCCAATGGCCATTTCAATGCACTGGTCGGCTGCAACACCTGGACGGCGGCGGCCTTGCGCACAGCCGGCCTGCGCACCGGCTGGTGGAACCCGTTGCCGGTCTCGCTCGGCCTGTCGATGCGGCTTTATGATTAGCTATCGACGTCCGACGGTTTCGGGCACCCGCCAGCCATAGAGCCAGTCCAGGTCTGAGGCGAGCTTTTCGGACGAGCGCGTCGCCAGGAACAGATTGCGGGCCATCGCCACCGGCCCCGCAGCATGCCAGGCGAGCCGGTTGACGGCGCCACGGCGGGCAACTTTTGCTACACGCGGACGCCGTTCCTGTTCCCACGCGGCAAGCGCACCCTGGAGATCGGCAGGCAAGGCGGCGACGAAGCCGGCAAGCGTTGCGGCATCCTCGATCGCCATCGCCGCGCCCTGTGCGGCAAACGGCGTCATCGCATGCGCCGCATCGCCGATCAGCGCGATGCCATCCGACGTCGTCCAGGGCTGGCGCTGGTCCACTGTATGGATCGGCCACGCCGTCCACGGCCCGGCTTCTTCGACCAGCCGGGCCAGTGCCGGCGCCGTGCCGCGCATGGCGCTGGTGAGGATCTTGACGTCGGCATTGCCGGACCAACCCTCGGCGATGATCTCACCCTTGGTGAACGCAGCAAGGTTGAAGGCGGTGCCTTTGCTGACGGGGTAGGCGACGAGGTGGAAGCCGGGATGCAGGAAGGTGGTGACGCAGTCGGTTGCAGCGATCGCCGCGAAGGCTTTTCCGGCGGCGCTGTCGGCGCTGACCGTGGCGCGCCAGGCGAGTTCGCCCGAAAACCGGTTTCTGGACGAAAACCCGGCAGCAGCACGGGTCGCCGACCAGACACCATCGGCGCCGATCAGCAGGAACCCCTCGGCCTCGACGCTCTTGTCGCCAATCTCAGTCGTTGCGATGAGGCCATGCGGCCCCTTGGCGACGCCGCTGACGCGCGCGCCGGTGACAAGCTTGATGCCAGGCAATTCCGCCACGCGCGCCATCAGCGCGTTTTGCAGATCGGCGCGGTGAGCGACGAGGTAGGGGGCCTGCCAGCGCTTTTCGGCCAAGTCGCCAAGCGGGACGCGCGCCAATTCGCGCAATGTTCCTGCATCCCTAAGCACGACCGCCTCCGGCCGCACCGCTGCCGGCGACAGCCGGTCGAGCACGCCGAGCTGGCGAAGGATGCGCGTTGCGTTGGGGGAAAGCTGGATGCCGGCGCCAGCCGCTTCGAGGCGCGGCGCTTGTTCGAACAGCTTTATCGGATAGCCGCGCTCGGCGAACGCTAGGGCAGCGGTCAGCCCCGCAACACCCGCCCCGGCGATAACGATCTGCCGGGACTGCATGTCGCTCATTGGGATCGTCGCGAAAGAATCAGGCGGCCTGGTCGATATACAGGCACCCGGCCGGCGCCGTTTCCGTTGCCTTCAGCTTTGACGAATAGCGATAGAGCGTCGAGCAATAGGGGCAGACTTTTTCATCGTCGTCGCCCATGTCGAGAAACACATGCGGATGGTCGAAAGGCGGATTGGCGCCGGTGCACATGAATTCCCTAACGCCGATGTCGATCGCCGCGTGGCCCGCATCGTTCTGGAAATGGGGAATGGAACCGCCTGCCATCGTCGTCTCCTTGCTCTCTCGTTTAGAATTGCATCTGGATCATAACCCGTCTCTTTGCAAGATCGATGAAATGAAACTGTCGCAAAAGCCTGTCACAGGATAAGTTAAGCCGGTTAACCGGCTGAGCAGTCGAGAAGAGCAGGAACCATGAACGAACTGAAGCCGGTACAGAGCGAATTCACCACCGTGGAGAAGGCCAGCTCCGAAGGCGGCAACCCCGACCGTTTCGTCAACCGCGAGTTTTCCTGGCTGCAATTCAACCGCCGCGTTCTCGAAGAATCGCTGAACCTCAATCATCCGCTGCTCGAACGCGTCCGCTTCCTGTCGATCTCGGCAGCCAATCTCGATGAGTTCTTCATGGTCCGCGTCGCCGGTCTCGCCGGCCAGGTGCGCGAGGGCATCACGCTCAAGAGCCCGGACGGCCGCACGCCGGAGCAGCAGCTCGAACAATTGCTGCGTGAGGTCGAGCGCCTGCAGGAGGACCAGCAGAAGAGCCTTTCGGCGCTGATGCTGCTGCTCAACAAGGAAGGCATAGAGAGCATCGCCCGCGACGCCCTGACCAAGGACGAGAAGGTCTGGCTGGAAGACCATTTCCAGGAGCAGGTGTTTCCGGTGCTGACCCCGCTATCGATCGACCCAGCGCACCCGTTCCCGTTCATTCCCAATCTCGGTTTCTCGATGGCGCTGCAACTGCGTCATCGCAAGAATGGCGAGGAGATGAGCGCGCTGTTGCGCCTGCCGGTTGCATTGAAGCGCTTTATCCGTCTGCCCGACCGCAAGCATCATGTCCGCTTCATCCCGCTCGAAGAGGCGGTCGGCCTCTATATCGGCAAGCTGTTCCCCGGCTACGAGGTCAAGGGCTCCGGCACATTCCGCATCATCCGCGACAGTGATATCGAGGTCGAGGAAGAGTCCGAGGATCTCGTGCGCCTGTTCGAGACGGCGCTGAAGCGCCGCCGCCGCGGCTCGGTCATCCGCATCGAGTTCGACAGGCTGATGCCCAGCGAGTTGCGCGACTTCGTCGCCGGCGAGCTTGGCGTGTCGTCGAGCCGCATCAGCGTTCTGACCGGTCCGCTGGCGCTCAGCCAGATCTCCGAAATCGTCGCCGTGGCCCGCGACGACCTCAAGTTCACGCCCTACAATCCGCGCTTTCCCGAACGCATCCGCGAGCATGGCGGCGACTGTTTCGCCGCCATCCGCGAGAAGGACATCGTCGTTCACCACCCTTACGAATCCTTCGACGTGGTGGTGCAGTTCCTTCGCCAGGCGATGGCCGACCCGGAAGTGGTGGCGATCAAGCAGACGCTGTATCGCACCTCAAACGACAGCCCGATCGTGCGGGCGCTGGTCGACGCCGCCGAGGCCGGCAAGTCGGTGACAGCGCTGGTCGAGCTCAAGGCGCGCTTCGACGAGGAGGCCAACATCCGCTGGGCGCGCGACCTCGAGCGCGCCGGCGTCCAGGTCGTGTTCGGTTTCCTCGAACTGAAGACCCACGCCAAAATGTCGCTTGTGGTGCGGCGCGAGGACGGCAAGCTGCGCAACTACGTGCATCTCGGCACCGGCAACTACCATCCGGTCACCGCGCGCATCTACACCGACCTGTCCTTCTTCACCACCGATCCGACCATTGCGCGCGATGTCGCCCAGCTGTTCAACTTCATCACCGGCTATGCCGAGCCGACCGATGAGATGCGGCTGGCCATTTCGCCGTTTACGCTCAGAAGCCGCATCTTGAAGCACATCGCCGACGAGGTTGGCCATGCGCTCGAGGGCAGGCCAGCGCGCATCTGGATGAAGATGAACGCGCTCGTCGACCCTATCATCATCGACGCGCTCTATGACGCCAGCCGTGCCGGCGTCGAGATCGACCTCGTCGTGCGCGGCATCTGCTGCCTGCGGCCACAGGTGCCGGGCCTGTCGGAAAACATCAGGGTCAAGTCGATCGTTGGCCGTTTCCTTGAACACAGCCGCATCTTTTGCTTTGGCAACGGCCATGGCCTGCCGTCCGACGAGGCGATCGTCTACATCGCCTCGGCCGACCTGATGCCGCGCAATCTCGACCGCCGCGTCGAGACCATGGTGCCGATCACCAATCCAACTGTGCATGAACAGATCCTTGGCCAGATCATGCTGGGCAACATCATGGACAACCAGCAAAGTTTCGACGTATTGGCAGACGGAACCTCCCGGCGCGTGATGCTGGAGGAGGGTGAGGAACCGTTCAACGCGCAGGAATATTTCATGACCAATCCGAGCCTGTCGGGACGGGGCGATGCGCTGAAGTCGCATGCGCCCAAGCGCATCGCGCAGTTCAAGCGCCGCAAGAAAAACGCCGCAGCGTCCGGCTGATGATTGCAACGTCCCAGGGCCGGCTTCAGGACCGCCGACCGCTGTCCATCATCGACATCGGATCGAATTCGATCCGCCTTGTCATCTATGAGGGGCTGGCGCGTTCTCCGACCACGCTGTTCAACGAAAAGATGCTGGCCGGCCTCGGCCGCGGCATCGTTTCGACCGGAAAGCTTGATCCCGAGGCGGTAACGCGCTCGATGGAAGAATTCCGGCGTTTCCGCGCCCTTTCCGACCAGGTCGGCGCCGAGCACATGTATGTGCTGGCGACCGCCGCCGCCCGCGAGGCGGTCAACGGTCCCGACTTCATCCATCGCGCCGAAGATGTGCTCAAGACCGAGATCCGGGTGCTGAGCGGCCGCGAGGAGGCGCATTATTCGGCGCTCGGCGTTATCTCCGGTTTTCATCCGGCCAACGGCATTGCCGGCGACCTTGGTGGCGGCAGCCTGGAACTGATCGACGTCAATGGCGAGGCGATCGGCGACGGCATCACACTGCCGCTGGGCGGCCTGCGTCTGCAGGATATGGCCAAGAACTCGCTCGCCCAGGCGGCAAAGATTGCGCGCGAGGAACTGGCGCGGGCAAAGCTGTTGAAGGGCGGGCAGGGCAGGACCTTCTATTCGGTCGGCGGCACCTGGCGAAATCTTGCCCGGCTGCACATGGAAATGAGCAACTATCCGCTCGGCGTCATGCACCACTACGAAATCAGCGCCGACAGTGCTGCGAACTTCCTGAAGCAAGTGGCCAAGGGCGAGATCGAGAAGGTGAGGGGCATCGAAGGCGTCTCCAAGAATCGTCGCTCGTTGCTGCCCTATGGCGCGATCGTGCTGCAGGAGATCATGGCGGCGATGCAGCCGTCGAAGATCATCGTCTCGGCGCTCGGCGTACGCGAGGGCTTTCTTTATTCGCTGCTGGGTGAAGCCGAGCAGAAGGCCGATCCACTGATTTCCGCGGCGGAGGAACTGGCCCAGCTGCGCTCGCGCTCGGTCACCCATGCGCATGAGCTTGTCGAATGGACGGGCAAGGCCTTCGCTGCCTTCGGCATCGACGAGACCGAGGACGAGGCGCGTTATCGTCAAGCGGCCTGCCTGCTTGCCGACATCGGCTGGCGCGCGCACCCGGAATACCGCGGGAAGCAGTCGCTCAACATCATCGCCCACGCCTCCTTCATCGGCGTCGATCACCCTGGCCGCGCCTTCCTGGCGCTTGTCGGCCTGTTTCGCCACGAGGGGGTCTTCAACGAGGCCGTCCCCGAGATTCGTGGATTGGCGACGCCGCGTTATCTCGAGCGGGCCCGCGTGCTGGCGGCGATGCTGCGCGTCGTCTACTTGCTGACGGCGGCAATGCCGGGCGTCATGCCCAGGCTGAAGTGGGAACCCCGCCCCAATGGCGCACTGGCGCTGGTGCTGCCGGCGTCGCTGGCCGATCTCTACGGCGAGCGGCCGGCGGGCCGGCTGGCGCAGCTGGCAAGGATCACCAACCGTCGGCTGGTGCTGGCCGTCGAGGGCGGGCCGAGCATTTCGGTCAAGTAGCCTCAGACCCGATCCCGAATGTTCGGCCGTCGATGGAATAGGCACCCGCGCCGGCCATCGCCAATGCCAGGAAACCGCCTGCTATGGCGATGTCCTTCATCAGCATCTGTGAATGCAGGAAGCTCAGCATCGGGTCGTCGGCGCCTTGTCCGTAATGGCCGATGAAGCCGGCAACGACGCAGAACGCGGCCAGCAGCAGCGCCACGATCGGCGTCTTGAAGCCGACCAGGATGAGCAGTCCGGCGATCAGCTCGAACAGCCCGGTTCCCCAGGCCGCTAGCGTCGGCAGCGGCAGGCCGAGGCTGGCGAAATAGCCCGTCGTGCCGGCAATGTCGGCAAGTGCATGGAAGCCCGAGGGAACAAACAGAGCGGCAAGCAGCAAACGGGAAAGCAGCAGCAGTGCGTTGCGGGGCATGGTCACCTCCGTGTCGGTCGGGCCGGCTGGCCCGTTCCTTATCCCGACGCCGCGATCCTAGCAGGAATCGGCTAGCCGGGACGCATGCCCAGACAACGAAAAAGGGACCCGGAAAATTCCGAGCCCCTTTTGGTCGTTTCTAAGAACGGGGTTCAGCCGCGCTTGGCGTCGATCGAATAGGCACCGGCGCCCGAGGAGGCCAGCAGGATGAACCCGCCCGTAATGGCGAGATTCTTGAGAAACTGGATCATCTGCATCTGGTCGGCCCAGCCAGTGTGGGCGACCAGCCCGGTGGCGACGGTGAAGATGGCGAGCACCCAGGCGGCGATACGGGTCTGGAAACCGACGAGGATGGCGAGACCGCCGACAAGCTCGATCAGACCAACGACGATTGCCGTCACGGTCGGCAGCGGCAGGCCGAGGCTACCGAAGTAGCCGGCGGTACCGGCAATCGCGGTCAGCTTGCCGAAACCGGAAAGCAGGAAGATGACCGCGAGCAGGATGCGGCCGAGCAGGATTGTGGTTGAGGCATTGGAAGCGGCGCCGGAACCGGCGACTGAACTGTTGATGGACATGGTGACTCTCCGGGAGGTTGCGAATACCTCCTCCAGATAGTTCAGGCCGACTGTTCACCAAAGATGCCTATCCGGCGACAGTTCGTTCACCGGGATAACGCTTTTGTGATCGAGTGTGACTTCAGCCCGGATGCGTCATGTCTTCGGGCCGCACCAGCCGGTCGTAGTCGGCCTCGCTGACCAGTCCGGTTGCCAGCGCTTCCTCGCGCAGGGTCGTGCCCTTCTTGTGCGCGGTCTTGGCGATCTTGGCCGCATTGTCGTAGCCAATGGTCGGCGCCAGTGCCGTCACCAGCATCAGCGAGCGGTCGAGTGCCGCCTTGATGTTGTCTTCCCGCGCCTCGATGCCGACGACGCAATTGTCGGTGAAGGACACCGAGGCGTCGGCCAGCAGTTGCACCGACTGCAGGAAGTTATAGGCCATCAGCGGATTGTAGACGTTGAGCTCGAAATGGCCCTGGCTGCCGGCGAAGGTCAACGCCGCATTGTTGCCGAACACCTGGACGCAGACCTGCGTCAGAGCCTCGCACTGCGTCGGGTTGACCTTGCCGGGCATGATCGACGAGCCCGGCTCGTTTTCCGGTAGCGAGAGTTCGCCAAGGCCGGAGCGCGGGCCGGAGCCGAGGAAGCGGATGTCGTTGGCGATCTTGAACAGGGCGGCGGCGCACGCGTTGATGGCGCCATGCGAAAACACCATGGAATCGTGCGCCGCCAGTGCCTCGAACTTGTTCGGGGCGGTGACGAAGCCGATGCCGGTGATATCGGCAATGCGCGCCGCCACTTTTTCGGCAAAACCGACCGGCGCATTGAGGCCTGTGCCGACGGCAGTGCCGCCCTGCGCCAGTTCCTGCAGGCCGGGCAGCGTCAGCTCGATGCGCTTGATCGACGAGGCGACCTGCGCCGCATAGCCGGAAAATTCCTGGCCAAGCGTCAGGGGCGTCGCGTCCTGCGTGTGGGTGCGGCCGATCTTGATGATATGGGCGAACGCCTTCGTCTTGGCTTCGAGTGCTGCATGCAGATGCTTCAGCGCCGGCAGCAGGTCGTGCACGATGCGCTCGGCGCAGGCGATGTGCATGGCCGTCGGGTAGGTGTCGTTCGACGACTGGCTCATATTGACGTGGTCGTTGGGGTGCACCGGCTTCTTCGAGCCCATGACGCCGCCCAGCATCTCGATCGCCCGGTTGGAGATCACCTCATTGGCGTTCATGTTGGACTGCGTGCCCGAGCCGGTCTGCCAGACGACCAGCGGGAAATGCTCGTTGAGCTTGCCGTCGATGACCTCCTGGGAGGCTTCGACGATCGCCTTGCCGAGTGCCGGGTCGAGCCGCTTCAGCTCCATATTGGCTTCGGCCGCCGCGCGCTTGACGATGCCCAAGGCGCGGACGATCGAGGCCGGCTGCTTTTCCCAGCCGATCCTAAAATTGCCGAGGGAACGTTGCGCCTGCGCGCCCCAGTAGCGGTCGGCGGCGACCTCGATGGGACCGAACGTGTCGGTTTCGGTTCTGGTCTTTGGCGCGCTCACGGCTCTCTCCGAATGACGAATTCGGCAACGGCGTATCGCGTTGCACAAATCGCTTCAAGCGGAGATTGCGATGGCCGAGGATGCAAATCGGTTGAAGGCGCAGGTAATCTCCCCCCTCGAGGGGGAGATGTCGCCGAAGGCGACAGAGGGGGTCGGTACGTCTTGACGCGGCCCCTGTCGCCGCCACAGGAAGCTGGCGCATCACGCGCAGCGACCCCCTCTGGCCTGCCGGCCATCTCCCCCTCAAGGGGGGAGACAAGCAGCTCACCCCAGCGGCGGCCCGACAATATCGATGCCGTTCTTTGCGCAGAGCTGCACCAGAGCCGCGATGATTTCCGGCGTCGGTTCCGTCTGGGGTGGCAATTCCGGCCGCTCGGCAGGGCGACCCGCCTGGCGCAGCAGCGTTTCGAAATCCGCACCGCGCGTGACGGTGAGTGTGCGCGCGCCTTCGCGCGACTCGACCCGGTAGGTGTGCGGCAGGCCTTTCGGTGCGATGACTGTATCGCCGGGGCCAGCAAGCCGTTCCTGGCCGTCGATCTGAAAGCGCATCCGCCCCTCCAGAACATGAAACACCTCATCTTCCTGGCGATGCACATGCAGCGGCGCAGAGTCGCCATACGGCATGCAATGCTCGACGACGCAGATGCCGTCCTCTCCCGCGGCCGACGGGATGTGGATCGCGATGAGCGTGTTGTTGAACCAGAAGAGTTCCTTGCCTGTGATCGTCCCGGGGGTCATTGTCATGGCTTTCTGCTCCTTTTGTCGCCTGTGCCGACTGGGTGGCGCTGACGACGACCTAACCAAGGACATGCCCGCAACGGAAATCGAATGATCGTATGGGATGAATTGATGCGATGAATTTGAACGCGCTCGACCTCAATCTTGTCCGGGTGTTCGACGCGCTTTTGCGGGAAAGAAGCGTTACACGTGCCGGCGAGCAGATCGGCCTCAGCCAGCCTGCGGTCAGCGCTGCGCTCAATCGCCTGCGGCATGTCCTCAACGACCAGCTGTTCGTGCGGCGCGGCAATGAGATGGTGCCGACGCCGCGGGCCGAGAGCCTGGCGGAGCCGTTGCGCGTGGCGCTTCGCGAAATCGAACGTGTCTTCCAGTCCACGAAAAGCTTCGATCCGGCGGAGCTTGACCGAACCTTCACGCTGATGGGCGCGGACTTCTTCTCCATGATGCTGATGCCGTTCCTTGCGGCACGTATCGCCGAAATGGCGCCCCGCGTGTCGTTCCGCTTTCTGGACAGCGCGCGGGGCGACGTTTCGAGGCTGCTCCAGGAGGATGAAATCGACGCGGCACTCGAACGCCCGCTGGAGGTTTCCGACTGGGTCTCCAGCACGCCGCTATTCCATTCGCCATTCGCAATCATTGCGGCGAGGGACAACGCCGCAATCAGGCAGAGCGGGATTGCGGACAGCGAGCGGCTGCCGATCGACCTTTTCTGCGAACTGCCCCACGTTCTTCGCTCCATCGACGGTTCGATGTCGGGCTCCACCGACGAGGCGCTCGGCAGGATCGGGCGAACGCGTCGTGTGAGCCTGGCGTTGCCGCACTTTCAGGCTGTCGCGCTGGCGGTGGCAAACGGAAACTATCTTGCCGCGGTTCCCATGCAGTTCGCGGTTTGGGCGGCGAAGAGCCTGCCGCTCGCCATCTTTGAACCGCCGCTCCCCATTTCCGTTCCTGAAGTCAGGATGTACTGGCACGCGCGCCACGACGACGAGCCGCCGCACCGCTGGGTTCGCGAGCAGATACTCGAAGCTGTTGGAGTGCTTGGTTTCCGGGACTCTGGCGGCTCATAGCAGCCGACCGCTTCTCACCCTGCAGTGTACCCCCCGTCGATGGCGAAAATGCCACCGCTGGTCCACGCCGCCTCGTCGCTGGCCAGATACACGGCAATGCCGGCGAGGTCCTTTGTCTGGCCGATGCGGCCGAGCGGATAACTGCGCTCGACATAGGCTTTCAGTTCGGCTTGTGCTTCCGCCGGCAGGTTCTCGATCGATTTGCGCCGCATGGCGGTGTCGACGGTGCCGGGTGCGATGGCATTTACCCTGATGCCGCGCGGGCCGAGCTCAAAGGCCAGCGATTTGGTCAGCGAATTCAGCGCGCCCTTCGACAGCGAATAGAGGCTCGACGGCCGCTTCGGGATCATCTTGTTGGCGAAATAGGACGAGATGTTGATCACCGAGGCACCGCTTGGCGTGAGATGCGGCAGCAGGCGCTGGGTGAGGAAGAACGCCGCCGTCACGTTCAGCGCGAAGGATTGTTGGAACTGCTCTTCGCTGACCGTCTCGAAGGGCACCAGGAACGCCACGCCGGCATTGTTGACCAGGATATCCAGCGACCGGCCGGACTTTTTCACCTGATCGACCACGGCGTCGATACCGGCTGATGTGGCAAGGTCTGCCGACAGCGTTTCGACGCCGGCGCCGAGTTTTTCGCGAGCGGCGCCGAGTTTTCCGGCGTCGCGGCCGACGATCAGAACCTCAGCACCCTCGCGCAAAAAGGCCTCGGCGATGGCCAGGCCGATGCCGTCGGAACCGCCGGTGACCAGCGCCCGTTTGCCGCCCAATCTCATCGAATACTCCTGCGCGCTCTCGCCACCCGCCGCACGGTCAGAGCACCGCTGCCGGCAGTCGCGGTCAAGTCATCGGCCTATCGCACAGTATGAACTTCGCCAGACCGCCGGCCAGAGGCTACTGCTGCTCCGTCGCCAGGCAAGGCTTCCCGGAAGACCAGCCGCGCGGCGACATGATCCTTGACCTGGCGGATCGCCTGTTCGCGCGACACACTTCCCGGCCGCAGGGCGAGCCGCAGCCAGAGCCCGTCGATCAGCGCGGAGACGCCAAGCGCGATGTCCTTGGCCTCCCTGGGCGGGGCAAGACCGCGCAGGCCGGACAAAAGGTTAGAGCGCATGCGGGCGTGGATCACCTTCTGGATACGGGCCAGGTTCTCGTCGCGCGGCACCTCGGCGCAGAGCGAAAGCCACGCATGGCAGAGTGGAGGCTGAAACAAATGCGGCTCGAAATTGCCTTCGATCACCGCCTCCAGGCGCTCCATCGGAGTCCGTGCCCGGCGAAGCCGTGCGATCACCGCATCACGCAGGACGACGTTGGCCTCGCGCATCGCGTGCTCGAACAATTCCTGCTTGTTGCGGAAATAATGCAGCACGATGCCCTTCGATGCACCGGCCTGGGAGGCGACCTTTTCCAAGGTCGCTCCGGCAATGCCTTCGCGCTGCAGGACAGCGAAAGCCGCCTGCCGCAGTTCCTTGCGGCGTATGTCGCTAAGACGAGTCAGTTTCACGGGTTCGATCCATGCATCACGAATCCAAGTTGACATTTTCGTCCATCTAGATCAACAATTGACCGGTGGGACAATAATTAGACCAAATGGTCAACATAGCACAATGAGGAGAACCGAAATGCAACGCATCTTTGCAACTGGCGTCTGTCTGGCAGCGCTGGCGCTGGCATCTCACGCCGCCCAGGCGGGCGAGACCGAGCAGTGCAAGACGGTACGCATGGCCGAACCCGGCTGGAACGATCTCGCCTTCACCACGGGGATCGCCAGCGTCCTGCTTGACGCGCTCGGCTATCAGGCGAAAAGCGATGTGCTCGGCATGAACGTCATCTATGAGGGCATGAAGAACAAGGACCTGGACGCGTTCCTTGGCTATTGGGATCCCGCCACCGTCGTTTACTATGCGCCTTACAAGAAGGACGGCTCGATCGAGAATGTGCGCGTCAATCTCGAAGGTGCCAAATACACTTTCGCGGTGCCCACCTATGTCTGGGAGGCTGGCGTCAAGGACTTCTCCGACCTGCACAAATTCGCCGACAAGTTCGGCAAGAAGATGTACGGCATCGAGCCCGGATCGAACCAGCTGATGATGGATGCCATCGCCGATCCTTCGCTCGGCCTCGATGGCTGGCAGGTGGTCGAGTCGAGCGAAGCCGGCATGCTGTCGGAGGTCGGCTACGAGATCAAGGAAAAGCAGTTCATCGTCTTCCAGGCCTGGGCGCCGCATCCGATGAACACAATGTACGACTTCAAGTATCTGACCGGCGGCGACAAGTTCTACGGCCCGAATTTCGGCGCAGCAACAGTGTCGACGCAGGTGCGCAAGGGCTATCTGCAGGAATGCCCGAACGTCGCGCAACTCTTGAAGAATCTCGTCTTCGACGTCGACTTCGAGAATGTCGGCATGGGCTATCTGATCAATGACGGCATGAAGCCTGAAGAGGCCGCACTGAAGGCAATCACCCTGAACAAGGGCCGTCTCGACGCCTGGTTGGCCGGGGTCACCAGTTTCGACGGCAAGCCTGGCCTGGCCGCGGTGAAGGAAAAGCTCGGCCTGTGAATTCCTCTGGACTGGAGGCCGGGCAGGAAGAGTGGGCCGGCCGCAAGCACATGGTCGATGTCGGTGGCCTCGCCATGGCTTGCATCGAAATCCCCGGCGCCGAGCCGGCCCTGCTGCTGATCCATGGCTTCACCGATACCAGCCGCAGCTTTTCGCTGCTGGTGCCGCATCTGGCAGGCCGCAGGCTGGTCATCCCGGACCTGCGCGGCCATGGCGCTTCAGAGGCCGGATCGCGCGCTTTCCGGCCTGCGGACTTCGCCGACGACATTGCCGGGCTGATCGGGCGGTTGCGGCTCGAACGGCCGGTTCTCGTCGGCCATTCGCTTGGCGCCATGATCGCCGTCGAGGCGGCAGCCAAGTATGGCGAGCTGATCGGTGGGCTGGTGCTGGTGGCGGGAACGCTGAAGCCCGGCATCTCGCAGGACCATCAAATGGTGAGCGGCGTCCGGGCCTTGCGCGACCCGATCTCGCCTGCCGACCCGTTCTATGCGTGGTGGCATGCCTGCGGGCCCGGCGTGCCGCAGGCCTTCCTGGCATTGATGGCGCAGGAGGCCTCTGCAATGCCGGCTGAGCGCTGGCGGCTGATCCTAGAACAGCTTCGCAGCGCTGATCTGGCCGGTGCGGCGTCGGCCGTGCGGCAGAAGACGCTGATCATTGGCGGCGCAGTCGATCCGCTGTTCGGTGAGGCGCATCAGCGAGCGCTGCTGCGCGCGCTTCCAGGTTCCGACTTCGTCCGCCTTGAAGGCTGCGGCCACAATCCGCACTGGGAGGATCCGGCACTCGCCGCCGCCGCCATCACCGGCAAATTCAGGGCAGGGGCCTGATACGAGGGGCTACCTCAGCAGCGATTGCGAGGTCGCCGACAGGCGCAAGGTTTCGGTTGGTTTGGCGATGGCCGACTGCGCTGCTTGCAGAAATGCCTGCCACTTCGGCGCGTTCGCCAAGGCCGCTTCATGGCGGGCGTGCGCCTCGATGTTGTCGAAACCGGTGACGCTGATGAAGACGTTTTCGGATGTTCGCACCGGCAAGCGGGGGAAACTGTTTTCGGCGCGTTCGGTGACGAAGGCGGCGAGCAGCTTTGCGCCGAGCGCCTTGAGCGTTGGGACGGCCAAGGCCTCGAAGTTTTCGGCAAAGCCGGCCTGCGCGCCCTCCCGCAAATGATGAATCTGCATGACAACGATACCCTTCAAGCGACTGTCACCGTTCAATTTTTCGACGTCGGCGTCTTGATGGGCTGCCGATGCCGGTACTGGCCGTTGCAACCCCGACAGGTCGAAGCCGGCGCCCGGCCATGCCGGCTTCAGCTGCAGCACATCGTCGGAATCGATCATCGTGGCATTGGCGGCATTGCTGTAGGCACCCCACACCGGCCCTTCATAGAAAGCAGTCAGTGCGTCTTTCCGCGCCTCCATGCCGTCGAAACCACGCATCCAGACGAACATGTCAGGCCGGTCAAGGTCGCGGAACTGACCGATGATGGTCATCCCCGCATCTTCCTGGCCTTCGATCAGGTGGGTGTCGAAGATATCGATCAGCGTATCGCGCTTGCCGGGCTTCAGCGTGTATTGCCGGAGTTCGACGACTGGCGAAGCGTGCAGGGCGGATCTCGTAGGGGCAGCTAAGGGCAAGTTCATTGCGTCGCCTCCAAAACAGGATGATCATCCGGTTTATAAAACAGACCGATTGTCCTGTTTTGTCAATCTGCTATCGTGCGCAGATGTCAGCAGAGATTGCCGGGCGTCCGAAAGGGCGGTCATCCAAACGCACCAACGACCCCGAAGGCGTGCGCAACAAGGTTCTGGACGTCGCCGAAGCGTCGTTTCAGGCGCGCGGCTACAATGCCTCCAGCATGGGCGACCTGATGGCGGCGGCAGGTGTTACCGGCGGCGCGCTGCACCACCATTTCCCGACCAAGAAGGCGCTGGCGCTTGCCGTGATCGAGGAGCGCGTTGCCGCAGCCGTCGAAGAAACCTGGATCGCGCCGGTGCACGCTGCAGGCTCGGCTCGCGAAGGCGTACGCAAGGTGTTCGAAGCGGTGGCGACGGAGCTGGAACAGCAAGGCTTCGTGCGCGGCTGTCCGCTCAACAATCTGGCGCATGAACTGTCGTTGGCCGATCCGGATTTTCGCGTGGCCTTGGCTCAC
Source organism: Mesorhizobium sp. P2_E10 (assembly GCF_056404235.1). Taxonomy (NCBI): domain Bacteria; kingdom Pseudomonadati; phylum Pseudomonadota; class Alphaproteobacteria; order Hyphomicrobiales; family Phyllobacteriaceae; genus Mesorhizobium; species Mesorhizobium sp. P2_E10. The sequence goes on from NZ_JBFUEK010000002.1 coordinate 352,653, forward strand.
ATCTTTTCCGCATGGCGCCAGGCGATCGCCGACAAGGTCAGGGCCGACCAGCAAGCGGGCAGGGAGCAAGGCACCGATGCGCAGCGCTTTGCAGCACTGACCGTCGCCACCTACTCCGGCGCCATGTCGATGGCCAAGACGGCGCAGGATGCCAAGGTGCTGCGCGACTGCCTGGAGGAATTGCAGCGCGTGACCAGCTCGGCTCCATCGGTCCAGGACGGAGCGAGAGCCAGACGACCTCGCAGGGTACTGCCGCGACCAGGGCCTTAGCGGCCAGACGAACGGCGCTGGCCCGCCGGCTCTATCGATTCATCCGCTTCCTCAACGCTGTCGAGCGCGAGGCCCCGCCTGGCAAGACGGCCACGCCATCCTTGACAATCAGGCAACGTCGCACTTGACGACCGCTATTCAGTGACGCTATATACCGGTAGTCAGTAACACTGAATAGCCAGAGGAGGTTGCGTGGGCAAGCAGATGACAGAGATGCTCAAGGGCACGCTCGAGGGCATCATCCTCGCGATTCTGTCCGCGCAGCCGGCGTACGGCTACGAGATCACGGCACGGTTGCGAGAGCAGGGCTTCTCCGACATCGCCGAAGGCACCGTCTACGCCCTGCTCGTCAGGAACGAGCAAAAGGGCCTCGTCGACGTGCACAAGATCCCGTCCCAGATGGGGCCGCCGCGCAAGGTCTATTCGCTCAACGCTCAGGGACGGGACTATCTCGAAGAGTTCTGGAGGACGTGGAGCTTCCTCGCAGAACGGCTCGAACAGCTCCACGCAGAAAGGAAATAGACATGGCCACAGCATGGATCGAGCAGATCACAGGGGCGCTCGAGCAGAAGAAGCGCTACCGGCAGTACAAAGCGCGCACGCAACAGCTTCCCGCTAACTATCGCGCCGCGATCGATGCGCTGGATCGGTACCTGATGTACTTCGGGGCGATAACGAAAGGCGACACCTTGGTGTCGATGCTGGAGGATCTCGCCGACCTCTTCGAGCAGAGCGTCGTGAATGGAACCCCGATCCGCGCCGTCGTCGGGGAGAACCCTGTGGAGTTCGCTGAGACGTTTCTCCAGAACTACTCGGAGGGTCAGTGGATCAACAAGGAGCGGAAACGACTGACCGACGCCATTGATCGCGTCGCGGACAGCCAGCGGTGACAACCGAAGGAACGGATATCCAGACGGCGGCCAGGCAGCCAATTCTGCGGCGCCGTGCCAAGCGTACGATTCAATCCACTAATTAGGTAGCGGTTTGATCTTCGTATAACCGTTCACCGATTCCGCGCTGGTGCCTTCATCGTAGCGCCGGGCGAGCGCTGCTTGCAGATCGGGTGAATAGAGCGCGGTGAACGTATCCAGCATCTCGCCGGCCCCGTTCTTGAAGGTCTCTTTGACGGCAAGAACATTGTATTTGCAGTCGCCGAGGCTGAACGCCTCCTTGCCTTTGACGGTCAAAGTCAGCGTCTTGGTGCTCTTCGGCTGCTTGTTCGGCGACAGCTCGACAAATTCGATCGTGCTCTTCGCCCCCGTCTTCAACGGAAACAGTTTTCTGAGATCTGAAAACGGGATCATCGCCAGCCGGCCGGTATCACTGTCGCGAAACACCTCGATCAAGCCGCCGAACAGGAACTGTGTCTGCGGCGATTCGGATTGGTATGTGTTGGCGACGGAAACCATACCGCCCGCTGCCGGCCGGAACTCGCTGCGGATGCCGGGCATTTCCAGCACGAAGCCGTCCTTGGCGGATTTCGCGTCGATGCAACCGGCGGCATCGGCGACACCCGCCGACAGCAATGCGGCCAGTATCATGCCGATAGGTGCAGCTTTCATGGCGTCCCCGTACAAGCTGAACGTTAGCGCGCGTAGAAATGACAGACCCGCAACACGCTGTCGATGGCCAGCAGGTCTTGTGACCCGCGCGCAAAACTGGACGAACCGTTGCCAGCTGTGCTGAATTTCGCGCCATGATGAATCGCCTTTCGCAAAAATTGGTCTCCCGGCGCGGCTTCCTGGCCCAGGCAGCGGGGTTTGCCGTGGCCGGCGCTGTCGCGCGCCCGGCGCTCAGCCAGACCGGGCAGCGCATTGCGCCCATCGACGCCACCTTTCTGTTCGTCGCCGATATCCACGCCTGCCGCATGGCCAGCGGCTTGAGCCCCAACTGCCAGCAGGAAGGCAAGACCGACGCCGCCTTGCTGCGCGGCGTCGCCGCGCTGAACGGCCTCGGTGACAAGGACTGGCCGGCGGACATCAATGGCGTCGCCACCGGCCTGCGTTCGGCCGGCAGCCGTATCGGCACGCCGCTCGGCCTCGTCGTCGGCGGCGACATCACCGATGATGGCGGCGGCCAGATCACCCAGCCCAGCGAAGGCACGCAGTTGCTGCAGTTCAGCCAGCGTTACAGCCAAGGCGTTGGCCCCGATCGTGTCCACATGCCGGTCTATGTCGGGCTCGGCAACCACGACCTCGACCAGAACGGCCCGCCGCACCATGTCGACTGGTACCGCCGCGAAATGCGCGACTATGTCGAGGTCAATCACCGCGCCGGCGTGTTCTTCAAGCCGCCGGTGCCGGCGACCGACTATGATGTCGATACCGACTGCTATTCATGGGATTGGGGCGGCCTGCATCTCGTCCAGACGCACCGTTTCGCCGGCGACACCGGCCACGGCGCCATCTCCAGCCTGCCATGGCTGAAGCAGGATCTGGCGACCTACGCAGCGGACGGCCGCCCTGTCATCCTGTTCCAGCACTATGGCTGGGATACGTTTTCGACCGAACGCTGGGATGCCGCCAAACGAACCTACGACGATGACGGCACCGGCGCGCCGCACTGGTGGAGCGAGGCCGACCGCCAGGCGCTGCTTTCGGCGCTGAAGGGTTACAATGTCATCGCCATCTTCCACGGCCACCAGCACGACACGCCGCTGATCTACCGCCGCGACGGGCTCGATTTGTTCAAGCCGAAGGCAGCCTATATGGGCGGTTTCGCTGTCGCGCGGGTGACCAGTGACGGCATGGATGTGGTGCTGGGCGAGGCCAGCGACGACCATGGCGCCGTGACTTTCACCAATGCCTTCAGCAAAGGCTGGAACACATGAAAAGGCGGCCTGAGAGGCCGCCTTTCCTCGATCGTCAAAGCGTTCCGCGGTGCTGTGTTAGAGCGCTTTCTTGATCTTGTCCTTCATGTCGCCATAGGTCTTCTGCACCTTGCCGGCGATCTTGTCGGCCGTGCCTTCGGCCTGGGTCTGCCGATTGCCGGTGGCTTTGCCGGCGGCTTGCTTGATCGAGCCCTTGACCTGCTTGGCCACGCCCGCGACCTGATCCTTGTTCACCATTTTTGCATCTCCTGGGATTTTGAATTCCGGTGCTTCATTCGCGAGAGGCAAACGGGCCGGCGTGCTTCTGGTTCCACACCTGCCATGCCGACCGCGCCGGTTGCGCCCGGCGGGTCAATCCGGATAGGCTCCGCTCGGGCCGCAAGGTGAAGTTGGCCCGGGGGTGTCGGATGCGTTTTCGTCCAGACCTTGCCTTGGCTGCTGCCATGCTGATGGCCGGCTGCGTCGCCGACGATGTCGGGCCGATCAACGTCGAGGTCTCCAAGGTTGGCCACCCGTCGCCGACCTTCCTACCCGATCCGGGCGACGACGGCTCGACCGTGGTCGGCCTCGCCTTTTCCGGCGGCGGCACCAGGGCGGCTGCCTTCTCCTATGGGGTGCTGCGGGCGCTGGACGAGATCGTCATCGACGAGCGGCCGTACCGCCGCACGCTCGTTGACGACATCAGGATGATTTCCGGTGCGTCCGGCGGCGCCATCGCCGCAGCCTATTTCGGCTACAGGGGCAAGGACGGCTATCAGGATTTTCGCGAGCGCTTCCTCATCCAGGATGCGGAAGCCGATCTCAGGACATCGCTGTCGCCGCTCAATCTGGTGCGCGCCTACAATGGCGGCGTCAACGACCGCAGCGGCTTTGCCAAATGGCTGAACGACCATCTCTTCGACGGCGCGACGTTCGAGGCCTTCCGCAAGCCGGACCGGCCCATCGTCTGGGTCAATGCGTCCGATATCTACAACCGCACGCCGTTCCTGTTCAGCTACGACACCTTCGCGGCCCTGTGCAGCGATCTCGACAAGGTGCGGCTGGCCGATGCGGTTGCCGCCTCCGCCGCCGTGCCTGTCGTCTTCGCGCCGATCGTGATCTCCGCCACCAGTCCGCATTGCGACTATCACCGGCCGCAATGGCTGGAGCGGGCGCTGGCCGATCGCAACGCGTCGACCCGGCTCAGGGCCCATGCCAGGGCGCTCGATTCCTACCAGAAGGAGGATCCACTCGACTTTGTGAAGCTGCTCGACGGTGGCCTGACCGACAATATCGGCGTGACCGGCTTCACACTGGAGCGCTCCGCCGCCGGCACGCCTTACGGTCCGCTGTCACCGTCCGCAGCCGTCAGGTTGAGGACGCTGCTATTCATCGTCGCCGACGCCGGCAGCGACCGCGATGTGACCTGGGCCAAGAAGATCCACGGGCCGAAGCTCAGCCAGCTGTTCGGCGCCGTGACCGGCACCACACTGGCGGCCTCGGTGCGTGACGAATTCGATGCGCTGACGCTGGCCGTCTCACAATGGCAGGACGAGCTGGTGCGCTATCGCTGCAGTCTGCCGGTCGCGACGGTGGCCGCCTATCGCGGCTCGGCGGGCAGTTGGAACTGCCGCGATGTCCAGCTCATCGTCGAGCATCTGTCCTTCGCCGATCTCGATCCGGCAAGGCAGGTCAAGCTGAACCTGATCCCGACGCGCCTGAAACTGCCGGCCGAACAGGTCGATCTCACCATCGCCGCCGGCCGCGAGGCACTGCTGGTCAATGCGGAGATCGCCAGCGCGGTCGCCGCCATCCGCGCGCATGCAGGTGTCTCGCCTGGGGCGCAATTGACGGCACAGGCCCATTGATATCAGGGGTGCAGACTGGACCAGTGCATGGCGGCCAAAACGCTTTGCTGGCCTCACATCCGCTGGTTAGTGTGGCGAAAAATTGGGGAGACAATCTTGGCTGAATTCAAGCTCTACATCGGCAACAAATGCTTCTCCTCGTGGTCGCTCAGGCCATGGGTGGCGATGAAGCATCTGGAGATCCCGTTCGAGGAAGGTTTCGTGCGCCTGCGCACGCCGCAGACCTTTGCCAATCTGGCCAAAGTGTCGCCGACCGGGCTGGTGCCGGTGTTGAATCACAATGGCAGGATCGTCTGGGAAACCCTTGCCATCCTTGAATATCTCGCCGACTTGTTTCCTCAGAAGAAGCTGTGGCCTTCAGACATCGGCGCTCGTGCCTTAGCTCGCTCAGTTGCGACCGAGATGCATTCCGGCTTTCGCGAGGTGCGCTATGGCTGGCCGATGAACCTGCGCCGTCCCAAGGGTCACAAGCCGCTCGACGTCGATGGAGAAGTGCAGCGGGCTCGCATCGAGGCGATCTGGCGGCAATGTCGGGAAAACCACGGCAAGGGCGGCCCGTTCCTGTTCGGCCATTTCACCGCGGCCGACGCCATGTACGCGCCGATCGTCACCCGCTTCGACACCTATGGCGGCGAGCTCGCGCCGGATACCCGGGCCTATGTCGACGCTGTGCTGGCGACGCCGGCGATGCGCCACTGGTATGCGGAGGCAGCGAAAGAAACCTGGCCGGAGCCCGGTCCGGACGAATAGGAGGAGGTATGGCCAGCAACGACGGACCGGGCGAGGCGGCAGTGCCATCGATCTTCCACTGCCGGCTGATCCCGCCTCGGCCTGACTTCGCCTTCACCATGACGGAGGAGGAGAGGGAACTGATGGGCCGGCATGCCGACTACCTGCGCGGCAAACTTCGCGATGGCACCATGATCCTGGCCGGCCCGGTCGCAGACCCGGCCGGTCCTTGGGGGCTACTGATCCTGCGCGTCGGGAGCGAGACTGAGGCCAGGGCGGTGACCGATGCCGACCCGGTCGTCCGCTCGGGGAAGGGCTTCCGCTATGAAATCCTGCCGCTGATGAGCGCAATCATCTGAGGGGCACCACTGCATGGCGCCAAATACAAGAACGCCCCTCGTGCCTTTTATCGCGCGGGGGGCGTCCTGTTGCCGGTAGCCTTTCATTCGATTGCTCTCATGAATTGCTGACGGCACCCATAAAATGCACAGGCGCGGGGTTGGTTCCCTCGTGTGTAGAATTTTTTTTGGGGAGGGCCTGACGCCCGCGCACCGCGCTGTCTCAGGTACTTTTGAGATCCTGGCACCGGACAACTTTGCGTCGAATCTTGCCGTTGCCTAAACCAAAAATTGACACGGCTTCAAAAGAAGCGTAGAAGAAATTCGTCGATATTTGTTTGACCGACTTTTGTTATCCGCGCACACATGCGCGCCTTTGACGAACTTCCCCATCAAAAATCGAGACAAAAATCGTTGTGCATTCGCACCGCGATTAACGAATATTGCCATGGAAAGGGTTCGTCATGAGCACCGGCACAGTTAAATGGTTCAACGCCACCAAAGGTTTTGGTTTTATTCAGCCTGACGACGGCTCGGCCGACGTTTTCGTTCACATCTCGGCCGTCGAGCGCGCCGGAATGCGCGACATCGTCGAAGGCCAGAAGCTCGGCTACGAGATGGTCCGCGACAACAAGTCGGGCAAGATGTCCGCCGATCAGTTGAAGGCGGCCTAATACGGAATTCAGCCTTCCCGGTGACCACGGATGTACTGGCACCGGTGAATGGCGAATTCTGAGGCCTGCGTCTCCCCAGGGAAGGCGCGGCTATGATGGAAGGTCAGGCAATGCCTGGCCTTTTTCATTTTTCGACGCTGCAAAAGTTCAAAAGAGCCCCGCGTTCATCGGAACGTGCTAAGGACGCTCCAGCAATCTGAATCCGACTGCCGTCTTGCTTTGTGCGTGGTCCTGGCCGAAAGACCGATCTCGCCACTTTTCGGCATCATGCTCCGAACGGGAGAAAGACCTTGACCGCCACTTCAAAGAGATCCCGCGACCAGGCCGAATCCATCTTCAGCAAGGCCCAGACCCAATCGATGTCGCTCAACCGCATCACCTCCGAACAGGATGCCGTCAGCCAGGCCCGGGAAGCAAAGACCGCGCGGCTGCGCGAACTGCGCCTGGAAAAGGAAGCCGACGATTTGGCCGCTGCCGCCGCGCTCGCGGCCCTGCCGAAACGGGCGGGCAAACGCTGATGGCGACCAAACGCGTGCCGCCAACGCCGATCGATGCCGATGCGACCATTGCATCCATGGTCCCAGGCATGGACAAGCCGGTCGAATATGTCCGCCGGGTGCTGGAAAAGCTCGAGCGCTGCAAGCGTGCGCATGGCGATGCCCAGGTGCGCGTCGGCGTGCGCGGCCGCGCCGAAGCGCCGAACTACCTGATCGAATATATCCGCGAGGACAAAAAGACCCATGAGCGCGTCACCCATCAGGACGCCGCCTACAGCGGCAGCACGCACCGCGAGCTGGCACCGCATCACATTGCGGAGGCCAGGAACTGGTCGCCCGAGGAAATGAACATCACGGCGGTCTCGGCGCTGATCGGCCGCTTGCGCAACCCGAATGCGCCATCATCGCGTTTTTCTGACGAGGATTGACATGGCCATCAAGTTTTCCGCCAAGGACCAGCCGACGGCGCCTGGCGCTGCCATGAAGCCGGCCAAGCCCGCGGCTGCGCCGAAGGCGGGCAGCCCCACTGAGACCGCGACCGATCTGTTCAAGTCGCCGGCGGAAACGCCGTCGCGCAAGACCAAAAAGAAATAACAGCCTTGCCGCGAGACGCCGATCGTATCCGGTCAGGGCTGCTTGCCCTGGCTGGAGACTTTTCGGGTGCCGGCCCGGTCGCCCTGTTTGACTGCCAGAGCTGTGGCGCCTGCTGTTCCTATTCGGCCGAATGGCCGCGCTTCTCCACCGAGGATGACGCGCAGCTCGACCTGATTCCGGCAAAACACGTGTCCGCCAACGAATCCGGCATGCGCTGCGACGGCGTGCGTTGTTCCGCGCTCACCGGCGAGGTCGGCAAACGAACCGCTTGCGGCATTTACGATATTCGCCCCGATGTCTGCCGCGCCTGCATGCCCGGCGACGACGATTGCCTGATGGCGCGCCAGGCGCACGGGCTGCCAGTCTAACGGCCAATCGCCCCCGTCTTGTGCGCCACCGTCCGGCCCGATACCTTCCCCTCGGGCAGGGCGCGTCGGAGGAATCATCCGTGAGCATCGAATTTCTGTTGACGTCGCTGATCGTCGTGGCTTCGCCCGGCACCGGCGTTCTCTACACGCTGAGCGCCGGCCTGTCGCGCGGGGTGCGGGCCTCGATCATCGCCGCTTTCGGCTGCACGCTCGGCATCATCCCGCATATGGCCGCCGCCATCACCGGCCTGGCGGCACTGCTGCACACAAGTGCTGTCGCCTTCGAGACGCTGAAATATCTCGGCGTCGCCTATCTGCTCTACATGGCCTGGAACACGCTGAAGGAGAGGGGCGGCTTGAGCGTCGAGGACAATGTCGCGCCGCGCTCGGCCGGCAAGGTGATCACCTCCGGCATCCTCATCAACATCCTCAACCCGAAGCTGTCGATCTTCTTCTTTGCCTTCCTGCCGCAATTCGTCAGCACCACCGAACCGCATGCCCTGTCCAAGATGCTGGAGCTCTCGAGCGTCTTCATGCTCCTGACCTTCGTCGTCTTTGTCGGCTACGGCATCTTCGCCGCCTCGATCCGCAGCCATGTCGTGTCGCGGCCGATGGTGCTTACCTGGATGCGCCGCACCTTCGCCGGCGCCTTCGTCATGCTCGGCGCCAAGCTGGCGCTGGCCGACAGGTAGCGCTCCAAGAGCATGATCCCGAAAAATGGAATCCGGTTTTCGGAAAAGATCATGCTCAAACAAGAAGATAGAGCCTCATCCCGATTCTGTCGGGATGGAACAGGCTCTAGGCGCTACCCCTTGACATAACCCATCGCCTCGACGATGCGCTCATCCGCGACGCGCATCAAATTGACGCCGCGGATGGAGTTGCGGTCGGCCTGAAAATAGCGCCAGCGGATCGTTGCCCGCTCGCCGGCGACGAACGTCTCTTCGAGGTCGAAACGCGTGCCCGGCTGGGTGGCGATCACCGACCACAGCCCAATGCAGGCGTCGCGGCCGGCATGGCGGGCGCCGTCCGGCGCCGGCACGGTGTTTTCGATGACGCAGTCTTCGGCGACCAATTCGGCGAGCGCCGACGGATCGTGCAGCTGGAACACGTCGTTAAAGCGCCGCATGATCTCGGCCGTCTGCCTGGAGCGGTCGTCGGGATGGATGTCCATGGTGCTCTCCTGTTTCATCTCGATATCTCCTGGTTTCATGCTTCCGCGCCAGCGGGTGCGACAAGCTCCGCCCTGAGCGCGATGCTCGCCACGCCGGTCAGGGCACGCGAGACGAGGCAGGTCGTCTTCGCCGTCTCGGCAAGGCGCTGGAATTCCCCGGGCTCAAGGCCAGGGATCTCGGCTTGCGTTTCAAGCTCGATGCGGGTGAGCGTCGGTCCGGCGGCAGTGGCGCCGAGATGCACCTTGGCGACGGTGCGAATGCGCGCGGGCGCAAATCCTTCCCTGCCCAGGATGGCGCTCAGCGCCATCGAAAAGCAGCCGGCGTGTGCGGCCGCGATCAGTTCTTCCGGATTGGTGCCCGGTCCGTTCTCGAACCGCGACGGGAAGGAATAGGCGCCTTCGAAGACGCCGCTGCCGAGCCGCAAGCGGCCCGAACCCTCTTTCAGTGTGCCTTGCCACTGGGCCGAGGCTTCACGAATTGTCATTTTCTGCTCTCCGTTGTTTGAGGGACGGGAAATCAGGCGCCTGCGATGACCACTTTCCCGAAGACGTCGCCCTGCTGGAAATAGCGGTAGGCATCGCCGGCCTCGGTGAAGGGGAAGACCTTGTCGATGACGGGCTTCAGGCGATGCTGCGCGACGGCGCGCAGCATGGCTTCGAGGTTGGTCCGGCTGCCGACGAAGAGGCGGCTGATGGTGGCGAGGCTGCGCTGGTAGAGCGCTGCCGGCAGCTGGATCGACCCGCCTTTCGCGTCCTGCAGCGTGAGCAGCACGATGTGCCCGTAAAGTGTGCTTGCGATCAGCGACTGTGCGAAGGTCGCCGGGCCGCCGGTTTCGACGGCGAGGTCGATGCCGCCGGTCTGCTCGCGGACACTGGAACCCCATTCCGGTGTGTCCGTGCTGGAGATGACGAGGTCGGCGCCCCGCGCCCGCAGCCTGTCGGCCTTCTCGGCGCGCGAGGTGACGGCCACGACGCGGCAGCCGAGCAGCTTGGCGAACTGCAGCGCGAACAGCGAGACGCCACCCGAACCGATGACCAGAACCCATTGGCCAGGCTTAGGAATCCCTGCGCCGGTCACCGCATTCCAGGCGGTCAGACCGGCGCAGGTCAGCGTTGCCGCCTCATGCCAGTCGAGATGGTCGGGCAGCCGCGCCGCCCATTGCTCATCGAGGACGGCGTATTCGGCCAGCATGCCGTCCAGCGTGCAGCCGAGCTGGTCGATCAACCCGGCATTGATGCGGCCGTCGATCCAGCGGGCGAAATAGCTGCCGGTGACGCGATCGCCGACGGCAAAGCGGGTGACGGCATCGCCGATGGCGACGACTTCACCGGCGCCGTCGCTCAGGGGAACGATGCCCTGGCACGGCGGCAGCGGATAGGTGCCGTTGAGGATCATCGTGTCGCGCCGGTTGAGCGAGGTAGCGCGCACGCTCACCACGATCTCATGCGGCTTCGGCTCCGGCTGCACCTCGTCGCGCATCATCAGGCATTCGGTCCCGCCGGACCCTTCAAGACGGTAGCTGCGCATGTCGATCTCCTCTGGAATATATAGACTGATCTACATATTATGTAGACCGATTGTCATATTCGACGCAAGACCTATAATGCTGAGTGCTGACAGAGGTTGACATGGCGAACGATACCCGCACCCGCATACTCGAGACGACGGCGCTGCTGCTCAGACAGCGCGGCTATCACGGCACCTCGCTCAATGACATTCTGAGCGCCAGCGGTGCCCCTCGAGGCTCGCTCTACTTTCATTTTCCCGGCGGCAAGGACCAGTTGGTCATCGAGGTGACGCGCGACAGCGTCGCCGGGGTGACGCAGAGGCTCGGTGAGGCGCTGGCCGCGGAGATCGATCCGGCGGTCGCCGTCCACCACATCTACCAGGCGGTCGGCCGCATGCTGGAAGACAACCAGTTTTCGCTCGGCTGTCCGATCGCGCCGGTGGTGCTGGATTCGCCGACGGATGTGCCGGAACTGGCCGAATTGTGCCGCTCGGCTTTCGAGCAATGGATAGGTCTGCTGCAACAGGCCTTCGTCAGGGCAGGGGTGCCCGAGCGCCGCGCGCACGCTTTGGCTTTGCTGGTCGAATCATCGCTGGAAGGGCTGATGGTAATCGCCCGCGCCACCCGCGACCGCGCCCCGCTGCAGGCCGTGGCTGATGAGGTCGCAGCCCTGATCGAAACCGCAGTGCTGGCTGCAGGAGAAGTGCGGCGACGCGCCGATGCCGCCGTCTGAGGCCTAACAACTCGACCTCAAAACAAAAAGGGCGCCTTTCGGCGCCCTTCCGTATCTGAAGGCTGATAGGGCTGGATTAGAAATCCATGCCGCCCATACCGCCCATGCCGCCGCCGCCCATGCCGCCAGGCATGCCGCCGCCAGCCGCTTCCTTCTTCGGAGCTTCGGCGATCATGGCTTCGGTGGTGACCAGCAGGCCGGCGACCGAGGCCGCGTCCTGGAGAGCCGTGCGAACGACCTTGACCGGATCGACGATACCCATGGCGATCATGTCGCCATATTCGCCGGTCTGGGCGTTGTAGCCGAAGGTCGCGCCCTTGTTCTCAAGGATCTTGCCGGCAACGATCGATGCTTCCGCACCGGCGTTGGCAGCGATCTGGCGGGCCGGAGCCTGCAGTGCGCGACGCACGATGTTGATGCCGGCGGTCTGGTCGGAGTTGGCGCCGGTTGCCTTGATGGTCAGCGAAGCGCGCAGCAGGGCGACGCCGCCGCCGGGAACGATGCCTTCTTCGACGGCCGCACGGGTCGCGTTGAGGGCGTCATCGACGCGGTCCTTCTTTTCCTTGACTTCGATCTCGGTCGCACCGCCGACGCGGATGACGGCAACGCCGCCGGCCAGCTTGGCCAGACGTTCCTGCAGCTTCTCCTTGTCGTAGTCCGAGGTGGTCTCCTCGATCTGCTGCTTGATCTGGGCAACGCGGCCCTGGATCTCGGCCTTCTTGCCGGCGCCGTCGACGATGGTGGTGTTCTCCTTGGAGATCGACACCTTCTTGGCGCGGCCGAGCATGTTGAGGCCGACGTTCTCGAGCTTGATGCCGAGGTCTTCCGAGATGACCTGGCCACCGGTGAGGATGGCGATGTCTTCCAGCATGGCCTTGCGGCGATCACCGAAGCCCGGCGCCTTGACGGCGGCGATCTTCAGGCCGCCACGCAGCTTGTTGACGACGAGCGTGGCCAGAGCCTCGCCTTCGACGTCTTCCGAGATGATGACCAGCGGCTTCGAGGTCTGCACGACAGCCTCGAGGATCGGCAGCATGGCCTGCAGGTTGGAGAGCTTCTTCTCGTGGAGGAGAATGTAAGCGTCTTCCAGATCCGCAACCATCTTGTCGGCGTTGGTGACGAAGTAGGGCGAGAGGTAGCCGCGGTCGAACTGCATGCCTTCGACGACTTCGAGTTCGGTCTCGGCGGTCTTGGCTTCCTCGACCGTGATGACGCCTTCATTGCCGACCTTCTGCATCGCTTCCGCGATCATCGAGCCGACCGAAGCRTCGCCATTGCCGGCGATGGTGCCGACCTGGGCAACYTCTTCCGAGGTCTTGATCTTCTTGGCGTTCTTGATCAGCGTCGCGACGACGTCGGCMACGGCGAGGTCGATGCCGCGCTTCAGGTCCATYGGGTTCATGCCGGCGGCAACCGCCTTGTGGCCTTCCTGGACGATCGACTGCGCCAGAACGGTCGCGGTCGTGGTGCCGTCGCCGGCGATGTCGTTGGTCTTCGAAGCAACTTCGCGGACCATCTGCGCGCCCATGTTYTCGAACTTGTCTTCAAGCTCGATTTCCTTGGCGACGGTGACGCCGTCCTTGGTGATGCGCGGCGCGCCGAACGACTTGTCGATGACGACGTTACGACCCTTGGGGCCGAGCGTGACCTTCACCGCGTCGGCGAGGATGTTGACGCCGCGCAGCATGCGCTCACGGGCGTCGCGGGAGAATTTTACGTCTTTGGCAGCCATGTTTTAGCTCCTGGCAGGGGCTTGGGATCAAGCCCGAAAATTCAGTTGASGGTGAGGCCGATAATCAGCCGATGATGCCCATGATGTCGGATTCCTTCATGATCAGAAGGTCTTCGCCATTGAGCTTGACTTCGGTGCCCGACCACTTGCCGAACAGGATGCGGTCGCCAGCCTTGACGTCCAGCGGGACCAGCTTGCCGGCTTCGTCGCGGGCGCCGGAACCAACGGCGATGATCTCGCCTTCCTGCGGCTTTTCCTTCGCCGTATCCGGGATGATGATCCCGCCGGCCGTCTTGGATTCGGATTCGACCCGGCGAACGACCACGCGGTCATGAAGCGGGCGGAACTTCGACTTTGCCATTTTTTCTTCCTCGAATGAGAACGGTGAGAACAGTTCCTCCATCCGGCGGCGCCGGACGTATGAGTTAGCACTCACCAAAGGCGAGTGCTAACGTGGCCGTGAAATAGGCGCGCGGCCGGCGAGAGTCAAGGCGCGCGGCGCCTTCGATGCGCGGGAATTTTCGCGTTCTTCCGCTGGCTAAAGAAACAGCCGCAACTGGGTGTGGATGATCGACCGGTAGTCTTCGAGGGTCCGGCGGCCTTCCCTTTCGTCCTGGGTCAGTGCCAGACGCACGACGCCGCCGGCAAGCTGAAAGAACAGGAATACCACGCGGGCGAACTGGTCGCGCTTCTCCGGCTGCAGGAGAGGGCCGACATGATCGCAGAACAGCTTCGCCTGCTGCCGGGTCTCGGCGATGTCGAGATGTTGCAGCGCCTTGTCGGCCTGGATCGCATTCTGCAGATCCTGGATGGCGGGGTCTTCGGCAACGCGCCGATAGTAGTCTTCGAGCAGACGGTCCGCTGCTGCTGTCACATCGTCCAGCCCGTGAATCTCGGCGATGATGGCACCGAAGCGTGCGCGGCTTTCCTCTGAGAACCGCTCATAGAGCATCGCCAGGATCGCCGACTTGTTGGGGAAGTAATGATAGACGGTGGCGATCGGCCCGCCCGCCAGCATGCCGACTTCCTTCATGGTGACGGCATCGATGCCCTTTTCGCCGATCAGCCGCATGGTCGTTGCCAGGATGGCGTCGATGCGGTCGCGGCTGCGCTCCTGCTTCGGCATGCGCCTCGGCTCGGTCATCGTCCGGCTTGCTTCTTTCATGCGCCAGATCTCCCGCGGCAGTCCTAATTTCATGCTTGACAAAAAATATGATCAAGTATCAGTTTTGAGAAATGCTGACAGATTGTCAGATTTTTTGAAGCACGGCAAGGACGCTGGGGAGGGACCTGTGACGTTAGCAAAGGCAGAGCACAATGCCGATTGGCTGGTCGGCAACCCGACCGGCGGCCAGCTTGCCTCGGCGCTGTGGATCGGTTCGGTTGGTCTGCTCATCCTCGGGCTGCAGCCGGTGCTGCTCGGCGCGCTTTATACCGAGGGACATGTCAGCGGCGACGAACTGGCTTTGGTCGCCACGGCGGAGATGATCGCCATTGCCATTGGTTCGGCTGTGGTGGCGATGCTGCTCTCGGCGCACAATATGCGCTGGAAAAGTGCAGCGCTTTTGATCCTGCTGGCGCTGGCGAATTTGTGGACGGCCTATGCGGTCAGCACCGGCCTGCTGATATCAGTGCGCGCTGTCGCCGGGCTGGCCGAAGGTGGGCTGGTGGCGGTCGCCACCGAACTGATCGCCCGTTCGCGTCGGGCCGAGCGCATCGGCGGCTATTTCGTCACCATGCAGACCCTGGCGCAATGCGCGCTTGCATTGTTGCTGGCGCTCTATGTCATCCCGGCCGCCGGGTCGGTCGGTGGCTTCATCGTCCTTGCCGTCGTTTGCGTCGCCTCGCTGGCGGTCGCCTTCATTGTGCCTGATGACTATGCCGAGCTGCCCAAGGACGAGAATCTGGCCAATGTGCTGACCGTCCCTTCGCTCACCGCTCTGTTGTCCGTCTTCTGCTACTTCATGTTCTTCGGCTCAGTCTGGGCCTTTCTGGAACCGCTCGGCGCGCAATACGGCATCGACGGCCGCACCGTCGGCCTGATCGTCTCGGCGAGCCTCGCGGTGCAGGTTCTCGGCGCGATGACGGCGACTGCCTTCGAGGCGCGCATCGACTACCGCCTTGCCATCGTGGCGATCGGCGTGATCGCTTTTGCCAGCTCCGTGGTGCTCGCCAGCGGCCCGGGCCTGACGGTGTTCTGGGCCGCTGCGCTGGTCATGGGCTTCATCCTCTTGTTCATTGTGCCCTATCAGATCCGGCTGGCGATCACCGCCGACGAGACGCGGACATCAGTGCTGTTGGTGCCGGCCGCCCAGCTCTTCGGTCTGGCAATCGGGCCGATCGCGGCGTCGCTGCTGATCGATGGCAAGGATTTTAGGCCGGTGCCGGAATTCGCCGCCGCCAGCGCCGTTGCCAGCGTGGCGCTGCTCGGCCTGTTCGTCCTCGTGGTGCGGCGTCGCCGCGCAATTGCCTAGGTGAGGAGGCAGCATGTCGAACAGCTGGAGCAACTGGTCCGGTTTTGTCCGTGCTGAACCAAAACTGATCGCCAGTCCCGCCGACGCCGGCGAACTTGGCGATCTGGTGCGTACCGCGCCTAGCCCGGTGCGGGTCGTCGGCGCCGGCCATTCCTTCACGCCGCTGGTGAAGTCCGAAGGCACGATCCTGTCGCTGGAAAAGCTCGAGGGCCTGGTGTCGCACGACGTTCAGCTAAATCAAGCACGAGTGAGGGCAGGGACACGGCTCGGCTCGCTGATGCACCTCCTGCAAGGCATCGGCCAGGGGCTGCCCAATATGGGCGACATCGACCGGCAAGCCATCGGCGGCGCGCTCGGCACCGCCACCCACGGCTCAGGCCCAACGCTCGGCGCCTATCACACGCAGTTGCAGACGGTTCAGATCGTCGATGGGCTCGGCAAGGTCCGCGACTTCACCGGGGCTAGCGATCAGGAGACGATCCACGCCATTGGCGTCGCGCTCGGCGCCTTCGGCGTGCTGACCGAGGTGACGCTGAACAACATTGCCACCTACCGGCTGCGCCGCCGCAAATGGGTGTTGCCGATCGCCGACATGCTGCGCGATTTCGAGACGATGATGGCCGCGCACCGCTCGGCCGAGTTCTACTACATTCCGTTTTCCGGTTATGCCCAGTTCATCGCCAGTGATCTGAGCGATGCAGCACCGACACAGCGGCCCCCGGAGGAGGACGAGGCCGGCTTGAGGACGCTGCGCCGCTTGCGCACGGCGCTGGCCTGGCTGCCGTCGCTGCGCCGCCGGCTGATCCTGGGCGCCATCGCCAAGCTGCCGGCGGAGGACTATGTGCAGGACTGGCTCAACGTCTATGCCAGTGACCGGCAGACGAAGTTCAACGAGATGGAATATCATTTGCCGTTCGAGGAGGGTCCAAAGGCGCTGGCCGAGATCATCGAACTGACGGAGAAGCGCTTTCCCCAGGTCTATTTCCCGATGGAAGTGCGCACGGTCGCACCCGACGATTTCTGGCTCTCGCCATTCTATAACAGGCTGACCTGTTCGATCGCCATCCACCATGACGCGGCGAGCGATCCGCTGCCTTTCATGCGGGCGGCCGAGCCGATCTTCTTGAAATATGGCGGCAGGCCGCACTGGGGCAAGATGCACAGCCTGAAAGCGGCGGCGCTGAAAAAACTCTATCCGCGCTGGGACGACGCCATGGCGGTGCGCCGCGACATCGATCCGGAAAACCGTTTTGTTTCGCCCTATATGGCCGAGCTGTTCGGCATCGAACCATGAGCGCCTATTTCACCGCATTGTCGGATGCGCTGAGGTCCGCCGGCATCTTCCAGCCTTGCCTGCTGCTCGACCTCGACCGGCTGGACAACAACATTGCGCTGGTCCGGGAAAGGCTGGCGCCAGGCCTTGCCGTGCGGCTGGTCGACAAGTCGCTGGCTTGCCTGCCGCTGCTTTCGCATATCGGCAAGGCGCTCGGCACGAGCCGCTTCATGACCTTCCATCCGCCGATCACGGCAGCTGTGCTGAAGGCGTTCCCCGATGCCGACCTGTTGTACGGCAAGCCAATGCCGGTCGACGCGGCGCGTGCTGAGCTTTCGAAAGGCAGCGCCGACTGGTCACGCATCTGTTGGCTGATCGACACGCAAGAGCGATTGGCGGAATATGGCGCGCTGGCAGCCGAACTCGGCACCGAGCTGCACATCGCTTTCGAGATCGATGTCGGGCTGCATCGCGGCGGCTTTGCCAGCCCGGAGGCCTTGTCGAAAGCTTTGAAGTTGCTGCTGGCCCGGCTGCGTTGCGAAGGCGTCATGGCCTACGAGGCCCATGCGCCGCACATTCCCGGCCTGTTCGGCGGGCCGGCAAGAGCATTGGCGAAGGCGTCGGCGCTGGCAACGGCGTTCGTCGCTTGCCTCGGCGAGGACCAGCGCCGCATCCTCAACATCGGCGGCAGCAAGACCGCGCTGCTCCACCATGGCGGGGCGGCCAACGAAGTGTCGATGGGGTCGGCCTTCGTGCTGCCCAGCGATTTCGACACGCCTGGCCTCGATGGGTTTCAGCCAGCTGCCTTCATTGCCACGCCGATCCTGAAAGTGGTCGAGCCGATGCTGCCGGGTCCCCCCGCCGTTTTCCGCCTGCTGCAGGCGTTCGGCAGGTTTCCGCGCAAGGGCTGCTATCTCTATGGCGGCAAATGGATGGCCGAACCGGTATTTCCGGAGGGCATGGCGACCAACAGTCTGCTCGGCCTGTCTTCCAACCAGCAATTCATGGCCTTGCCGAACGACGCGACGGTCAAACCCGGCGACTACGCTTTCCTGCGCCCGACGCAGAGCGAGGCGGTGCTGCAGCAGTTCGGATCGATCGCGGTGCTTTCCGGCGGCAGGATTGTCGATCGCTGGCCGGCACTGCCGATGGCGTGATGCGGTATCGGCTCATCGATTAGTTGACTCTGTCAAGTAAATGATCGATCGTATGGGCAGGAGACTGCCATGACGATTCATCATCAAGCCGGCAAGGAGCGCATCGACGCGGTGCGCGCCTTCAACCGTTTCTACACCCGACAGATCGGGCTGCTCGACGAGGGGCTGTTGAAAAGCGCCTTCTCGCTGACCGAGGCGCGGGTGCTCTACGAATTGGCAAATCGCGATGGCCTAAGCGCCACTGATCTTACCCGCGATCTCGGCCTTGATGCAGGTTATCTCAGCCGCTTGCTGAAGAAATTCGAGGAGCGCGGCCTGGTCGAGCGCGCCGCGACCGAAGCGGATGCGCGGCGCTCGTCGATCGTGCTGACGCTGGCAGGGCGGCAGGCCTTCGCACCGCTGAACCGGGATTCTCACGACCAGGTCGCGGCCCTGCTCGATCGGCTTCCCGCTCTGGAACAGGATCGGCTGGTCAAGGCCATGCAGACCGTGCAGCGCCTGCTGGGCGAGGGGTTCGAGCCTAAAATCCCCTATATTCTGCGGCCCCTGCAGGTCGGCGACATCGGCTGGATCGTGCGCCGCCAGGGCATGCTCTACGCGCAGGACTATGGCTGGGACGAAACCTATGAGGCGCTGGTCGCCGAGATTCTCGGCGCGTTCGTCAAGTCCTTCGACCCGAAATGGGAACGCAGCTGGATTGCGGAGCGGGAAGGGGAAGTCGTCGGCTCGGTCTTTCTCGTTCGCAAGTCCGAGGAAGTGGCGAAGCTGCGCCTGCTCTATGTCGAGCCTTCGGCACGTGGATTGGGCATCGGCAAGCGGCTGGTCGATGAATGCATTGGTTTTGCCCGCGCCAGGGGTTACAAGACGCTGACGCTGTGGACCAACGACATCCTCGTCTCGGCGCGACGCATCTATGAAGCGGCGGGCTTCAAGCTCGTCGAGGAGGAGCGCCACCATTCCTTCGGCAAGGATCTGGTCGGCCAGAACTGGAACCTCGACTTGTAGCGTTGCTACGGCCGTTCGCTATGGCTTCGGGCGTTCGTCGCTTCAATCGACAAATCGTTGTCGATTGATCGGCCTAAGGCCGACCGCTCCTCACCCCTTCACCGGAATCCAGATCTCCAGCCCGCCATTGCCGCTGCGCGGATCGAATTCCGGGCCGTAGCGCTCGAACTCCGGTGCATAGGCGATTTCATGGCCGGAGACCGGCAGCCATTTGTTCCAGATCGTGTTGACCGTGCGGCGGATGGTCGAGATGTGCTCGCGATGGGCGAACACCGCGTATTTCTGCGCCGGCACCCGAACGCGCGAAAATTGCTTGGGCAGGTCGGAAAAATCCGACACTTCGACGCCGGCGATATAGTCGAAATTGCCGGCGTCGTCGCCATTGACGCAGACGCCATAGGCGACGTCGCCGGTATCGCCCGGAATGTTGCCGATATAGGGACCAAAACGCTGCCACTGCATCGGAATGCCGGCGCTGGTTTCGCAGCTGTAGCGTTCACCGAGCCCGGCGATGAGGAACGGCCGGCTGGTCTCGAAACGCGGCGGCTCGAGCGTGGTGAGGAAGGACTGGTCCATCAGGATCGGCTCCACGAGATCGAGGTTTTTGAGCGTGCCCTGCGCGCGCACCAGTTCCGGCGTGGTGCCGAACTGGTCGCGGAAGGCGCGGGTGAAAGCCTCATGCGAAGCATAGCCGGCATCGAGCGCGACCGAGAGGATGTCGGGCGCGCCGCCCGCCAGCTTGCGCGCCGCTTCGCTCAACCGGCGCGCGCGCATGTAGCCCATCACCGAACGGCCGGTAGCGGCGCCAAAGGCCCGGGTCACATGAAAGCGCGACACGCCGCTGCTTTGCGCGACATCGTCGAGCGAGACCGCTTCCGGCAGGTGGCTTTCGACGAACCACAGGGCTTTCTCGGTCGGGTTCATGTGTCTCCTCGCGGACCATGCTGCCGTCTTTCCGCGAAACCAGTTTGATCGAAATTGCGCATGGCGCAAAATCAGGACGGCTCGCATCCCGACGCGATCCGTCAAGAGGCTCAGGAAATCGCCGGAGCCGCGCAAGAGTTCCTGACAACAAGGGTCGATTTCAACCTGACCGAACGAGGTGCTGCGTGCAAACCGCCGATCCGTTCGACGAGCATCTGCGCGGCCTTGCGGCCAATCTCATCGCAGGGCTGCGCCAAAAGGGTCAGCCGTGGTTCGAAATAGTTCGCCCACTCGAAGTCGTCGAAGCCTGCAAGCGATATGTCTTGCGGTATTCTGAGGCCCGCATTGCGGATGGCGGCCACGGCGCCGATCGTCGTCTGGTTGTTTCCGGCAATGATACCGGTTGGCCGTTTTGTCAGGTTCAGCAGCGCCGTGGTCGAGTTTTGGGCAGATTCAAAAGTCTGGTTCGATGACTGTATCAACTCCGGATCGAAGGCGATCCCGTGGCGCTTCAGGCCAAGCCTGTAGCCTTCTATGCGCTCCGTCGTGGTGCTGAAACCGGCATGGCCGCCGATCATGCCGATCCGCCTGTGGCCGAATTCGGCCAGGTGCGAAACCAGGTTGGCGACGGACTGCTTGTTCTCGACGCCGACATGATCGAAGGCCGACGCCGTGAACCGGTCGACGAGCACGGTCGGGATGCCGCTCCTTTCCAGATAGCGCACGGTTGCGTTGTCAGGGTCGCCGCACGGCGCCAGGATGATGCCGTCGACCCTCCGCTCCTGCAGCGCCTGAACGACGGCCAGTTCATGGCCAGGCTCGTCGCGCGTATCGGCGAGGAAGACCAGTAGGCCGAGGCGGGCGCACTCATTCTCGATGGCGCAGATGATGTCGCTGAAATAGGGATTGGTAATCGCGGATACGGCGATGCCGACATAGTTGCTGACCTTGCGCGCCAGCGACCGTGCTAGCGCGTTCGGCTGATACCCCGTCGCGGCGATCGCCTCGTTGACGAGAGCGGTTTTCTCCGGACTGACGAGCCGCGTGCCGTTGATGACGTGCGACACGGTGGATGTAGACACTCCGGCGCGGCGGGCGACGTCGCTGATCGTTGCAGTCGCTCTCGCCATCCCTTTACCCTCGATGCGGCACCCGCCTGCCGGAGAACGGCCCCCAGTCGCCGATCCGCCGCCGACTATTCATTGTTGCCGGGCATAATCAATGAGGTTTTCACCGCTGTCGCCGTGGAAGTAATGGACGTGGTCCATATCGATGGAAAACAGCCGGCTTTCCCCAAGCTTGGAACGGTCGCTGGGCGGCAGCCGCGCGATGCACCTGTGATCGCCGATGCTGAGGTCGAGAAGAATCTCATGACCGAGATGCTGGACCACATCGACACTGAAGGCGATCGAATCGGCCCTTGAGGCTGCCCCGGGCGGCAGGATGCTGAAATGCTCCGGCCGCACGCCCAGCGTAACCACCTTTCCCACCTGACCGGCAAGTGCCGCGCGCCGGCACTCCGGGACCAAGATCCGCAGCCCGCAGGCCTGGTCCGACAGCGAGCTGCCGTCGTATGCGAGGCGCAGGAAGTTCATGGCAGGCGATCCGATGAAACCGGCGACAAACTGGTTGGCCGGCTGGTTGTAGACTTCGAGCGGCGCCGCCGCCTGCTGGATCTTGCCGCCATTCATGACCACGATCTTGCTGCCCATGGTCATGGCTTCCGCCTGGTCGTGCGTAACGTAGACTGTGGTTGTTCCGATCTCCTGATGCATCTTGGTCAGGAAACTGCGCGCCTCGATGCGCATCTTCGCGTCGAGGTTGGACAAAGGTTCGTCCATGAGGAACACGCC
Organism: Mesorhizobium sp. P2_E10; assembly: GCF_056404235.1. Classification (NCBI taxonomy): domain Bacteria; kingdom Pseudomonadati; phylum Pseudomonadota; class Alphaproteobacteria; order Hyphomicrobiales; family Phyllobacteriaceae; genus Mesorhizobium; species Mesorhizobium sp. P2_E10. The sequence continues at coordinate 374,633 of NZ_JBFUEK010000002.1, forward strand.
GGGACGGCGGACCAGCGCGCGGCCAAGCGCAACGCGCTGACGCTGGCCGCCGGACAGCGCCTTGGGCAGTCTGTCGAGCAGGTCATCGATATGCAGCCGCTGCGAGACTTGCCGTATCTGCGCTTCGATATCGGCCTTCGGGGTTTTGCGGATCTTCATGCCAAAGGCGATGTTGTCGCGAACCGTCATGTGCGGAAACAGCGCATAGGATTGGAACACCATGGCGATGTCGCGGTCCTTCGGCGGCAGCGTGGTAACGTCGCGCCCGCCGATCCGCAGCGTGCCGCCGGTGATCGATTCCAGCCCAGCGATCATGTTCAGCGTCGTTGTCTTGCCGCAGCCGGACGGACCCACCAGCACGGTGAATTCGCCGTCGGCTATGTCAAGGTTCAGCCCGGACAGAACCGGCACCATCGCATAGCGCTTCTCGACGTCCTTCAGGGACACATCAGCCATTACAAATTCCTTGTTGCAAAGAGGCCACCGAACATCAGCCCTTCACCGCGCCCGAGAGGTTGCCGCCCGAGATCTGACGGTACGTCAGGATGAACAGCAGCACGATCGGCAATTGCGAGATGACGAGACCCGCGGCCGGCAGGTTGAAGACGGCGAGGTAGCGGTCGCTGTTCAGTTTCAGCATGCCGACCGTCACCGGAAAATTGTCCTCGCTGTTGAGGAACACCAGCCCGAACACGAATTCCTTCCAGATGGCGATGAAGTTCAGCGTGTAGCCGACGAGAATGCCGGGAACCGACAGCGGCAGGATCACCTTGCAGAAAACCTGGAAATCGGTCGCGCCCTCGACATAGGCGGCCTTTTCGATTTCCGGCGGAATTGTCGTCATGAAGCCGCGCAGGATCAGCACCTGCAACGGCATCCCGTAAACGCCGTGGACGATGATCAGGCCGATCTTGGTGTCCAGCAGGTGGAATGTGCGCAGCGTGTCGTAGAGCGGGATCAGCACCGTCTGCTGCGGCAGCATGAGACCGGTCAGCAGAAGGCCGAAGATCCATTTGCGCCCCGGAACGTTCATGCGGCTGAGCGCAAAGGCGGGGACCAGCGCCAGCGTCACCGCGAGCGCCGAGCCTGCCGTCGCATAGATCAGGCTGTTTCTCAAAAGCGTGCCGAACCCCAGCCCGAACCAGACGTCGATATAGGGCTGGATGGTCGGCGATTTCGGCAAGGCGAAAGGCCCCGCCAGAAATTCGGCGTTCGACTTGATCGACGTCATCACGATCAAAAGCAGGGGCCCGAGCCATACTGCCGCCAGCACCAGCATGAGGGCGGTTGCGGCAAGTTTGGGCAGAACCGCAAGTAGGGGGCTGCGGCCAGTGGCGATCATGGTCGTGTCAGACATCGAAAGCACCCTTCAGGACCTTGCCGAGCAGGACAGCCGCCAGCGACCCGGCAATCACCAGGATGACGACGCTGAGTGCAGCGCCGTAGCCGAAGCGGGAATTCCAGAAGCTCTCCATGTAGACGAGATAGCCGAGCACGTTGGTCATGCCGAAAGGCGCGCCCTTGGTCAGCACCGCGATCAGGTCGAACGCGCGCAGCGATTCGAACAGCGTCAGCATGACGATGATCGCGGTGACGGGGCGCAGCTGGGGCAGGGCGACGCTCCGGATCATGCGCCAATGTCCCGCGCCCTCGATGCGCGCGGCGTCGAATGTCTCCTTCGGAACGTCGCCGAGGCCGGCGAAGTAGAAGATCATCGGCATGCCGGTGAAGGCCCAGCCGGAAATGACCGCCAACGTGTAGAGCGCGATGCGGTAGTCGCCGAACCATTCATGCACCAGGAAGCCGAGGCCGACCGACCGCAGCAAGGTGTCGAAGGCGCCGAATACTGGATTGAGGATCAGCAGGAACATCAGCCCGACGGCGATCAGCGACATCGTCACCGGAAAGAACACGATCGTGCGCAACAGCGATGGCGCAAACACCAGGCGCGCCTTCATCACATAGGCGATCAGGAAACCGAGCGAGACCGGAAAGACCAGCGAAACGACCAGCCACTTGGCGTTGTTGACCAGCGCTATGTAGAAATAATTGTCATGGAACAGGTAGGCGTAGTTGGCGAAGCCGACGAATTTCTTCTGCGGCGCCATGCCGTTCCATTCGAAGAAACTGAGGTAGATCGTGTAGAGGATCGGGTAGCCGATGAAGCAGGCGAACACCAGCAACGGCACGGCGACGCCGAACACGGTTACGAACACATGCTGGCGGGCGAAGCCGACGAAGGTGCCATCATCGAAGCGCCTTGCGCTGCTGGCCATGGTGTTGCGCCTTTCGATTGATCGGGGAAATGGCTGTGTGCGCCAGCGTCGGGCTCACCAGCACGCGGCTCCCGCCAAGCGGCGATGCGCCGAAGTGCACCGCCGCCGGGGAGGATGCGGGAAAAGGGCGCTGCGCCTCTCCCGCTCGGTCATCGCTTAGGACTTCTTGACGCGCGCCGCCTCGTCCTCGGTCAGCTTCATCGCGTCTTCAGGCGACATGGCGCCGGCCAGCACACCCTGGACGCCGTCGAGGAACTTGTCCGAGATCGCCGGCGGCGTGGCATGGTCGACATGCATGAAGGTGAACGAGCCGGACTCGGCCATTGCCTTGCCAAGGCGCTGCTCCATCTCGCTCAGCCGCGACAGGTCTGAATTGACGTTCGACGGATAAGGCTTGTCGATCTCGAGCTTCTTGCTCATCGCTTCGTCAGACACCATCCAGTCCAGGAACTCCGCCGCGGCGTCCTTGTTCGGGCTGTTCGCATGGATCATGATCGTGTCCTCGGCGAACACCGACATGATCGGCTTCTTGCCCGGGAAGGCCGGCATCGGGAAGAAGTCCATGGGCACGACGCAGCATTGCGGCTGGTCGCCACGGAAGCGGCCGAGATTGAACGAGCCCTGATACCAGTGCAGGCCGTGGCCCTGCGTCCACGGCACCATGGCAGGCCCGAGGTCGATCGAGTTGAACGACGGCTCGAACATGCCGTCCTGGGCGAGCTTCTGCATCATGGCGGTGACATCGACCGCACGCGGGTCGGTCCACGGAATGGTGCCGTTGATCAGCCCGTCATAGACGTCCAGGCCGTGCTTGTTGACCAGGATCGCCGACCACATGAACTGCGAGGGCCATTTCTTCTGATTGGCCAGCATGAATGCGGCGAGGCCGGCCTCCTTGCCCTTCTGCGCGTTGGCCATGAGCTCGTCCCATGTGGTCGGAACCTTGAGGCCAAGCTTCTCGTAGATGTCCTTGCGGTACCAGACCACGGAGGCGCACATCTCGGTCGGCACGAAATGCTTCTTGCCGTTGTAGACGGACAGCGTCACGCCGGCCGGGTTGAGTTTCTTGTCCCAGCCATATTTCTCGTAGTAGGGCGTCAGATCGGCGGAGAACCCGTTGTCGACGATTTCCTTGCCGCGCCCGCCTTCCCAGGAATAGAAAAGATCCGGGGGATTGCTCGAAGACAGCTCGATGGTCTGCTTGGTCTTGTAGGTCTCGCCGTCGACACTGGCGCCGGTGACATGGACCCGATCGCCGTTCTTCTTGTTCCACTCGTCGATCAGCCAGTTGGCGTAGACCTCCGAAGACGGCCATGGCGCCCGATAGAAATATCTGAGTTCGGCCGGCGCGGCCCGCGCTATCTTGATTCCCGAGGCAGCCGCCACGGCGGTCGCGCCAAGTGCTGCCGAGGCCTTTACGAAGGTGCGGCGAGACAGTCCGTTCTGCTTGATGTTCATCAATTCCTCCCGTTCCGTTTGACAATTTGCAGGCAGCACCAGGCCGTCACGAAGCGCGAGCGCGACGTGTGTCGGCAGTGACTGTTGCTGACCCTCCGAAGGCGAATTTGGGGTGCGGCTCTACGGCGCCAAATTCGTCACGGAGATTGAATTAATCCAATCGAAGCGCTTGCGCAAGCGCTTCGATGATCAATTTTTGGCTTTTTCTGAGGTTTCTTAAATTGGGCAGGCGAAATCCGCATTGTCGACTGGGTCGCGACCTTCACCTGTCCGACTGGTGCCAAGGAAGCGATCGAGATGTCGAAAAAGATCCTGCTCAACTGCGCGACTTCGGCGGAGCCGACGGTGACGGTGGAGACGACAGCGATCTCTGCAGAAAACGCCAAGCAGGTGATGGGGAAGTAGGGCTGGCGATCATCTTGCAAGAATCAGTGGCAAGGCCCCCTCGCGGGGGCCCTGCTGCATTTGTTCCGCCGCTGCCGCTCACAAAGCCATCCTCAAGCTCAACTTGACCAATCACAAGGCCGACGACATTGTGGACCGCGAGTTGCAGTTCGTTAGCCAAGTGGTCGTATGGCAATGGATTTTCGCGACGCCATCGATAGAGCGCTGGCCTGGGCCGGTGGATGGTTCGACTATGCCGCCACGCCATGGTTCGTCTATCAGGTCGGCATCATCGCCTCGCTCTTTGTCGTGGCGAAGCTGGCGGCGCTGCGGGTCGAGCCTCTCGTCGAGAACCAGGCACGCCAGATCAAGGGCCATCCCGGACTCTTAAGGGTCGTCATCGCGCTGTTGCGGCGCACCGACTGGATCCTGTTCATTATCTTCCTGTTTGCCGCGCTCAACTTGTTGCTCGTCATCACCTGGCCGAGCCGCACCCATCTCCTGCTCGTCGCGCTGTTGCTCTCGCTGGCGTGGCTGTTCGCGACCGTGCTGTCGCGCATCATCCGCAACCGCCTCGTCGCGCGCACGCTGGGTTGGCTGGCCTGGATCTACGCGGCCCTTGTCATACTGGGCGTCAGTGACGAAGCGGCCGCCTTCCTCGACGGCCTGGCAATCCCTCTAGGCGCGGTTCGCCTTTCGGCCCTCATGGTGCTGAAGGCGGCGCTGCTCCTGATCGCAACGGTCTGGCTTGCGGTGGTCGCCGGCAATTACATCGATGAGCGCGTCCGCCTCTCCGAGGAACTGACACCGTCGATCCGCGTCCTCGTCGGCAAGGTCGCCAAGATCGGCCTCGTGCTGGTGGCCGGCGCCGTGGCACTTTCCGCCGTCGGTCTCGACCTGACGGCGCTGACGGTGTTTTCCGGCGCCGTTGGCGTCGGTCTCGCTTTCGGACTGCAGAAGGTCGTCTCGAATTTCGTCTCCGGCGTGATCATCCTGCTCGACAAGTCGATCAAGCCGGGCGACACGATTTCGCTCGAAGGCACCTTCGGCTGGATACGCGAATTGCGGGCGCGCTTTGTCTCGGTGGTGACGCGCGACGGCCGCGAATTCCTGATCCCCAACGAGGACTTCATCACCCAGAGGGTCATCAACTGGTCGTTCAGTGACAACCTCGTGCGCCTCGACGTGAACTTCGGCGTCTCCTACGACGCCGATCCGCACAAGGTCAGCGAACTGGCGATAGAGGCCGCGATCAGCGTCGGCCGGGTCGAGGCCGACCGGCGACCGGTCTGCTGGCTGACCGACTTCGGTGACTCCTCACTGAACTTCGTCCTGCGCTTCTGGATCCGAGACCCGCAGCAAGGCCTGACCAATGTGCGCGGCAAAGTGCTGCTGGCGCTGTGGGACACGTTCAAGGCAAACGGCATAAGCATCCCTTATCCGCATCGCGAGATCATCATGAAACAGGCTGGGCCGGTCAGACCAGGGCACGACGACCGGTGATCTTCTCGATGTTGATGCGGAAGAAGAGGTGAGGCGGACTGGCCACCTTGTCCTCGGCGTGAGGTGTCTCGCTGCCAGGTTCCCACCAGTTGGGGCGCGCTTTCTGCAACAGCGACCAGGCATGGTCGCGCTCATTCTGCCGAGGGCCCGCTTCGGCCAGTTCTTCGTAGAGGCCGAAAGCAACGACACTCCACCAGCTGCGAGGGTTGGCAATCTCGTCGACTTCGAAGCAGACCTGAGGATGTTCGCGCATCGCCCGGACCTTCTGGCCGATCAGGGAGAAGCTGTAGATGTGGCCGTTCTCGTAAACGAAGCTGATCGGTACGACGTACGGCATCCCGTCCCTTAAGCACGCGAGGTGCCCGACCCTGCTGTCGGCCAGGTGCATCCTGCATTCTTGGGCGGTCATCTCAGTGACGATCACGGGACTCCCCAGGTGAAAGGGCCAGCTTCACTTTGTGCATCTCGATGCAGGCTGCGCCGGACTCAGGCACCTCCTTGTTTGGCCGTCTCGAGAAATCGATCGACGAAGTCGGCGAGTGCGTTCCAGTCAGTGAATTCGTGATCGCGCTCGGGGCTCGGGCCGCCGCTCTTCATGACGACGAATTTGACGAACTGCTCCTGAAAGTAATCGTACTTGGTGAAGCGCAATGCGCCCCCGAGAAGAAGGGTCAGGCGTGGTTGCCACCCTGTCACGGCGACGAAGCGATCCACATACTTTTGAGCCTCCGTCTTTTGGTCTTCCAGCGCCGCCGACAGACTGACGGATATGAGGGCCGAGGGCTTGGTGCTCAGCGCCTCGTGATGCGCAAATACGAAGTTCGTGACGGTTTCCTGGTGGTGCTCCTGGTGGACCGACGCGGCAATGACGAACGCGTCGAAGTGTCCGAGCTTCAAATCGGATGCGAGCGCTGCGCTATCCAGCAGCTCGACCTGGTGCCCGCGCTCGCGAATACGCGTTGCCGCCCGTGCGGCAATTTTCCCCGTCTGCCCTTCAGTCGTTCCATAGACAATCAGGACATTCACGATGTCCCTCCGATAGCGGACGAGACATTCGTAGGGACGGTTGATACGAGCCAGCCCGGCATCCCGGTACCTCAATGCTGCGCGCATTATAGCCCATGGAACGGGCTGCACGAACTGCTTTTCTCAGCGGCACGAAGAACCCGATCAGAGCCATGATCGGCACCATAAGCCATCCGATTATGACATCCGCCACGGGGGCGGGCGCGCTGCGATTGAGGCGCTCTATTGCGTCGGGGCCTGGGCGGGGCACTGACAGACAACGGGCAGGCCGACCATCCGACGCTGTGCCCAATCCGGACAAGGCTACCCTCGCGAATGGCGACATCAACAAAGTGCCCCGCGTACCCGATGGTGACCTTGGCCTGAAATCCCGGCTTGGCTAGAGTTCGTAGCATGCTGAACGCCATTCACCACGTCGCGCTCATCTGCACCGACTACGACCGGTCGCGACGGTTCTACGTCGAACTCCTCGGCCTCGAACTGATCCGGGAGGTCTTTCGGGAAGAGCGGCAGTCATGGAAGGCGGATCTGCGGATCGGGTCCGTCCAACTGGAATTGTTCTCCTTCCCTGCACCAGTGATGCGGCCGTCCCATCCAGAGGCGACAGGCCTGAGACATCTGGCATTTGCCGTGGCTGATCTTGATCCCGTAATCATGCGCCTGGAAGCCGCCGGCGTTGCCGTTGAGCCAATCCGGATCGACCCCTATACAGACCAACGGTTTACCTTTTTCAGAGACCCAGATGGACTGCCGCTGGAACTCTACGAAGCCCCATAAGGAACAGTTAGCTTTCGCGACCACGTCATCGGATGTGGGAACGCCACTTCCATCGCCAACGGCAAGGTTGCGATGGTCACGAGATGAGAATGCATCGAGCTTCGGCGCCGGTTACCATTGTCGCAAATTGGTTGACATCTACCCTTGCAAGTTCGCAGCGCCCCTGTTGTCGCTTGCCAAAACCCGGGCGCTGCGTACTGAGGGTCTCATCGGTATCGGCGTGCCACGAATCTGTGCTAAGCCGCCGCCCAATCAACCAAAGGACGACACCTATGAGCGAACCGACCGTGGCCGAGGCGACCGAAACGATCTATGCCTCGCTGCGGGCGGACAATGCCGACATCGACGCACATATCGCGACGCTCAAGGCGGCGCTGGTACGAGAGGGGATGAAACAGGCGATGTTCGATCCGACCAAGCTGGCGCAGAACAACCGCCAGGGCCGCAAGTTGATGCAGGCCTATTTTCGGCAGCGCGGCGTGAGCGTGAAGTTTTCGGACCAGTAGAGCCGCCCGCTGGCGATCTCAAGCGTGCCGTGCCCGGCCGATCCGAGTTGTGCGCTCATAGACGAGCCCTCGCGATCCAAATCGGCAGCCGGATGGACCAGCAAGAGCGCCGAGCAGCGCCGAGCAGCGAGGCGCGCAGTCCCAACCCAGTTCCAGCTGCCGTCTCCAAATTTGCAAGACGTTCAAATTTGAGCTTCCGCATTCATGCTCTGTCGAGCGTATCTCTTAGAGGCGCTTAAACCTTCTGCGCCGTAGGGTTTTTGCGGGGGCTGAATCGCCGTCGGCGACGATGACGACGAAATAGGAGAACGCAAATGCCTCGCAATCACGTTGAACGTCTTAGAGAGTTCAGGGAAATTCTGGTCGCGACTCGACGCGAAGGAGTCCGTAACGTGCACCATACTCGCGACGCCATGCGGGCAAGTGGCTTTCAGATTGGCGACAGCGACGGTGCCAGCTACGGAGCCGAGCTGAAGGATCTCCAAGAGGAAATCGAGGCAGTCGATCGCGCCATCGAAGACGAGAAGCGGTTGGCCTTGACCATCGAGAGCGTGGCTCAATCCCGCCGACCGATGAAGCCGAGAATCGTCAAGGGAACATAGAGTCTGGTACGGCCCCTGGCGCCGTCGCGAAGACGCTTTTGGCATCGTGTCGGGCTCGTCGCCGCTTGCTACAGCGTGAGCGGCTGGTGCGGCCTTCAGGACCACTGCCCAACAAGGAACGGTTCGCCTCTTTCGCGACCACGTCGTGGAGGGTGGGACGCCACCTCTGCGTCTTTTGATAACGGGGTGTGACGCCTTGCACATCACGGTTTCGAGTGCGTGACGCTGAACGGATTCGAGGACGGGATCAGACCGCGGCCGGGCGAAGCGGGTCCGAACATTCTGTCCGGCTTTTTTGGAAAGCTGTGGGGCGGCGAGACGAACCGATCTCCGCCTGCTGTCACGCAGTAGGCGGCCTGGCGGCTCGGGTATCAGCCGCCCGCAATTCTTCAGCGTGCGCCTTGACGAGGTCGGCCATGCAGTCGAAGCGGAAATCCACCGTCGGTATGTCGCCGGGATTCATCGTGGCGCCGAAGCCCTGGTCCGCATGCCTGCGATAGATCCAGCACGATGTTAGACCGAAGCGTTTGGCAGGAGTGTGATCGTGGAACATGCTTTCCGCGGTGTGTAGGATTTGTCGCTTCTCGACTCCGATCGTCCCGAGATTTTCGAGCATATAGTTGAAGTTCCGGTCGGAAGGTTTGTAGGAGCCGACATCCTCCGCCGTATAGATCGCGTCGAAATCTACGCCGAGCTTCTTGTTGCTAAACGAGAAGCTTTTGTTGTCGACGTTGGAGAGGATGATCAGCTTGTAGTGCTTTTTGAGATACTGCAAGGCTTCCACGGAGTCGGCAAAAGCCGGCCAATTCTTCACGCTTTCGCCATACGCCACGCATTCCTCTTGAGTGACGATGACACCCCATTCCTCCGCAAGTCGCTTGTAAACGATCGGCAGAAGGTCGCAGTAGCGTTTCTCCGGAGTCCATTTCTGCTGGCCAGATTCGTGCCGAGCGTGCGCCTCCAGAATGTCATTCCGGCCTAAGCTCCGGGCAGCCCTTTCGGTCAGCGGCCTCAGGCCGTCGATCATTCCGGATTCCCAATCTATAAGGGTGCCGTAGCAGTCGAAGGTGAGGGCTTTGAAATCTGTGAGCTTCATGGGTTACCTCCTTGATGTCCATGGTTGAACCAACGCTGGCGTAGATCGCGGTCAACCATGAGATCGAATCCGCCCTCGGCGATAAAAGAGCCGGCGTTCCTGCTGACTGAACTGAAAACTGCCGCGTCCTTCGACGGTGAGTTGTTCGACGACATGTACCAAACACCGAACAGTGTCACCGCAAGGCCCAGGAACATCGCCGTCGAAAGCGGCTCTCCGAACATCGACCAGCCCCAGAGCATCGTCACCGGCGGGCTGAGATAGATCACACTGCTGACCTGTGATGCCGTGTAAAGGCGCAGGCTTACATAGTACGTGCCGTAGCAGAAGAAGGTCGAAAACAGCACCAGCCAGGCGATGCCGCACCCGAAGCGGGCATCGAGGGGCGGCATCAGCCCGCCATTCCATTCGGCGCAAGCGGCGAAAAGGATCGCCGCCGTCAAGCATTGAATGCACAGGCTCTGATGGATGGGCATATTGATCGTCCCCATCCGCTTCTGCACTACGGTTGTCAGCGCCAAAACCGTCATGGAAGCGGCTGTCAACACATATGCCCAGGCCGGGGCCGTCCCGACGGTCAGGTTGTCCAGCGAGACGATAAGCACGCCGGCCACTCCAAGAGCCGTTCCGATCCATTGTCTCCCGGTCAATCGTTGTCCCAGAACGGGCTGCGACAAGGCCGCGATGGCGAGAGGCACAAGATCGGAAATCAGCGCGACAAGGCCAGTCGGCACGCGCTGACCGATGGCAAGCGCGAATCCGCCTAGATAGAGGAACATCATCGCCATGCCGAAGGCCATCTGCTGGATCAAGGCACGCCCGCTTATGCGCGATCCGATCAGGAGAGCAAATGGCAAGAGGATCAATCCGGACATCAAGGTCCGCCAGAACAGCACCAGCATGACATCGGCATTCTCGCTGGCGTAGCGGATGCCGACGAAACCAGAACTCCAGCTTATGACCAGGACCGTTGCCATTATTGGCCATACGAGACGGTGGGTTTTGGTTCGCCGGAGCGTCATGGGATCTCTTTATTCAGGCCTGCCCGTGGCCCCCGAAGCGGAGCACGGCCGATGTTGGCCAGACTATTGGCGACACCAACGCAAATTTGCACATGACAAATTTCGATACGTTCATGGAAATAGCCACTAAAATCAGCATATACTGTTGCCTTAAAGAGCGTCGGTGGATCAGAAATCGGCGCATTGCTTTTGTATCGAGCGAGGAATGTCATGGCCGGAGTGATGAGCCGCCGCCTGGATGTCGACGCCTTACGCGCACTGGTCGCGATCGAGAAGCACGGCGGCGTCACGCGCGCGGCCGAAATTCTCGGCTTGTCGCAATCGGCAGTCAGCCACAAGATCAAGAGACTCGAAACGAGTCTCGACTGCGAAATCCTCACCCGGAAAGCAAACGCGCAGATGTTCACCACGGCCGGACAGGATCTGCTTGTCTATGCGCGGCGCATTCTGGGCATCCATGACGAGGCGGTCCTGAGCCTGTCGAAAAGCCCTTTGCAAGGCAAGATCGCGCTGGGAATGACCGAGGATACGACCTGCACGGATCTTTCGCGCATTCTTGGCCGGTTTCGCCGGCTCTACCCGGAGGTGAGCGTACGCACGCAAGTTCGCATGAGCCTCGTGTTGCAGGAGCTGCTGGGCCAAGGAGCGATTGATGCCGCCATCATCCAAGTATTCCAGCACGAGGTCCGCCCCGCCGACATCCTTCTGTTCCGCGAGACGCTGCATTGGGTGAAATCTCGCGACCTGGTTCTGCCGAACGGGAAGCCGGTCCCATTTCTTTCCTTCGATGAGAATTGCTTTTACCGGCGCTGGGGCATCGACGTAGGGCAGGACGAGGATACGGTGTTCGAGACCGTGTTCGAATGCTCCAGCGCAGCCGGCATCACTGCAGGCGTAATGGCGGGGCTCGGCGTCGCACTCTTAAGTCAGCGGTACCTGCAGCCCGATATGGAGATTGCCGACAACATATTTCCCAAGCCTCCAGACCTTGCTTATGTAATCAGACGCGCCCGCAACTCCCGAAATCCCGCGCTAGAGACGTTGGTCAGGGAGATCGAGGCTGAAGTAAAGCGTTACGGGGCGCTTCAAATCGCCGTCTGAGCGCGTCGCGCCGCGAAAGCTGGCACGCCAACCCTTCGGCTGCTCGCCGGCAGTTCGTCCATAGACAGCGAAGTCGACGAGGAAGTTGCGGCCACGATGGGGTCGCCAGCGGAACGGCTTCATTCTGGCTAGTTTTTCGGCCCATCTGACATCGGAGCATTCAGAGGCCAGGCCCTCGTGCTTGTTCAAGTCTGCACGTATCCGCAGCCTTGAGTGCTTCGGCACGCGAAGGTTTGGGCAAATCCGCGATCCGTCGAACAGCAGCGTAAAACCTTGGATAATCGCCGGAACACAAATCGAACAAGCGGAGAAAGGCCGGAACCTGTTCGCCGTAGACAGCAGTCGCGGCGAGCTTTGCGTTGTTGATCGGGGCATCGAACCAGGCATCGTATCTCCGGTATCCGGCCCAGCGTCTGTCGCGCATCTGCCGGTAGCGCATCCGCAGCCTGTCGATCGTGGCTGCCTTGGCGACCGCCATCTGCTCCGGGGTACGGGAACTTTCATAGACCTGCCTCAACTCCTCTCGGGTTTTCGAAACCAGTCCGAGAAAATCGGCGCCGCGCTTGCGATCAGCTTCGTAGCGGCGCAATCCGGCCTTGTCGCCAGCGGCGCGCAGCCATTTCCTGACGCCGGTGGTTTCGACGGCAACCGCGAAAGCCTCATTGAATGCGGAATCGTCATCCACATAGAGGCGCTGATGCGCCAGTTCATGAAAAACAAGGCTTGCGAGATAGGTGTCGTCCTGACGCAGCATGGTGCTTAGCAGCGGGTCACTGGACCAGCCCAGTGTGGAATATGCGGTGACGCCTGAGACATAGACGTCCAGCCCCTGTCTCTGAAGCTCGGCCGCGCTTTCAGCCGCGGATTTCCGAGAGAAGTAGCCCCGGTATGGAACGCAGCCGAAGACCGGAAAGCACCATGTTATTGGCGCGAGCGAGAATTGCGGCGCGGCAAAAACGGCCCAGGTCACGGCGTCCCGATGGATGTCGACATAGCTGCGGTAGCTGTTGTTTTCGGGCAGCGCCAGTTCATCTGTCGCAAACCGACGTATGGCGCTCGCCGACGTCAACTTGGCGCGCAATGCCTTAGGCGTGGAAGGATCATGGATGAGCTTCCCGACATTTCTGCGAGCGGCCATGATCTGCACATGACCCTCCAGCGACTGCGCGTAGTAGGAAACGCTGGTGCAGCCGGTCACAGCGGAGGCCACGATCATCGCGGCAAGCATTCGAAGAACGCGCTTCAGTTTGCCCACCGCTTGCTCATCTCCCCACGGAGCAGATGCCCCATTTGCCGCGTGTCTCAAACAGGCGCATCGATTTTCGTCAAGGTCTGCGGGGCAGCGGGTCGGATTTTCGCCTTTGGCAAGCTAGGCGATCATGCGCGAGGCCACCCAGCGCATCCAAGCTTTGGGAGGCCCTCCGTAATCGGCGCTCTTTAAAAATCCGAACTGGACCTGTGCTTGCGAACGAAGTCAGTCGCCATAGTGCCTTTCCCGCCCTAGGCCGCGTTCGCAATGTCCGGCCGCGCCTCCGCCAGCATCTGCCCCGATAAGCCCCACGCAGCTTGTATGATTCCAGGCTAATATATGCTACCCCTGCGTCATGCGCGGACTGCTGGCACTTGGAATGCTGGTATTGGCGGCTACAACTGCAGCCGCAGGTGAGCAATTGTTCGACTCCATCGCCGCCGGCGACAAGGGTGCCGTCGAGCAAGCCCTGGCAGGCGGTGCCGACGTCGACAGCCGGGCACGCGACCAGGCAACCCTCCTTATCGCTGCAGCGCTCGACAACCAGCCCGAAATCGCCGAATTCCTGTTGGGCAAGGGCGCCGACGTCATGGCGCGTAACTCGGGCGGCTTTACCCCGCTTCATGCGGCGGCCTTCTCGGGCAGCCTGCCGGTCGCCAAGCTGCTGCTGGAAAAAGGCGCGGTGCTCGACGATGCCGCCAACAAGGCGGGCGCTACGCCGTTGTTGGTGGCCGGCGAGGAAAACCACCTTGAACTGGCCGAATTTCTTATCGCGAAAGGTGCGGATGTGAACCATCCCGAGGGTCATGGCTACATGCCGACAACGCGCGCATTCTGGAAGGGCAACACGGAAATCTTACGACTGTTCAAACGCCATGGCGGTACCTGCCAAGCCAAAATCCTTGGCGAGGCGAACGCGGCGAAGTGCGCAGAAATCCACGATTGAAGGAGGATGCAGATGAGCACGATGATCAAGTCACGACTGGTTCGGAATTTGGGGGCGGCCGCCCTGGTCGCGGTCGCTGCGGTCGCCGGCGCGGGATCGGCCTGGGCGGACGATTCGGTAAACACCGGCTATTTCGGAGGTGTGGCGATCATGGGCTACGACACGGTCGCTTACTTCACTGACGGCAAGGCTGTGAAGGGCTCCGAAGAGTTCACCTATGACTGGCTGGGGACACCCTGGCATTTCGCCAGCAAGAAACACCAGGAAATGTTCATGAGCGAACCGGTCAAGTACGCTCCTCAATATGGCGGCTACTGTGCCGGCGAAGTCGTGGGCGGTGGGGTCACGATCAACGTCGATCCGGAAGCATTCAAGATTATCGATGGCAAGCTCTACCTGATCTACGATGTCGGCAATGCGGACAGTTTCGCCGCGCATGCAGCTGAAGAAATACCGAAAGCCGATGCCAACTGGCCGAAGGTCGCGGCCAATTTGGAGCTCGACAAGTATCACTGAGACCAGGTTCGCCTACTGGACGACCGTGAAGTGAAACACCTTGCTTGTATTGGCATAGGAGTAGCCTTTGCCGGCTTCGTCATTGCGTCTGTAGACGGGACCGCAGTCGGGGCGCCCGAACAGGTTCTCGCTCTGCTCGCACAAGAGATCGCCATCGACGTAGACGGTCTCGGTGACCAGCCGCGTCGTCGTGCGGAAGGCTGCCTTGCCGTCGCTCCCGATCTGAAGGAAGGCTGGTTGCAGACCGGGTTCGATCTGGCCTTGCAATGTATGGCCAGTGACGAGGGACGCGATCTCAGCACCCTTCAACTGGTCATGCTCGTCCGGGGTAAAGCCATAGCGCCATTGGGGTAGGCCTGCCTGGCGCAGTGCGTTGACGAGGATCGCCAGATCCTGCGGGTTCCGGAAGTGTGCATGAGTCATCTGCCACCCAGCCAAAGAGTCCACGTAGCTGGACCCTGCTACGAGGTGGAGCCCAGCTGCGATTTCGGCTTTCGCATCCGGCAGACGGCCGCCGCGGACATACGCCGCAGCGAGTGTAAACCGAAAGTTGCCAACCGTGGACGCATCGTCGCGGGTGCGTTCGAGAGTCTCGATCGCTTTATCGACATTCCCCTGAAGAAGAAAAACCAGCCCTGCAGTTTCCCTGTTGATGGGTGAAAGGTTGGGGTCGAGCCTGAGCGCTGTCTCGACCGCTGCGGCTGCCTCGGCATAATTGCCGGCGCATAACTGAACATATCCAAGGGCTGCTTGCGCCTCTGCATCGCCCGGACCGATTGAAACAGCCTTCTTGGCAGAGGCAATCGCATCTTCGTAGCGGCGATTCACGACCTGCATGATACCGAGAATGGCATAGGGCGATGAAAGGTCCGGTTCGAGTTCCAAAGCTCGGCTAGCCTTCTCATAGGCTCGCTTGCGCGCGGGCGCGCTCTGCATGATGTCGTTGAAGGCCTCGCGCCAGATATAGACTGTCGTGCGCGCGTCGGCCGCAAAGGCTTCCGCGAACGCTGGGTCGAGCCCCTCCGCCTTTTCATAGAGCGCAAGCGCCTCCCGCAGCCCGGCCAGCAGGACGTTGCGTGACGCCGTCTCGGCTTGGAGATAATAGTCGTAGGCCTCGAGATTGTTCGTCGGCGGGCGTGCCATGCGCTCGCTTTCCGCTGCCGAAGGTTGCATGCCAAGCGCTTTGGCGATCTCCCCGCTCATCTCTTCCTGGACGGCAAACACGCCAGCCATGCCGCGGTCGAACCGGTTGGCCCACAGATTGTCGCCCGTTGCCGTATCGATAAGCTGGGCGTTGAGGCGGATCTGCTCGCCGGTGCGGCGGACGCTCCCCTCGACGACGTAGCGGACACCAAGGTCGCGCGCGACATCGGCCAGCGCTGCAGGCTTGTTCTTGTAGGCGAACACCGAGTTGCGCGCGATGACGTCCAGACCGGAAAGCTTGGTGAGGTCGGTGATCAAATCCTCGGTGATGCCGTCCACAAAATAGTCCTGGCTCGGATCACCCCCGAGGTTTGTAAACGGCAGCACGGCAACCGATGGTCGCTCGGCCAGGGAAGATGTCCCCGATTGCCACGCAAACAATCCTGCAAGGAGCACGACGAGCAGGACCGCGATTCCTGCCATCACGATCGCCCGGGGGGATACCGGTCGGCGAACCGCCACCTTGATTTTCCCTGCGGCTGCAGGATCCAGCAGCAGCCGATACGCGCGAACCGGATCGGCGATGTTCTTCAGGCGCTGCTCGCCAAGACTGGCAAAGCCGACATCAACCTTGTGCAGCGCGTGATCGAACGCCGTGCCCGAGATACATACACCTCCCGGCTCGGCCATCGACTCCAGTCGCGCGGCGATGTTGACGCCATCGCCGTAGATGTCATTTTCCTCGACGATGACGTCGCCGAGATTGACGCCGATGCGAAACCGGATCTGCCGGGCATCGGCGGTGCCTTTATTGCGATCGGCCATCCGGCGTTGGATCATGGCCGCGCACTGGACGGCATCGACGACGCTGGCGAACTCGACCAGCGCGCCGTCGCCCATGAGCTTGATAATGCGCCCGTGGAATTCCTTGATCGCGGGGTCGACCAGTTCGCGACGGCAACTTTTCAACCGCTCGAGTGTACCGACCTCATCCTCGCCCATGAGCGTGCTGTATCCGACCACATCGGCAGCAAGTATCGCGGTAAGCCTTCGCTCCATACCTGCCTGCGCCCTCCCGGTCGATCAAGCGGCTTCGGTGCAGCCTATTCTAGTCCCGCGTCGGACGCGAGTGTGTGCCACCGCTATGGAGCTCGACAAATATCACTGAGACGCGCGTGTGCGTCTACTGAACCACCGTGAAGTGGAACACCTTGCTTGAGTTGACGAAGGAATAGCCGCCGCCTCCATCGTCGCGGCGTTTGTAGACAGGTCCGCAGTCGGGGCGCCCGAACATATTCTCGCTCAGCTCGCACAATCGGTCGCCATCGAGACGGATGGTCTCGGTGACCAGCCGCGTCGTGGAGCGGAAGGCTGCCTTGCCGTCGCTCCCGATCTGGAGGAAGGCTGGTTGGAGACCGGGTTCAAGCTGGCCCTTCAGCGTATGGCCCAGCACCAACGAGGCGATCTCCTCGCCCTTCAAGCGGTTGTGCTCGTCGCCGGTGAAGCCGAACGGCCATTCGGGCAAGCCCGCCTGCTGCAACGCGTCGATGATGAGAGCCAAATCCTGGGGGTTACGGTATTGGGCACCGTTGAGCCGGTATGCGGACAATGAATCGAACCCCGGTGTCGACATGGAACCTAGTCCCTCGACGACCGCCGCCCTCGCATCCTGCAGGCGGCCGGCGCGGGCGTATGCGGCACCAAGCGTAATTCTGAAATCTCCGACTGACGGCGCATCGTCGCGCGTGCGTTCGAGCGCCTCGATCGCCTTGTCGTTGCTACCTTGAATGAGAAAGACCAGACCGGCAATTTGCCGGTTGATGGGTGAAAGGTTGGGATCGAGCCTGAGCGCTGTCTCGACCGCTGCGGCTGCCTCGGCATGATTGCCAGCGAACAGTTGCACGTATCCTAGAGCTATCTGCGTCTCCGCATCGCCGGGGCCGAGTGCGACGGCTCGCTCGGCCGAAGCGATGGCTTCCTCGTAGCGGCGATCCACGACCTGCATGATGCCAAGAATCGCATAAGGCGACGAAAGATCCGGGTCGAGTTGCAGCGCACGGCTTGCCCTTTCATAGGCGCGCTTGCGCGCGGGCGCGCTCTGCATGATGTCGTTGAACGATTCGCGCCAGATATAGACTGTCATGCTTGCGTCCGCCGCGAAGGCTTCGGCAAAGGCAGGGTCGAGCTCCTCCGCCTTATCGTAGAGCGTGAGCGCCTCCCGCAGCCCGTCGCGCCGGCCGGTCCGCGCTGTCTGCTCGGCCCGAAGGTAGTAGTCGTAGGCTTCGAGGTTTACGGTCGGCGGGCGCGCCATGCGCTCGCTTTCCGCTGCCGAAGGTTGCATGCCAAGCGCATTGGCGATCTCCCCGCTCATCTCGTGCTGGACGGCAAACACGCCGGCCATGCCGCGGTCGAACCGGTTGGCCCACAGATTGTCGCCCGTTGCCGTATCGATGAGCTGGGCATTGAGGCGGATCTGCTCGCCGGTGCGGCGGACGCTCCCCGTCACGACGAAGCGGACGCCAAGGTCGCGCGCGACGTCCGCCAGCGCTGCAGGCTTGTCCTTGTAGGCAAACACCGAGTTGCGCGCGATGACGTCCAGACCGGAAAGCTTGGTGAGGTCGGTGATCAGATCTTCGGTGATGCCGTCAGCGAAATAGTCCTGGCCTGGATCGCCGCCGAGGTTTGCAAACGGCAGCACCGCAACCGATGGCCGCGATGGCACCGAGAACTTCTGCCATGCGAAAATGCCGGCAATCGCGGCAATCGCCAGGGCGGCGGCGCCTGCCAGGATCATGACGCGCAGGCCCGGCCGGTGGGGGGCGGCCGTGACCTTGCCCGAGGCTGCGGGATCCAGCAGCAGCCGATAGGCGCGAACAGGATCGGCGATGTTCTTAAGGCGCTGCTCGCCAAGACTGGCAAAGCCGACATCCACCTTGTGCACGGCGTGGTCGAACGCCGTGCCTGAGATGCAAATACCCCCGGGCTCCGCCATTGCCTCCAGGCGCGCGGCAATGTTCACGCCGTCGCCATAGATGTCATCGCCTTCGACGATGACGTCGCCGAGATTGACGCCGATGCGAAACCGGATCTGCCGGGCATCAGTGGTGCCCCGATCGCGCTCCGCCATTCGGCGCTGGATCACGGCAGCGCACTGGACGGCATCGACGACACTCGCGAACTCGACGAGCGCGCCGTCGCCCATGAGCTTGACCATGCGGCCGTGGAACTCCTTGATTGCAGGGTCGACCAGTTCTCGACGGCAACTTTTCAACCGCTCGAGCGTACCGACCTCATCCTCGCCCATGAGCGTGCTGTATCCGACCACATCGGCAGCAAGTATCGCGGTAAGCCGTCGCTCCATGTGATGGTGTCCTGCCTCGTCCACCCAAGCTTCGCCGACGAGCGTAGTCGACTGGCATTTCGAATGCGAGCGTGCTCGGCACACTGGGCAGCGATAATGCAACCACGTCGTTTTTGCGGCCAGCCAAAAGCGGATGCTGCCGAATGGATGCCCTGAGGCCTGGTAACGACATCGGACCTTTGAGGTTGAAGGTCCGCTATCGTTCTTCCCTCGCCACAAGCGGACCTACTGCTCCCGGCCCAAATGCGGCATCCAGTTCGCGGTTCCGAGAGGTCCGCCCGTGGCGAAAACTGACATCCGGCAGGCATGCTGTCCGTCGCGGCCATTCGTGAAGTCTGTCACCGTTCTCGCTCAACGACCAGGTACGAGGACGGTGCAGTACCGGGGCAGCGTGCTCCTGACCAGGATTGCCAGCCCCTGCCGCTTACCTTGCGTTTAGCTCCGCCATGTAAGGATCCGAAATCCGGGGGCGCACGCCAATGTTGGACAATTATGAGCTCGACCGGTTTGGCGTGATCCACCAGATCGACGTCACACCGATCACATACGACAAGCAGTACATTTCCTACTACGAGGATCTGAGCGACCGGACCATCAAGCTCGGATATCAGCGGCTTGGCTGGGTGCTGGGAATAACCGGTGAGATACCGCGGTCGGTGCTGGAGATTGGCTATGGCACCGGCACATTCATCGAAGCCGCGAAGATTACCGGGGTTGCCGACTGCGCCGGCTGCGACATCACCCGGTTTCCGCTGCCCAAGGGTGTGCGCTTTGTCGATTGGGAGGAGGCGCTCGCCGGCTCGTGGGATCTTGTGGCCATGTTCGACGTGCTCGAGCACATCCCTGACCTGAGTTTTCTCGCCCGTCTTCAAGCCCGCCATATGGCCATCGCCGTTCCTTACTGCCGCTGGCGTGAGCTCGGCGCCGATGGCGACGCGTGGTTCGAGACGTGGCGCATGCGTCTGCCCAACGAGCATTTGCACCATTTCGACCGTCAATCGCTGGTGGCGCTGCTGGCTGACAACGGTTTTGAGTGCGTGACGCTGAATGGCTTCGAGGACGGGATCAGGCTGCGGCCGGGCGAGGCCGGTCCGAATATTCTGTCCGGCTTTTTCAGAAAGCTATAGGCGCGCCCGGCTGAGCGTGCCTGCACGCAGGAGGATTACGGCGCCGGCGCCGGCGCCGGTGCGGGTGCCACGGGCGCTGCCGCCGGTGCCGCCGTGAACCCGCACTGCTTCTGTTCCATGTCGATCTGCTTGGTGATGCGGATGGCGTTCTGGGCGTAGGCTTCCGTCACCGAGCCGCTGTTGACGGTCTTGTCCTTAAGCGGGCTGACGGCCGCGCAGAGGTGGAAGACGTGCTCGGTGTCGGACTTCGCGGCGCCGTTTTCCGGCGCGATCCAGTAGACGATATCCTGGCCATTGGGGTGTGCCGCGTCCTTCGTCGCCTCAGCCACGGTGGTGGAGTCGGTGGCGATCGCCTGTGCCTGGGCGGCGACCTCGGGCGAACAGGCTGTGGTCGGCTGCCCCGCCTTGATCTGGGACGCGCACGTGTTCATGTCCTGCGTGTACTGCTCGACCGATGGGGGTTGGAAGCTGACCCCGATCACCGTCGCCAGCACGGCCAGCACAGCGCCGACGCCGCCGGCAACTTTCTTGCTCTGCGGATCCATGTTTTTGTCGGTGAAGATCAGGAGAACCAGCGGCAGGAAGGCAATCAGCGTGATGATTGCGCCGAGCTGGTTCTGGACGAAGAACCTGAATGTCTCGGATGCGCGGGCCGGATCCTGCCTGTTGGCCGCCTTCCAAAGCAAGTTGCCGGCGATGGCGAAAATCGCGATCCCGACCAGAATGCCGATCAGCAGTGGCAGGTTTCCGTGGTCGAACTTGTGCTGGCGGAGCAAAACAACCCCGGCGATCTCGCCGCCAATGGCAACGACCCACGACAGCGCGGCGAAAAGGCGGAGGCGCGTGGCGCCGGACTTCTGCCCCTGCGATGCCTGCCAATCCTTGGTAACGTCTGTGGTCGGCTTGTTGTCGGTCATGACCAGGTCCCCCGGTATCGACACTTTTGCAGGGCGGCGACACATCGAAAGGCGCCCGGCGCAGCGTCATTGAACGAACGTCGCCTGCCTCAGCGCGAAAGCGCCACGGCAGATACCCATCCTTATTGCGCATGATGGGATTCGTCCATAGCCACGGGCAGACGCCGATGGCAATGCGTGGTTCCGGGCATGGCGCACATGTGTCTTCAGAAATCGCTAACCATGACCCGCCGTCCATGGCTGCCACACAATTATTTGAACCTCTGGTGCAATGCAGCATCTTGAATGGTAAGCACGCTCATTATATATCCCGCTCATGGTTTCCGATGGCATCGACAGATTGGGCTTTTTGATCCACGACGTGCAGCGTTTGATGCGCAAGCGGTTCGAGGCGCGTGCCAGCGGCTTCGGCCTTTCGTCGGCACAATGGCGGCTTTTGGTCCGCGTCGCCAAGGAGGCTGGAGTCGCGCAAGCACGGCTCGCCGAACTTCTCGAAATCGAGCCGATCAGTGTCTCGCGCTTGGTCGATCGCATGGAGGAGGGCGGCTGGATCGAACGCCGCCCCGACGCGACCGACCGCCGCGTGCGCATGATCTTCCCGACCGCCAAGGCGAGCGCGGCCTATGCCCACGTCAAGAGCCTTGCCGGAGAGGTCTATGAGGAATCGCTCGTTGGCGTCTCGCCGGAAGATCGCCGTGTCCTGATCAGGGCGTTGGATATGATCGTGCAGAATCTTGCAGATGGCGAGACGTCGTCCTTGGAAAAAGTGAAGAGTACGGAAGGCGCAGCAGCATGAACGCGGCAGCCAAGATAGAAGAGAACGTGACCAGGCTGGAAATGCAGGCGCCGGCGCAGCCGGTCGCCGAGGCGCCATCGCAGCCGGCGGCTGCGCCGGTGGCGATTGCTCCTCCGGTTCAGCCGGCGTCGGTGGCGCCGAAGAGGAAGCGCCCCGCCGGTCGTTTCCTTTTGATGTTTGCGCTGCCCGCGGCGTTGATCGCCGGCGGCGCCTACGTCTGGGTGACCGGCGGCCGCTACCAGGAGACCGAGAACGCCAATCTGCAGCAGGCCAAGGTGTCGATCGCCTCGGATACGGCGGGCCGCATCGTTCAGGTCGATATCGCCGACAACCAATTGGTCAAGCAGGGCGACGTGCTGTTTGCCATCGACCCGGAACCTTACCGGATCGCGCTGGCCCAGGCCGACGCGGCGGTTGCGGTCGCACGGGTCGGCATCGAGCAGTTGCGCGCTTCCTACAGCCAGGCGACGGCGCAGGAAAAGTCCGCCACCAGTGAAGTCGACTATGCCCAGTCGCAATATGACCGCGCCGCCGACCTTGCCCAGAAGGGCATCAACACCAAGTCGGCGCTGGATCAGGCCAAGAACGACCTCGACAAGGCCAAGCAGCAGCTGGCTGTGGCACAGCAGGGCATCATCAGCGCCAAGGCAGCACTTGCCGGCAACCCCGACATAGAGACCGACAAGCATCCGACCGTGATGGCAGCACTCGCCGCGCGCGACAAGGCCGCCTACGATCTGGCGCAGACCACGGTCAAGGCGCCGGCCGACGGCGTCGTCAGCCAGGCCTCCTCGTTCAAGGTCGGCCAATATGTCGGTTCCGGCACGCCGCTGTTTGCGCTGGTCGAGACCGGCGACACCTGGATCGATGCCAATTTCAAGGAAACCCAGCTCACCCATATGAAG
Source organism: Mesorhizobium sp. P2_E10 (assembly GCF_056404235.1). NCBI lineage: Bacteria > Pseudomonadati > Pseudomonadota > Alphaproteobacteria > Hyphomicrobiales > Phyllobacteriaceae > Mesorhizobium > Mesorhizobium sp. P2_E10. The sequence goes on from NZ_JBFUEK010000002.1 coordinate 397,344, forward strand.
CCCGGCCAGAAGGCCGAGATCGTCGTCGACACCTATCCGGGCAGGACCTTCGAGGCCACGGTCAAGGCCATTGGCGCCGGCACCGGGGCCGAGTTCTCGCTGCTGCCGGCCCAGAATGCCACCGGCAACTGGGTCAAGGTCACGCAACGCATTCCGGTGCGCCTGGAACTGACCGATGCCGACGCCAAAATGGCGCTGCGCACCGGCATGAGCGTCTCAGTCACCGTCGACACCGGCGTTTCGCGCGGGCTTCCGAGTATCTTTGGCCACGCCACGGCTGGCGAGGCTCAATAGACCGTGAATGGACCGTGATACCGAAAAGTGAAAATCGGTGTTCGGCAAAATTCATGGTCAAGGACGAACACCAGCGCTCGCCGTGCAGGCGGGTGAATGCAGATGACAGGATTGGTCCGATGGGAGGTGTGCGAGGGGTTGGGGTTGGACCGGGCCACATTGCGGCCTGACCGAAACCTGAACGACTCGACGCAGGGCTCTTCGGTCCTCAGGTTTCCGGGCGGCAAGCGCCTGATGTGTCGAGACGTTCGGTCGATGTAACCCCCACATCGATAGTCGCGTCCCACCGCGATGAGTGTCTTCCACTAGGAAGGCCTCGCCGCCCGGAAACCTAGTGTACACGGTTTTGTTACCTGTCGGAAGTTTTGCATCATGAGCACGCCAGAACCCTTCAAGGAAGTGCCGCACCGAGGCCTGATCACGGTTGCGCTCATGCTGGCGACGGTCATGCAGGCGCTCGACACCACGATTGCCAATGTCGCGCTGCCGACCATGACCGGCGATCTCGGCGCCTCTCCCGACAACATCAACTGGGTGCTGACGTCCTACATCGTTGCCGCTGCCATCATGACACCGGTGACCGGCTGGCTGGCCGATCGGTACGGCCGCAAGGAACTGTTCCTGACGGCGGTGGTCGGCTTCACCATCTTCTCCATGCTGTGCGGTCTGGCGTGGAGCCTTGAAAGCATAGTGCTGTTCCGGTTGATGCAAGGCGTTTTCGGCGCCGCGATCGTGCCGCTGTCGCAGACCTTCCTGCTCGACATCAATCCCAGGGAACGCCACGGCCAGGCGATGGCCATCTGGGGTGCCGGTATCATGCTGGGGCCGATCCTGGGCCCGACGCTCGGTGGCTGGCTGACCGAGAATTTCAACTGGCGTTGGGTCTTCTTCATCAACCTGCCGGTCGGCATTGCGGCCTTCCTCGGCATGGCCGCCTATCTGCCGGCCGTTGCCCGGCGGGTGCGCAACTTCGATTTCTTCGGCTTCGCAATGCTTTCGCTCGGTGTCGGCGCGCTGCAGCTGATGCTGGATCGCGGCGGCGAGGTCGACTGGTTTTCCTCGGTCGAGATCTGGATCGAGCTCGGTCTTGCGATAACCGGCTTCTGGGTTTTCATCATTCACACGGTGACGGCGGAGCGCCCGTTCATCGACCCCAAGATATTCGTCGACCGCAATTTCGTGACCGGGCTGGCGTTCATCTTCGTCATGGGTGTGCTCATCCTGGCCTCGATGTCGCTGCTGCCGCCAATGCTGGCGACCATCTTCGGCTATCCGACCATGACCATCGGTGTCGTCATTGGCCCCCGCGGCGTCGGCACGATGATTTCGATGCTCGTCGTCGGGCGGCTGATGAGCAAGGTCGATGCCAGGATTCTCGTCGTCATCGGCTTTCTGCTCACCGCGCAGTCGCTCTACACCATGGCCAGCTTCACGCCGCAGATGGACAACTGGCTGATCCTCAGCTCCGGCATCATCCAGGGCCTGGGAATGGGTATGGTGTTCGTGCCGCTGTCGACCGTGGCCTTCGCCACGCTTGACCCGCGCTACCGCACCGATGCAACCGCCTTGTTCAGCCTGGTGCGCAATCTCGGCTCATCCATCGGCGTATCGGTCGTGACGGTTCTGCTGGTGCGCAACACGCAGATCAATCATGCCGAGCTTTCGGCCTTCATCAACCCGTTCAACCCTAACCTTTGGGTGGCTTCGCCGGCAGCCGCAGGCGGCGACCCAATGGCGCTTTCCCAGGTGGACGGGCTGGTCAATATCCAGGCGATGATGATTTCCTACGTCAATGACTTCAAGCTGTTGATGATGATGACACTGCTTGCTGTGCCGTTCGTGTTCCTGCTGCGCAAGCCAAAGGCTGGTCCGGCCGCCGGCGGAGCACCTGCCGCGCATATGGATTGAACGAGCGCCGATATTTGTCGGTAGCAGATGACGCTATCGCGGACGCGCCTGCAGACATGTAAGGCCGAGGCGCTTGCTGGGATGATCGCCAAACTCTCCAGATGTCGAAGAATATCGATTCTGTTACGCCAATAGCAGATTGAAGACGGCTTTTGCTGGAGTCAACCAGCTGCCGTCGCTTCTGACTTCGATCCAGTTTATCTGCTATTAGTACATAAGTAACACTATGAACCGACTGTCGGATGGCAGGAGAGGGAATTTTGCTTTGTTCCAGGCGCCAAACTGGAGGAGGTCTGTTTGGTCACCAAGTCATCCAGGAAACCCGCCGATGCGCCGCAGCCCGCCAGTCTGGCCACCCTGGCGAAACTCGCGGCTGCCTCCAACGACACACTCGAGCGTGAGCTTCGGGCTGCGATCGCAACGCTCGAAGGACAGGCGCTGCGATTCGAGACGGTGGTCGACAATATTTCGCAAGGCATCTGTTTTTTCGATGCCAATGAACGGCTGATCCTGAGCAACCGTCGCTATGCGGAAATCTACCGCATTGCGCCCGAGGAATTACGGCCCGGCGTGACGCTGAGCGAAATCGTCGAACGCCGCGTCGTCGCCGGCACCGCGGCGCTGGATGCCGACACCTATCTCGCAACGGCCCGGTCGCACAATTCGGGCAAGGCTTCGCGGCTCTGGACCGCCAAACTTGCCGATGGGCGGACAATCCAGATCCGCAACCAGCCGATGCCTGACGGCAGTTGGGTGGCCACGCATGAGGACATTACCGAACTCACCCTCAATCGCCAGATCGTCGACGAGCGCATCTCGCTCCAGGCGCTGATCGACTGGGTGCCCGACTATCTTTGGGTCAAGGACACCGAAAGCCGTTTCGTCGTGGTCAACAGCGCCCTTGCCACCGACAGTGGCCACGACAAGACCAGCGACATGATCGGGTTGACCGATTTTGACCTCCATCCTGCGGAGGTTGCGGAGAAATTTCGCCAGATCGAGGAGAGGGTCCTGCGCAGCGGCCAACCGATGATCGACGCGGAAGAGTTTGTCGTCGATGCGTCGGGCGCCGGCAAGTGGCTTTCGTCGACGAAGGTGCCGTTGCGCAATCGTCAAAATGAGATCTTCGGCCTGGTTGGCATCGCCCATGACATCACGGCCCGCAAGCAGGCGGATGTCCTTCGCAACGGGCAGGCAAACATCCTCGAAATGATCGCCACGAGCGCCCCGCTGGAGGACGTGCTCGACCGTCTCATGCGCTTCGTCGAGGCCCAGCTAAAGGGGATATTCGGTTCCGTCCTGCTGCTCGACAAGGACGGCATCCATTTGCGCCACGGTGCGGCGCCGAGCCTGGCGAAAGCCTATACGAGCGTCATTGACGGGGTCGCTATCGGTCCCAAGGTGGGATCCTGTGGAACCGCCATCTACCGGCGGGAGCCAGTCATTGTCACCGATATCCAGCAAGATCCGCTCTGGGAGGACTACCGTGAACTGGTGGCGCCCCACGGCTATCGTTCGTGCTGGTCGACCCCGATCCTGTCCCACCAGGGCGTCGTCCTGGGCGCCTTTGCCATGTATTCGAAGACTGTGCGTGAACCGGTCGAGGCCGAGACCCGCCTGATAGAATTCACGACGCACATCGCCGGGATCGCGATCGAGCGCAAACTGGCTGAAGATCAAATCCACTTCATGGCCAACCATGACGTGCTGACCGGGCTTCCCAACCGCGGCTTGCTGGAGGACCGGCTCTCGCAAGCGGTCCTGTATGCGCAACGATACGACCGCTGGGTGACGGTGGTGTTCATCGATCTGGACAATTTCAAACTGGTGAACGACACGCTTGGCCACAATGCCGGCGACGAACTGCTGAAGACCCTCGCCAGTCGCATGGTTGAATGCGTAAAGGTGACCGATACCGTGGTGCGGCTTGGCGGCGACGAATTTGTCATAGTTCTGTTCGACCAGCCCGCCAACATCGATCTTGTTTCGGAGGCGCTGCAAACGATACGGGACGCGATTGCCGAGCCGGTTCATATCGGAGAGCATCGCCTGAGAACGACGGCCAGTATCGGCATCGCAAACTATCCCAAGGATGGGTCGAGCCCGGACACGCTGCTCGCCAATGCCGATGCAGCCATGTATCGCGCGAAAGAAATCGGCCGCGATAATTTCCAGTTTTACGCTCCCGAATTCAACTCGAGGGCTCATGAAAAACTCCTGCTCCAGGATGAATTGCGAAACGCGCTCGCGCGTTCGGAATTTACCCTGCACTATCAGCCGCAAGTCGATCTCCGATCAGGGCGGGTCGTCGCCGTCGAAGCGTTGATACGCTGGAACCATCCGACGCGCGGCATGGTAGCGCCGCTGACGTTCATTCCGACTGCCGAGGAGACAGGCTTGATTGTGCCGATCGGCGACTGGGTTCTTCACGAGGCCTGTCGGCAGAACAAGGCATGGCAGCACGCTGGCCTGCCGCCCGTGACCGTCTGCGTGAATGTGTCGGCGAGACAGTTCCGGGAGAAGAACCTGATCAGCCGTGTCGTCAACGCTTTGAAGGAAAGCGGTCTGGAGGCCAGATATCTCGAACTGGAAGTGACCGAAAGCCTTATCATGCAGGATTTCGACGTGGCGGTCGCCACCATGAACGGGCTGCAAAGGCTGGGCGTTCAGATTTCGATCGACGATTTCGGCACTGGTTATTCCAGCCTCAGTGCGCTCAAGACCTTTCCGGTGCAACGGCTGAAGATCGACAAGTCTTTCATAAACGATCTCGCCACCGACGAGGACGACCAGGCTGTCACCAGCGCCGTGATCTCATTGGGTCAGAAGCTCAATCTGAGAGTCCTTGCCGAAGGCGTTGAAACGGATGAGCAGGTCGCCTTCCTGCGCCGGAACAATTGCGACGAAATGCAAGGCCATCTTTTCAGCAAACCGGTCCCGGCGCAGGGCATCGAGAAATTGCTCCAGCGCCGGGATTGACGGACTGGCCAACCGGCGGTCGCCGACGATCTGCCGCGCAACGCGACGAACATCGCCGCCGCTTGCTTGCTGCTATTTTCCCAGCACAAGGCTCCAATAGCGGATGGCACTGTCGCGGCCGTCCCTGACATAGGCGAGGCCAAAGCGGGTGAAGCGCGGGTCGAGCATATTGCGGCGGTGGCCGGCCGAATGCATCCAGATGTCGAATAGCTTTTGCTGGTCGAAGCGGCCCTCGGCGATGTTTTCGGCAGCTGCGCCGGAAATGCCATTGTCTTTGACACGCGAGGCAAAGTCCTTGCCCCAGCCGGTGGTGTGGCTCATGCGCCGCCGCCGCGCCATGAAGCTGGCCTGCTGCAGCGCCGCCTGTTCGAGCTGGTGATCGGGGACAAGCGGTCCGAGCCCTGCGGAAGCGCGGATGCTGGCCAGCGTGCCGGCGGCCGACGACGAGGCGCCGGCGCCTTCGCCGGTGGGCAGCGAAACGGTGCTGCAAGCGGCAAGCCCGGCCAGTGCGGCAAGGCCGGCGCCTTTCAGCAGCATGCGCCTGTTCAAGTTCGATGGGGCTTGGTGATTGTCGATTTTCGCAAGGGTCATGCCCGCCTGAGATAATGGCGATCATGGCTTTTGCCGGGCAGGGCAGCGAAAATCGCCACATCCAGGCCGATTCGAAAAACACCATGAGGTCAAAAAGTGCTGCATCACGTCTCCTTCGGCGTTTCCCATATCGGGCGCGCGGCAGCCTTCTACGACGCGGCTCTTGCGCCGCTCGGCTATATCAGGGTCTGGGAAGACCTCGAACCTGGCGAACCCGACCAGGCCGTCGGTTACGGGCCTCCCGGCGGCGGCGACAAGCTGGCGATCAAATTGCGCCCGAAAGGCCAGCGTCCGCCCGGTCCCGGTTTTCACCTGGCCTTCGCCGCCCCTGACCGTGGAAGCATCGCGCAATTCCATGTCGCCGCGCTTGCCCATGGCGGTCGCGACAACGGTGCACCCGGCCTGCGGCCCGACTACGGTCCGCATTACTATGCCGCCTTCGTTGTCGACCCGGACGGCCATCACATCGAGGCGGTTTTCAATTTGCCGGAGTAGTCGTGGTTACGACTAGGCAGCCGTGTCGAGATCGGCTTCCTGGGTCAGCGCTGCGCGTCGGTCGCCATCTTGAGCGCAAGTGCGGTAAGCACCGTGCCCATCATCCAGCGCTGGATCACCAGCCACAGCGGCCGTCCCGCCAGGAAGGTGGCGATAGAGCCGGCCGTCACCGCGATGATGGCGTTGACGGTGAGGCTGATCGTGATCTGCGTGGCGCCGAGCACCAGCAATTGCGACAGCACATGGCCCTTGTCGAGGCTGATGAACTGCGGCAGCAGCGACAGATAGAGCACCGCCACTTTCGGGTTGAGCAGGTTGGTCATCAGGCCCATGGCAAACAGCTTGCGCGGCCTGTCCTTCGGCAGCTCGCGCACCTGGAACGGCGAGCGTCCGCCCGGCCTCACCGCTTGCCAGGCGAGCCACAGCAAATAGAGCGCACCGGCAAAGCGCAGCGCGTCATAGGCGAAGGGCACGGCGAGCAGCAGCGCGGTGATGCCGAATGCCGCCGACAGCACGTAGAAGAGAAAACCGAGCGCCACGCCGCTGAGCGAGATCAGGCCGGCCTTCGGTCCCTGCGACAGCGAGCGTGAGATCAGGTAGATCATGTTGGGACCAGGCGTCAGCACCATGCCGAGGCAGACCAGCGCGAAGGCGAGATGGTTGGCGGTTTCAGGCATGGTGGTCTCCGGGAAGCGTTCGATCTTTGCCTCGCGCGACACCGACGCACAAGAGCTTGGCCGGGCCGACCGTTGCGCCAGTGTCGAAAATTGCCTCAGCTCACCACGCGAAGGTTCGACAACTCGTTGGCGATTTCCTTGAAATTGTCCGACAGCGTTGCACCCGTTGCGTTCCAGAACAGCTTGGCCGGCTTGCTCGGGTCGGTCGGGTCCTTGCGGAAGCGCGAGTCCGACGAGCACGTCTTCAGCGCGTCGATCGCCTTCTTGTCGCTGGCATCCGTGGTCGACAGGTCCAGCGCCACGGTCATCACCATGATGTTGGCTGCCTTGGCGTTGTTGCACAGCGTCGCCATCTGGTCGTTGAGCGCGGTAGTGTAGTTGCTGGACGAATAGTTGAACTGGCCGACGGCGCTCGACGTGCCGCCGAACAGGCGGGTGACCGCGCCGCCATTGTAGCCGAGGCCGGTATAGCCGTAGGCGGCATAGGTCGACTTGTTGCCGGCCGGGTCACTGCTCACCGTCGAATAGGTGTTCTCGCCATCGGTGAGCACGATGACCACCTTGTCGTTGCCGCGTTCCGTCTCCGGACGTCCCTCGGTGAAGGGCTCGGTGCTGGAGACGGTGCGCCACCCCCAGGCCAGACCTTCCGGCACATTGGTGTTGCCGTTGGGCGTCATCAGGTCGATTGCGGCCTTGATCTTGGTCAGCCCTGCGGCATCGGTGACGTCGGTCAGCGGAGTGATCGGCGTGGTGGTGCAGCTGTAATTGGGGCCGGCGCCCTTGGCCAGCACCGGCGCATCGATCGGCCGCGGCTGGAAATATTTGGCCATGTTGGATTGCCGCGTCTTGCCGGTGGTGCTTGTCGGGTCGTCGTTCCACCAGCTGTTTGCCGCGCCATAGGTTACAGGGTTCGCCTCGTCCGGATCCTGGGTCAGCTTCCAGTGATTGCCGGGCTCGTCGGGTGCGAACATAGGCACGAACATCGTTGCCGGATCGCCGACGCCGATGCCGCCGTTGTTGGGCCCGCCGGATGCCGGCGCGTCGTTGACATTGTAGGGATAAGGCCGGTCCTCGACGCAGCCCTGCCAGCTGGCGAATGGGCCATACGTGTCGGTGTAGTCGTATTCCTTGTGACTGGTCTTGCAGGTGTGGTTGGAACGGTAGACGTCGCAGACGACGCGCTCGCTGCCGGCGATCCGCTCGTGGCTGGTGACGACCTTCATGTCGCGATAGAGCGAGAACCGGGTCAGCATCTGGCCTTCCTCGGTGCCCCAGCCAGTGCCCTTCTTGTACCAGATGCCATTGATTTTCTGGGCATATTTGTTGGCGGCGTTCAGCGTCGACCAGTCGAAATTCTCGTTGTGGATTGGCGACAGCCCATAGGCGTCGATCCAGGACGCGTTGTCGTTCGCCGGCCCGACATTGACCGAGGCAGCGAAGGGCACCAGGCTGAACTGGACCGGCTTGTCGATCTGCTTGATCATCGCCGCCTGCACGGCCAGCGTGTCGACCAATTGCTTGGCGGCCTGCTTGAGAAGGTCGATGCGCTTTTGTCCCGAACCGGTGCCAGGCGTCGTCATCGAGCCCGAATTGTCCAGCACCATGGCGACTTCCAGGGTGTTCTTCAGCCGGACTTGCGAGCAAACGGAATAGTCGATCTCGCCGGAGGATTTGCCGACCAGCATCGCCGCTGCCGGCAGGAAATAGGGATCATACACCAGGGCGGCGCACAGCTTGAGAATGCCACCGCCAGTGGTGGTGGTCGGCAGCGTGACGCTGAGCGTGGTTTTGGCAGGATCGACTTTGTCGAGATTGGCTCTGAAGAAGTCGAGCGCGTAGGCTTTCAACTGATCCTCGGTGGCACCCTGGACCAGGCGACGCGCTGTGGCGAAATTGGCAGCGTCGAGCGCGTTCACCACCGACTGCTTCTGGTTGGACATTTCCGTGTAGTCGACGGCCATCGCCACGGCGCCCATCAGCGGCACCATGGCAAATGCGGTCACGAGTGCATAGTTGCCGCGCCGGTCACGGAAGAATTGACGCCAGAATTCACGCATGTCTGTAAGCGGCCCCGCCTGCGTATTCTCAATCCGGCCAGAGTCTCACAAAACGCTGAAGGACGGGTTTGGGAAACCTGTCGATTGCGCGATCGGCATTTCATCAAAAGCTAACCAAGCGCGTCGGCACGCCTTGAACAGACGCCCCAAACAAAGCGCCCCGCCGAAGGCGGGGCGTGTCGTTTCGAAAAGTTCAAAAGATCAGCTGACGATGCGAAGGTTCGACAGTTCGTCGGCGATTTCCTTGAAACTCTGCGACAAGGTGGCGCCGGTCGCGTTCCAGTAGAGTTTCGCAGGTGTCTTGCCGGTCGGATCTGTCGGATCCTTGCGGAAGCGCGAATCCGAGGAGCATTTCTTGAGCGCGTCGATGGCAGTCTTTTCCGCCGGCTTGGTGGTAACCAGGTCGAGCGAGACGGTCATCAAGAGAATGTTCGCATTCTTCGCATTGGCACAAAGCGTTTGCATTTGCTGGTCAAGTGCGGCTGTGTAGTTGGCGTCCGTATAAGTTGTCTTGGGAACGGTTGTATTCACGAACATGCGGGTCGCAGGCTCCGCCACCTTCGGAAAATTCGGACCGGTATAACCGTAAGCGGCGTAAGTCGATCCGTCCTTGGCATAGCTGGTCATGTCGTTGCTGGGGCCGATGCTGTAGGTGTTGGCGCCGTCGGTCAGCACGATGACCACTTTGTCGTTGCCCTTTTCGGTGTTCGGTCGGCCTTCCGTGAAAGGCTCGTTGCTCGACACCGTCCGCCAGCCCCAGGCCAGCCCTTCCGGCACGTTGGTGTTGCCGGTCGGCGCCATCGCGGCGATGGCGTTCGTGATGGTTGTCTTGCCTGCCGTGGTCGTTACGTCCTGCAACGGCGTGATCGCGGCGGTCGTGCATGCTGCATTGGGTCCATCATCGCTGGCAGCGGCCGCTGCGTCCCAAGGCTTTGTCAGGAAATACTTTCGCATGTCCGCCTGGCGCTTGGGCACGGTCAGCGTGTCTAGAGAATCGATCCACCAATTGTTGGTGTAACCCCACGACGTGGTGGCGGTGCGAGTGCTATCGGTCCAGAAATTGCCGGCTTCGTCCGGCGCGAACATCGGCACGAACATGGTGGCGGGTGTGCCTGTGGTCGGCGATGTATCGTCGTCATTGTAGGGATACGGCCTTGCCTCCACACAGCCCTTCCAGGCTTCATACGCGGCGGTTACAGAGGTCTTGCAAGTGTTGCCTTGCTTTTTCGTACAGGTCGTGGCCAGCATATCCTTGTAAAGGCTGAAGCGGGTCATCGGCTTGTCTTTGTCCGTGCCCCAGCCCGTGCCCCGCTGGTAGTACATGGTGCCCACTTTTTCGATGTATTTGGTTGCATTGGCTGCCGCTGTCATCGTCGACCAATCGAAGTTCTCATGATGGACCGGCGAAATGCCGGTCGTGTCCATCCAGGTCGCGTCCTTGTTGGCTGCGCCGACATTGACTGACGCCGAAAACGGCACCAGGGAAAACTGCATCGGCTTGGTGACCTGCTTCATCTGTGCGGCCTGGAGCGCCATCGTATTGACAAGTTCGGTCGCGGCCTGCTTGAGCAGGTCTATTCGCGGTTGGCCGGTACCGGAGCCGTTGGTGCTCATCGAGCCGGAATTGTCGAGTACGAGAGAGACTTCCAGCGTGTTCTTGAGGCGGACCTCCGAACAAGCCGACAGGTTGACATTCTCGGCAGTCCTTCCGATCAGCATGGCGGCCGCCGGCAGGAAATAGGGGTGGTACTGCAAAGCGGCGCACAGCTTCAGCGTGCCGCCACCTGTGTTGCTGCTGGGCAGCGTGACGGTCAGCAGGGTATTCGCCGGCTTGACATGCCCGAGATTGACCTCGAAGAAAGTCTTGGCGAAGGCCTTGACGACGGTGTCGCTCTTGCCCGCGACGATCTGCTGTGCGGTGGCGATGCCTGCGGCATCCAGTGCGTTCAACGTATCCTGCTTTTGCCGCAGCAACTCCGAATAGTCGACGGCGAGCGCCACGGCACCCATCAGCGGCACCATGGCGATTACGGTCATCAATGCGTAGTTGCCACGCCTGTCACTTCCGAATTTCCGGATCATGTCGTCAGAACCCCTGCCCAAACCCCAGTTGTCGGCAGGACGATGCCACAAATCGTTAAATTTCGAGTTTCTGAAATGCTTTCAAGATCACGCCATCCATTCAACGCTCATTAACCACGCGGTCGGCGGCGGCGAATATTGCTGCCCAGTGCAAGGGTCGTCACATCGCCTGGCAAAAGCTGGTGACAGGATGAGGCGCTTCGGCTAATGCGGACCGGCTGCGGCGGACCGTCGGCGGCGGCTCCTGCAACGATCATCTTTTTGGGAAACGGCATGGCGCATACGCCCGACATCATCGGCTCGCTCGCGGATCTGTCGGATTCCTATAGTGCCATCCTCTGCGATGTCTGGGGCGTGGTTCACAATGGCGAACGGCATTTTCCGGCGGCGGCCCTGGCCTTGGAAACCGCGCGCGCGGCCAAACTGCCTGTCGTGCTGATCACCAATTCGCCGCGCCGCAGCGCAGACGTGGTGGCGCAGATGAACGCCATCGGCGTTCCGCCTGCGGCCTATGACCGGGTCGTCACCTCCGGCGACGTCACTCGCGATCTGATTGCCGAGGGTCCGCGCCAGATTTTCCATATCGGTGCCGACCGCGATTTCACGCTCTATGACGGTCTTGACGTCGAACTCGTCGAGGAGTTCGAGGCATCCGGCATCGTCTGCACCGGGCTGTTCGATGACGAGGTGGAAAAACCGGAGGACTACGCCGAGCTTCTGCGGCGGCTGCGGGCCAGGAACCTGCCTTTCATCTGTGCCAATCCCGATATCATGGTGGAGCGCGGCGAGCGGATGATCTGGTGCGCGGGGGCCTTGGCCCGCGACTATGCCCGGCTTGGCGGGCGCACGCTGATCGCCGGAAAACCTTATGCACCGGTCTATGACGTCGCGCTGAAAGAGGTCGCCGGCCTTCTCGGCCGCACGGTCGAGCGCGGCCGAGTGCTGGCCATCGGCGACGGCATGATGACCGACGTCAAGGGCGCCGCCGACAATGGCTTCGACGTGCTCTACGTGTCGGGCGGCGTCCATGCCCGCGACTATGGCGACCCGCTGCAGCCGGATCCGGCGCGACTCCAGGCCTTTCTGGAAAAGCACGGCTACCGGCCGGTCGCGGTTATTCCGAGACTGCGATAGGGTCGCGCCATGACGGAAGCCTCGAAATGACGGACCGCATTTCCGCAATCTCGCCGCTGCCCGCCCAACTGCGTGGCGGCGTTGTCGCGATTGGCAATTTCGACGGCGTTCATCGCGGCCATCAGGCCGTGCTCGAACGCGCGCTCACTGAGGCGGCGCGGCGCGGCGCACCCGCGCTGGTGCTGAGCTTCGAGCCGCACCCGCGCAAGGTGTTCAGACCCGATATGCCGCTGTTCGTGCTGACGCCGCCGCCGATGAAGGCGCGGCTGTTGTCGCAGCTGGGTTTTGCAGCCCTGGTCGAACAGCCGTTCACGCGCGACTTCGCTTCCCTGTCGGCAGAGGCTTTCGTCACCGACGTGCTGGAAAAAAACCTCGGCATCACGCATGCCGTCACCGGTTTCGATTTCCATTTCGGCAAGGACAGGCAGGGCGGTCCGGCTTTTCTGATGGCGGCAGGCGAGCGCCACGGTTTTGGCGTCACCCTTGTCGACGCCTTTCGCGACGAGGGGGCCGAAGTGGTGTCGTCGAGCCGCATCCGCGCGCTGCTTTGCGCGGGAGAGGTGGCCGAGGCCGCCGGCCTGCTTGGCTACCGCTTCACCGTCGAGGGCGAGGTGATCGGCGGCCAGCAGCTGGGCCGGACGCTGGGCTTTCCCACCGCCAACATGAGACTTTCGCCGGAAGCGACTCTGAAGGAAGGGATTTATGCCGTCCGCTTCCGCCGCGCCGACGGCACGCTGTATGACGGCGTTGCCAGTTTTGGCCGCCGTCCAACCGTCGACGACAATGGCGCGCCGCTGCTGGAAACCTTCGTCTTCGACTTTTCCGGCGATCTCTATGGCGAGATTTGCGCGGTGTCGTTCTTCGGTTTCCTGCGCTCGGAGGTGAAGTTCGACGGGCTGGATGCGCTGGTCGCGCAGATGAAGCGTGACGAGGCCGAGGCGAGGGCGCTGCTCGCCGGTGTCAGCCCGCTGTCGGAGCTGGATCGCGCTATCGCTTTCTGAGCTTCCGGCCGCCTACCTCTTCAAGGCCAGTCCAACGGCGATGAAAGTCCAGCCCTGGAAGATCAGATCGACGGCCAGGAACAGCCCGAGCACCCACAGGCTGTTGACCGGCCAGCCCATGGCGATGGTCAGGCCCGCCAGCACGCTGATCAGGCCGGCCGCGACGACCCAGCTCCAACCATTGGCCGGCCGGTGGCTGTAGCCGACCCAGGCTCGGAGCGCGCCTGATGCGACAAGCGCCACCGCCAGCAGGAAGGTCAGCACCGCTGACGCCAGCAGCGGATTGTCGAAGGCGAAGAACCCTGCGACGGCATAGAGCAGGCCGCTGAGCAGCCAGTAGAAGAAGCGGCCCCAGGTCTTGACGCCGAAGGCATGAATAATCTCGATGATGCCGGCCATCAGCATCAGCCAGCCGACGACATAGACCGAGGCGACTGTGGCGATGAACAGATTGCCGAAGGCAATGCCGCCGAAAATGAGCAGCAGCACGCCGAGCGCAACGAACCACCCCCATTTGTCTCGTGTCTGGCCGATCGCGTCCTTCAATGCATCGCCGCGCAGGGTCATTGCCGCATCTCCTCCAGTCTCGCTTTAGCATAGAAGAACGTCTGGCATTTGCCGGCCACGAGGTTAGTACCGGTGGTGGCGCGCGTCCAGCCGAGGGCGACACCCTGCAAGGACAACAAACCGTGCTCCCCTGTCACGGATTTAAATCAAATTTTACCAAACGGCCGTCAAAGCTGTGGCCGTTGCGCGGCTGTGTTGTGTTAGTGGAGTGACCATGAGTCCGGTCGGAAAAATGTCTGCGGTCTTGGCGGCCGTCATGCTGGGCGCGCCCGCTGCCGCCGAGGCCGGTGAGGGCACCTTCGGCTGGCTGTCCGGCGACTGGTATCTAACGGTTGGCGCCACCGGCCTCGTCGCGCCGAATTTCGAGGGCGGCAAGCAGTATATGCTCAGTGCCTCGCCGATCATCTCGCTTGGCAAGGCCGGTCCCACCGCACGCTTTGTCTCGCGCAACGACAACATCTCGCTGGCGCTGGTCGACGATGGCGGTGTCCGCGCCGGCCTGACCGGCAAATTCCTGTTTTCCCGCAGCAGCGACGATGAGCTGAAGGGCCTCGACCCGGTGCGCTGGGGCGGCGAGGTCGGTGGCTTCTTCGAATTCTATCCGACGGACTGGCTGCGCGCTCGCGCCGAACTGCGCCACGGCATCCGTGCCCACAACGGTTTCGTCGCCGACATCGCCGCCGACGCCTTCTATGATGTGACGCCAAATGTCAGGATTTCGGGCGGCCCGCGCGTTTCCTTCGCCTCTTCAGGCTATTTCGACGCCTATTATGGCGTCAATGCGCAGGAGGCGGTGGCCTCGGGCCTCAGCGAATACCATCCCGGTGGCGGCCTGAAATCGACAGGCCTTGGCGGCGCCATAACCTGGAAGGTAACCGAACCGATGACGGCCAGCCTGTTTGGCGAATATTCCCGCCTGATGGGCCCGGCCGCCGATTCAAGCCTGGTCAAGGAGCGCGGCGGCCGCAACCAGTTCATGATCGGTGTGTCGACCACCTATCGCTTCGACTTCACGATGTAGCTGAATCAAACGAGAGACGCTTTATTCCTGCGGCTTTCTCCGCTAAAAGCCCTGCCATGACGAGCTTTTCGCGCCTTTGCGCGCTGACGATACGAATTACGAGCCCGGTGTTCCGGGCGGCCTGAGCGCCGCTGGAGCCGCCGGGGATCTTGCGCGTGCCTCTCGCGCTTTTTCCAAATGATCGACGCCTATCGCCCAAAAGTGGGTCCGGTTTTGGGAAGCCGATATGCGTCAAAGCGAAGATTTCAACGCCCGAGCTTCTACGCCCGCCGGGCAATGCACATGGCAGACCAATGACCGACACAACCGATACGATCGACTATTCCAAGACGCTTTATCTGCCGCAGACGGATTTCCCGATGCGCGCCGGCTTGCCGGAAAAGGAACCGCTGCTGGTCAAGCGCTGGCAGGACATGGACCTTTACCGCAAGCTGCGCGAAAGCTCGGCCGGCCGTGAAAAATACGTGCTGCATGACGGCCCGCCCTACGCCAATGGCAACATCCATATCGGCCATGCGCTGAACAAGATCCTCAAGGACGTTATCACCCGCTCGTTCCAGATGCGCGGCTACGATTCCAACTATGTGCCCGGCTGGGACTGCCACGGCCTGCCGATCGAATGGAAGATCGAGGAACAATACCGCGCCAAGGGCAAGAACAAGGACGAGGTGCCGGTCAACGAGTTCCGCCAGGAATGCCGCGAATTCGCTGCCCACTGGATCTCGGTGCAGGGCGGCGAGTTCCAGCGGCTCGGCGTAGTCGGCGACTTCAAGAACCCCTATACGACGATGGCTTTTCATGCCGAGGCGCGCATCGCTGGCGAATTGCTGAAATTCGCCATGTCGGGCCAGCTCTATCGCGGCTCCAAGCCGGTGATGTGGAGTGTCGTCGAGCGCACCGCGCTGGCCGAGGCCGAGGTCGAGTACCAGGACTATGAGAGTGACACGATCTGGGTGAAGTTTCCGGTTGCCAGCCTTGAGGCTGGGCAGCCGGCACGGGATCCAAAGCTGACCGAGACGTCGCTGGACCTGCTGGAAGCTCATGTCGTCATCTGGACGACGACGCCCTGGACCATCCCCGGCAACCGCGCGGTCAGCTATTCGCCGCGTATCGGCTATGGTCTTTATGAGGTCACCGCGGTCGAGAACGCCTTCGGGCCGCAGCCGGGCGAGAAGCTGATCTTCGCCGATGCGCTGGCGGAAGACTCTTCGGCCAAGGCCAAGGTCACCTTGAATCGTCTTCACAGCGTTTCGGCCGAACAGCTTGCAAGTCTTACGCTTTCGCATCCGTTCAAAGGCTTCGGCGGCGGCTATGAATTCCCGGTGCCGATGGTTGCCGGTGATCATGTCACCGACGATGCCGGCACCGGCTTCGTTCACACCGCGCCCAGCCACGGTCGCGAGGATTTCGATGCCTGGACGGATGCCGCCAACGAGCTTCGCCAGCGCGGCATCGACACAGCGATCCCGTTTCCGGTCGACGATGGCGGCTTCTTCACCAAGGACGCGCCGGGTTTCGGCCCGGACCGCGAGGGTGGGCCAGCGCGCGTCATCGACGACAATGGCAAGAAGGGCAATGCCAACCAGGCGGTCATCGACGAATTGATCAAGCGCAATGCGCTGTTCGCGCGTGGCCGGCTGAAGCATTCCTATCCGCATTCGTGGCGCTCGAAAAAGCCGATCATCTTCCGCAACACGCCGCAGTGGTTCGTCTATATGGACAAGGATCTCGGCGACGGCACGACGTTGCGCAGCCGCGCGCTGAAGGCGATCGATGACACCCGCTTCGTGCCGGCGGCGGGCCAGAACCGTATCCGCGCCATGATCGAGGAGCGCCCCGACTGGGTGCTGTCGCGCCAGCGCGCCTGGGGCGTGCCGATCGCCGTCTTCGCCGATGCCGACGGCAATGTGCTGAAGGACGAGGCGGTCAACCAGCGCATCATGGACGCTTTTGAGAAAGAAGGCGCCGACGCCTGGTTCGCGGCCGGCGCCAAGGAGCGTTTCCTCGGCAATCACGACGCCTCCAAATGGAAGCAGGTGATGGACATCCTCGACGTCTGGTTCGATTCGGGCTCGACCCATGTCTTCACGCTGGAGGACCGTCCCGACCTGAAATGGCCGGCTGACGTCTATATGGAAGGTTCCGACCAGCATCGTGGCTGGTTCCACTCCTCGCTGCTCGAAAGCTGCGGCACCAGGGGCAGGGCGCCCTACGAAACCGTCGTCACCCATGGCTTCACCATGGATGAAGAGGGACGAAAGATGTCGAAGTCGCTCGGCAACACCGTCGTGCCGCAGGACGTCATCAAGCAGTCCGGCGCCGATATCCTGCGCCTGTGGGTGGTGACGACCGACTATTGGGAAGACCAGCGGCTCGGCAAGAACGTGCTGCAGACCAATATCGACGCCTACCGCAAGCTCAGGAACACCATCCGCTGGATGCTGGGCACGCTCGCCCATGACGATGGCGAGGAGGTGCCGCTGGACAAGATGCCGGAGCTGGAGCGGCTGATGCTGCACCGGCTGGCCGAGCTCGATGAGATCGTGCGATCGGGCTACGATGCCTTCGAGTTCAAGCGCGTCACCCGCACCCTGCTCGACTTCATGGTGGTCGAACTGTCGGCCTTCTATTTCGACATCCGCAAGGACGCACTCTACTGCGACGCACCGTCGAGCGTGAAGCGCAAGGCCTCGGTGCAGGTGGTGCGCCATCTGTTCGACTGCCTGGTGAAGTGGCTGGCGCCGATGCTGCCCTTTACCATGGAAGAGGCCTGGCTCGACCGTCACCCGGACGCTGTGTCGCTGCATCTCGACCAGTTTCCGGAAATCCCGGCGGACTGGAAGAACGAGGCGCTGGCGGAAAAATGGCGCAAGGTGCGGCAGGTTCGCCGTGTCGTCACCGGCGCGCTCGAGATCGCCCGCGCCCAGAAGGTGATCGGCTCGTCGCTGGAAGCCGTGCCGGTGGTCACGCTGGACGATGCCGCGCTCGAAGCAGCGATCTCGGATGTCGACATGGCCGAGATGGCGATCACCAGTGATCTGGTCATCGCCCACGGCAACGCGCCTGCCGGCGCCTTCACCCTGGACGACGTCAAGGGCATAGCGGTCGTGATCAAGAAGGCGCAGGACCGGGGCCTGGCGAAATGCGCGCGCTCGTGGCGCTACACAGCCGATGTCGGACAGGACATGGAATTTCCCGATGTTTCGGCCCGGGATGCCGCTGTCCTGCACGAGTTGAAGGCGCTCGGGCGGCTTTGAAACGGTGCACAAGTGCCACGGCGAGGGGCTGACAATCTCCCGCGCGTTGCCCTTAACGAGTGGTTGAGGTAAACACGCGAAACTCCGGACGACAAATTGTCGCCGGATTTCCGTCGCAAGAGCATGGGCGATGGGGACCGGACCTTTGGCCGGTGGCGATCGAGAGGCTGTCTAGAGTGGGACTTTTTGGCATGACCGAGAGAACTTACGCGCGCGTTGCGCTGCTGGCGCCGCTTGTCGCATCAGGGCTCGCTCTGTCCGGCTGCATGGGCTCGCCCACCTACGGCACCGACAAGACCGCCGGTGAACAGTTGGCGGGCGATCTCTCCAGCGCCTTTTCGATCGCGCCGAAGCACAAGGAACGGATCGACTACAAGCCGCGTCCCGAACTGGTGAAGCCGGCGCTGGGACAGAAGGAAGTGCTGCCGCCGCCGCAGGACAGCATCGAGACGGCGAGCGCCGAATGGCCCGAATCGCCCGAGCAACGCCGCGCCCGCCTGCGTGCCGACGCCACCGCGCATCAGGACGATCCTGCCTACCAGTCGCAGATCGTCGATGATGTGCAGACCGACCCGGAATCGATCAAGAAGGCGATGGCGGATTCGGGTTCGAGCCATCCGCCACGCTGGTCGCCGGCTGACTCGGACAAGGGTCGCGCCGCCGAAATCCAGCGCCGCATGATAGAAAGCAAGCAGGGCGATCCGACCAAGCGCAAATATCTGAGCGAGCCGCCGGTGCAGTACCGTGTCGCCGCCGACACGGCGCCGCAGGACCAGCTCGGCGAGGACGAATACAAGAAGGAACGCCGCCTCAAGAAGGAGGCAGCCGCCAAGAGCAAGAGCGGCGGCATGTTCGACTGGCTGCCCTGGTAAGCAGCCCATCTCCGCGCCGCATGTTCCCTAAGACATGCAAAGAACGCCGTAACCCTTTGATATCTAGCTAAGGTTCGCGTCGCTCCCGGAAAAAATCCTTCAGCAGCAGGGCCGCATCATGCTCGGCCATGCCCGGATAGATGTCGGGTGCGTGATGGCACGTGGGTGACGTGAAGAAGCGCACGCCGTTGACCACCGCGCCGCCCTTCTCGTCGGCGGCGCCGAAATAGAGCCGGCGCAGCCTGGCGAAGGAAATGGCACCGGCGCACATGGCGCAGGGCTCCAGCGTCACATAGAGGTCGTGCCCGGTCAGCCGCTCGGCTGAGAGCTTCTGGCAAGCCTCGCGGATCGCCAGCATCTCGGCATGTGCGGTCGGATCGGCAAACTCGCGGGTGCGATTGCCGGCTTTTGCCACCACCGTGCTGCCGCTGGCAATGACGGCGCCGACCGGCACTTCGCCGCGCAAGGCGGCGGCTTCGGCTTCTTGCAACGCCAGCGCCATGAAATCCGGCCGCTTCACGCGGGTTTCCATCCCGATTATCTCCTCGCCACTCAGGCGTGATCCTGTTATTGAGCGCATAACCTCGAAAATCGGACTCGGTTTTCGGAAATGATCATGCGCCAAATCAAAAGTGCTACAGCGTTCTTTGCGCGCCCGAAAGGATGCGCCACGCTGTAGCAGCGCAAACAGGCAAAGGCCACATGGACGACAACGACAAGAAATTCCGGCCCAAAAAGGGTCCGGCCAGAGGCGGCCCGAAAGCTGCGGGACCGCGCAGCCGCGATGGCGCCGCCGGCAAAGGCGGCAAGCCATCCTTCGGCGCCAAGAAACCCTACGCACCGCGCGGTGACAGGCCGATAGCCGCTGAGGGCGAGCGCCCGAAGCGCGATTTCAAGAGCGGCGACCGGCCATTCAGCAAGGGCCCGCGCCCCGAAGGCAAGCCTTTTGAAAAGCGCGAAGGCCCGCGCAAGCCCTATGCCCCGCGTGGCGACCGGCCGATGGCCACCGACGGCGAGCGGCCGAAGCGCGACTTCAAGAGCGGCGATCGGCCATTCAGCAAGGGTCCGCGCCCCGAGGGCAAGCCATATGAAAAACGCGAAGGCCCGCGCAAGCCCTATGCCCCGCGTGGTGATCGTCCGATGGCCGCCGAGGGCGAGCGCAAGCCTTACGAGAAGCGCGAAGGACCGCGCAAACCATATGCGCCACGCGGCGACCGACCAAGGGCCGCTGAAGGCGAGCGCAAGCCTTATGAGAAGCGCGAAGGTCCGCGCAAACCCTATGCACCGCGCGGCGATCGGCCGATGGCCGCCGAAGGCGAACGTCCGAAGCGTGACTTCAAACCGCGCGACGACCGGCCTAAGCGTGACTTTGCTGATCGCCCCAAGCGCGACTTTGGCGATAGGCCCCAGGGCGCGTCAGGCGGTGGTTTCAGGCCGCGCCCGCGTGCCGCGGAAGTGACGGAAGAGGCTGGCGAGCGCATCGCCAAGCGGCTGGCGCGCGCCGGTCTCGCCTCGCGCCGCGACGCCGAGGAGCTGATTGCGGCCGGCCGCGTCAAGGTCAATGGTCGCGCTCTGACCACGCCGGCCTTCAATGTCATGCCAGGCGACATCATCCATCTCGACGGCATGGAGATACCGCCGATCGAGCGCACGAGGCTGTTCCTGTTCCACAAGCCGGCCGGCGTCGTCACCACCAACCGCGATCCCGAGGGCCGCAAAACCGTGTTCGACGTGCTGCCGGCCGACCTGCCGCGGCTGATGACCATCGGTCGCCTCGATATCAACACCGAAGGCCTTTTGCTGCTCACCAATGATGGCGGGCTGTCGCGCGTGCTCGAACTGCCGGCCACCGGCTGGCTCAGGCGCTACCGCGTGCGCGTCCACGGCAAGGTCGAGGAAAGCGCGCTCGCCGGCCTGCGCGAAGGCATTGCCGTCGACGGCGTCTTCTATGGCGCCATCGAAGCGACGCTCGACCGAGAGCAGGGCACCAATGCCTGGCTGACGCTTGGCCTGCGAGAGGGCAAGAACCGCGAGGTCAGGAACATCCTTGGCTCGCTCGGCCTCGACGTCACGCGGCTGATCCGCATTTCCTACGGCCCATTCCAGCTGGATGATCTGAAGGAAGGCCATGTTCTCGAGATTAAGGGCCGCGTGCTGCGCGACCAGCTTGGCGAGCGCCTGGTCGAGGAATCCGGCGCCAATTTCGACGCCGAGATCACCAAGCCGTTTTCCAACAAGCCGGTGCGGCGCGAAACCGTGCGCGAAGAGGAACCCGAGCGGCCGAAATTCACCCGCGACGGCGAGCGCCGTCCGATCGGCGAGGGCGGGCTGATCAAGAACCGCAAGCGCCGCGAAGGCAGCCGCGACGAGGCGCTGGGCAAGCTGTCGACAAGTCCCGACAGAAGTGCTGGGCCGGAAAAGAGCTTTGGCGAGCGTGGCCCGAGGCCCGAGCGCAGCTTCGGCGAGAAACCGCGCGGGGGCTTCGGCGACAAGCCGCGTGGTGGCTTTGGCGGCAAGCCGGGCGGGAAAAGGCCGGAACGCGAGCAGCGGCCGATCGAGCCGCCGGGCCAGCGCAAGGCCAATGTCTGGATGGCGCCTGGCGCGCGGCCGATCGGCAAGGGCAGGGCGGAAGCCGACGCGGCCAAAGCCAGCGATGCCAAGGCGCGCAAGGCTTCGTTCAAGCCCGCCTATGGCAAGCCCGCCGGTGCAAAACCGTTCGGCAAGCCGCGGGGCGATCGTCCCGGCAGTGACCGGCCGCGTAACGGCCCCAAGGGCAAGTAATGCGGATCGTCGGCGGTGAGTTTCGCGGGCGTCCGCTGGCGACGCCGCGCAGCAATGGCATCCGCCCGACGACCGACCGCACCCGCGAGGCTGTCTTCAACGTGCTGGCGCATCGCTATCCCGAGAAACTGGACGGCGCGCGCGTGCTCGACCTGTTCGCCGGCACCGGCGCGCTCGGCCTCGAAGCGCTGTCGCGTGGCGCGTCCTATGGCGTCTTCATCGAGGAATCGGCGGAAGGACGCGGCCTGATCCGCACCAATGTCGAAGCCTTCGGCCTGACCGGGCGCACCAAGATTTTTCGCCGCGATGCCTCAGCACTTGGCGAGGCCGGCACCATCGCTGCCTTCGGACTGGTGTTTGCCGATCCACCCTACGGCAAGGGTCTTGGCGAACTCGCCCTGCGTTCGGCCAAGGCCGGTGGCTGGCTCTCGCCCGGTGCGCTCTGCGTCGTCGAGGAAGCGGCGGCGGCCCCGTTCGAGCTTGGCCCCGGCTTTGCGGTGGTCGACGAGCGCGGCTATGGCGAGACCGTCATTCGCTTCATCGAAGCCGGCTGATTGCTTGCGGCATCCCTTGCACGCCCTGGGGGCGGCCTCTTTGCCGCCGCCTTTGCCGGCAACATGACCAACAATTCACTTTGCTTGTCCACAAGACCTTGCCTATCGTCGCGGCATGAAATCCGGAGCCATTGATGACATCTCTGCGCAGAATGCTGCTGACGACCGCGCTGGCCCTGGTCACGACCGGCCCGGTTCTGGCCGTATCGGACGATGGCAAGGTGACGGACTTCCTGCTCGACAACGGCATGGAGGTGGTCGTCATCCCGGATCACCGGGCGCCGATCGTCACCCATATGGTGTGGTACAAGATCGGCAGTGCCGATGAGCCGCCGGGCAAATCCGGCATTGCCCATTTCTTCGAACATCTGATGTTCAAGGCAACCAAGAACCATCCAGCCGGCGAGTTCGACCGCGCCATCTCGGCCATAGGCGGTTCCAACAACGCCTTCACCTCCTATGACTACACCGCCTTCCACGAGACGGTGGCGCCCTCGGCACTCGGCGACATGATGAGCTTCGAGGCCGACCGGATGCGTAACCTCATCCTCACCGACGACGTCATCAAGACCGAGCGCGACGTCATCCTCGAGGAGCGCCGCGCGCGCATCGACAGCAATCCCGAGGCGGTTCTCGACGAGGAAGTCGACGCCACGCTGTGGCAGAACCAGCCCTACCGCATTCCGGTGATCGGTTGGATGCAGGAGATGGAGCAGCTGAACCGCACCGACGCCACGGCCTTCTACGACAAATATTATACCCCCAACAACGCCGTGCTGGTGGTGGCCGGCGACGTCGAGTCCGGCGCGGTCAAGGCGCTGGCCGAAAAGACCTTTGGCAAGGTCGCGCGCGGTCCGGATCTGCCGCCGCGCATCCGTCCGGTCGAGCCGGAGCAGAACACCAGGCGCACGGTGACGCTCACCGATGCGCGCGTCAGCGTCCCGAGTTTTTCGACGCAATGGGTGGTTCCGTCCTATCGCACGGCAAAACCGGGTGAAGCCGAAGCGCTCGACATACTGGCTGAAATCCTCGGCGGCGGCAGCCGCAGCCGGCTCTACCAGGAGCTAGTGGTCAAGCAAGGCATAGCCGCCAGCGCCGGGGCCTTCTTCCAGGGCACCATGCACGACGCCACCAATTTCACCGTCTATGGCGCGCCGCGCGGTGACGCCAAGCTCGCCGATGTCGAGGCGGCGGTCGATGCCGAAATCCTTCGCATTGCCAAGGACGGGGTCACTGGCGAGGAGTTGGAGAAGGCCAAGGCCCGCTACGTCCGCTCGATGATCTTCGCCCGCGACAAGCAGGATTCCATGGCCAACATCTATGGCTCGACGCTGGCCGTCGGCGGCAACGTCAGAGATATCGAGGAATGGCCTGACCGCATCCGCAAGGTCACCGCCGACGAGGTCAAGGCCGTCGCCGTGCGGTATCTGGTGCTGGATCATTCGACGACCGGCTATCTCTTGCCGCAAACCCAGGCGGGAAACTGATCCGATGAACAGACTCGCGATCCTGCCCCGCCGCACCGCCACGCCGCTGGCGACCCTGTTCCTTTCCGTCGTCTTCCTTATCCTGCCGGCGCTCGCCGCTCGCGCCATGGACATCCAGGAAGTAAAATCGCCGAAGGGCATCACCGCCTGGCTGGTGGAAGATCATACGGTGCCGATCATCGCCATCCGCTTCGTCTTCGACGGTGGCTCGACGCAGGACCCTGCTGGCAAGGAAGGGCTGGTCAATCTGATGACCGGCCTGTTCGACGAGGGCGCCGGCGATCTCGACAGCGAGGCCTTCCAGATAAAGCTCGATGATGTCGGCGCTGAAATGGGCTTCGAGGCCGGGCGCGACGGCACCTATGGCTCGATGCGTATGCTGGCCGAACGCAACGACGCGGCGTTCGACCTGTTGCGGCTGGCGGTCACCAAACCGCGCTTCGACCAGGCGCCGATCGACCGCATTCGTTCGCAGATCCTGTCCGGCATCATCGCCGGCGAGAACGACCCGGGCACCATCGCCCAGACCAAATGGGCGGAAGCGATCTACGGCACCCATCCCTATTCCAGGTCCGACGAGGGCACCAAGCAAAGCCTCGCCACCATCACGCCGGATGATCTGAAAGCTTTCCACAAGGCCAATTTCGCCCGCGACGGCCTGCATGTCGCGGTGGTCGGCGACATCGACGCCGGGACGCTGAAAGAGAAGCTCGACGCGCTGTTCGGCGACCTGCCGGAAAAGCAGACGCTGAACCCCGTCGCCGATATCGAGCCGAAGCTCGGCCAGCAGCTCGAGGTCAACTACGACCTGCCGCAGACCTCGCTGCAACTGGCCTATCCCGGCGTGAAACGCGACGCGCCGGACTTTTTCGCCGCGGTGCTGATGAACGAGATCCTTGGCGGCGGCACCTTTACCTCGCGCCTGTTCGACGAAGTGCGCGAAAAGCGCGGCCTGGCCTATAGCGTCAGTTCCGACCTGATCGACCAGAAACACGCCGATGCGCTGCTCGTCACCACGGCGACCCGCTCCGACAGGGCGGCCGAGACGCTGGGCGTCGTGCGTGAGGTGGTCAAGCGCATGGCCGAGGTGGGGCCGACCGAGGAAGAACTTGAAGCGACCAAGAAATACATGGTCGGCGCCTATGCCATCAACAATCTGGATTCCTCGAGCGCGATTGCAGCGACCCTGGTCGAACTGCAGCTCGACAAGCTCGGCATTGACTACATGCAGCGCCGCGGCGCCCTGATCAACGGGGTGACGCTGGACCAGGTCAAGGCGGCGGCGAAGAAACTGCTTTCCGCCGAGCCGGCCATCATGGTCGTCGGACCCAAACTGGCGCTGGGCGGCAAGGGATGAGTGCTGGCCCGAGCTTCGGCATCGCCTTTGGCGGCGGCGGCGCGCGCGGGCTGGCGCATGTCCACGTCATCGAGGCGCTGGACGAACTGGGCATCAGGCCGGTCGCAATTTCCGGCTCGTCGATCGGCGCCATCATGGGCGCCGGCATGGCGTCGGGCATGGCGGGCCGGGACATCCAGGACTATACGCGTTCAATCCTGATGCGCCGCGCCGAGGTGGCGACGCGCATGTGGCGGGCGCGGCCGGGCACGTTTGCCGAGGCGATGCAGGGTGGATTGCGGGTCAGCCAGTTCAATGTCGAGCGCATCCTGAAAGCCTTCCTGCCCGACGCTATTCCCGAAACCTTCGCCGAGCTGAAGATACCGCTGAAGGTGACGGCGACGGACTATTTTGGCCACAAGCTGGCCGTCTTCGCCGACGGCGACCTGCATTCGGCGCTTGCGGCTTCGGCGGCCATTCCCGCGGTGTTTCGCCCGGTGATGCGCGACGGCCGGCTGCTGATCGACGGCGGCATCTACAACCCGGTGCCGTTCGACCTGATCGAGCACGACGCCGACATCATCATCGCCGTCGATGTCGTCGGCGCTCCGACCGAGGCCGAGCGCAAGAACCCGACCTCCGTCGACCTGATGTTCGGCGCCACGCAGCTGATGATGCAGTCGATCATCGCCAACAAGCTGAAGCAGTGCCAGCCCGACATCCTGATCCGGCCGGCGGTGTCGAAATACCGCGTTCTCGACTTCATGAAGATCGACGCCTTGCTGGCCGAAACCGTCGACATCAAGGACGAGCTGAAGCGGCAGATCGAGAAGACGCTAGAAGCGCGGGCCGGCAAGAGCAAACGCGGCAAGCGCGCCGCCGGGTGAGGCGCTTGGCGCCCCTGCGCTTGGGTGACCGGATATCTGCCTTACGGGCGGCGGCGCCAAGGCCAAACGCAAACACGTGAACCGCGGGCCGACGCTGCGGCTGCTGCGCAGGCGCCCAAGAGCATATCGATCGACCAAGGCTGCTCAGGGCTCGGCGGGGCTTCCCCAACGGAAGAAGAGGATGTAAAAAGGAATGTTAGCAAATCCTTAAGTAAAAAAATGGAGGGAGTGTAAGGAGTGTTAGGCCATGAGTTTCAAGGGGTTGATGAAGCGTGCCGCTAATTCCGACAGAGCATTTGAGAAGCTCGAAGCCGAGTTGGCGGACGCGTTCGATGAGTGTCTCAAACTAGACGACCAGTCGCCGCCGGAGAACGCGGACGAGAATCTCGCGACAAACAACGACAACGCCCAGCCAGAGAACGGTGCGGATCGTCCAGAGACCGCACGGCTGCTGACTTCACACACGCAAACCCGGCTGGCTGCATTGAGTGCGGTTGATGGGCTCTTTCACGATGCCCAGGACTATCTGGAGGAGATCAACACGAAACTGTCGGAGATCGCGACTTCGCACCATCTGACACGCGAATTCCTGAACATCCTCCACGGCGATGTTCTTCGCGCCAACGAACTGGAACTGGCAAATACCGGCCTGACCGCACACCAAAGAGGTCTGTCGGAACAGCTCCACGATGCGGCCAGAAAGCTGCGCGAGCGCGAAGGCGCCGTCGAAGTCTTGCAGCAGCATGAGGCAGGCCTGGTTCAGGACAAGGAGGCGCTTCGAGGCGCGCTGGCTGCAGTGAGGCTGGAACTGGTCGAGGCAGCCAATGCAAGCGCAAAACGCGAAGCGGAATTCGGCGACGTCGTCAAGACGCTAGCGGCCAAGACGGTCGAGGCCAATAGACGCTTGCGTGAGAACAAGATGCTGCGGGAAAAGCATGTCAGCCTGCAGATTGATCTCGACAAGGCGCACAAGCGGGAAACCGAGACGCGCCATAGGCTCGACGAGCTCTCGACGATTCATGCCAGCGAGGCGGTGCGACTTTCGGAACTGCTGGCTGCGCTTGGCAAGAGCGAGAAGGAGGAAATGCGGCTTCAGAAATCGTTCGAGATGGCGCAAACGAAGCTGTCGGAAATGACGGAAGCGGCCCGTTTCATGGAAAGTGACACGCAAGCCGAGCTCACACGCAATCACCTGGAGATGGACGGCTTGCGCTCTGAAATTCAGAACCTCCAGTCGCGGCTGGAGCTGGCCTCGAATGAGAGCAGCGCAGCCGCTGCCGAGATGGCCACGCTTAGGGCTCAGTGGAGCGACGCCGTGGCCGAAAAGCAGGTTGCGGATGAAAAACTGTCTGCGCTCATGAAGGAGAGCGAAAGCGACAAGATGAACCTTTCGGCGGTGAACGCAAATTATTCGCAGCTTTCCCTGCAGCAGGCATCTGAACAAATGCAGTACGATGTCCAGAGGCAGGAATGCGAGGATTTGCGAGCTGAAGTCGCGTCGCTCAATGCCCGGATCAAGGAGCTCTTGCCTTATGAGCGCCTGCACAGGGTCACCAACGCCAAGCCGCGCGAAGGCGTCGTGGTCGAAATCAACGGCGCGGTGGCCGAGGCGGCGCGCGCAACACACAGGCGGCGCGCCCGCCGCAACCTGCGTGCGACGTCCTAGCAGGCGCCTACACAGTGAGGGAAGATAGAGCCCCATCCCGATCTTTCATCGGGATGGGAATAGGCTCTATGCGAAGGTCTGCAGATTGGCTTCCTGCAGCTTGGCGCTGGCAAGCAAGGCTTCGAGCACCTGTTTCTTGAGCAGCAGGCACTGCGAACGCGCCAGTTTGACGATGCCGGAAACCTCCGCCACCTCGCAGGCCAGCACCAATTCCTGCTGCTGGCTGATGATCAGTTGCGTCAGGTCGCGCGATTTGAAGCCGAGATGGAGAACGCGCTCCGACTGGTCGAGTATCTGATCGAGCAGGCGCGCCAGCCGCAGATTTCCCGACAGCTCCGCCAGCGCCAGGCGAAAGGCGCGATCGGCGGCGAGGAACGCAACGTGGCTGCGCAGCGTCTCCGGCTTCAGCACCTTCTTCGCCGCTAGTCTCACATCTTCCAGCCCGCGCGCGGTGAGGCCCGATGCAGCGACACGGAACACCTCCGGCTCGATCAGGCTGCGCACATCGAAGATTTCGTTGACGTCGCGCAGGCTGAGCGGCGCGATGACATAGCCGCGCCTGGGCTCGCTCTTGATCAGCCCTTCCTGCGTCAGACGGGCCAGCGCCGAGCGGATCGTCGCCTTCTTGATCTGGTAGCGGTCGCCGATCTGCTTTTCGGTCAGGCTTTCGCCGGGGCGCAGCACGCAGGCGACGATATCGGTCTTGACCTGCTCATAGGCCTCTTCGCTGCGCAGTATGTCGGCGGTCGATGCCGCCGCGGCTTTCGGAGGAGTCATGTTGGTCTTCCGTTTGGGCCCCAGTTGACGCCGGTATCGGCATTCGCTAGCGTGAGCTTCTCAGATATTTGCACTGAGCATCTCAGAAGGGATAACTGACAATGTCTCTTTCCCCCAGCTCGCCTCTCTACGCCGTAACCAATGATATCGTCAACGCCGCGCAAGGCCCCGATCCGTTCGAACGCGTCAGGACGGTGCTGCACGACCATACCAGGCGTTTTCACGCGACGGGCGTGCTCGCGCATGAGGAAGACGACGACGAAGTGCTTCTGCACGCCAGCCCGAATCTGACGATCTACCACATCACGCTGTCGCCCGGCCTGCAGTATCCCCCGCACAACCATCTGATGGATGCGCTGATCGGCATCTACAAGGGCAGCGAGACCAACTTCATCTATCCCATTATCGGCAGCGAGATCGACGTGCCGGAGAGGCAGGACATCGCCGCGCCCGCCGTGATGCATATGCCGCCGCACATCGTGCATTCGGTGGCCAACACCGGCAATGCGCGCTCGGGCGCGCTGCATGTATATCTCGGCAACCTGCCGGCCACCCACCGGCATCTGTGGGACCTCGAAAGCAACCAGGCCGAACCCTTTGATAATGATCGCTATATGGCCGGTGCGCGCCCCATCGGGCAGGTGGCTTCGGAGCCCGGAAAATAGCGAGATACCATCGCCTTTATCGCCAATTGGCACGCGCGCCCTAACTCACGACCCGCACGCAACGGCAGAGAGGAGAAGAACGATGACCAGTCACACGAATGGCACAGGCGAGGGAGGCTCGGCGCGGCTCGCCATGAAGACACCGCCGATCGTCTTGCAGGAGGCGTGGGAGGCCGCGCGTGAAGCCTTGCTGGTGAAGGAAAAGGCGCAGGCCCGCGCTCGCGATGCGTTGGCCGCCGAGCGGCGGCGGATGCCGTGGATGGAAGTCGAGAAAAAATATGTCTTCGAAGGGCCTGACGGAAAGGCCAGCCTGCTCGACCTGTTCGACGGCCGCCGCCAGCTGATCGTCTACCGCGCCTTCTTCGAGCCCGGCGTCCATGGCTGGCCCGATCACGCCTGCCGCGGCTGTTCCATGGGCGCCGATCAGGTCGGCAATCTCACCCATCTCAACGCCCGCGACACCACGCTGGTCTATGCCTCGCGCGCCCCGCAGACCGACATTGCGCGGCTGAAGCAGCGGATGGACTGGAAGATGCCCTGGTACACCATCACCGACAGCTTTGACGCCGATTTTGGCGTCGCCGAATGGCACGGCCACAACGTGTTCATCCATGACGGTGACAGGGTGTTTCGCACCTACTTCATCAACAGCCGCGGCGACGAGGCGATGGGCACCGTCTGGAACTACCTCGACGCCACGCCGCTCGGTCGCCAGGAGGTCTGGGAGGACTCGCCCGAAGGCTATCCGCAGACCCCGACCTACAAATGGTGGAACTGGCACGACAGCTATGACGCGGCGCCCGACAAGAAATGGGAAGAGGTGTCGGACGCCGGCGAGGCGGCATTCCGCGACCGCGCCGAGTAATTGGCCTGCGCGAGCCCAGCTCCGTGGATTAGCGGGGCTTCTGCTGCCTCCGTGGTATCAAGGGAAACAGACCATGAGCGAGCCTCATGCAGACGGCGCCGGCGAGGCCGCGCTCGGCGCAGCTGATCTCATATCCCTCGCAGCGGCGCCGACTTTCGCGGTCATGGCGCTGCTGACCTGCATTCTCAGTGGCGATGCCGCCATGCTCTGCATGGGCGGGCAGGGTGTTTCACCACTCAGCGGAATGGTGCCGATGTACCTGCTGATGAGCGGCTTCCACCTGGCGCCCTGGCTGAAGCGGATCCGGCAAAGTGGCGCCCGCCAGTCTCGATAGCTTGTCGCGCGACAGGCACCGCCGGGTCGCCGCCGGCACCGCTGTCATGCGGACTTGACGACAGTGAGTGTGCGTTTGTAGGGGGTCTGTTTCGTCTGGAAACTTTTGGCCAGAGCGGGGCGGCCGACGCGAAAGCCCTGGATCTTGTCTATGCCGAAATCGCGCATGAGCGCCATCTGCTCGTCGGTTTCCACCCCTTCGACCAGGATCTTGTGGCCGCGATTCCGGACCAGGGCAATAATGTCCTGGAGCATCGCCTTGCCCCTGGGGGCGGCGCAGTCGTGAAGAAACGAGCGGTCGATCTTCACCGTATCGAAATCGATCAGACGAAGCCATGACAGGCCTGCGAAGCCCGTCCCAAAATCGTCGAGCCATATCCTGACCCCGAGCAGCTTGAGGTCGCTGATGCAGCGCAGAATGTCCGAGTGCATCTCGATCTCCAGCCCCTCGGTGAGTTCGAAGGCCAGCCGGCTGCCGCCCACGCCGGTCTCGCCCAGAATGGCCGCAACCGAGGTGGCAAAGCCGGGTGTCTTGAGCTGGATCGGAGAGACATTGACACTGACGACGCTGATGTGATCGTCCGCCAGGAGCTCGGCGCACACTGTCCGTATTGCCCAGCGGCCGAGTTCCAGGATCGCGCCGGTTCGTTCCGCGACCGGAATGAACAGGCTCGGCGGGACCGATGTGCCGTCCAGCATTTTGAGGCGCATCAGCGCCTCCACCGCCTCGACCCGGCCCGATGCGACATCCTGGATAGGTTGATAAACGAGTGAAACGAGATCCTGGCCGATCGCGATCTTCAGCAAAGCGGCAATGTTCTCGCTCTCGTCGCTGCTCTGGGGGTCGGATGGATCGAACAGCCGGGCGCAATTTCGACCGCCGGCTTTTGCCAGGTAAAGCGCGCGATCAGCCTCGTGGATGATCTTCTCCAGCTTGGCGCCGGTCTGCAGCCGGGTGAACGCAGCCCCAACGCTCACCGTCACAACCGAGATACCGTCCCGCCGCAGTTCGTGGGTAAGGCCGAGATCCTCCACCGTGCGGCGAATGGCTTCGGCAAGGTCCGCGACCTGCTCTTTCTCTTCCAGGCGAGCCAGGACAATGAATTCCTCGCCACCGTAGCGGCCGATTGAGCCACTGTACCCCTTGATCATTTCGCTAAGGGCGTTGGCGACAAGGATCAGGCAGCGGTCGCCCTCTTGGTGGCCGTAACAGTCGTTGAACTTCTTGAAGAAGTCGACGTCGATGAGAATCGCCACAAAACTGTTGCCGAACCTCTGCCAGCCACTCCAGTAGTCCCGCAGTTTCTCGTCAATCGCCCGCCGGTTCTGGAGACCTGTAAGGGGATCAGTTCTCGACAGATTGAGCAGCGCCTGTCCGCGTTCGGTGGCCTCCTTGTGCTGGATTTTGGCTTCCAGCGCATTCAGGAAGACGTTGTAGCGCTCCTCATTCAGCTTCCAGTTCACGTAGGAGGTAAACGTGAAGCACGAGATGTAAAATGTCCCGAGGGCGATTTGGTAAGACAAGGTTGCGGGAAACAAATACAGAGCGACGAAGAACGCGGCGAGGACCACGCCAGACGACACAATCGAAAGGACAAACTGGAATCGAAAGAACAGGTTGGCGCCCATCATGAAGATGGAGCCAAAAATCATGAAGTAAGAGAAATTCTGGGTGTATCCGGTCGTTATCGCCGGAATCAACCAACCTATATAGCCTGAGACCAGGGCGACCGCGCAGGTGAGATCAAGCCCTTCCGTTTTGAACCCCAGGCGATACTGTGTTTCGAGGACGACGAGCGCGATTGCGCTGACCGCAAAACGCGCGCCGATCGTGTAAGCCGCGACATCCGGGATCAGCAGTATATCGGTGACGGAAAACGAGAGATAGCACGCAACCGCGAGCCAGAGCCCCTGCCGGGCAGCCTTTCTGCAGGCACTCTCGCCCTCCATTCGGTAAAGCTTGCGCAGGTCTCCCGGAAGTGGCTCTTGCCGCTGCGGAAGGACTTCGTCTTCAACCACATCGGCCAACGTTTGGGTCATGCACAGATCCTAATGATTCGCTCCGGCTGGACAGGATTCTACGCCCCGTTTCATAAGATAGCGCTGATGTTCCGCGTTGCGGTCGCGCCTAGCCTCACGAAAATCACAATCATAAGGAGCCGGCCTTACGGAATGTTTCGCGCGACCCGGACATTTTTCTTAAATTTGTTTGATTGACAGCTGGATGGCGGCGGTTGCCCGGCGTTCAACCCGAAATTCTCGACGTCATGGCTGAGACCTTCGACCAAAGAACCCAAGGCGCGCGGACTTGGTGCCTGGTATCAACCGCCGACCCGGAATGTCACCGCCGTCCACATCCTGGGATCACGCTTTGCGGACCTTGCCGTAAACGATGTTTCGGTTCGATCCATAGAACACTTCAGCTTCGACGCGATTCCTGTCGACGGCGGCATTGATGATGTCCCACATATCGTCGGCCGAACGCAGGATCAGCGGCCAATCCATGAAGGTTTCCATGTAGCCATCGGTCGTGATCTCGTCGCTGAAATTGGCAAAAAGCAGTTCGCCACCGGGCTTGACCATTTCCATGGCTCTCTGAAACAGGCGGATGCCGATGGCGGGCGCCAAGTAGTCGTAGAGACCCGAGGCATAGACGAGGTCGAATGCGCCAAGAGGGTAGGCGCGGCGAAGAAGGCCCCGCACCGAGCCTTCCACAGCCTTAACCACCGTGCCGGCAAAATCGCGGTTCACGATGCCGACGCTGACAGGATCCTGGTCCAGTCCAATCCAGCGTTTCAATTTCCCCTGAGAGAGCGCCTCGGAGAGTTCGGCTTCGCGCAGATGACCGCAGGCGATCGCCAGCACCTCGGCATTCCCGACCCGGCAAGCAGTCTCGTCCACCGTTTTGGCGAGGATGTTGCGCCGTTCCCGTCCGGCAGCAGAACTCGCCGCCTCGCTCGTATAGGCGTAGATCTCCTGGCCAAGCGGGGTCGAAGAAGCCACCATCTCGTCGGCGCTGGGGTGCTTGTAGTAAATGTCCAGCAGGCTTGCATCGCCCGAATAGCCGCGCGGCTTTTCGAAGGACCAGCGCGTGAACGGATCTTGCAGCAAATATTCGGCAACGCGATGTTGCTGGGCCAGGGGAATGAGTGCCTGCCAGACCGCGGGAGCAGACTGCCTGCGAAGCTCGTGGAGTCGGCCTGCCAGACGGTCGACGATCGGTCCTGCCGGCGCTTTCTTTGCGAATGCCTGGTGAGCGAGATCTAGGACAAGTGCGAGCTCTGCCGTCCGCTCCTTCAGTTCGTCGGCGTCGACAATATCGGGCGCTTCCGCTCGATGCTTCTTGACCAATATCGACGTTATCAGGCTGTGATCGTCGAGTTTCGTTTCCGGCTTTCGCGCCATGCGACATCACCTGTGATCCGCCGTCTGCGACTGTAGGCGCGCCAAGGGTGATCCCATATAGTTTAATAAAAGTTTAGCTAATTTGATCCGGACCCGGCCGGCCAATTCTTGCGCCCCAGCCACCGTCAACGAACGCCAGAACGACTACACGTGGAGCAGCGCAGTAGACCAGTCTCGCTCTGCGGCCTGTCTTCGTCATCGCGGTGCCTGCGTCGAGATCGACGGTGATGTCCTCATAGCCCAGCACCTCGCGATCAAGCGGGTAGGCGGCCTTGTAGACGGCCTCCTTGGCGGCAAAGAGGATGCGACCAGCAAGACGCCGGTCGGTTGCGTCGGTCCGGTCGGCGGGGGTTGCAACGAGCGGGAAGATTTCGTCGGGCAAGGGCAGGGCAGGCTCGACGTCGATGCCGAGCGCGGCGATATTGCCAATGGGCGCGACTGCCGCCACGGCCATCTCGTCGTCATGAGCCAGCGACCCCGTTATCCCCTGGGGCCATACCGGCGCACCGGATGAGCCGCGCAAAACAGCGACATCGTTCAAGCCCATATCGGCCAGCAGCCCGCGCGCGATCCACCGCGCTGCGCCGCTCGCCCGCCGCATCGGCGGTTGGCGTGACGGGATGGAGCGTGCCTCCTCGGGCAGCAGGTGGCTCTCGTCGCCTTCGCGGATCGTGCGGCACCCGATGCGAACCCCGTTCGGCGCCATGGCGACCATCGCCGCCAGCAGCGATGTCTGCGCCGACAGGCTCGCGTCAACGTCGAGCGGCCGTGTCATGGCTGGTCGATCCGACCGGCAAAGTGAGGTCGGCGATCATTTCCCCGTCCTCGTCGAGCCCTTCTTCCACGAAACCGGCAGCGCGATAGAGGTGGCGTGCCGCTTCATTCCCAGGTTCGTAGCAGATCGAAACGTGGCTGATGTGGCCGAGCCCCATGATCTCATCCAGCACTTCGCGCAACGCGGCCTTGCCGTAGCCTCGGCCCTGATGGGCGCGATCGATCATGAAGCGGTAGATGCGCGCCTCATCGTCGTCTGCCTCGTACATCAGGAAACCGACGATGCGATCCCCTGCCATGACGACGCGCGGCCGTGCGTCCGCGTCCGTTTCGGCTTCGTCCAGCGACTCCGCATTGCTGGCGACGAAATCCATCTGATCCGGAGCCAGTTGCAGGGCCGCGACCAAGGCCCGGTTGGCCCCGGTCACCGAAACGAGACGGATGTCTGCGGTCGTCAAGCCGATGCCCTGGAACCATCTCCCGTCACCGGCTCGACGAACCGATGCAGCTTGGCCGGGTTGCCCCGCCAGATCGAGTTGGGTTCCAGCTCTTCGCCCTTCATCACGAAGGAGTCCGCATCGACCATCGAGCCTTTGCCCATCACCACGCCATAGTGGACAAAGGCGGAAGGTCCGAGCGTGCAGCCATCGCCGATGCGGATGAAATCCGACTTGAACGCGCCTTCTTCCAGCGAATGGGCCTGGATGACGCAGCCCTCATTAAGCGTCACGTCATCGCCGATCTCGACCAGCGAACGCTCGGTCAAATTGCTGCCGCCGTCATAGACTCGGGCGCCGACCTTGACGCCGAGCAGGCGCAGGATCATCGGCCGGAACGGCGTGCCGGCAAACAGGCGCACGATCGGCGAATCCGCCAGCTTCCAGTGGCGTTCGTGGCGCCAGAAGGCGACATCGTAGATCGTCGTCATCTGCGGCTTCAGGCGGCGGAAACCAAGGCTTGCCCGCTCGACCAGGATGTAGAACGGAATGGTGATCGCCGAGGTCAAGATCACGGCGACGAACAGGGCGACCTCAGCCCATTCGGTATAGTAGTTCAGCGCCCGGTCCCAGATCGCCAGCGTGGCGAACAGCATGACCCATTGCGTCGCCACGAACAGCAGGATCGTCACCAGATTGTGGCGGTTCTTGAACGGGATGCGTTGGCGCCGGTCTGCCTCGTCGACGCCGGCGATAAGCTCCTTGTCGCGGTTGACCATGCGGGGGATCTCAAAGGCAGGCGAACCGAGGAGGCCGACATTCTCGCGCACCGGCCCGTCGATCGGGATCATCACCTTGGTGCCGAGCAGGACGTTGTCGCCCGTGCGTCCGTCCGGCGGATAGTAGATGTTGTTGCCGAGATAGTTGCGCTCGCCGATGCGCGTCGGCTCGAGCCGGAAGGCGGAAGCCGACTTGTGCATGTTGATCATGAACAGCCCGTCCGACACCATGGTCTCGGTGCCGATCTCGCACAGAAGCGGGTTTTCGTGCTGCTGGTTGCTGCCGAAGTTGGAACCGGTCTGCACCACCCTGTTGAGGTTCCAGCCGATGGCGCTGATATAGTGCACGATGGCCGAGCTGTCGCCGAACAGCAGCCCGAGCACGCGGGAATTGCTGGTGAATTCGGCGACGGTCTGCAGCCAGTAGCGGAAGCCATAGAGCGTGTAGGTGCGGCCTGGCTTAAGCAGCAGGCTTGTCAGGCGCGGCACCAGCGTCGCCGCCAGGAAGGCCACCGCGATGTAGCCGAAAAGCGTGACCGTGGTGCCGATCGCGACAAGACCGATCGTCTCCTGATAGTCGTCGCCGACATATTCCCAGTAGCTGTGGAACAGGAGCGGCAGCGGCGTGACAAGGCCAAACAGGCCGACCAGCTGGAGGGCTTCATAGAGGAAGCGCCGGACCTGGTAAGGATTGACGTTGCGCACCTTGCAATAGTCCGCCGTGGTCGGCACCGCCGGCGATCCATGCCAGCGCTCGCCGTCCGGGATGCTTTGACCGCGGTGCAGCGACGACGAATGGCCGAGCTGGGCGCCGTCGCCGATCCTGGTGTCGATGTCGAGCGTGGAACCGACGCCGACGAAGGCATCGCGGCCGATGGTCAGCGGCCCGGTGTGGATATAGCCGGACTGGGCCCTGAAGCCGAGGATCATCGATTCCTTGCGCAGGATGGTGTTGGCGCCGATGGAAATGAGATCCGTGCAGACGGGCACGGATTTCGATTCGATGACGGCGTTTTTGCCGAGCTTGGTGCCGAGCAGCTGCAGATAGAGGCTGTAGAGCGGGCTGCCGCGGAACAGCACGACGGGCGCGGTGCGGATCAGCGTCTTGACCACCCAGAAGCGGAAGTAGCGCTGGCCCCAGATGGGAAACACTTCCGCCTTCCAGCGGCCGATGAGCGCCCATTTGGCCAGGACGGCGAAGCCCGACATGCCGAAGAACACGGCGGCCGAAAGCGCCACGCACCTGAAATAGAGCTGCAGCGGTTCGTCGAGCGCGTCATACATCCAGTTGAGGCCGTCATTGATCGCCCACAACGCCACGTAGCTGTAGAGGCAGTAGAACAAAAGCTGCGCCGCGCCGCAGGTCCAGTAGGCGAGGTTCGAGGCCCGGCGGGTGAGAACCGGCTCGTTGGTCGCCGTCGTCATCTCTTCCGCAACGCCCAGATGCTGCGCCAGGCGGGCGACGGTCGGAAAGAGATAGATGTCGCGCATCGACGTCGTCGCCCATTTCTTACGGGTGCGCACGCGCGCGCAGAAATGCGCCATCAGCAGCGAGTTTGCGCCGAGATCGTCGAAGAAGTGGTCCTCGACCGACACCGCGTCGAATTTCAGCACCGTGGCCAATGCTTCCGCCAGGAAACGCTCGTCCTCATTGGTGGGCGCCACCATCGCGCGATCGGCCGAAAGTCGGACGCTCGTCGGCTTCGGCAACTGGCGCAAATCCACCTTGTTGGAGACCGTCATCGGGATGGCCGGCAGTTCCTCCAGATAGGCGGGCACCATGTAATCCGGCAGTCGTCGCTTCATCGTCTGGGCGAGATCCCCTCGGGAAATCGCCGCTACGCCGGTTTTAAGCGCGTAATAGGCAACGAGCTCGACGCGGCCGGGCTCGATCTCCCAGGTGGTGACGGCAGCTTGCGCGATCTCCGGCTGGTCGAGCAGCACCGCCTCGATCTCGCCGAGTTCGATGCGATAGCCCCGGATCTTCACCTGCGTGTCGATGCGCCCGGCATATTCGATCTCGCCGTTGTCGTTGATGCGGCCAAGGTCGCCGGTGCGGTAGATGCGCTGCGACGGGTTGTTCGGCAGGCCGAGGAAATCGGCAATGAATTTCTGGTCGGTTAGGTCGGGGCGGTTGAGATAGCCGACGGCGAGTCCGATGCCGGCAATGCCGATCTCGCCCAGTTCGCCGGGCTCGGCAAGCTGCGGCAGCGAAGCGTCGAGAATGACGATCGAGTAGGTCGGCAACGGTGCGCCTATGGTCACGGACTTATCCGGCGTCAGCGCCCCCATCGTCGCGGTGACGGTCGCCTCGGTCGGGCCATAGGTGTTGAGGATCTGCCGGCCCGGCTTTGACCAGCGCACCACCAGATTGTGCGGGCAGGCCTCGCCGCCCACCAGAAGCGTGCGCAGGCTGGGCACGTCCGACGTCATCGACGACAGCAAGGTCGGGCTGCAGGCCATGCAGGTGATGTCATGAAGGCGCAGGAAATCCGCCAGTTCCTCGCCCACCAGCGGCATCTGGCCAGGCGCGGGCACCACCGTCGCGCCGGCGACGAACGGCACCCAGATCTCCTCGGAGGAAAAGTCGAAGGCAATGGTCATGCCCTGATAGACCCGGTCGCCCGGCCGATAGCCGTAGGAGGCGGCGGCGACGTGGATGAAGTTGACGAAACTCTGGTGCTTGATGACCACGCCCTTGGGCTTGCCGGTGGTGCCCGAGGTATACAGGATGTAGCAAATGTCGTCGGCCATCTTCGCCTGCGGCTTCAGCGGCGCGGGCGACTGGGCGGAGATCTCGGCGGCGGCGCTGTCGATCAGCACATGGGGAACCGGCAGTTGACCGGCGCGCGACGCATAGGCGGCGATGGTGACGATCATGCTGACGCCGGCGTCTTCGATGATGAGCGCCATCCGCTCCTGCGGAAACGCGGTGGCCAGCGGCACGAAGGCAGCGCCCGCCTTCATCACCGCCAGCAACGCGACATAGGTCTCCGCCGACCGGTCGAGAATGAGCCCCACCCGGTGACCCGGCCGCACGCCATGCTTGATCAGCATGCGGGCGAACTGGTTGGCGCGGCTGTTCAGCTCCTGATACGTCCAGACACGCCCGTCGGAGATCACCGCCGGCAACGCGGCGAAGGTGACGGCGAGCTGCTCGAACACCGTATCGAGCCGCTCACCCGGCTGCCGGGCAAAGTCGGCGCCCGTCAGGACCTGGCCGGGCGCGGCCTTTGACGGAGCGATCCTTGCCAGTGCGAGGCCGTCGATCGGCGTTGCCGCGTCGCTGTCCAGTCCGGCGATATCGAAGTCCATTTCCATACTCTTTCGTCCTGGCCGGGCAACGCCCGGCTGTTCCCGCTCGAGCAGGCCTTTTCAGCCCTGCCGCCGCTGCGATTGTTGGTGGAGGACCGACGCTGCCAAAAAGGAACACCCCGGAATCCCGACCGCGGCAGCTTATGCCACCCGATCTTTTCGCCAGTTTTTCCGAACTGTTGAATTTTGTTTCTGGAGTGTGTCTGGGCGGGGATCTGGCGCGCCGCTTGTTGGTTCTTGCGGGGAGCGCCATACTTGCTCGTTGGCGTCGAAACGGCGGCAATTGGCCAAGATCGGCGCTTGCGGCGCAGCGCAGTGCAGCCAAAGGTAATTGTGGGGAGCGGGCTTCACGCTCTCAACGGCTGATTTCGGCGTAATATATGCAATTGGGAGGGGTAGCCGTGCTTGGTGATCTAGCCGAGGCTACTCGCGGCCAACAGTTCTTCGACCTCGCGCGCCGAAGTCACCCCTGCCTGAACCAACACGTCGAGACTATCCACCAAAGCTTTTACCTGACCGGCATCAGGCCGGCCCGTTGCCCCATCGGAAAGTACATCCTTCAACCAGCCGCAAGCACGGCCTCCAATATCGCGACCCCAGAAACTCGTGTCAGGACCATAGGCGGAGCACCACGCTCCCAGGGCGTCAACCATATGCGGCAACAGAGCGGGATGCCGCGATGTCTCGATGAGGTCGAGAAACAAAACGGCCAAATAGCCTGAACTGGCAGCGCCCGTGACCAGACCCGTAAGCGTCGGCATGACCGCTTCGAGACCATCCCAGTTGTCTGGAATGCTGGGGCGAAGTGACGGAAGGATGCCGGATCGCTGGAAGAACATAGCCGTGAACGCATCGGCGGCATGGATCTCGGTGGTAAACTCCTTCCTCCGATTCAGGTGTTGGTAATTCCGCGTGGTCTTCAACCGCTCGGCCAACGCGATGCGCATGGCCGCTGGATAGGCTGGCTTTGTCGCATTGG
This sequence comes from Mesorhizobium sp. P2_E10, assembly GCF_056404235.1. Classification (NCBI taxonomy): domain Bacteria; kingdom Pseudomonadati; phylum Pseudomonadota; class Alphaproteobacteria; order Hyphomicrobiales; family Phyllobacteriaceae; genus Mesorhizobium; species Mesorhizobium sp. P2_E10. The sequence goes on from NZ_JBFUEK010000002.1 coordinate 437,319, forward strand.
AGGACAATACGGCGCGGTCGAAACCTCTGAGGAGGCTGGCCATTCCATCATGGAACGCCTCATCGCCGAGTTCGGTCATGGGCTGGACGAAGCTTTTCATCGCCTGCTCATTCGGCAGAGCCGCGCACAGGAATCCAAGATAGTCGTAGAACATACCGTTCCAGGTAAATGGTCTGCCCTCAGGCTCGCGCTCCTCGTCACCCGAAGCGTTGGCTCCGAGGGTCCATGCCATCAGGTGCTCGGTTAGCGGCACAAGCCAATCCGGAAACCTGCCAACGGTGAACGGAATCAAGTGGGATACGATTTCGGCCAATCTCTGCTCGCTGGCGTAGAGGTCCGGCGGTTCCGCACGCGGTTTTCGGGGCTTCTCCGCCGTAAACCCGGGCAATTGGAGATAACGTTTGGGACGAGTGAGCCAAGGAGGGAGCGTGGGCCAACCTGGCTCCTCACCTTGGCCGGAAAGCCAAGCAATCTCGGCGGCAACAGCCGCTTCAATCCTCCTCGCATGCACCTGCTCAGCAGCACGCTTCTCCGACTCCGTATCGCGGCGACGCGGATAGCTCGAGCTGGCCAGCATGATACGGATGATTGCTGGCAAGATCCTGTCAGCTCTCCAATCCACAAACGCGCTGCCAAGCGCATTCGTGACCGGGAGGCTGGGATTGGCGGCCAAGGCCAGCAGCTTGTCCCGCACAGCGACAGTTGGATCCGAGCGATAGATGGCGATCAATCCGAGAGCGGCGATTGCGACCTTGTCGTAGATGATCTGGTTGTTTCCATAGCTCTCGCGGCCTGAACCTTTGGCGGCTCGATCCAGAACATCCTCCGCCCAGGCAAGGGTTTCGGCACGATCGCCTCCCTGGTAATCACGGGCTGCGAGCGCTGCGGCCATGACAACGGCGCGGCGGTCCCACTCGGCGTCAAACTCATCGCGGTCGGTGTCTTCGGAAACCGTTGCGAGGTCGTCGGGTTGTTGCTTCGCCCAGGCAATCCCTTCTGCAACGACCTCCGGGGTGGAGCGTCCCGGATCGGTCAACGCGTGCTCAATAGTGACGCGAATGTTGAAGTGTCGGGTGCTTGCCGCCACTTCTGCGGCTTTTTCGTCCATCAGCCGCTGTTCGTCCGGCTCCGGCACATATTGGAGAAACTCTCCCGTCGAACCGTCTTCATTCTCATAGATTCCGGATTGCCAGTTGGCTGGGTCCATCATGCGCAAGGCGCGATTTGCCAACGCATGCAACCCTTGGATCGGATCCTCGCCGTCCGGCGGACGCTGCCAGATCTCGTTCCTGGCCTGCTCAAGCGACTTGAGAAGCGCCTCGGCCAATTCGGGTTTGGCAATGAACACGTAATAGGGGAACCCCATCACTAGCCGGGTTCTGCGGGAGGGGCGCGCGTCAAGATCGGTACGTTTCACTTTCGCGGTCGCCGGCTCTCGCTCTGAAGCGAGGAAGCGGTCGACACCTGTGATATCCCGAACGTGGCGATGCTCATCGAGCTTGAGAAGTTCGGGGGCTGCTGCCAGCGGCCAGGCCACGTCGCGGAAAACCGCCTCGTGCGACAAAACAAGGTCGACGGCGACCGCCAGGAAGGCAACGCTCGAACCATCCGGCCCCAAAACATCATCGAGTATTTGGGTCGGCGCCACGCCCGTCTCGATCCGGCTATGGCCCCACGCCTCCAAAGCCATCAAAGCCGACGTGATCATGTTGCTCGGAACAGGGACGCGTGGCCAGCCATAAACGCTGGCATCGCCCTCGAACGATTTTGAACCTTCCGGAAACGCGATCATAATCCGGGGGAACGGCACGCGGTCCTTGGCGTAATGCCTGCGAAGCCAGTCGGTCGCATGTTCGACAATGCGGCGCACCAAACGCAAACCTTCGTCGGGCACCTGTTCGAGGATTTCGAGGAACGGACCTTGGCTTGGCGAGGCTGGCATAAACAGGTGTTCATGAATACCAAATGGCGTCAAATCCTGAGAACTGCTGTAAAGGTCCCGCCGTTTTGCCTTCTCGATCACGCCGCCGAGGAAGAAGTCCACGAACTCGGCCGGCGCAGCCTTCGCAAGGGCGCCACGGCCCTTCAGGAGGGCCTCGAACTCTCCATGCCTTGTCTCGCCGGTATTCACGGTCGCAAGGTATTGTTTGGCGGCTGCCGGATTGACCAGTGCAAAGGCACAAGCCGTCATCCGAACGAGCGCATGCACATCGGTGATGTGCGGGATTGTGACAAGCGGCGGTTTGTCGTCTCCCTCATGAAACATGCGCGGCCGCACGGCCTCGTCGATCAGCGCCAGCCATTCGAACAGGATCGCAACAATCTCGGCATTTTTGGGAAGCTGAAGCACATGGGTCGCCATCAGCCAGGCTCTAAACGCGGTGGCGACTTCCGGAATCGTCGGCTGCGGAAGCGATCGGGCATTGAGCCCAAGCCACGCGATCAGGGCTGCCCATCCACGGCCCGTCGGATACACGAACTCCCCGGCTCCGGGCGGAACTGGCTGACCAGGCCGCACCTTTGCAAAAACTTCGGCGTAAGTCTCTGTCTCGGCAATCATCATCAGCCGGACCACCTCACGCAGCACGCGGCCATCTTGCGCCAGCAGTACCTTATTCATTGACTGCAAATACTGCGCAAAACGCTCTGAACGCGGCAGGGCAAGGAGGACTGGACGCCGCCAACTGCCGTGCGCCGTGTCAGCTGACACCAATTGAAGAAGGTTGTGCCACCGACCTCCGGTCTCATCGCTCTCCAAAGCAACGCTGGCCGCCATTTCGAGGCCACGGGACAAGGCAGCAGGCAAAGGCGCATCCTTCGCCAGCGCCTCAATCCGTTTTGAATCCTCGTCCAGCATGAAGCCTAGGGTCCAATCCCGTAGGACATCGTGCCGGAACGCGACTTCCGCGCCGCGGATTTCTTCGCGAATGGCATCGAGGCGCAGCAGTTCCGCCACCACTGCGGAATCGAGGCTGTCAGCCTTCGAGGCGACCAGTGTCGGCTGCGCCAAAAGATCAGCGCCCATCGCGCGCAACGCTCTCAAGCGCCCCCACCGGCCGCCATCTTCACCGCGACCGCCGCCGTAATCCCACCAGAGACGGGCCAGATCAATTTCAGAAGAAACTTCGGCTTGCTGTCCTGTGGTCAACGCAACCATTCGCGAGAGGTAGAACAGGTTTCTGGCAATGCTCTTGGCCGGATGGTCCTTCTCCAAGAGCACCGCGAGGGCCGCGTTCTGCTCGGACAGTTGCTCGGCCTCGTCGTCCGAGATATCCGGGACTTTAAGTACCGCCATATCCGGCAGCAGCCCCGGCGGAAGCCATGTTTTCCAATCCGAACCGGCTTCATTGCTGGTTACAACCGCGTGCCAGCCTGGGTATTTCGCGACGGCCGCCAGCAGGTCGGTGACGGTCGACCGGTCCTTCCCGTCGTCGACCTGGTCGATATTGTCGATGAACAGGGTGGTGCCACCACCCGCTGCAAGTTCATTGAAAAATTGGTCAGAAGGAACGGTACAGCCGATTTCGTGGGCCATACGGGGCCAACCACCCGGTACGATGCGGCCGTTGCGCAGGACGATGATGCGTCCCTCTGGGATCAGAAGCTCGGCCAAGTGCTTCAAAACAGACGACTTACCGGCGCCGGGAGCACCTACAATGTTCAGAACGCGCGTCCGTCCCAGCGCCTCACAGGCTTCTTCGATCAGTGCCGCCCGGGCGAGCCGCACGCCGCCGACCTCATTGCCGATTTCGCCTAGCGCCAACTGGGCGCTATCGGCCAACAGGGCCATCGTCCCCTTTAAATCGGCAGCCTCGCCAAACCTGAAGCCTTCTTCGGCTGACAGTTCGTTGATGACGTCGGTTCGCGTTTGGGAACCGCTTCCCCTGGCCGACTCTTCTGCGTTGACGATCAGGCGGGACCAAAGGTCACCTGCGCGGCTGGCCTGGTCAGATGCCAGCACGAACCGGCACCGTTCCCGAGCCCTGTGCTCATAGTCAGACCCGACGGCCTCAAAATCGAACACGAGCACCTGAAGCCGCCGCAGCAAACGCCACACCGTTTCATCGTTAGTTGGCGCGCCATGTCCTTGGAGATTGTCGGTGAAGACTTTGACGAAGCTGCGCATCGGGTCGGATGCGAAGCCCTTCCGTCTGATATTGGCCATAAACGAGGCGGCGTCAGGCCGTTGCCGTGCCCAGTGCAGGACCTCCTGGACCGCCTGCTCAATTCGCGTCGTCGTGCGCGCGATGGCCACCGCCGTCTCATAGCGTCGGGTCTCGAACTCGGGCTTCTGTGCGACTTGCCACAGCTGTCCAACGACGTCTGCAAATTCGCTGTCGCTCGCCGTGAACGTCAGCGTTCGCTTGGCCTGGATTTCCAGCGTTGCCTGCGAACCATCCGCATTCGTTGCGTGTATCACGATGTCGTCGAGCGGATGTCCTGCGATTCTCTGCTGCAGGGCAACAGACTGTATCGACGCGCCGACAAGGCCGCGCGGCTCAGCATCTGCCAACATGCACAAAGTGAAATAGGCTCCCACGCGCACCTCAAATTGCCCGCCAGCGTTGGCGCTGGCAGCAGGAGGAGCAACTCGCGACTCTGTTTTTTCATCAGACACAACTCATTGTGTTCCCGATCTGTTCGGCTTGCAAGGGGATGGTGTTCGACGAAGTGGAAGAGTCCATTCGCCCCTTGCCATTCCCAAATTCTCATCCTAGTCTCCTCCTGAGAAAACGTTTTCCCAAATCTACGGCACCCATCGATCCCCCACCTCGACACGCCACAGCCCAGTAAGAGAAAACCTTTTCCCAACTGAGAGATTCGCCACCAACCATGCCCTCCGACACGCCAACACCCGCCAAACAACCCGTCACCCTGCGTGAAGTCGCGGCGATGGCTGGCGTCAGCGTGGCCACGGCCTCGAAGGCGCTGAACGGGCAGGGGCGGATGACGGCCGAGACGCGGCAGCGCATTCGCGAGACGGCGCAGCGGCTTGGCTTTCGCCCCAACAGCCTGGCGCAGAGCCTGCTGCGGCGGCGCTCCTTTACCGTCGGCCTGTTGACCAACGACACCTATGGCCGCTTTTCGCTGCCGGTCATGTCGGGCATTTCGGATGCGCTGGTCGATGCCGGCGTCTCGGTGTTCATGTGCAATGTCGAGGACGATCCGCGGCTGGCGCAGCTGCATGTCGAGGCGATGCTGGACAAGCGCATCGACGGCATCATCGCCAGCGGCAAGCGCATCGACCGCCATCTGCCGGTCGACCTCGCCAATCTCGGCGTTCCCGTGATTTACGCCTTCAGCCAGCCCGATCCCGGCGCCATCGCCTTTGTCTCGGACGATGCCGGCGGCGCGCGGCTGGCGGTCGAGCATTTTTGCCAACTCGGGCGGCGGCGCATTGCCCATGTCACCGGTCCCGCGAGTTTTGCCGTGGTGCATGAGCGGGCGCAGGCTTTTCGCGACGTACTGACCGAGCACGGTCTCCCAGTGACCGAGCCGTTGCTCGGCTCGTGGTCGGAAGCCTGGGGGCATGACGCCGTTGGAAAACTGTTCGACGGCAAGGGCGAGAAACCCGACGCCGTCTTCTGCGGCAACGACCAGATCGCGCGCGGCGTCATCGATGCGCTGCGCGAGCGTGGCCTTGGCGTGCCTGGCGATGTCGGCGTCATCGGCTTCGACAATTGGGAGATCGTGGCCGAGGCAACCCGCCCGCCGCTGACCTCGGTCGACATGAACCTGGCAGCGCTCGGCCGCGAGGCCGGCCTGACTCTGCTTTCGCTCGTCGGCGGCCAACCCGCCGCGCCGGGCATTCGAAAACTGCCGTGCCGGCTGGTGGTGCGTCAGTCATGCGGCCGCCCGCCGGGCGGTTGAGACCAATGCATGTCGCCCAAAAGTGTTCAGCGGTTTTGGGACAACGACATGCATCAAACGAAAGGCTGCGCGGGGAGCGCGGCCACAGGGAGGAGAAGAAACCATGAGGAGGAGAACCATGAAGACCATGATCGCCGGGCTCGCCTTTGCGAGCATTCTGGGCACGCTGGCAACAGCTTCAGCCGCCGATACCGCCAACATCTGGGTTCGCGCTGACGGCTCGAACTTCATGCCGCGCATCGTCGATGCCTTCAACAAGGGCCATGAGAACCAGATCAAGCTGGACATCATTCCCAATGCCGAAATCATCCCGAAATATGGCGCTGCCGCCGCCGGCGGCACGGCGCCCGACGCGCTGTCGCTCGACCTGATCTACACGCCGTCCTTCGCCGCCGCCGGCCAGCTCGAAGACATCACCGACTGGGCGAAATCGCTGCCCTATTTCGCCAGCCTGTCGCCGGCGCATGTCAAGACCGGCACCTACAAGGACCACATCTATGGGCTGCCGTTCTCGGCCGACGCCTCGGTGCTGATCTGGAACAAGAAGCTGTTCAAGCAGGCCGGTCTCGATCCCGACAAGGGCCCGACCAACTGGGCCGAGATCGCTGCCGACGCCGAAAAGGTCAACGCGCTGGGTGGCGACATCAAGGGCTTCTACTTCTCCGGCAATTGCGGCGGCTGTAACATCTTCACCTTCACGCCGCTGATCTGGGCCTCGGGCGGCGACATTCTGAGCGAAGACGGCTCGAAGGCGACGCTCGACAGCCCGCAATTGCGCGGCGCCATCGACCTCTACCGCTCTATGGTCAAGAAGGATCTGGTGCCGGCCGGCGCGCAGACCGACACCGGCGCCAATTTCTTCGCCGCCTTTGCCGGCGGCAATATCGGCATCTCGCCGTCCGGCGCTTTTGCCATCGGCGCGCTCAACACCCAGTATCCAGACATCGACTATGGCGTCACCTTCCTGCCGGGCAAGGACAGCGGCTGGTCGTCCTTTGCCGGCGGTGACAATTTCGTCGTCACCAAGGGCACCAAGAAGCTCGCCGTGGTGAAGGAGTTCCTCGACTTCGCCTATTCGCTCGAGGGTCAGACCATCCTGGCCAAATACGGCAGCCTGCCGGTGCGCGGCGACATCGCCAAGGACGCGCTGAAGGATCTCGATCCGCGCTACCAGATCGCCGCCGAAGCCATGGCCAAGGGTCGCACGCCCTATTCCGTGGTGTTCAACGATCTGATCAACTCGGCCAACGGTCCGTGGACGCAGATGATCAATGAGGTCTTCTTCGGCGACGACGTCGATGGCGCAATAGCGAATGCACAGGAGACCATGCAGTCGATCATCGACCAGGCGCAGAAATAAGGACTGGCCGGCGGCAGGGGTGGCGCAACGCCTTTGCCGTCAAAAGTCCTGATCCGGTCGCCCGTCCGTTCTCCCTGGACGGGCGGCCGGACATGCAATCGCCCTACCTCCCCCTTGAGGGGAGGTCGGACCGCAGGTCCGGGTGGGGTCGTCTCGGCAGTGCTCGACGTTCCTTTTTCGTCGGCGCACTGCGCAGAGGACCCCACCCCCGGCCTTCGGCCGGACCCTCCCCTCGAGGGGAGGGGACCACCGCACCCGGAGCCTACCTATGACCGCCATCACCACCACCCCGCCACGCGCCAGAAAGCTGGTCGGCGCCGGCCGCCGGCAGTGGATCGGCCTGCTCTATGTGGCGCCGGCCGTGGCGCTGGTCGTCGTGTTCTTCATCATCCCGCTGTGCATGACGGCGTGGATGTCGCTGCACAACTGGCCGCTGATGGGCGAACATTTTTATATCGGCTTCGACAATTACCGGGCGATCCTGCGCGACAACCGCTTCTGGAACGCGCTGAGCTTCACCGGCTACTACACCGTGATCGTGACCATCGTGATCTTCGCCGTCGCCTTTCCGCTGGCGCTGTTCATCGAAAGGCCGCGGCCGCTGACCGGCTTCTACCGGACATCCTTCTTCATGCCGGCCGTCGTCGGTTTCGCCTCGGCCAGCCTGCTCTGGTCGTGGCTGCTCAATGTCGATTCCGGCCTGTTCAGCCCGGCCGCCTTCGACCTCGGCCTGACCGCGAAAAAGTTCAACCTTTTGGCCACCTTCCAGCCGGCCTTCTGGTCGATCATCGCCATGGTCGTCTGGAAGGTGGCGGGCTTCACCATGATCATCCTGATGACCGGGCTGCAGTCGATCCCGACCGATCTGCAGGAAGCCGCGATGATCGACGGGGCAGGGCCGTTCGCCCGCTTCCGCGCCATCACCTTGCCGCTGATGCGCCGCACGCTGGCGCTGGCGCTGATCCTGTCGGTCGCCGGTTCGATCCTCGCCTTCGACCAGTTTTACATCATCCTGCGCGGCGGCCCGCGCAACCAGACGCTGACCGCCGTCTACTGGATTTTCAACCAGTCCTTCGTCTCGTTCAAACTCGGCTACGGCGCGGCATTGTCGATGATCCTGCTGGCTATATTGGTCGCGCTCAGCCTGGTTCAGCTATGGCTGCTGCGCAAACCCGAGGGCATCGACTGATGGCGCAGGCAAGAAGCCGCAGGAGCCGTCTCGGGCTCAACATCGCCGAGCATTCGACCGGCATGATAGCGTCGGCGCTGTTCATCGCGCCGATCGTCTGGGCCGTGCTGTCGACCTTCAAGCCGGCGCAGGAGGCGCGCCAGCCGCCGCTGCCGCCGTGGCCAACGACTGGCTTTTCGATCGAGAACTACCGCACGCTCAACACCTTTGGCGACGGCCTCTGGCTGCCGGCGCAAAACAGCCTCTATGTCGCGTCGATGACGGTGGTGTTGTCGGTGATCGTCAGCGTGCTCGCCGGCTACGGTTTTTCGCGCTTCCGCTTTCCCATGAAGGACCTGCTGTTCATCGTCATCCTGTCGACGATCATGATCCCGTTCCAGTCGATCCTGACGCCGATCTTCCTGGTGCTGACCAAGATCGGCCTGCACAACACGCTGACCGGGCTGGTCCTGGTCTACACCACGCTGCAATTGCCGTTTTCGATCTTCATGATGCGCAACGCCTTTGACGCGGTGCCGCGCGAGATCGAGGAGGCCGCGCGCATGGACGGCGCCAACAACGTCACCATGCTGTTGAAGGTGATGCTCCCGCTGGTCTGGCCGGGCATCGTCACCATCGCGCTGTTCGCCTTCCTCGGCGCCTGGAATGAGTTCCTGGCTGCCCTGGTGCTGATGACCGACCAATCCAAATTCACGCTACCGATCATGATGACGGCGCTGCAGTCCGGCCGCTTCGGCGCCATCGACTGGGGCGCGGTGCAGGCGGGCGTCACCGTGATGATGGTGCCGTGCCTGGTGCTCTTCCTGCTGCTGCAGCGCTTCTACATCCGCGGCCTGATGGCAGGGGCTGTGAAATGACCAATATCCAACGGAGTGACACGATGACCGCCCAACTATCCACCGGCAAACCAAAACTCGCCTTCCGTCCGCTGCCGGTGCCGCAGGTCGACGTGCGCGGCTTCTGGGGCGACCGTGTCGACGCCGTGGCGTCGCGCACCGCCGACATCCTCTACGAGCGCTGCGTCGAAGCCCGCATGCTGGAACAGATCGACCCGGACCGGCCATCGCCAGGCGTCGTCATTCCGTTCCATTCGCCGTCGCCCGACGAGGCGGCCAGCCCCGGCTTCACCGGCTCGACAGTGACGACGCAGATGTTCTGGGATTCCGACTGGGGCAAGACCATCGAGACCGCCGCCTATTCGCTCTACCGGCGCAAGAATGCGGCACTCGAGAAGAAGATCGACGCCGTCATCGACCTGTACGGCAGACTGCAGCAGGACGACGGTTATCTCTCCAGCTGGTACCAGCGCATCCAGCCCGGCAAGCGCTGGACCAATCTGCGCGATTGCCACGAACTCTATTGCGCCGGCCATCTGATCGAAGGCGCGGTCGCCTATTACCAGGCCACGGGTAAACGCAAGCTGCTCGACATTATGTGCCGTTATGTGGATCATATCGCCGACACGTTCAGTCCCGAGCCCGGCAAGAAGAAGGGCTATTGCGGCCATGAGGAGATCGAGCTGGCGCTGGTCAAGCTGGCGCGGGCGACGGGCGAGCAGAAATACATGGACCTGGCCAAGTATTTCATCGACCAGCGCGGCCAGCAGCCGCACTACTTCGACGAGGAGGCGCTGGCCCGCGGCGCGGACCCGAAAGCCTATCATTTCAAGACTTACGAGTACAACCAGTCGCACAAACCGGTGCGCGAGCAGGACAAGGTCGTCGGCCATGCGGTAAGGGCGATGTACCTGTTCTCAGGCATGGCCGACATTGCCACCGAATATGGCGACGACACGCTCAGGGTGGCGCTCGACCGGCTGTGGAACGATCTCACCACCAAGAACCTCTACATCACCGGCGGCATCGGGCCGTCGGCGCACAATGAGGGCTTTACCAGCGACTACGACCTGCCCAACGAAACCGCCTATGCCGAGACCTGTGCCTCGGTCGGGCTGGTGTTCTGGGCCAGCCGCATGCTCGGCATGGGACCCAACGCGCGCTATGCCGACATGATGGAGCGGGCGCTCTACAACGGCTCGATCTCCGGCCTGTCGCTCGATGGCTCGCTGTTCTTCTACGAGAACCCGCTGGAGAGCCGCGGTAAGCACAATCGCTGGAAATGGCATCGCTGCCCGTGCTGTCCGCCCAATATCGGCCGCATGGTCGCTTCCATCGGCAGTTATTTTTACTCGCTGTCGGACGACGCGCTGGCCGTTCATCTCTACGGCGATAGCACCGCCCGCTTCGACATATCGAACCGGTCGGTCAGTCTGATTCAGACCAGCAACTATCCCTGGGACGGCGCGGTCTCGATCCGAGTCGAAACCGACGCGCCGGCAGAGTTCACCTTGCACCTGCGCGTGCCCTCCTGGTGCGGCAAGGCAGCGCTCAAGGTCAACGGCGCCGCGGTCGAACTGGATGGCATCACCAGTGACGGTTATGCCGCGATCCGGCGCGAGTGGCGCCAGGGCGACCGGGTGGAACTCGATCTCGAAATGTCGATCGCCCGGCTCTTCGCCAATCCGGAAGTACGCCAGGATATCGGCCGCGTCGCCCTTGCCCGCGGTCCGCTGATCTACTGCGTCGAGGCGACCGACAATGCCGGCCAGTTGCACCGTATCGCTTTGCCGCGAACGACAAAAATCGAGGCGCATCCCGAGCCGAACCTGCTCGGCGGCATCGTCACGCTTTCGGCCATAGCCAGCACGGAAGCCCAGGAAAACTGGGAGACCGGGCTCTACCGCACCGCACCGCCGGCGGTGAGCGAGACCAAGATCACCGCCGTTCCGTATTTTGCCTGGGACAATCGCGAACCCGGCGAGATGCTGGTCTGGCTGAGGGACGGTTGAGGCTAAAGCCGCAGGAAAGCTGTCAACGGCAGATGATCGGAGGCAACCCGCGACAGCGGCGTGTCGTGAGCTTCCACTGTCGAGATCATGTCGTGTCGGTTGGCCATGATCCGGTCGAGCGCCAGGAGCGGAAGGCTCGACGGAAAGGTGGGAACCGCCGGCGGCGAGGAGCCGAAAGTCGCATGCAGCGTCTTCAGCGCCGACCGGTTTCCGAGCCGCCATTCGTTCAGATCGCCAAGCAGCAGCGTTGGCGTTTCGTCCGGGCGGTTCATGATATCGAGCACGACGCGGGCCTGTTCGGAGCGTGACCGGCGCAGCAGGCCGAGATGCGCGGCAATGATGCGCAGCGTCCGTTTTTCGTCCAGGTCGATCTCGGCAACCAGCGCCCCGCGCGGTTCCAGGCCCGGCAGCTTTATCTGATGGACATCGCGCACCGTTCCGCGCTTGAACAGCAAGACGTTGCCGTGCCAGCCATGTCCCTTGCCGTTTCCCGATATTGGCACCGGCACCAGGCCCGTTTCCATTTCGAGGCGCGCAAGATCGAGAAGCCCGGCGCGATCGCCGAAACGGTTGTCCGCCTCCTGCAGCGCAATGACGTCGGGGCCGATTTCGCGGATGACGCGGACGATCCGGTCCGGGTCGAACTTCCTGTCGACGCCGACGCATTTGTGGACGTTGTAGGACGCGACCAGCGTGCCAGCGGCCTCCGTCCGCTCATGCGGCGCCGACCCTGCCGCCCGGGCTTTTCTGCGGCGGATGGTTGAAAGCATGTTCGCCCGAAGGCTGCGTACGGTTCTCTGCATATATCCGCTGCTTATGTCTTTCCGGCTTTCAGCTTCTATAGATAGGGCGATCCCAGCCACAGCAATCGGTCGAAGACGCGAATGACAAATGGCCGCGCTTTCAAGGTCTCGAGCGTCACTTGTGTGGCGGAGGCGATTGCCGATCCGATGCGCGCTTCGATCTCGGCGGCAAAGCCTGCATCCAGAACCTCCATGTCGATTTCGAAATTCAGCCGCAGCGAGCGGGCATCGAGGTTGGACGAGCCGACATAGGCCCAGACGCCGTCGACCGAAAGCAGCTTCGAATGGTCGAACGCGCCCGCGTGGCGCCATACCCGGCAATAATGCTTCAGCACCTGATCGAGTTGCGCCGTCATCGCACGGTCGACAAGGAAGAGATTGTTCACCGCCGGCACGACGATGTCGATCTCGACGCCGCGCCGGGCCGCCGTCGTCAGCGCGCTGATCAGCTCGCGATCCGGCAGGAAATAGGGCGACATGATGAGGATCGAATGGCGGGCCACGGAAAATGCCCCCATCAGCAGCTTTTGGTTGGTTTCGATGCGGGCATCCGGCCCCGACGCCACCGCCCGCACCAGCATTGGCTGACCGGCAGGCGGCGAGCGCACGTCCACCTGCCAGACGTCGCCCTTGAGGGCCTCGTTGCCGGCAAAGCGCCAATCCTCGGCGGCAACCGAGAACAGGTCGGCCACCACCGGTCCGGTGACCTGGAAATGCGTGTCCACCGAGCTGGCGGACCCCGAGAACTCGGCCGAGAATCCCTTGCGGATGTTGATCCCTCCGGTAAAGGCGACCGTGCCGTCGACGACCAGGATCTTCCTGTGCGTTCGCAAGTTGGCATAGGGAAGACGCAGGCCCATGACGATGTTGCCATTGAAGAGATCGACGGTGATGTTTGCGTCTTTGAGAAGCTTGAGGATGCTGGGGACGGAGTAGCGCACGCCGACGGCGTCGATCAGCACGCGAACGGTCACACCCCGTCGCACCGCTCCGGCCAGCGCTTCGACGAAAAGCTGGCCAACCTCGTCATTGTCGAAGATGTAGGTCTCAAGCAGGATGCTGCGCGATGCGCCGTCGATCGCCCGGCGCATCGCGGCATAGGCCTCGTCACCGGTCTTGAGGATCGCAATCGCATTTCCCGATGTCAGGGCGCGCCGCGCCACCCTGTCGCCCAATGTCTTCAGTCCGGTAAAGCGCAGGCCGTAGCGCTCGGCAATCAGTTTTTCCGCGGCAATGTCGCCGTCACGTTTTGCCGAAGCCGCCTCTCCATCGAGCGGCCGCTGTGCGCTGATCGTTGCGCGCCGGATCCGGTTTATGCCGGCCACCGCATAGATGATCGCGCCAACGAACGGCGACAACAGCATGACGCCCACCCAGCCCGTGGCTGCACGGACATCCTCCTTCGTCATGATGGCGTGGACGATGCCGATGGTCGCCATCACCGCTGGAATGATCACCAGGATCTGGGGCCAGTGACTCGCTAGGGTCTGCAACATCGGCAGGACTATCCAGCGGGCGGCCGCAGAAGGCAATGCGGCTGATGAGGGGCCGCCCGGGCAGCTGCAGATCCGGACGCCACCAGCGCGCTGGCGCGTGATGACGATTGCCATGGCGCCCCGCGTGCAATAGGCCTTTGCCGGAAAAGTGCAGGGGAGGATTGCCGTGACAGGAACAGCCCAGACATGGCGCGTCGGCATCCTTTTTTCGCGCAGCGGCATCACCTCGGTCACCGAAAGCGAGCATTTCTACGGGACGGCGCTTGCCATCGAGGAGATCAATGCCGGCGGCGGCGTGCTCGGGCGGCAGATCGAGCCGATCGCCTACGACCCGGGTAGCGACCCCGAGGCGTTTCGGTCGCTGGCCCGCAAGCTTCTGACCGAGGACGACGTCAACGTGATCTTCGGCTGTTCGATGTCGGGCAGCCGCAAGGCCGTGCTGCCGATCGTCGAGCGCTACAACGGCTTGCTCTGGTATCCCTCGATCTATGAGGGTTTCGAATATTCCGAAAACGTCCTCTACACCGGCGCCACGCTAAACCAGAACACTTTTGCGCTCGCCGACTTCATCCTGCAACGCTACGGATCGCGCGTCTTTATGGCCGGGTCCGACTACATCTACCCGCATGAATCCAACCGGGTGATGCGCGACCTGCTGGAATGCAAGGGCGGCACCATCGTCGAGGAACAATATGTGCCGCTCGACGCCGACGAACGCCGCATGCGCCGGCTGATGGACGATATCGAAAAGGCCGCTCCGGACGCCGTCTTCTCCACGGTGATCGGGCGCAGCGCGCAAATCCTTTATCGGCTCTACGCCGAAGCCGGCATCGACCGGACGAAGCGGCCGATCGCCAGCCTGACCTTGGCCGAAGGCGAAATCCGCGTCATAGGTGCCGAGCACTGCACCGGCCACGTGCTGGCTGCTCCTTATCTGGCGAGTGTCGACAGCGGCGAGAACCTGCGCTTCGTCGGCGAGCTTGCCCGCCGGTTCGGCGACCGGACCACGGCGACCATGTGGTCGCAAACCGCCTATACGCAGGTGCATCTGTTCGCCCGCGCGCTGGAGAAGGCGGGAACCCTCGACACTTTCCGCCTTAGCCAGGCAGCGCTTGAAGTCGATTATGCGTCGCCAGAGGGACGGATGATGTTCGACCAGGAAAACCGCCACGTCTGGTCGACACCACGCATCGGCATCGCCAACGCTGCCGGCCAGTTCGACATCGCCTGGCAGTCGCAGGCGCCGATCCGGCCAGACCCTTATCTCGCCGCGACCCATTTCGAGGAGCCGTGGCTGTAATGACGGCGACGCTAAAACGCATCCTCAACGATCTCAGGCAGGCGAAGATCCTGGTCATCCACCCGAAGGATGAGGATGGCGCTGCGCTGGTCGATCACCTCAGGCGGTTGGGCTGCGAGGTCCGAGCGGCGTGGCCGCCCCCAGCCTCGATCCCTGGCGATATCGACACGGTCTTCGTGCAGGTGGGCGAAGCGCCGACAGACGATATGGTGTCGCTCATCGAAGGCGCCAGCGCCGCCGTCGTCGCCATCGTCACCTATGAAAGCCCGACCTCGATCAAGGCGATCATCGACCTCAACGCCCATGGCGTCATCACCAAGCCGCTGCGGCAGCTTGGCGTGCTGACGCAATTTGCGCTGGCCCGCTATCGCTACGGCTATGAAGGGCGGCTGGCCAACAAGGTGCGGAAGCTCGAGGATACGCTGAAGGGGCGACGCACGATCGAGAAGGCGGTCAAGGTGCTGGTCGAGATGAACGGCGTCGACGAGGAAACCGCCTACAAATTGATCCGTGACCAGGCGACATCGAAACGCATTGCGCTGGTTTCGGTGGCCGATGGCATCCTCGCGGCGCAGGAAGCAATGCGGACTTTCGGCTTCGGCATTTCCGCGCAGGGCAAGCAGAAGCAGCCGAACGATCGATAGGGTGCCAACGGCAGGTCACAGCAGATACCTTTCGTAACATACTGATTTTGATACTATAAAAGACGCTAAGCCCCGTCATTCGCAGCCGGAATCTTTGGCCCTTGACGCGATCTCCCGGCTGTGCAACTTCTTAAAGCACGAGCAGGTTTGCTCTTCGGCAGGAATGCCGTTTCACATTGATGGCTATGTAGCCCTTGGCTCGCGGATGACTTCCGCGCCCAGGGGTTTTTTGCGTTTGGAGACAGGCTTTGGCACTATTGGCGACAGCATCCACGGACCTCCGTCTGGCCTGCATCCAGTTCCAACCGACGATCGGCCGGCTGGACAAAAATCTCAGATCGATGGAGCGGCTGATTCGCCAGGCCGCCGGTCTCGGCGCCTCGGTGGTGGTGCTGCCGGAACTCGCTGACAGCGGCTATGTCTTCGACAGCCGGGAAGAGCTCGCCGAACTCGCAGCACCCATTCCGGAGGGGCGCAGTGCAGCACTGCTGTGCTCGCTGGCCAGCGAACTCGGCCTCCACATCGTCAGTGGCCTTGCCGAGCGCGACGGCGACCGGTTCTTCAACGCCGCAACGCTGTGCGGGCCATCGGGTCCCATCGGCACTTATCGCAAGCTGCATTTGTGGAACCGCGAAAAACTCTACTTCCAGCCGGGCAATCTTGGCCTGCCGGTGTTCGATACCGCGATCGGCCGGATCGGCGTGGCGATCTGCTATGACGGCTGGTTCCCGGAGACTTATCGGCAACTGGCGCTGAAGGGCGCTGAGCTGGTTTGCGTGCCGACCAACTGGGTGCCGATGCCCGCTCAGGGCGACCACCCGGAGCCCATGGCCAACATCCTGCACAAGGCCGCCGCCCACAGCAACGGCATCTACATCGCCTGCGCCGACCGTGTCGGCATCGAGCGCGGCCAGCCCTTTGTCGGCAGGAGCCTGATCGTCGGCCCGACCGGCTGGCCGATCGCCGGGCCGGCCAGCGAAGCCGACGAGGAGATCCTCATCGCCACGATCAACCTCGGCGAGGTCGCCAGGGCGCGCGCGCTGAGCGAGCGCAACGACGCCATCGGCGACCGCCGCAGTGACGTCTACGGATAACCAAGAAGAAGCCGGCACCACCCGGTAAGATCAACCAGAGAAAGGGGAATACCATGAAGAACAGAGCAGTGATCCTTGCCTTCGCCAGCGCCGCCCTGACCAGCGCCGCTTTCGCCGCGGATGGTCCGATCAAGATCGGCATCCCGGTCGGTCTGTCCGGCGCCAACAGCGTCGTGGCGCCGTCGGTCGTGCAATCGGCGGAACTGGCGGTCGCCGAAATCAACGCCGCCGGCGGCGTGCTGGGACGGCAGCTTTCCCTCGAGATCGCCGACGACGCCTCAGGCGCCGCTGGTGCGCAAAAAGCCTTCGATTCGCTAGTCTTCCAGAAGGAGGTCAACGCGGTCATCACCATGGAGACGAGTGCTGCGCGCAATGCCGGCCTGCCGATCATCTCGAAGGGTGATATCCCCTACATCTACACCTCGTTCTACGAGGGCAAATCCTGCAATGCCAATCTGTTCGTCAATGCCTGGGTGCCGGAACAGCAGGTGCCGCCGATCGTCGACAATTTCATCAAGACGCAAGGCGCCAAGAAGTTCTTCCTGATCGGCTCGGATTATTCATTCGGCCGCGGCATGCTGGAATTCGCCAAGGCCTATATCGAGAAGTCCGGCGCCAGCGTCGTGGGCGAGGAATATCTGCCGATGGAAGGCAGCGACTGGACGGCGATCATCTCCAATCTGAAGAGCTCCGGCGCCGATGCGGTGATCACCTCGACGGCCGGCGGCGCGCCGAACGTCACCTTGACCAAGCAGCTGCGCGGTGCCGGTGTCACCATCCCCTATGGCAATCTTGCTGTGGATGAGGGAACCGCCAAGAGCATGGGCGCGGATGCTGCCGGCATCTTCATTTCCGCTTCCTATGTCACCAGCATCGATAGCGATGCCAACAAGGGCTTCCTTGCTGCGATCGAGAAGAAGTTCGGCGCGGAGCTGCGCACCCCCAACGACCTCTCCGTGCCTGAATATGAGGGTATCTACCTCTACAAGGCCGCGGTCGAGAAAGCCGGATCGACCGACACCGCCGCTGTGCTCGCAGCACTTGCCGAGGTATCCTTCACCGGCCCGCGCGGCACGGTCTCGATGAACAAGCAGCACCACGCTCCGCTGACCATGTATCTCGGCCAGGTAAAGGCGGACGGCTCGGTGACCGTCGTCGACAAATTCGAAGGCGTCGACCCCGGGCAACAGTGCCCGAACCTGTAATCGCGCCTCTATTCGCAACGGGGCGGCGCTAACGCCGCTCCGTTCCACACCATCGGGGACCTGCCATGACGCTACTCCTGGACATGGTGACGACGGCGGCGATCCTGTTCATCGTTGCCGCCGGCCTGCTTGCGATCTTCGGCGTGCTGAAGATCATCAATTTCGCCCACGGCGCCTGGCTGACGATCGGCGCCTACTGCGCGGTTGCAACCGCCGGCCTCGGGCTCAATCCCTGGGCAGCGTTGCCGATTGCCTTCGCCGTCGGCGCCATCCTTGGCGGCATCACCGAACTGCTGATCGTGCGGCCGCTCTATCGCCGGCCGCTCGACGCCATCCTGGCGACCTGGGGGCTCGGCATCGTCATCGGCCAGCTAATCACGCTGTGGTTCGGGCGCGACGTGCAGTTCACTCCCAATCTCCTGTCGGGCACGGTTGATGTCTTTGGCGTCGGCTATTCGCTCTACCGCCTGTTCGCCGTCGCGGCCGCACTGATCATCGGGCTCGCCTTCACCTTCCTGCTCGAAGGCACGCGGCTCGGCCTGTCGGCGCAAGCGGTGATCATGAACGAGATGCTGGCGCGGGCGCTCGGCATCGACACGGCGCGCGTGCGGCTCGCCACCTTCATGGTCGGCACCGGACTGGCGGCGCTGGCCGGCGTGCTGTTGACGCCGCTGACCAGCGTCGATCCGAACATGGGCGTCGCCTGGCTGATCGGCTCGTTCATGCTGGTCATGGTCGCCGGCTCGTCCTTCTCGACGCTGGCCATTGCCTGCCTCGTCTTCGGTGGCGCGCAGGTTCTGGTCAGTACCTTCGTCAGCCCCATTCTCGGCGGCATCACGGTGGCGGTCCTGTGCGCCCTGGTGCTGCGCATCAGCCCGAAGGGATTTGCCCGTGCCTGAAAGCCGTTCCATCCCGCCGAGGGCCTGGCTGTTTGCAGCCCTTGCGCTTGCGACGGCGGTCGTCGTCATCGTCGGGCCAGCGCTGTTCGACCGCTTTACGCTCAACGTGCTGACCCGCTCGATGATCTACGCCATGCTGGCGGTGACCGTCGACATATTGTGGGGCTACACCGGCATCTTGACCTTTGGCCAGGCGGCGTTCTTCGGCACCGGCGCCTACGCCAGCGCCATGGTGCTCAGCCATCTCGGCTCGACGCCCGCCTTTCTGGCACTGGCGCTTGCCTTGGCGATCCTCGTGCCGGTGCTGCTTGGCGGTTTCGTCGGCTGGCTGTCGTTCGGCCACGGCTCGACGCCGCTCTATGCGACGGTGATCTCGCTCGTCGTGCCGATCGTGGTGACGCAGCTGGTGTTTTCCGGCGGCGTATGGACGGGATCGAGCAGCGGGCTGGTCGGCTATTCCGGCCTGCCGCTCGGCCTGCCTGGCTATTTCCGGCTGACCGGCATCTGCCTGATTGTCACCACTGTCGTCGCCCTGGTCTTCACCCGCTCCGATGCCGGCAAGCTGCTCATCGCCATTCGCGACAATGAGGCGCGCTGCGCCTATCTCGGCCTCAATCCGCAACGCCTCAAGATCGTGCTGACAACGATCCTCGCCGGGGTCGCGGGCATTGCCGGCTTCCTCTACGCCAATGCTTCAGGCGTGGTGGCGCCCGAAAATACCGGCTTCGTCTTCGGCACAGAGATCGTCATCTGGACGGCCCTTGGCGGCCGCGGCACCATCTTCGGGCCGGTGATGGGTGCGATCGGCATTGACTACCTCAGCGCCCAGCTTTCGGGCGATCTACCCTTCCTGTGGAATCTCATCGTTGGCGCCCTGTTCGTCGCCATGATCATCCTGTTACCGAACGGGCTGGCGCAATTGGCCAGAATGGTTCTGCCGCGCCGCAATGCCGCGCAAGCCAACCAAGCCGGCAGCCCAGCCATCGCCGTTGCGCGGGCCGGCAATGATAGAGAGGACGGCAACCGTGTGCTCTCCGTCCGTGGTCTCGGCAAATCCTTCGGCAGCCTGCAGGTGCTGCAAGGCATCGACCTCGACGTACGTCCCGGCGAACTGGTCAGCCTCGTCGGTCCTAATGGCGCCGGCAAGACGACGCTGATGCGCTGTCTCAGCGACGGCACCGAAGCCACCACCGGAAGCGTCAGCATCGCTGGCCAGGACATAAACGGCAT
This sequence comes from Mesorhizobium sp. P2_E10, assembly GCF_056404235.1. NCBI lineage: Bacteria > Pseudomonadati > Pseudomonadota > Alphaproteobacteria > Hyphomicrobiales > Phyllobacteriaceae > Mesorhizobium > Mesorhizobium sp. P2_E10. The sequence goes on from NZ_JBFUEK010000002.1 coordinate 457,258, forward strand.
GACACCGGACGAAATCGTGGCGCTCGGCGTGGGCCGCAAGTTCCAGGTGGCGAGCGTCTTCGACAGCCTGACCGTTGCCGACTGCCTGCGCATGGCACGCGCCTCGCGCCAGGCGCCGAGCCTGCTGCGCCGCTCCACCACGCTTGGATTGCCGGCAGCCGCCGCCGATATCTTGCGTTCTACCGGGCTCGATCGCATGCTTGGCCAGCCGGTGTCGCTGTTGTCGCATGGGCAAAAGCAGAGCCTCGAACTCGCCATGGTCGTTGCGCTCGAGCCAAAACTCATCCTGCTCGACGAGCCGACGGCCGGACTGACCAAGGTCGAGCGCACCACCATCGGCGCCACGCTGCAAAAACTGACCGGCGAGCTCGGCTTCGCCGCCATCCTCGTCGAGCACGATCTCGATTTCGTCCGCGACATCTCGACTAGGATCGTCGTTCTCCACCAGGGCAAGCTTGTCCTCGACGGCAGCGTCGCCGAGGTGGTCAATTCCGAAGTGGTCAGGACGATCTATTCGGGAGCCGCCCATGCTTGAGGAGGCCAAAACCACCGTGCCGAAACTGTCGCTGTCGAACGTTTCGAGCGGCTATGGGCCAGTTGCCATCATCGAGGCGCTGTCGCTCGCCATCGCGCCCGGACAGATCTTTGCGCTGATGGGCAAGAACGGCATGGGCAAGACCACGGTGCTCAAAACCATTCTCGGCTTCGTGGCGCTGCGTTCGGGCGACGTCCGCCTCGACGGTATGTCGATGTCAGGCGTTTCCCAGGCCTCGTTGATCGCATCGGGCGTCGGCTATGCGCCGCAGGAGCAGGCCCTGTTCCAGGATCTCAGCGTGCGCGACAATCTGCGGCTCGCACTGCGCTCGGACCGCGGTTTCTCGCAAGCCGTGGAGCGGGTCTACGGGCATTTTCCGTTCCTGCGGGAGCGCCTGTCGCAACGCGCCGGAACGCTGTCTGGCGGCGAGCAGAAGATGCTGATCCTCGGCCGCGCGCTGATGCTCCAGCCGAAGCTGCTCTTGATCGACGAGATTTCCGAGGGCCTGCAGCCCTCCGTGGTCGAACGCATCGCCACCGCACTCAAGGAAGAACGCCGGGCCAACGGCACGACGATCCTGATCGTCGAGCAGAATCTGCCCTTCGCGCTTGGCATAGCCGACAGCTGGGCGGTGCTGAAGCTTGGCCGCATCGACGATGCCGGCGTAGTAACGGACGGAACGGCGGCCCGAGTGATGCAGCATCTGAAGATTTAGGGCATCGGACCCGAGTTACAAACCAGCTTCAGCTGAGGCTCTCCGCACCGCGCGGCGGATATCTGCCTCGGCTGATCAAGGTGACAGCAACCCGGTCAAGCATCCGGCGTCAGCGACTGCTGGACCAGGACTGTATCGACATACTGCGTCATGCTGGCGATCTTTCCATCTCTGATCTCATAGAGATGGGCAAAGGCGGCTTGCATCGACTTGCCCGTCGCCTTGTAGGTGCCGGAGTAGACCCCGAAGGCGGCGACACGGTCGCCGTCCTCGAGATAGGTGTGAACGTCGGCGCGGTAGCCGATCCATTCGGTGGCGAGGCGCCGGAAGACACCGGCGATGATCGCATCCGCACCGACATAGGTCCCGGCATAGGGGAAACCCTCGGCTTCGGTCCACCGTGCATCGGGGGCGAGAGCGGCTAGCAGATTGCGGCCGTTGTCCTCCGACGCGCCTTCATAGGTGGCGCGGATCAGATCGAGATGGGTGCCCATCTCAGCCCCACTTCATCTCGCCGGTGGCAACCTTGGAGCCGATGTCGAGCGCGACCCCCATGCCGAGGCCGGGGAAGCGGGCTTCCATGGCGGTCTTGAGCGCGGCCGCGTCCTTGGCCTTGGCCAGTTCTTCCTCGAAAGCAATGAGATAAGCCTTGGTGTGCTCGACACCCGAGAGGTCGGTAGGGGATTGCGGCGTCATGTGGCCGGCAACCACGATCGCCGGCTTGCGGGCCGCGATTTTCTCAAGATTGGCAATCCATGCCGCGCGCTGTTCCTTGGTCGGCGTGTCGGCGGTCCAGACATGCACGCCCGCAAAGATCATCACGCCGCCGAACACTGCATTCAGCGACGGAACGAACAGATAGCGCCGGTTGGCGAGGCCGTCGGCACTGACAATCTCAATGGTCTCGCCGTCGACGGTCAGCGTCTTGTCGTCGAAGACCTCCGGGATGACGACATCGGCGAGCGTCTGCGGACCGTTTTCCTTGAGCTGCGGACCCCAGACGGCGAGCTTCTTGTCGACGCTGCCCTTGATGGCGGCCACCGTCTCGGACGCCGCGATCACGCGCGCGCCGGGGAAAGCCTCCTTGATCGGCTTGAGGCCGAAATAATAGTCCGGGTCGGACTGGCTGACATAGATGGTGGTGAGCTTCTTGCCCGTCGCCTTGATCGCCTCGGCCACGGCCTTGCCATCGGGGAATGTGAAACCGCTATCGATCAGCACGGCTTCAGTCGCTCCGGAGATCAGAACCGGAGCGCGGAAGAAGCCGTTTTCGCCTGCGGGAAAATGCTTCCAGGCAAGTCCTGCGGCAGCATGGCCAAGCCCTGCGGGAGCAAAGACGGCGGCGGCACCGGCGGCGAGGGTCGTTTTCATGATGGTTCTCCGTGTGAACATGACTGTCTCCTTGGTGGTGGTTGAGGATGTGAGGGGCTGTCTAGCTGGCGGCCAGGCTCAGGCCTTGCAGCCTGGCGACGAGAACGTCATGGCTGCCGTAGAGCGCATTTCCAGGCACAAGGCGGCGGCTCTCTGCGACGCCTTCGATCAGGGCCGGCACGCCATCGGCGCCAAAGCGGCGCATCTCGACGCGCGCGGCTTCGATGCGCTGGCGATAGGCGGCAATCAGATTGTCATCGGACGTTGCCAGGCGTTCGGCGGCCTTCCGCAGGCCGAGCGCGCGCAGCACATCGGAGAGGACGGCAATATCGGTGATGTCGCGGCCGTCGACATAGCGAGCCCGCTGGATGGCTTTCAGCGCTTCGAACTCCCGGTTCGGCGCGGTGCCGGCGACAGCGATGAGCGCCAGCGTCGCCGGGCCGGAGTCGAAAAGGCGCGTGCGGTCGCCAAGCACGTCGTGCCGATAGGCTTCGCTGAAGGGCTGGCCGCTCAATCGGGAAATGCGCTGGTCATTGGTCCAGGCATAGGTCGCGAATCCGTCGTCCATCGGCCGGGCGCCGGCACCGGCGAAAAGACCTGTCGGCGCGAGCTCGATGACGAAGTCCGGCCTGGTGGCGAGTTTTTCGACGGCCGCGGAGGCGCCATAGCACCAACCGCAAAGCGGGTCGAAGAGATAGGTGATGTGGATGGTTGCGGTCATATCCGGGGTCCTCTGGCACCAGATATGGCAGATGGAGATTGGTTGAAGAAGATCGACGGATAAGACATAATGTATGCTATTATTTGACAATCAACCCACTAGCTTTGATCGAAACCCATGAACCTCAATCGATTGACCTATTTCGCCGCGGTCGTTGACACCGGATCGTTCACCCGTGCGGCGGAGCGGCTCGGCATCACCAAGGCCGTGGTGAGCCACCAGGTGGCACAGCTTGAGCAGGATGTCGGGGCAAGCCTTCTCGTCCGCACGACCCGACGCGTCCATCCGACCGAGGCGGGCATCATGTTTCACGCCCGTTGTGTGATGATCTTGCGCGAGGCGGAGGATGCCTTCGACGAACTTGCCCAGGCCGCCATCGAGCCGACCGGAACGTTGCGGATAACCGCGCCCAACGACTATGGCACTGCGGTGGTCGCTCCGGTCGTCGCCGCGTTTGCGGCGCGCTATCCCGCCTGCCGCGTGGAGCAGACGCTGAGCGACCACACGATCGATCTCACATCCGGCAAGATCGACATGGCGGTTCGCGTCGGCTGGCTCACGGATTCCACACTCCAGGCGCGCAGGATCGGTTCCTTCCGGCAATTGTTGGTCGCAGCACCGGAGTTTACGGACCGGGTTGCGGCGGTCCTCGATCCGGACGATGTTGCGAAGCTGCCATTCGTCGCCAACATGGCGCTGCGCGAACCGCTGCTGTGGCAATTTTCGCGCGGAGACCTCGAGCGGCGCGCTGTTCGCATGCAGGCGAGAATAGCCATCGACACCACGCCAGGGGTGCTCGAGGCCGTTCGAGCCGGGGGCGGTCTTGCGATCCTGCCGGATTTCTCGGTGGCTGACGAACTGGCGTCGGGGCGGCTGATCCAAATCCTCAAGGAATGGTCGCTGCCCTCCGGAGGCATCCATACGGTCTATCCGGCGGCGCGCTTCCGGCCGCGCAAGGTGACCGCCTTCGTCGAAATGCTCATCGCATCCGAGCAGCAGAAAGCTTCGATCGCGCTAGGTCAGGGACGGACGCCGTAGACAGCTTTACGCACGTCCGTAGCCTGATGTCAGTTCTCAGTCCTTGGCGCGCTCGACATAGGCGCCGTCGGCCGTCATCACCACCACACGGGTACCAGGGGCGATGTGCGGCGGCACCAGGGTGCGCACGCCGTTGGACAGCACGGCCGGCTTGTAGGACGACGAGGCCGTCTGGCCCTTGGTCGTCGGTTCGGTTTCGACCACTTCGAAGGTGGCGCGCTGCGGCAGCACCAGTGAAATGGCAATGCCATTGAACTGGGACACCTGCACGGCCATGCCTTCCAGCAGGTAAGGCGCCATGTCGCCAACCACGGCTTCCGACACCGCCACCTGGTCGTAGCTTTCCGGGTTCATGAAATGAAAACCTTCGCCGTCGCGATAGAGGAAGGTGTGCTCGCGTTCCTCGACATAGGCACGCTCGACCTGCTCGGTGGTGCGGTAGCGCTCCGAAACCTTCACTCCATCGCCGATGCGGCGCATGTCGAGCTGGGTCACCGGCGTGCCCTTGCCTGGGTGGATGTTTTCGGCAAAGAGGATCACATAAAGCTTGCCGTCCTTGTCGACGACATTGCCCTTGCGGAGCGAACTGGCGATGACTTTCACCACGGTTTTCAATCCTGCTAAAGTTTGTTGGCCTGGAACGTTTGTTCGGCGCAATTCGGCTACGGAAGCCGTCGCCCTAGCGCATCTTGGCCGCATCCGCCAGTCCTCCGTGCAAATCCGCTGCTCATGACCACCGCTTCGCCATGGTGGATGCCGCATGTTCATGCCGACCGCCGGCCGCGGTTGCTGCTGCGCAACGCCATTTCGGCCACCGTGCGCGACTGGTTCGCCCACCGCGATTTCATCGAGGTCGAAACCGCTACCCTGCAGGTCTCGCCCGGCAACGAGGCGCATTTGTCGGCTTTTGCCACCGAGGCGATCGGGGCGGATGGGTCGCGCCAGCCGCTCTACCTCCACACCTCGCCGGAATTCGCCTGCAAGAAGCTGCTTGCCGCCGGCGAGCAGCGCATCTTCAGCCTAGGCGCGGTCTGGCGCAACCGCGAGCGCGGGCCCTTGCACCATCCCGAATTCACCATGCTCGAATGGTACCGGGTCGGTGAAACCTATGAGAGCCTGATGCGCGACTGCGCCGAACTGCTGGCGCTGGCTGCCCAGCGGGCAGGCGCCAAACGGTTCAGTTTTCGCGGCCGCGAGGCCGATCCGTTCGCCGAACCGGAGCGGCTGAGCGTCGCCGACGCGTTCATGCGCCACGCCGGCATCGACCTTCTGGCCACTGTGGCTGCGGACGGCAGCACTGACCGCGCGGCGCTCCATAGTGCTTTGACCAAGGCCGGTCTGCGCACGGCGCCGGATGACAACTGGGCCGATCTGTTCAGCCGGGTGATGGTGGAAAAGGTCGAACCGTCGCTGGGGCAGGGGCGTGCCACCATCCTCTACGGCTATCCGATCTCGGAAGCCGCCCTTGCCCGGCCGAGCGCCGATGATCCCAGGGTTGCCGAGCGCTTCGAGCTCTACTGCTGCGGCGTCGAACTCGCCAACGCCTTCGGTGAACTGACTGATGCCGTCGAGCAGCGCCGGCGCTTTGCCGCCGAGATGGACGAGAAGGAGCGCGTCTATGGCGAGCGCTATCCCCTCGACGAGGATTTTCTCGACGCGCTGACCATCATGCCACAGGCCAGCGGTGCAGCACTCGGTTTCGACCGGCTGGTGATGCTGGCCACCGGTGCGCAGAAGATCGATGACGTGATCTGGACGCCGATCGCCAACCCGTAGCTCAATGCGCGAAAATCTGCTCCAGCGAGCGAAAGCCCTTGAATTCCAGCGCATTGCCGGAGGGATCGCGGATGAACAGCGTCGCCTGTTCGCCAGGTTCGCCCTTGAAGCGCACCATCGGCCGTTCGAGCCAGTCGATATCGGAGCGCGCTTCCAGCCGTGCAGCGAGCCGCTGCCATTCGTCCATCAGCAGCACCGCGCCGAAATGCGGAATCGGCACGACGATGCCGTCGACCTTGCCGTCGCTGGCGGCCTGAACAGCCTGCGGCCGCAAATGCGCCGACATCTGGTGGCCGAAAAGATCGAAATCGACCCAGGTCGCCGACGAGCGGCCGATGGCGCAGCCAAGCACCTCGCCATAGAAAGCGCGGGTTTCATCGAGATCACGGACCGGAAAGGCGAGGTGGAACGGCGTCATGGCGAAGGCTCCAAACAGGCTGCTAATGCATCTTGATTGCCGCTTCTCCCATTGCACAAGCGGCAGCGGAACAATAGATGGTGCACCAGCAGCTGCTCCCAAAGCCTGCTGAAAAAACAGGATTATGCGCATGACCGATACGCTCGACGCAGCCAAACTGACCGACCGCGTCGCGGCCTTGGTCGAGGCTGCCAAACGCGCCGGCGCCGATGCCGCCGACGCGGTTGCGGTGCGGGGCCGCTCAGCCGGCGTGTCGGTGCGGCTCGGCAAGGTTGAGAGCACCGAAGCTTCCGAGGGAGACGATGTCTCTTTGCGCGTCTTCGTCGGCAAGCGGGTGGCGAGCGTCTCGGCGACGGCGGCATCGGATCCGAAGGCACTGGCCGAGCGCGCGGTGGCCATGGCCAGGGTATCGCCCGAGGATCCCTATCAGGGCCTCGCCGATCCGGCCCTCCTGGTTGTCACGCCGCGCGACCTCGATCTATTCGATGCCACCGAGGTTTCGACCGACCAGCTGAAGGAAGCGGCATTGGCCGCGGAGGCTGCAGCCCTGGCCGTCACGGGTGTCACCAATTCCGCCGGCAGCAGCGCCAGCGCTGGGCTCGGTGGGCTAGTCCTTGCCACCTCGAACGGCTTTGTCGGCCACTATGTTGCGTCGCGCTTTTCGCGCTCGGCCAGCGTCATCGCCGGCGAAGGCACCGGCATGGAGCGCGACTATGAATATTCCTCGCACCAGCATTTTTCCGATCTCGATGCGCCGGAAACGATCGGCCGCAAGGCCGGCGAACGCGCCGTGCGGCGCCTCGGCGCGCGCAAGGCGGCGACGGGACCGGTCAATGTGGTGTTCGACCCACGCGTCGCGCGCGGCATTGCCGGCCATCTCGCCGGCGCCATCAACGGCGCCTCGGTGGCGCGCAAGACCAGTTTTCTGCGCGACATGATGGGCAAGCAGGTAGCCTCGGCGGCGATCACCGTCACCGACGAACCGCTGCGGCGCCGTGGCCAGGCCTCGCGGCCGTTCGACGGCGAAGGCATCGAGGGCGAAAAGCTGCTCATGGTCGAAAAGGGCGTGCTGAACCACTGGTTCCTGTCGACCTCGGCGGCACGCGAATTGGGGCTGACCACCAATGGCCGGGGATCGCGCAGCGGCTCCTCCGTCTCGCCGTCATCGACCAATCTTGCCATCGAACCTGGTGAAAGGTCGCCGGAGGACCTGATCAAGTCGCTGACTACGGGCTTCTACGTCACTGAAGTGTTCGGCCAGGGCGTCGACATGGTGACCGGCGAATACAGCCGTGGCGCGTCCGGCTTCTGGATCGAGAACGGCGAACTGGCCTATCCCGTTGCCGAAGTGACCATCGCCTCCAATTTGAAGACCATGTTCCTCAACATGGTTCCGGCCAGCGATCTCGACCGCAATTTCGGCACCGCGGCACCCACACTGCTCATCGAAGGCATGACCCTTGCCGGTGCGTGACCCGGTCATATCAGCCGGGGCCTCTGAAGACTTGGCCGTGCTGCGCGAAGCCGCCCGCGAGGCTGGCCTCATCGCCATGCGCTATTTCGGCAACAACCCGCAAGTGTGGATGAAGGAGGGGACGTCGCCGGTCAGCGAGGCCGACCACGCCGCCGATGCCTATCTGCGCGAGACCTTGCTTGCCGCACGGCCCGATTATGGCTGGCTGTCGGAGGAAACAGCCGACGATCCGGTGCGGCTTTCGGCACGCCGCACCTTCGTCGTCGATCCCATCGACGGCACGCGCGGCTTCCTCGAAGGCCTTCGCTCCTGGTGCGTCAGCGTCGCGGTGGTCGAGAATGGCCGCACGCTTGCCGGCGTGCTCGAATGCCCGGCCAGGGACGAGACGTATTGGGCGCTGCCCGGGCAGGGCGCGTTCCTGAACGGCCAGCGCATTGCCGTGCGCCGCCCGGTAGCGATGGTCGAAATTGGCGGACCGAAGCTATTGCTCGACCAGATGCCGGCTGAGTGGCAAGGCTGGATGCAGCGCGTGTCCCATATTCCCTCACTGGCCTACCGGCTGGCGATGATCGCCGCCGGCGCGCTCGATGCGAGCTTCGTCAAGCCCAATGCGCATGACTGGGACATCGCCGCCGCGGACCTCATCCTGCGCGAGGCCGGTGGCGCCTTGCTCGACCGGCACGGTCGGGCGCCGCTCTATGCCGGCGAAATCATCCGTCACGGCGCTTTGGCCGCCGGCAGCGGCGAACTGCTGACCGTTCTTGCCGGTGTAATTGCCGGTACGGAAGCGTGATCGAAGGTTCCAAAGTCGGCGGCTTTGGTCTAGACCTGTCACAAACTCACAATATGTGAAGGACCGACATGGCCGCGGAAGACGGAAAGAAGCAGCTTTTACACCTGGTGTTCGGCGGCGAACTCAAGAAGCTGGGCGGAACCGAGTTCCGCGATCTCGATGGGCTCGACATCGTCGGTGTCTTTCCGGACTATCAATCCGCGCACACCGCGTGGAAAGCCAAGGCGCAGGCCAGCGTGGACAATGCCCACATGCGTTATTTCGTCGTTCACCTGCACCGGCTGCTCGACCCAGACAGCAAGGCTGCCGGTTGACTTCGATGGATCATGAAGCGGTCAAAGGGCCGGCCAATGAGGCCGCCCCCGCGAACCGTGGCGGCAGCCGTGCCACCAAGGCTTTCTGGCGCCGGATTCGCCAGCCGCTGGCAGAGTCGCGATTCGTCAAGAATGTCATTGTCAGCCTGCTCACCCAGTTCGTGCGACTGGTGGGCCTGACCAACCGCGTGGTCGAAGGATCGGCGCAGTTCTCGGGCGGCGCCTATGCCGAGTTCGAACCTGGCATCATCGCGCTCTGGCACGGCCAGCATTTGTTGACGCCGGCCTATTATCCCAAGCGCAAGCCGCTGGTCGCCATGGTATCGCGCAGTGCCGATGCCGAACTCAACGCGCTGATGCTGGAGAAATTCGGCATCGAGGCCGTGCGCGGTTCCGGCGGGCGCGAAAGCACCAAACATCTCGACAAGGGCGGCGCCAAGGCGCTGATTGCCCTGAAAAAGTCGCTCGCCATCGGCAAGAACGTCGCCATGATTGCTGACATTCCCCACGGCACGCCGCGCGACGCGGGGCTTGGCATCGTTCTTCTGGCGCGCCTCTCTGGCCGGCCGCTGCTGCCTGTCGCCATCACCACCAGCCGCCGCAAGGTACTGGAGAAGAGCTGGGACAAGACCACCATCAACCTGCCGTTCGGCCGCTCGTCCATCGTCATCGGCACACCGATCTTTGTGCCCGCTGACGCCGACGATGCCGAGATGGAACGCAAGCGCCTCGAACTTACAGTCGCGCTCAACGCCGCGACCGCCGAGGCCTATCGCCTCGTGGATATCAAGCAATGAGCGTGCGCTGGGCACGTGCCTTCCTGACGGCGTACCGTTTCGCCGGTGCGGCCATCTATCCGGTGATCGGACCTTATGTTGCCTGGCGCACCTCGCAAGGCAAGGAAGACCGCAGCCGCAGCCGCGAGCGCTACGGCGTCGCCGGGCGCGCGCGTCCCGACGGTCCGGTGATCTGGATCCATGCGGCCAGCGTCGGCGAGACCATCGCCGTCGTGCCGCTGGTCGAGAGCATTCTCGACTACGGCGTCAACATCGTCCTGACGACCGGGACGGTCACCTCGGCGCAGGTTGCCGACGAGCGGCTGGGCGACCGTATCATCCACCAATATGTGCCGCTCGACCTCAAGCCGGCGGTCAGCCGTTTTCTCGACCACTGGCGGCCAGACCTGGCGATCATCGCCGAATCGGAGATCTGGCCGATGACCATCTTGGAACTCGGGGCGCGGCGCGTGCCACAGGTGCTGGTCAATGGCAGGCTGTCCGACCGCTCCTTCACCTCCTGGAAGAAGCGCGCCAACATCGCCGAGGCCTTGTTCGAGAATCTCGCCCATGTCGTCGCCCAGTCCGATGTCGACGGCGAACGCTTCCGCTCGCTCGGCGCGCGGCCGGTCACCGTGTCCGGCAATCTCAAGGTCGATACCAATCCGCCGCCGGTCGATGAAAGGGTGCTGTCGACGCTGCGGCGTCAGATCGGCACCCGCCCAACCTGGGCGGCGATCTCGACCCATGACGGCGAAGAGGTGGTGGCGGCCGAAGTTCACGCCACGCTCTACAAGCGCCACCACGGTCTTTTGACGATCGTCGTCCCGCGCCATCCCGACCGCGCCGAAGCGCTTGCCGCGCAGATTACCGGGCTGGGCCTCAAGGTCGCGCGGCGCAGCAAGGGCGACAGGATCACCGCCGATACCGATATTCTGCTCGGCGATACGATCGGCGAGATGGGGCTGTATCTCCGGCTGACGGAAATCGCCTTCGTCGGCCGATCGCTGACCTCGGAGGGTGGCCAGAACCCGCTGGAACCGGCCATGCTCGACACCGCGGTGCTCGCCGGCCGCAATGTCCAGAATTTTCGCGAAGCCTATCAGCGCCTGCTCGACAGCGGCGGCGCCAAGCTGGTGCGCGACCGCGACATGTTGGCCGGCGCCGTCAATTTCCTGTTGAGCAACGAGGTCGCCCGCCACGAGATGATGGCGGCAGGCGCGGCGACCGTCGATGAGATGCGCGGCGCGCTGGCGCGCACGCTGAAGTCGCTCGAACCCTACATCCAGCCGCTGATCGTCAAGTCGCGCCTGAAGGGCGCCGACGGGCGCTAGCGTGTCCAGCGAAGCACCGCCCTTCTGGTGGGAGGAGCCGGACTGGCGTGTGTTCGCCCTGTCGCCGCTGTCCGCGGCCTATGCCCTCGTTGCCGGCCGCCGCATGCGGCAAGCAGTGCGCGAAAAGATCGACGCGCCAGTGCTTTGCGTCGGCAATTTCACCGTCGGCGGCAGCGGCAAGACGCCGGTGGCGATCGCGCTGGCCAGGCAGGCCAAACGCATGCAGCTCAATCCAGGTTTCCTGTCGCGCGGTCATGGCGGCTCCTTTGCGCAGCCGCATGTCGTCGATCCGCATCACGACACCGCCAAACATGTTGGCGACGAGCCGCTGCTTCTGGCCGAACAGGCGCCGGTGGCGGTGACGCCGAACCGCGCCGCCGGCGCCAGGCTGCTCATGGAAAAGCACGGCTGCGATTTCCTGATCATGGACGACGGCTTCCAGAGCGCCCGCATCCATATCGATTATGCGCTGGTCGTGGTCGATGCGCGTTACGGCATCGGCAATGGCCGCGTCATTCCAGGCGGGCCGCTCAGGGCAAACATCGTCGACCAGCTGGTCTTCACCAGCGGGCTGCTGAAGATGGGCGAGGGCACCGCTGCCGACACGGTCGTGCGCCAGGCGGCTCGCGCCGGCCGGGCGATCTTCGAGGCGCATACCGAGCCAAGCCGCAGGGAAAGGCTTGTCGGCCGGCGGTTTCTCGCCTTTGCCGGCATCGGCCACCCCGACAAATTCTTCGATACGATCCGCGACGCCGGGGGCGACGTGGCGCTGGCCCGGCCGTTCCCGGACCATCATTTCTATGGCGAGGACGAGCTTGCCGAACTGGCGGCGACGGCGCGCAAGGACGGCCTTGGGATCATCACCACCGCCAAGGACGCCGCCCGGCTGCGCCACGGCGCATCGCCGGAGTTTCTCGACCAGCTTGACGTGCTCGAGATCGACACCGTGTTCGAGCTCGAAAACGTGCCGGAACGCATTATCGACGAGACGCTGGATGCCTGGCGCCAGCGCAAACTGAGGGGCTGATCGCGTTCCAGCAATCGATTCTGCGGCAGGAATATTCTGGCCGCCTTTCAGGACTATGATCCAGATCGGCTTTCGCGCGGGGGATGGAATGGTCAGGTTGCGGGCGCTCTTTGTCGGCTGTGTTCTTGCGGGGATCGCAAACCCATCTTCGGCGCAAACGCCCGCCATGACCGACAGCGAATTTCTGGTCTCGGTCACCGATGCGGACGGTGTCGCCCACGTCAAGCCCTCCAATGTCGTTCCGCTTATTCCTGATCGCGCCTGCTATGCATGGCGCATACAGCTGGGGCCGGGCGACAAGTTGGTATCGGCCACGGAGGTGTTCACGCTTCCCGCAGAGCCGAAGCAGTGGGGTGGCATAGACGGCGACGAGTATAGCTCCAGCAAGATATCGGGCGATCGAAAAGTCTCCGAGACAACCCTGTTCTATAAGCCGAAGGACGGATGGATCTCGCATGGCTGGTGCGTGGCCGACGGCGATCCAACTGGGCCGTATTCCATCAAGGTGCTCGTTGGCGACCGACTGATTCACGAATTTCAGTTCAGGGTCGAAAACGCGCCGGCATCCTCAGTCCCATAGCCCTGCGGGATAAAAATGCCGATCTAGCGCCGGCTGCGCAGTTCCGGATGCGTTTCGATCTCACGGCGCAGTGAGGCGGCAGCACTCACATAGGGCTCCTGCCTGGCGACGCTCCAGTATTTGAGCTCGTCCAGGGGGATGTTCTCGCCGGTTACCGCGCAGCGCACGAATGCGCCCGGGCTGGTGACCTGGAAGTCACCGTCGAGATAACGGATACGGGCTTCCTTGCCGCCGGGGCCTTCGAAGCGGTTCATCATGAGGGGACGCCAAGGTTCATGATGATTTCATCGCCACAAATTGCCGGCAAGGTCAAGCTTGACGCAATGCAGAAGCTCTATTGTCAGGCTGGAAACCACCTATTGTGGGAACGGCATGGATATTTCATCTGCCCGCCTGACCGCGTTGCTGAAGGAGGCCGTGACATCGCAGGCCGTGCCGTCGGCCAGGGCCGACCCGGTCAGGACGGCGCTGATCAAGGTACTGGTGCTACCGCCAGTGCCGGCAGGCGCGTCCCCGCAATCGGCAGCGCCGGACCCGCCGATCTTGTTGCCTGCAACCGCCGCAAAGGTGCAGCGGGCAGCCTCGGCTGAGATCATGCAGGCCTATCTGGCCTTGGCCGAGCCGGATGCTGCCAGCGATGCCGCACCGGCGACAGCTGCGGTGAGACGAGCGGACGGCGGCGAGGCACAACGCGGCCTCGCGGTGCCGCTCGCGAGACCTGATGATGGTGGAGCCGTTCGGCCTACTGGCTTGCCATGGTTGGCATTTCTAACACCCGAGCTTTCGCCCTTGCGCCGTGCCGCCATCACCGCTGCGGCAGCGAAGAGAGGGCAGGCAACCTCCCAGCCAAGCGATGCGGCAAGGCCTGAACACAGGCAGATGAGCGTCGGGCTGATGTCGCTGGCGGCTGGGCTGTTGGCCGCGGCGATAGTCGGGTTCGTCCTGCTAATACTCCGCTAGCGCTCGGCCTCGATGAACGCGTCCATCTTTTCCATGGCCAGACCGGCCTGGGCAGCAATGCGCCGCGCCAGTTCCGCGGCAGCGCTGCGCGGTCGCCCAATTGGCCGGTCGAGCCAGTAGGACACCGGGTTGAGCGCGGTGCGGTCGTCAACGGTGACGATGCGGCCCGACTTCAGTTGGTGCTCGGTCAGCGGCGGGCGCGCCAGCGCGATGCCCAGGCCGTGGGCGGCGGCGTCGAGCACCAGATTGTAGTCCTCGAAGCGGCGGTCCTGCGGGCGCGGGCGGTAGTCCATGCCTTGCGCCGCGAACCAGGCGCGCCAGGCCGAGGCATCGGAATCGTTGACCAGCGGAAATTTGAGCAGCCGCGCAGGTTCGCCGCGGCCGATCTCGCGGGCAAGCTCGGGCGAGGCGACGGGGAAAACATGCTCCTCGAAAAGCTGTACCGAGACCCGGCCAGGAATGCCGCCGCGCCCGCAGCGGATCGACAGGTCGATGCCTTCGTCGGCAAGGTCGGCCTGGCGGATGTCGACGTCGAGCACGATGCGCAGCTTTGACGGGTGGTTTTCCAGTGCCGCCATGCGTGGCATCAGCCAAAGCCCGCTTACCGAGGGGATCGAGGTCAGCCGCACCACGGCGGTGCCGCGCGGCTCGACCCAGCGGTCCGAATGGCTTGATATCAGCGCAAAGGCCTCCGCCGTACGCAGATGCAGGCGGTTGCCCTCGATTGTCAGCGAAACACCGCGCGCGCCGCGATCGAACACTTTCAAGCCCAGCCAGTCCTCGAGCTTGGCAATCTGCCGGCTGACGGCGCCGTGGGTGATGTTGAGTTTCTCGGCGGCGGCCGAAAAGCTGCCTGTTCGCGCCGCTGCGTCGAAGGCGCGGAGCGTTTCGAGTGGCACCATCGTGTCTGAGCTGTGATCCATAGTCACAGGTGATCCTCGATTTGGTCGTTTGTCAACCAGCCGGAAAAGGCGTTTTCTGCATTTAGAGACGCAGGAACACGAGGACAGTGAGATGAGCGCGATGACCAGCACGTTGAATCCGACACAGCGGATGGACACCACCGCAGCCATCGCGGTGGCGCTGACCGTGGTCGGCTGGGCCTCGGCCTTTCCGGCGATCCGCGCCGGCCTCGCCGCCTTCGGGCCGCTGGAACTCGGTGCGCTGCGCTTTGCCATCGCCGCCGTGCCGGCGGCGATCTTCCTTGCCGTCAAGCGTCCGGCGCTGCCAAGGCTCGACGAATTGTGGCGCCTGGTCTTTGGCGGCGCCATCTTCGTCGCACTCTACACCGTGATGCTCAATTACGGTGAACTGACCGTCTCGGCCGGCGCTGCCGGCTTCATCATCAACGTCAGCCCGATCTTCACCGCCATCATGGCGATGGCACTGCTCGGTGAGCGTTTCTCAAGCTGGGCCTGGGCTGGCACAGTGATATCCTTCGCCGGCATCGGCGTCATAGCCGTGGCAGACGGGCAGGGCCTGCATTTCAATGTCGGTGCACTGCTCGTGCTTGGTTCGGCGCTTTGCTCGGCCGTCAACACCATCGTCCAGAAGCCGCTGTTTGCTCGCCACCATCCGCTCACCATTTCGGCTTCGAACATGCTGCTCGGCGCACTCTGCCTATCGCCCTTCCTGCCAAGCGGCTTTGCGCAGGCAGCGGTGGCCAACACGGCTGGCCTCGGCGCCGTGGTCTTTCTCGGCATCGTGCCCAGCCTGATCGCCTATGCCGCCTGGGCAACCGCGCTCTCGCGCCTGCCGGCCGCACGTGCCTCGAACTTCCTCTATCTGGTTTCGCCCATGTCGGCCCTGATCGGCTTCTTCTGGCTGGGCGAGATCCCGACCCTGCTCGGCATCCTCGGCGGCGCGCTGGCGCTGGGCGGTGTTATCGTGGTGAATTTGAGCCGCTAGATCAAAGGGTTGGGCGCCTATCCCGAATTAAAATGAGAGCTGCACCGGAATTACTCTGCTCCACCTCTCTGCCGCCACGGTCGGGGTCGTTATCGTCCGCAAAGGCGTATCGTGATGACAGCGGAAATCGAATCGCCTGCCGTTAGATCGCACTGACGCCGAACGTCGTCCTTCAGGGGCAAAAGATAGCTTCCATCCTTGGGAAGTAGCGACGTGCCGAACATGACGCCGTCAATGGCCGCCTCGACAGGGATCACCCCCCAGCCATAGGTCGCCAACTTCGCCACCTTTTTGATCTCGTCGCCATGATGCTCGGGGATTGGCGCGAAGAAGTATGGCGAAGGGCCCCGCCAGTGGATCACTTCGGCTTCGAACCGGAACTGGAGCGTCGACTCGTCGCCCACAGGCTCACCGCCGCCCGAACAGCCGTTCGATATCGGCAAGCTTCAGCTCGATATAGGTCGGGCGGCCATGGTTGCAGGTGCCGGAACCCGGCGTCGCTTCCATCTGGCGCAGCAGCGCGTTCATTTCCTCGGGTTTGAGCAGGCGGCCCGAACGCACCGAGCCGTGGCAGGCCATGGTCGCGGCGATCTTGTCCAGCCGCTCTTTCAGCGTCTCGACCGTGTCGTTGTCGGCGATCTCGTCGGCGAGGTCGCGCACCAACTGCTGGACATTGGTTTCGCCCAGCATCGACGGTGTCTCGCGCACCGCCACAGCACCAGGGCCGAAGCGTTCGATGCCGAGGCCGAAGCGGGCCAGCGTTTCCGAATGCATGGCAAGCCGCTCGGCGTCTTCTTCCGGCAGATCGACGATCTCCGGCAACAGCAGCATCTGCGACGGCACCGCGCGCGAATGCAACGCATTCTTCAAGGCTTCGTAGACCAGCCGCTCATGCGCCGCATGCTGGTCGACGATGACAAGCGAATCCCGGGTTTGGGCGACGATGTAGTTTTCATGCACCTGCGCGCGGGCGGCGCCCAGCGCCGTGCCGAGCAGCGTCTGCGCCGCTTCATCCGACCCGGCGCGCGCATCGGCGCTGGCAAGTGGGCCAGCGTCGAATACCGGCTGGTCGCTTTCGCTGAAGCCCCCATTTCTCGGCCCTGTATGCTCGAAGCCCATGTCGAGCGGTCGCTGCGGCGAGCGCGAGGCATCGAAACCGGTGGAGCCAGACGCACGGTAGGCAGCGTCATAGCTGCGATGGCCGTTGGCCGGGCCGCCATGGGCATAGGACGCCGCACCCGGCCGGAACGCCGCCATCATGCCGGCTGCCCCTGATGTGGCGGCACGGATGCCGGATTCGGCCAGCGCTTGCCGGATGGCGCCGACGATCAGCCCGCGCACCAGTCCGGGGTCGCGGAAACGCACATCGGCCTTGGCCGGGTGGACATTGACGTCGACGACACCGGGATCGAGCGTCAGGAACAGCACGGTCACCGCATGGCGGTCGCGCGGCAGTACATCGGCGAAGGCGCCGCGAATGGCGCCGGCGATCAGCTTGTCGCGCACCGGCCGGCCGTTGACATAGGCATATTGCTGCAGAGCGTTGGCGCGGCTGAAGGACGGGATCGAGACATGGCCGGTCAGATGCACGTCGTCACGCACGGCGTCGATGGCAATGGCATTGTCGGGAAAGTCGGTGCCCATCACCTGCGCGACGCGGCGCAATCGGCCTTGCGGGCTGTCGTCGGTCGCCGGCAGCTCCAGCGTCGAGCGGTCGGAGCCCGCCAGTGTGAAGCGCACCGCGGGAAAGGCAATCGCGATGCGCTTGATCACGTCGCTGGTCGCCGAGCTTTCGGCGCGCTCGCCCTTCATGAATTTGAGTCGCGCCGGTGTGGCGAAGAACAGGTCGCGCACCTCGACCGTGGTGCCGCGATTGGCTGCCGCCGGCTTGACGGCGGAGACGCGGCCGCCCTCGATGCCGATCTCGGCGGCGCTGTCACCTGATGCCGTGCGCGACCGGATCGACAGCCGCGACACCGAACCGATCGACGGCAGCGCCTCGCCGCGAAAGCCGAGCGAGCGGATGTCGTGGATGTTCTCGGTGAGCTTCGAGGTACAGTGGCGGGCGATCGCCAGCGCCAGTTCCGGCTTGGGAATGCCGGAGCCGTCGTCGGTGACGCGGATCAGGTTCAGCCCGCCGCCGGAGGTGACGATCTCGACACGGGAAGCCCCGGCATCCAGCGCGTTCTCGACCAGTTCCTTGACCACGCTGGCCGGACGCTCGATGACTTCGCCGGCGGCGATCTGGTTGATCATCGTTTCGGAAAGTTGGCGAATGGGCATGGGGCCACTATAGGCGGATTCGAGGCCACTGCGGAAGCTTTCGATGCCGGCGTGCCAGCGGAGATGACAGGGGCTCCATTCACCGCCTCACGCCTGCGCAGCCAGCCAATCCCTTACCTTGCGGGCGTTGTCACTGAGTTCCCGGTTCCTCGACCAGATGATGTGAAAGCCCTTGCCGGTTCGCATCGTGTGGCCGGTGACGCGCACCAGCAGCCCCGAGGCCAAAAGCCGCTCGGCAAGGTGTCCCCAGCCGAGCGCAATGCCTTGGCCCTCCATCACCGCCTGGATCACCAGAGCATAGTCGTTGATGCGCAGGCCACGCCCGGCATCGATGATATCGACCCCGGCGGACTGAAACCACTCGTCCCAGCTCGCAGCCTCGCGAAACGGCTCTTCGAGATGGATGAGCCGGTGTGCCGGAAGATCCTCGACGGTCTGCGGCAGCCCGAAGCGCGCCACATAGCTTGCGCCGGCAACCGGGAATATCTCCTCATCGGCCAGCGGCAGCGCATGATAGTCCGGCCATTCCCTGGGCTCACCGCCGCGAATGCCGAGCGGAATGTCCTCGGCGATGATGTCGAGGTCGCGGTCGGCGGTCTGGATGCGCAGGTCGACGCCCGGCAGCTCGTCGCGAAACTGCTGCAGGCGCGGCATCATCCAGAACGAGGCGAAAGCGGTCGACGCCGCCAGCGTCACATGCGCGCCGACGGCGATCTGGCGTAGATCCTCGGCCGACTTGCGGATGTGCGACAGGCCGAGCGAGACGTCGGCATGGAAGCGGTCACCGGCTTCGGTAAGGCTGACTTGTCGATGGCGACGCTGGAAGAGTTTGGCGCCAAGCTGCTCTTCCAGTCTGCGGATCGCATAGGACACCGCGGCCTGGGTCATGCCGAGCTCCCGCCCGGCCGCAGTAAAGCTCGACAGCCGCCCGGCGGCCTCGAAGACAATGAGGCTGCCGGCGGATGGCAGCAGATGGCGCAAGCTTCGCATAAGCAGAGCTTATACAAGAGATCAGGATTTTCCAGCGTCACAGCTGTATTTTGTCTCGCTAAATTGACTGGCTCTGGGAGGATGGGATTTCCATGAACGCACCGGCCGTCGAAGTGACCGAACCTGCCAACCGTCGAGCGGGTGGCCGCCTGGGGCGCAAGGTGCTGCGGGGGATTCCCATGGCGTCGTTTCCGACCCTGGTCCGCAAGATCCCGGTGTATCAGATGGTCCCGGATGAGGCGGTGGAACTGATCCACCAGGAGTCGCTCTCGATCCTCGAAGAGGTGGGATGCGAGTTCCGCGACGACGAGGCCATTGCACTGTGGAAGGCGGCGGGAGCCGATGTGTCGGAAACGCGTGTCCGGATCGACCGTGCGCTCCTGATGGAGCTCATATCGAAGGTCCCGTCGGAGTTTACACTCAATGCGAGAAATCCGCAGCGCACGGTGCGCGTTGGCGGCGACAACTCCATCTTCGTACCGATGTATGGCGCGCCTTACGTGCGCGACCTCGACAACAACAGGCGCTATGGCACGCTCGCCGACCTGCAGAATTTCCACAAGCTCGCCTACATGGCGCCGGCGCTCCACTCGTCGAGCTCGGTCATCTGCGAGCCGATGGAAATCGCGGTGCCCAAGCGCCATCTCCACATCATCCATTCGGCGCTGAAGCACTCCGACAAGCCGTTCATGGGCATCGTGACGTCCAAGGAACGAGCCGAGGACACGATGGCGATGGCAGGCATCGTCTTCGGCGAGGACTATGTCCGCGACAACCCGGTGCTGGTGTCGATCACCAATTGCAATTCGCCGCTGGTGTGGGATGCCACCATGCTTGACGCCATGAAGGTCTATGCGCGCAGCAACCAGCCGCTGATCCTGGCGCCATTCGCGCTGTGCGGCGCCTCGACTTCAGCCTCTGCAGTGGGAGCAGTTGCGCAGGTCAATGCCGAAGCGCTGGCGGGCGTCGCGTTCACGCAACTCCTGCGTCCGGGTTCGCCGCAGCTCTACGGACAGTTCATGGTTACGGTGGACATGAAGACCGGCGCTCCAATGGGCGGCACGCCGGAGGCGGCCCAGATGATGTATCTGATGGGGGCACTGGCGCGCAAATACCGCCTGCCATGGCGCACGTCGGGCTTCCATGTCGGGTCGAAGCTGAACGATGCCCAGGCGGGCTACGAGGCGAACATGCTGATGCATGCCGCAATCCTCTCCGGTGCCAACTACATCTGGCATTCCGCCGGTTGGCTCGAGGCCGGATTGAGCTGCGGCTATTCGAAATTCGCGACGGACTGCGAACAGCTCGTTGGCTGGTACAAATATGCCGGCGGGCTGCCGTTCGACGACTTCAAGGAAGCGATGGCGGCGATCCGCGAGGTCGGGCCTCAGGGCCATTTCCTCGGCACACAGCATACGCTCGAACATTTCGAGTCGGCCTTCTTCATACCCTCGATCATGGACTTCAATTCATACGAACAGTGGAAGGCCGAAGGGGCCAAGGATCACGACACGCGCGGCCGCGAGAAAGCTCGCAACATGCTCGCGGATTACCAGGAGCCGAAGCTCGACGAGGGTGTCGCTGAGGGGCTGGCGGATTTCATCGCGCGGCGCGAAGAGGCGCTGCCAAACAGCGTCAGTTGACGCGACGCACGAACAACTGACGGGAACATAAAAGGGAGAAGAAAATGACATTCTTCAGAAGCAATGGCGACCGCGTGCCTGATACCATCGAGGCAATGGCGAAAGAGGCGCGTGCAGGCCATATGGACCGCCGCGAATTCCTCGCGCTTGCCAGCGCATTCGGCGCCTCGACGGCTTTCGCCTACGGCATGATCGGCCTTGCCGCGCCGACCAAAGCCCTGGCCGATGAACCGAAAAAGGGCGGAACGCTGCGTGCCGCAATGTCGGTCAAGGCGCAGAAGGATCCGCGCACCTATGACTGGACCGAGATGGCAAACGTCACCCGTTGCTGGCTGGAGCCGCTCGTCCGCTACACGCACGAGTTCACGTTCGAGCCCGTCCTGCTCGAAAGCTGGGACGTCAATGACGACGCCACCGAATACACACTGCATCTGCGCAAAGGCATCACCTGGAACAATGGCGATGCCTTCAACGCCGATGACGTGGTCTCCAATCTGAACCGCTGGTGTGAGAAGGGTGCTTCAGGCAATTCCATGGCGGCACGCGTCGGCGCGCTGATCGACACAAAGACCGGCAAGGCCAAGGATGGCGCCATCACCAAGGTCGATGACCTCACGGTCAAGCTGAAGCTGTCCGAACCCGACGTCGCGATCATACCGGGCTTCACCGACTATCCGGCGCTGGTCGTGCATCGCGACTTCGACAAGGATGGCGCCGACCCGATCAAGAAGCCAATCGGCACCGGACCTTTCGAACTGGTGTCCTATGCGGTGGGTACGAAGGCGGTCGTCAAGCGTCGCGAGAACGGCAAGTGGTGGGGTGGCGAAACGCCGCTCGACGGTGTCGAGTTCATCGACTACGGCACCGACTTCAACGCCACGCTGAATGCCTTCGAGTCCGGCGAGATCGACCTCGATTTCGAAACGCCGGCCGACTTCATCGAAGCCCTCGACAAGATGGATCTGGTAAAGTCGGAGGTCGCGACGGCGACCACGCTCGTTGCCCGCACCAACATCACCCACAAGCCCTATGACGACCAGCGGGTGCGCAATGCGCTGCAGATGGCCGTCGACAACAATGCCGTCATGCAACTCGGCTACGCCGGGCTCGGCACAGTCGGCGAGAACCACCACGTCGCACCGATCCATCCCGAATACTATCCGCTGCCCAAGAAGACACGCGATGCCGCCGCCGCCAAGAAGCTGATGGCGGATGCCGGGCAGGCCGACTTCGAGCATGAGCTGATCACCGTCGAGGACGAATGGCAGAAGAACACCGGCGACGCGATCGCCGGCCAGTTGCGCGATGCCGGCATCAAGGTGAAGCGCACGGTGCTGCCGGGCTCGACCTTCTGGAACGACTGGACGAAATATCCGTACTCGATGACCATCTGGTACATGCGGCCGCTGGGCGTCCAGGTGCTGGCGCTCGGCTATCGCTCGGGCGAAGCCTGGAATGAGACGGCCTATGCCAACCCAAATTTCGACGCCAAGCTGAAGCAGGCGCTGTCGCTGGCCGATCCTGCCAAGCGCAAGGAGGTGATGAAGGACGTCGAGCAGATCCTGCAGGATTCCGGCGTCATCATCCAGCCGTTCTGGCAGAAACTCTACTGCCACATGAGCAAGAAGGTGAAGAACTACGGAATGCACCAAACCTACGAAATGGACTTCCAGAACGTCTGGCTGGACAGCTAGCGCACGACGCTGGCCGCAAGCTGCGCCGGCGCCATCTACGGTGCCGGCGGGTCTTCCTGAAAAACGGTGCAACAGACAGCGCCCGGGTCTGTTCGAAGTCTAGCTTGGCATGGAATGAAAAGTATCGACACACCCGCCAAAATTGCAGGGAGTACGCGAATGTCTGGGCGGGTCTTCAAGCGACTGTTCGAGCCAGCAACTTTGCGCGGCAAGACATTGCGCAACCGCATCGTTTTTGGAGCCCATACCGCAAACATGGCCGAGGATGGCCTGCCGACTGCCCGCCATGTCGGCTACTACGCCGAACGCGCGATCGGCGGAGCGGGCATGATCGTGATCGAGCCGATGCCGGTGCATCAGGCCGCGGTGCTTACACGCGGCAATTTCCGCCCCTCGGACGACAGCGTCATCCCCCATTTCCGCAAGGTGACGGATGCCATCCGCGGCAACGGTGCTGTCGCCATCCAACAACTCTACCACGTTGGCCAGCATGCCGATGCAGACAACTCGTTCCACGCCGGTTGGTCGCCGTCCGGCCTGCCGAGCTATCACGATTCAGACGGGTCGCACCGCATGTCCGAGCGCCAGATCGAAGAGACGATCGACGGTTTCGTCCAGGCGGCGCGCCGCTGCCGCGAGGCAGGTTTCGACGGCGTCGAGGTCTGGGCCGCCTATCATTCGATGCTCGATCAGTTCTGGACGCCCTGGTCGAACCGTCGCGACGACCAATGGGGTGGCAGCCTGCAAAACCGCACCCGCATGAGCCGTGAGGTGATGAGCCGCATCCGCAAGGTGTGCGGCGACGACTTCATCGTCGGTCTCGCAATCAATGACGAACCGGAAGTCGAGGTGGCGTTAAAGCGAGAAGCATTGGCCGAGATAGTCAACCTGCACGACCGTGACAATCTGATGGACTACGTCACTTGCGGAACGGGTTCGTATTTCGATTTCTACAAGATCATGCCGACCTTCCTTTATCCGGAAAAGCTTGGGACGGACCTTGCCGCCGTGTTGAAATCGACGGTGAGGCACGCGTTGATCACGGCGGAAAGCCACATCCGCACTCCGGAAAACGCCGAGAGCGTGTTGAGCGAAGGTCGCGCCGATCTTGTCTCGATCGTGCGCGGGCAGATCGCCGATCCGCATCTGGCTGCAAAGGCTGCGGGTGGCCGGCATGAGGACATTCGCGGCTGTCTGTCCTGCAATCAGATGTGCTGGGGCCGGCGCGGCCGCGACTACTGGATCAGCTGCGTGATCAATCCATCGGCGGGGCGGGAATGGGAATGGGGAGGCGATCGCTTCACCCCGGCCACCCAGCCGAAACATGTGTTTGTCGTTGGGGGTGGGCCAGCGGGTCTCGAAGCCGCGCGCGTGGCGGCCGAGCGCGGCCACCGCGTGACGCTCGCCGAGGCGTCGGACCGTCTCGGCGGACAATTCCGGCTCGCCGGCCTGCAGCCGCGCCGGGCGCAGATTCTCGACCTCATCGACTGGTACCAGCGCCAGCTTGGCCAGCTTCAGGTCGATGTGCGCTATGGCCAATATGTCGAAGCAGAGGACATAGAGCGCGAGGGCGCCGATCACGTCATCGTCGCGACCGGCGCCATGCCCCAGGACGGCGCTTTCCAAAGGGCGCTGCCGCAATGGGAAAACGTTCCGGGCGGAGGCGCGGTCTTCTCGGCCGAAGCCGTGATGTCCAGGGAGGCGAGGCCGGGCAAGCGCGTGCTGGTCCTCGACGATGGTGGCAACTGGAAAGGATGCGGCACCGCCTGGAAACTGGCGGAGGACGGTCATGATGTGACGATCGTGACGCCCGACGCCATGGTTGGCAAGGAACTTCAGCGAATGGCCGTGGATGCGCCGCTGCGCCGCGCGCTTGCAGCGCTGAAGGTCAGATTTGTGACAGAAAGCGCCGTCGTGCATTGGGATGGCAAGGTGGCCCGGATAACGTCGTTGCTCGACGGGACCGAACAGGAATGCGAAGCCGACGCATTGGTGTTCGCTGCCACCAGCATGGCGCAGGACAGTCTGTCGGTGGAGCTCGAAAAACGCGGAATCGCGCATACCGCCATCGGTGACTGTACCGCTTCCAGACAGGCGGCGTTCGCCATTCACGATGGCCGCAAGGTGGCGCTTGGTCTTTGACGCGTTGCCGGGAAGACTTCATGAGTCGCAAAAAAGCCGATATGCAGGATGTGTGGTATTGCCGCCTTGCCGCCGACTCCGGAGATCCTGCATGAAACCGATGGTGCTTGCCGCTGTCTTTTCAATTGCCTTGCCCGCCGCTGCACTTGCCGGGCCGGCTTCCAAGGCCGTGAAGTTTTTCTATGTGCCTGAAGTGAAATTCGAGGCGGACACAAAGTACCGCGACCGCTTCACCGAACCGGTGACGAAACTCTTCGATCTCAACGACCAAGCGCAGAAGAACAAGCCTGACGAGGTCGCCTGCATCGATTTCGATCCAGGCCTCGACGCACAGGACTTCGACCAGAAGACCGTGGCCAAGACGCTGAAGCTCGCCGAAGTCGTCAACGGCGACACCGCCGAAGTCACCGCAACCTTCAGCCTTTTCCCGGAAGGCGACGATTCCAAGCGCGAAATGCTGTGGTCGCTGAAGAAGGTCGACGGCAAATGGAAGGTCGCCGATATCAGCTCGAAGACCAGCAATTGGACGCTGAGCGCGCTGGAATGCATGCCCGACAAGGCACCGGAGTGATGCTATGGCCCGTTGCCGTCTTCTGGTCCTGGCGACTGTGTGCCTGCCAATAGTGAGCATAGCCACTGCTCAAGGCCTGCTCGGTGCACCCCCTGCCAATGCGCCAGGCGGTGCTTCGGAGCCGGCAACGCCACCGCTCGCGGCCCCGCCGGCCGACAGCGCGCCAGTGCCGATCCAGCCGGGATCGCCAACGGCGGTGGTCCGGCCATTTTACGATCAGGTCGGGCTGGAGATCGATCCGGCACAGCGCAGCCACTTCGTCGACCCGGCGAAGACCGTGCTCGACAAGAGCGACGCCCTGCGCAAATCGGGGCAGGGCGAATGCCTCGACCCCAACATGGCGCTCGACAATGCGGACTACGACAAGGCCGAGGTCGACAAGAGCCTGAGGACGCTTGAAGCGGTCAATGGCGACCAAGCCAAGGTCATCGTCGCCTTCGTCGTGTCAGGCAATCCGCATCGGCTGGAATGGAAGTTCAAGAAGGTCGACGGCGACTGGAAGATATCGGACCTTTTGTCGGTGACCGGCGAATGGGCGCTCAGCCAGTATCAGTGCGAATGAGCTGCTGGCCGCGCCCTGGTGATCGGCAATGAAGCTTCGCGTTCTGCTCGCGATCGCGCTGGTCGGGCTCGTCGCTGCCGGTGGCGCTACGACCAGCCGCGCTATCGCGATGCGGTCCTTCCCTTCCTCGCAACAACGCTGTGCCGGATCGGTGTCGACAATGGCTGATGCTCAATCAGCCGCGCCCGCGATAGGGCGCAACACCGGTGTCGGGCAGCCAGGCGCCTTCCGGCGGCGCGCCGGTCTGCCAGAACACGTCGATCGGAATGCCGCCGCGCGGATACCAATAGCCGCCTATGCGCAACCACAAGGGCTTGGTCGCTGCCACAATGCGGCGACCAATCATGACGGTGCATTCTTCATGGAAGGCGCCATGGTTGCGAAACGAGGTCATGAACAGCTTGAGCGACTTCGATTCCACCAGAGCCGTATCGGGTGCATAGTCGATGACGATATGGGCGAAATCCGGCTGGCCGGTGACCGGGCACAGCGAGGTGAACTCCGGACAGACGAAGCGCACGATCGCCGGCGGGCCGTCGCCGCGCGCAAATGGCACGGTTTCGAGGACCGCCGTCTCGGGGCTCTTTGGCGGCTCGACGTGTGCGCCGAGCTGGGTAAGGTCTTTGGTGACAGTCATGGGCGGTGGCCTTTCGATTTTGCCGCTCAATAGCATCGGACCGAAAAGTGCGCAGCGGTTTTCGGAAAAATCCGATGCGTGAAATAGAAGCGGGAGCAGCACGCTGCTTCCGCACAATTTGAAACGACAGGAAGACGATGGCCAGCAACGATCCGCTTCTCCAGCCCTATCAGCTCAAACATCTGACGCTGAAGAACCGGGTGATGTCGACCAGCCACGAGCCGGCCTATTCCGAGGACGGCATGCCGAAAGAGCGCTACCGGCTCTACCACGCCGAAAAGGCCAAAGGCGGCATGGCGCTGACCATGACCGCCGGCTCGGCGATCGTCTCGCGCGACAGCCCGGCGGCCTTCGGCAATCTGCATGTCTATGACGACAGGATCGTGCCGTGGCTCACCGAGCTGGCGGATGCCTGTCACGAGCATGATTGCAAGGTGATGATCCAGATCACCCATCTCGGCCGCCGCACCGGCTGGAACAAGGCCGATTGGCTGCCGGTGCTGTCGGCGTCGCCAGTGCGCGAGCCGGCGCATCGCGCCTTCCCCAAGACCATCGAGGACTGGGATATCGAGCGTATCGTCGCCGACTACGCTTCGGCCGCCCAGCGCTGCCAGGCGGCCGGCCTCGACGGTATCGAGTTCGAGGCCTACGGCCATCTGATGGACGGCTTCTGGTCGCCGGCCACCAACCAGCGCGACGACGAGTTCGGCGGCTCGCTCGACAACCGGCTGCGCTTCACCAACATGGTGCTCGACGCGGTGCGGGCGGCGGTCGGCGAGACATTCGTCGTCGGCATCCGCATGGTCGCCGACGAGGATTTTGAGAAGGGTCTGTCGAAAGAGGAGGGCGTCGGCATCGCCAAGCGGCTGGCCGGCTCCGGCAAGGTCGATTTCCTCAACATCATTCGCGGCTCGATCGAGACCGATGCAGCACTGACCAGGGTGATCCCGGTGACCGGCATGCGCTCGTCGCCGCATCTCGATTTTGCCGGCGAGGTGAGGGCGGCGACGAAGTTCCCGACCTTCCATGCGGCGCGCATCTCCGACGTCGCCACCGCACGCCATGCCATCGCCACCGGCAAGCTCGACATGGTCGGCATGACCCGCGCCCACATCGCCGATCCGCATATCATCAAAAAGGTGATGGAAGGCCGCGAGCACGAGATCCGCCCCTGTGTCGGCGCCACCTATTGCCTCGACCGTATCTATGAGGGCGGCGAGGCGCTCTGCATCCACAATGCCGCGACCGGGCGCGAGGCCGAGATTCCGCACATCATCGTCAAGACCGAAGGACCAAAGCGCAAGGTGATCGTCGTCGGCGCCGGTGCCGGCGGGCTGGAGGCGGCGCGCGTCGCGGCCGAGCGCGGGCACCAGGTGACAGTGCTGGAAGCGTCGAGCCAGGCTGGTGGCCAGGTTCGACTGGCGACGCAGAACCCGCGCCGCAAGGAGCTGATCGGCATCATCGACTGGCGGTTGGCCGAGCTCGAGCGGCTCGGAGTCGAGATCCGCTATGACACCTGGGCCGAGAAGGACGATGTGCTGGCGCTGTCGCCCGATGTGGTGGTGGTTGCCACCGGCGGCTTGCCGCAGAACCCGCCGCTTGCGGCCGGCGACAATCTTGTCACGTCGAGCTGGGACATCATGGCCGGCAGCGTCAAGCCGGCCGAGAACGTGCTGCTCTATGACGATAATGGCGGCCACCAGGGCATGGGCGCGGCAGAACTGATCGCCAATAGCGGCTCGCGGCTGGAACTGGTTTCGCCTGAGCGTTTCTTCGCCCCGGAAATGGGCGGCATGAACCATGTGCCCTATATGCGCGCGTTCCAGGAAAAGGGCGTCACCGTCACCATCAACACGCGGCTGCGGTCGGTACGGCGCGAGGGCAATCAACTGGTGGCGGAACTGGCTTCCGACTTCGCCGATGGCTGGCGCGGCGAGCGGCGGGTCGACCAGGTGGTGGTCGAGCACGGCACGCTGCCGCTCGACGAGCTCTATCTGGCGCTGAAGCCGCTGTCGAAGAACGCCGGCGCGGTCGATTACGAGCGGCTGGTCAATGGCGGCGACATTTTTCCGGCGCGCAATGCGCAAGGTGGCTTTGTGCTTTTCCGCATCGGCGACGCGGTCGCCTCGCGCAACATCCACGCCGCGATCTATGATGGCATCCGGTTCGGCATCAGGATCTGAGCGTCCGCTAGGCCTCGCTTGGACTGGACTTGGCCGGTCATATTTGTAACTTTCCGCGCTCCGGCTGATCCAGGCGGGAAGAGCACTGCCGAAGGGTCTGTACGGGAATCCTGACGCGGATCGCTTTTCCTGCGAAAAGTTGACGGCACGTCAAACGAAGTCGGGGGCCGATTTGACCAAAGAAGAACTCTTCGTTCCGCGCCAGACCAACACGGCGCTCTATATGCAGCTGTACGAGGCTGGGCACCCTGTCGCCGATATCCTCCGCGTCCAGGAGGCTTATCGTGTCTGTTGCGCCATGTTCAACGGCCGATACCGCAAGACGGGGCGGCCTTTCATCTGTCATGCGGTCGGCGCTGCGTCGGCAGTCGCGCATTTCGACAAGAGGATCGATCTGGTGCTGGCGGCGATGTTTCATGCCGCCTACGATTGCGGCCAGTTTCCAGACGGCAAATCCGGCAAGCGCAGCGATGCCCATCGCAAATGGCTGAAGCAAAAGATTGGTCCCGACGTTGAAGGTCTTGTCGCGCGCCTGGTCGACATGAATTTCGAGACGGGTGACCCCGAGCGCCTTATCACTGACGGCGTGCCGGCCGGTGACGAGGACCTCATTTTTGTGGTGCTTGCCCACGAGCTTGACGACCTGGCGGACGGCGGCTTGGCGTTTGCTCCCAAATACGGCCAGTCACTACGATCGCGAATCGCTGCCTGCGCTGCACTGGCCAGGCATCTGGACCGCGAAAGCCTCGCAGCGACCACCGAAGCCTATGCCGGGAGATATGAGAACATGGCTTGGGCTGCCGCGCTCCAGGAAACCAAGCTGGAAGGCTTTCGTATCGCGCCGAATTTGCGCACATATCTGAAATTGCGCCGGGTCAATCTGCGTGGAGGTTCGGTCGAGGTGATTTAGGGCACGTTGCCAATGCCCCGTGTGAGGCGACGATCCTTTGCCGTCCGAATTGGTGGCGCGCAGCCGAACCGCCGTACGGAGAGCCATCAGGCACGTCGGTCCGGTCTGCGCGCCGCGCACGTCGCCAGCGTGGCGCCGGCAGCGTGCGATCCTGTGAGCTGCGACTGCGGCAGCGACGCTCAAAACATTCTGGCGACGGCCATGCAGAGCACCGTGATGACCAGCAGCCAGGCGGCAATGCGCTCGCCCCGTGCCATCTTCGCGCGCAGGTGGGATTCAGTCGCCGCATCCGCGCCGGCAAGCTGCCTGGTGGCGGGACGAACCAGGGCGCTTAGAACGCCGGCGGCCGCAAAGGCGGTGACGATGCCCAGCGCCAGCACCCGCTCCATCGAGCCGAAATAGGCGCCATGGAAGAAATACCAGAGCAGCGCGCCGGTCAGGAAAACCATGCCGGCTGCGCCCAATTGCGGTTGGATGAAGCGCTCAGCCCTTATGTCTGGGTCGCGGGCCAGTGTGATGGTCGTGCCGGCCCAGAACACGCCGGCCATGACATGAAGACCGAGAACGATGATAGTGACATATTGCATGATCGCATTCCTCTTTTGCCTGCTGCAGATCACAAAGTTAGATATCGAATGATTCGATGTCAATGTTTTTGACCGAGCCAGTTCCATCCGCATATCCATTGCTCTAGTGTCTGCTCATGACACCCTTTGACCGCCCGCCAGTCGGCATGAATCTCGGCCGCACCGCCAAACTTGTCGCTCAGGCCTTCGACGCTGCTTTGGTCGAGGCCGGCGGCACGCTGCCGGTCTGGCTCACTCTGCTTTCGGTCAAGTCCCGGGAACTGGCCAACCAGCGCGAGTTGGCCGGCATGATCGGCATCCAGGGCGCGACGCTGACCCACCATCTCAACGCCATGGAGACGCAGGGCCTGCTGACGCGGCGCCGCGATCCGGAGAACCGCCGTGTTCATCTGGTCGAGCTGACTACAGCCGGAGAGGCGATGTTCCTCAAACTACGCGCGGCAGCACTTGTCTTCGACAAGCGGCTGCGGACGGGATTGCCGGAGGAGAGGCTGGCTGAGTTTGCCGAGGTGCTGGCGGCGCTGCGGGCGAATGTGGAACGCTAGCGCCGGGTGACTGTCGTGCGTGGCTCTGCCATCCTTAAGCCAGGCTGCCCTGCAACACCTTGAGCTTGGCCTTCTTTTTTGGGGCGCGGGCCAACAGCCATTCGCGCGCCTTGTCCTGCGGCATCGGGAAGGCGATGGAATAGCCCTGCACCTGGTCGCAGCCGATCGCCATCAGCGAATCGAGTTCGGCTTCGGTTTCGGCGCCCTCGGCGACGATCGAGATGCCGAGGCCACGCGCAAGCTCGGTGATGGCGCGCACGATCTTGGTGTTGTCACCGTTTTCGTTGATGTTCTGGACGAAACGGCGATCGATCTTCAGCCGGTCGATCTCGTTCGGATTGACGTGGCTGAGCGAGGCGTAGCCGGTGCCGAAATCGTCGAGTTCGAGGTGAACGCCGGCCGCACGGATGTGCCTGAGCTTCGCCGCGATTCCCGTCTTTTCGTCGTCGAGAATGACGGATTCGACGATTTCCAGCGACAGTTTCTGCGGCGCGAGACCTGCCTTCTCCAGCGTGTCGAACAGGAACCTGTCGAAATCGGGCTCACGCAGTTCGGTGCCAGAGACGTTGACGGCAAGACGCCCGAAAGCGATGCCGGCGCGGTCCCATTCTGCGGCCTCGTTGATCGCCTTGGCGATGACGATGCGGCCGATTTCTGGCATGAAGCCGCATTTTTCGGCGACCGGGATGAATTCGCCGGGTGAGATCATGCCGCGTTCGGTATGCTTCCAGCGCACCAATGCCTCGATGCCGCTGATCGTGCCATCGGTGAGCGAAACCTGTGGCTGGAAGTAGACCTGGAAGGCACTCTCCGAAATGGCGACTTTGATGTCGTGCTCGAGCTGCTTGCGATAGTCGAGCTCGCGCCGCAATTCCTCGGAGAAGAAAGAGAAGCTGCCACCGCCGAGCTTCTTGGCCGAATAAAGGGCGAGGTCCGCGTGGACGAGCAGATCCTGCGCATTGTCGGCGTCGATCGGATAGACGGCTATGCCGGCGCTGGCGCCCGGAAGGATGGTCGTGCCCTGAAAGGTGATCGGTTCGTTGATCTGCTCCAGGATGCGCCTGGCGACCATGTTGATGTCCTCGGTGCCGCCGGCGCCGTTGAGGATCATCACGAACTCGTCGCCGCCGAGGCGCGCGCACAGATCCGAAGCCCGACAGGCGTCTCGCATGCGTTGCGCGGTGACGACCAGCACATAGTCGCCGGCTGCGTGGCCGAGCGTGTCGTTGATCTGCTTGAACCGGTCGAGGTCGAGCTGGATCACCGCCAGGCGCTCGCGCCGTCGATGCGCGCCCTTGATCAGCGTCTCGAAATGATCGGTCAGGAAGGTGCGGTTGTGCAGGCCGGTCAGCCCGTCATGCACGGCGATGAAGGCCATCGAATTGCGCGCATCGACCAGTTCATGCGTCTTGCGCAGAATAGCTTTCGACATCGGCCGGAAGATGAACAGCGCCACCAGCACGATGACGCCGATGGTGGAGTAGAACAGCGTGCGGTGGAGATCGAGGAGCTTTTCCGACCGCTCGTCGGCATAGGTGCTGATGCGCTGGCCAAGCGCCGCATAGCCGGACAGCGTCGCGTTGGCGACGGAGGCGTCGAGATTAACGCGCTCGTCGCCGCCCTTGTAGCCGCCATTGCTAGCCAAGGTGAGCTGGGATTCAAACGACGAGATCAGCCGTTGGCTATTGGCGATAAGCCCGACCGAGAAATAATCGAGGTGAAACGGCTTGGTGTAAAGCACGCTCTCGATCGATTTTGGATCGAGCCGTGCCGGCGACAGCGGATCGGCCCCAGTCTGGTCGAGCAACAGATCGTAATTCGTCTCGAACTCCACGGTCGCCTGCTTGAGCGCGCTAACCAGCGCCGGCTGCTTGTCGCGTGAGGCGGCACCTGTTGCGCTGGCAAGGAAGACGATGCGCTGCGATAGCGCCTTCTCGGTGCTGACGATGTCGAGCAGCGTATCATTATGCTGTTGCGCCGCCATCATCTGCTGCAGCAGGATGAAAGAGGCCATCACCATGGCCGCGATGATAATCAGCGCCAGCCAGTAGCCGCTCTTGATTACCATGATCAGCTTGCGCGAGACGCTATGCACTGGCTGCTGCGACATTTCTGGGTGACCCTCCGGTCAACGGATTCCTGCCATAGGTTCCTGGCGAGAAGACCATTGGCGTGAAAGGGTTAACAGGTCCGGAAGCCGGTGCACTGGCCAGCAAAGCCGCCGAGGAAAGCTGCCGAAATGGTTATCATGTGCTTTCATGATCCAGCTGTATTTGTCTGGATGCTACTTCAGCATGCAATCCATGCCGTCGCTGCGCGTTGTGGTTGAGCTTTGTCGTGCCACCGAAGCCGTCGCTTTTGCGATGGATTTTTCGCACCTGCGGGGCGACAGTCCTGCACACTCTCAAAAGGGCTTGATCATGACCGCTTCATTCCTCTCCCATATCGACAGCGAGCTCACCGGGCTGAAATCGGCCGGGCTCTACAAATCCGAGCGGGTGATCACCTCCACGCAATCGGCTGAGATCGAGGTCGGCGGCGACAAGGTGCTGAACTTCTGCGCCAACAACTATCTCGGCCTCGCCGACAGCGCCGAGTTGCGCAATGCCGCCAAGCAGGCGCTCGACCGCTACGGCTACGGCATGGCGTCGGTGCGTTTTATCTGCGGCACGCAGGAAGAGCACAAGCAGCTCGAAGCGACGATTTCCTCGTTCCTCGGCATGGACGACACCATCCTCTACGGCTCCTGCTTCGACGCCAATGGCGGCCTGTTCGAAACGCTGCTCGGCGAAGAGGACGCGATCATCTCCGATGCGCTGAACCACGCTTCGATCATCGATGGCGTGCGGCTGTCAAAAGCCAAACGCTTCCGCTACGCCAACAACGACATGGCGGATCTCGAAGCCCGGCTGAAGGAGGCAAAGGACTGCCGTTTCCGGTTGATTGCCACTGACGGTGTCTTTTCCATGGACGGTATCATCGCCAATCTGCAGGGCGTGTGCGATCTCGCCGACAAATACGGGGCGATGGTGATGGTCGACGACAGCCACGCCGTCGGCTTCGTCGGCGCAAACGGCCGCGGCTCGGCCGAACATTGCGGCGTCGAGGGCAGGGTCGACATCATCACCGGCACGCTCGGCAAGGCGCTGGGCGGCGCTTCCGGCGGCTACACATCGGGCAAGAGGCAGGTGGTCGACTGGCTGCGCCAGCGCTCCCGGCCCTATCTGTTTTCCAATACGCTGATGCCGGCGATCGCCGGCGCCTCGATCAAGGTGTTCGAATTGGTCAAGGATGGTGACGGTCTGCGCAAACGGCTTTATGCAAATGCGGAGCAGTTCCGGTCGCAGATGGGTAAGCTCGGCTTTACGCTTGCCGGCGCCGATCACCCGATCATCCCGGTGATGCTGGGTGACGCGACGCTGGCGCAAGAGATGGCGGCGCGCATGCTGAAGCGCGGCATCTACGTCATCGGTTTTTCCTTCCCGGTGGTGCCAAAGGGCCAGGCGCGCATTCGCACACAGATGTCGGCGGCGCACTCCAGCGCCGACATCAACCGTGCGGTCGAGGCGTTTGCTGCCGTCGGGCGCGAACTCGGGGTCATTTCCTGAAAGGCCGGAAGCGAAAAGCGATTCCGGATCAAGAGATTCAAGGGACAAAAGCATGTCGAACATGATGAAGGCGCTGGTCAAGGCCAAGGCCGAACCGGGCATCTGGATGGAAGAGGTGCCGGTGCCGGAGATCGGCCCCAACGACGTGCTGATCAAGATCAAGAAGACTGCGATCTGCGGCACCGACGTCCACATCTACAATTGGGACCAGTGGGCGCAAAAGACAGTGCCGGTACCGATGGTCACCGGCCACGAATTTGTCGGCACAGTCGCCGACTTCGGCGCGGCGGTGACGGAATACAAGGTCGGCCAGCGCGTTTCCGGTGAAGGCCACATCGTCTGCGGCCATTGCCGCAATTGCCGGGCAGGCAGGGGGCATCTGTGCCGCAACACGCTCGGCGTCGGCGTCAACCGTCCCGGCGCTTTTGGCGAGTATCTAGCGATCCCGCAGCACAATGTCGTGCCGATCCCCGACAATGTGCCGGACGAGATCGCCGCGATCTTCGATCCCCTGGGCAACGCCGTCCACACCGCTCTGTCCTTTGATCTGGTCGGCGAGGACGTGCTGGTCACCGGCGCCGGGCCGATCGGGATCATGGGCGCGCTGGTGGCGCAATGCGTCGGCGCTAGAAAGGTGGTCATCACCGACATCAACCCGGTGCGGCTGGCTCTGGCCAGGAAGCTCGGCGTCCAGCATGTCGTCGACGCCTCCAAAGAAAGGTTGCGCGACGTGATGCCGGCGCTCGGCATGACCGAGGGTTTTGACGTCGGCCTGGAGATGTCGGGCGCCGCCCCCGCTTTCCGCGACATGATCGACACCATGAACAATGGCGGCAAGATCGCCATTCTGGGCATCGCGCCGACCGGCTTCGAGATCGACTGGAACAAGGTCATCTTCAAGATGCTGCATCTCAAGGGCATCTACGGGCGTGAGATGTTCGAGACCTGGTACAAGATGATCGCACTGGTACAGGGGCCGCTCGACGTGTCGGGCCTGATCACGCATCGCATTGGTATTGACGATTTCCAGACGGGGTTTGATGCGATGAGGAACGGCAGTTCGGGCAAGGTGGTGATGGACTGGTAGGCGGGCCGAGTCGCGCCTCCTATTGGAGACGAGGGAGGGACAGCACCCCCCTCTGGCCTGCCGGCCATCTCCCCCGCAAGGAGGGAGATTAGCAGCCTCGCCGCCTTGCTGATTTCTGGAACGTTCGAGATTGGCGAAAGCCTTCGTGACATCTGATCTCCCCCCTTGCGGGGGAGATGTCCGGCAGGACAGAGGGGGGTGTGAAGGATCGCTACGGAACGGACAACGCCACTTCCAGTGCCGTCACACCGCTGACAATCGCCGCCCGCTCTTCCGCGCTCAGCCTCGCCAGCAATTCCCTCTCAAACGCCTTCGCCAGCGGCACCATCTCCCGATAGGCGGCGAGCCCCGCCTTGGTCAGCGCCAAATGTTCCACTCGCCGATCATTCTCGCTCGGCGTGCGAACCAGCCAGCGCCTTCGCTCGAGTTCCGCCACCGCCCGCGATACCTTGGTCTTGTGCATGGCCGACTGCTCGCCGAGAGCCGTCGCAGTCATAGTGCCGCGCTGTCCCAGCCCTGAAAGTGTCCGCCATTCGGGCCGGGTCAGGCCATGGCGCTCCTTGTAGACGCGCGAGAACTCGCGACTGACGGCGTCAGCAAGCCGATAGAGCCTGTAGGGCAGGAAGTTCTCCAGATCGAGAACTTCAGGCTCGTCAGAAGCTTCATCCTTGCTTGCCATTTTTCAAAGTCGCCATTGATGGTTACATTTTCGATGGTTACAAACGAAACCAGTTTGGTCAATCCACGGCGATGCCTCACATCTTCGCGGATGCGCAAGGGAGGAAGCGATGGCCTATTCCTACA
Source organism: Mesorhizobium sp. P2_E10 (assembly GCF_056404235.1). NCBI lineage: Bacteria > Pseudomonadati > Pseudomonadota > Alphaproteobacteria > Hyphomicrobiales > Phyllobacteriaceae > Mesorhizobium > Mesorhizobium sp. P2_E10. The sequence continues at coordinate 493,244 of NZ_JBFUEK010000002.1, forward strand.
TGCCGGGCTTCGGCAACGATTTCGAAACCGAAACGCTGCCGGGTTCGCTGCCGCAGGGGCGAAACTCGCCGCAGCGGCCGGCCTATGGCCTCTATGCCGAACAGCTTTCCGGCTCGCCCTTCACCGCGCCGCGCGGCACCAATGAGCGCTCCTGGCTTTACCGCATCCGGCCAAGCGTGAAGCACACCGGCCGCTTCAAGGCAGCCAACTATCCACTGTGGAAAACCGCCCCAAATGTCGGCGACCACGAGTTGGCGCTCGGCCAGTACCGCTGGAACCCGGTGCCGATGCCGAAGGAGCCGACCGATTTCATCGCCGGCATGCGCTCGATCACCACCGCCGGCGACGTGCTCGGGCAGAGCGGCATGGCGGCGCATGTCTATGTCGCCAATAAATCGATGGTCGACGACCATTTCTTCAACGCCGATGGCGAATTGCTGGTCGTGCCGCAGGTCGGCGCTTTGCGCTTCGTCACCGAAATGGGTGTCATCGAGCTGAGGCCCGGCGAGATCGCCGTGCTGCCGCGCGGGCTGGTGTTCAAGGTGGAGCTCGTCGATGCCGAAGTGCGCGGCTATGTCTGTGAGAATTATGGCGCCAAGCTTACCATGCCGGATCGCGGCCCGATCGGCGCCAATTGCCTGGCCAACCCACGCGATTTCAAGACCCCTTGCGCCTGGTTCGAGGAGAAGGAAACGCCGTGCCGGCTGACGGTGAAATGGTGCGGCAATTTCCATGTCACCGAGATCGGCCATTCGCCGCTCGACGTCGTGGCCTGGCACGGCAACTATGCCCCTTACAAATATGATCTGGCGACCTTTTCGCCGGTCGGTGCGCTGCTGTTCGACCATCCCGATCCGTCGATCTTCACCGTGCTGACCGCGCCGAGCGGCGAGGAGGGCACCGCCAACATCGACTTCGTCATCTTCCCGCCGCGCTGGCTGGTGGCCGAGGACACGTTCCGGCCGCCCTGGTACCACCGCAACATCATGAGCGAGTTCATGGGCCTGATCCATGGCCAGTACGATGCCAAGGAGGAAGGCTTCGTTCCCGGGGGCATCAGCCTGCACAATCTGATGCTGGCGCACGGGCCGGATGCCTCAGGCTTCGAAAAGGCCTCGAAAGTCGAGCTGAAACCGGTCAAGCTCGACAACACCATGGCCTTCATGTTCGAGACCCGCTACCCGCAAATGCTGACCCGCTACGGCGCCGAGCTGGAAACCCGGCAGGACAATTACATCGACTGCTGGGCCGATCTGAAGAAGCGTTTCAATGGCACGCCCGAGGGCGACTGGTCTTGAGCGCTGATCTGGGGCGCGATCGGCTGGTGCTTCTCGGCTCGAAGGGCGGCCCGGCGATCCGGCCGGGTGGGCCGTGGCCGAGTTCATCGCTGCTGGAATTCGGCGGCCGCAGCATCGTGGTCGATTGCGGACTTGGCGTGACGCGCGGGCTGGCCGATGCCGGCATCAGCCTCAAGGCGCTCGACCTGATCTTCATCACCCATCAGCATTCCGACCATATGCTGGAACTTGGGGCCCTGATCCACACCGCCTGGACGGCGGGGCTGGCGACGCCGGTGACGGTGTTCGGGCCACCCGGCACCCGGCTCTACTGGCAGCATTTTTGCCAGGCGATGGCGTTCGACATCGACATCCGCATCGTCGACGAAGGCCGACCTGATGTCAGGGAGATGGTTTCGATCGTTGAATTCGGCGAAGGCAAGGTAATCGAGGAGGGCGGCCTGAAGGTTTCGGCGCTGCGCGTCGACCATCCGCCAGTGACTGACTGTTTTGCGCTGCGCTTCGACCATGCGGGCAAAAGCGTTGTCTTCTCCGCCGACACGGCGTTCTTCCCGCCACTCGCCGATTTCGCCAAGGGCGCCGACATCCTCGTCCATGAAGCCATGCTGGAACAAGGCATCGAGCGGCTCGTCGCCAAGACCGGCAACGGTGCTCGGCTGAAGGAGCATCTGCTCGCCAGCCACAGTTTTGCTGAGCAGGCAGGGCGCATCGCCAGCGATGCCGGCGTGAAGAGACTGGTGCTCAACCACCTCATCCCGGCCGACGATGCCGAGATCGGCGAGGCCGATTGGACCACCGCTGTCAGGAAAACATGGGCCGGCGACTTGACGATTGCCCGCGACGGCCTTGTTGTGGAGTTAAGCGGCGCCAAAGCCGCAGCAGGAGAGGAAACCGCATGAAGCTTGCCACATTGAAGGACGGGACGCGCGACGGAAAGCTCGTCGTCGTCTCGCGCGACCTGACGCGCTTCACCGATGCCTCGTTCCTGGTGCGCACGCTGCAGGCCGCGCTCGACGACTGGCGCAGGATTTCGCCGCACCTCGCGACAATCGCGGAATCCCTAGAGAACAATGCGGTGCCCTCGGCACGCTTTCACGAGCATGACGCCCATTCGCCGCTGCCGCGCGCCTATCAATGGGCGGATGGCTCGGCCTATGTGAACCATGTCGAGCTGGTGCGAAAAGCGCGCGGGGCTGAGATGCCGGCGAGCTTCTGGTCCGACCCGCTGATCTATCAAGGTGGCTCGGACTCCTTCATCGCGCCGCGCGACCCGATCCGTATGGCCGACGAGGCCTTCGGCATCGACATGGAGGGAGAGGTCGCCGTCATTGTCGACGACGTGCGGATGGGCGCGAGCCTTGACGAGGCAAGGGCCTCGATCCGGCTGGTCATGCTGGTCAACGACGTCACGCTGCGCGCGCTCACCGGGCCGGAACTGGCGAAAGGGTTCGGCTTCTTCCAGTCAAAGCCGTCTTCGGCCTTTTCACCGGTCGCGGTGACGCCGGATGAACTCGGCGACGCCTGGGATGGCGGCAAGGTCAGCCTGCCGCTGCTCGCCGATCTCAACGGCAAGCCGTTCGGTCGCGCCAATGCCGGCGTCGACATGACTTTCGATTTCCCGGCGCTGATCGTCCATGCCGCGAAAACGCGACCGCTGGCCGCCGGCACCATCATCGGCTCCGGCACCGTTTCCAACAAGCTCGATGGCGGGCCGGGCAGGCCGGTCTCGGCGGGCGGCGCCGGCTATTCCTGCATCGCCGAATTGCGCATGATCGAGACCATAGAAGCAGGCGAACCCAAAACGCCGTTCCTGCGCTTTGGCGACACGGTGCGCATCGAGATGAAGAATAGGGCGGGAAGTTCGGTCTTCGGCGCCATCGAGCAGAAGGTCGAGAAGTACGAGGGATAAGTGAATGACAGGCGAGGCGTTCTATCTGCTGGCCGGCGTCTGGGCGCTTGCCATACTGGCGGTCTTCATCCAGGCGATCCGGCTGAGCTACCGCATCGAGGCGCGCTCGCCTGACCTGACCAATCGCAGCGGTTTTCCACGCAAGGCGATGATGTTCCACACCGTCACCAACACGAATGTGGCGCGGGATGAGGAAACACAGGCGCTGCGCCAGCGCATGAACAGGCTTTTGCTGATCGTTCTCGCCGGATTCGTGCTTATGTGGGCTGGCTTGTATCTGGTCCGGTCGGCCGGATGAAATCATGAACCTGCTCGACCATCTGCGCCGCATGGCCGGCAACAATCTCTGGTCGAACGACCGGCTCTACCGCGCCGTGCTGCAGCTCAAGCCCGGGGAATTCGAAGCCGAACGCACCAGCTTTTTTCCGTCGCTCAAGGCAACGCTCAACCACATCCTCGCGGTCGATCATCTCTATCTCGATTTCCTCGAGGAGGGTGGTGTGGGGGCGGCCGCTTATGACGATTTCCTGCTCATCGACGAACCTGAGGCGCTGTTTGCCGCGCAGGTCGCGGCCGACCGGCGCCTGATCGCGTTCTGCGACCGCCTATCGGCGGGGGATCTCGACCGTCAGGTCGCCACCGACCGGCGCGAGGATGGCATGATCCCGGAGCGCATCGGCGACATCCTCGCCCACGTTTTCCTGCATGACATCCATCACCGCGGCCAGGTGCACGCGATGCTGTCCGGCACCTCGGTCGCGCCACCGCAGCTGGATGAGTTTCTGCTCGACTATGATTTGAAGGTGAGGAAGGAAGAGGTCGAGCGTCTGGGACTGTGATCGACCGCTTCCCAATGTTGGCGCCGCCCCTCATTGCCCTGCCGGGCATTTCTCCCCGTAAACGGGGCGAAAAAGGCTGGCCGCAACGCCGGCGCCATCTTCTCCGACGGTGGCACTTCGCGAAAGCAGTCGCAACAGCGTCCCTCGCCCCGTTTACGGGGAGAGGATGCCGGCAGGCAGGTGAGGGGCAGCTCGACGTTGGTAATCTGAGCGCTAGGCCGCTTTTCCGTCGACCTTGATCACGCCGCGCTTGATCTGGTCCTGCTCGATCGATTCGAAGAGGGCGCGGAAATTGCCTTCGCCAAAGCCTTCGTCGCCCTTCCTCTGGATGAACTCGAAGAAGATCGGGCCGATCACGGTTTTCGAAAAAATCTGCAGCAGGATCTTGGTCATGCCGCCGTCGACCACGCCTTCGCCGTCGATCAGGATGCCGTGCTTCTTCATCCGCTCGATCGGCTCGTCATGGCCGTTCACGCGGTCATACGACATGTCGTAATAGGTCTCCGGCGGACCGGGCATGTACTTCAGCCCGTTGTCGGCCAGCTTGTCGGTGGCAGCGTAGATTTCGTCGGTGCCGACGGCGATGTGCTGGATGCCTTCGCCATTGTACTTCTTCAGATATTCGGCGATCTGGCTGGTCTCGTCCTTGGATTCGTTCAGCGGAATGCGGATCTTGCCGCAGGGCGAGGTAATCGCCCGGCTGACCAGGCCGGTGATCTTGCCGTCAATGTCGAAGAAATGGATCTGCTTGAAGCCGAACAGCTCGCGGTAGAACGCCCACCATTTGTCCATCTGGCCGCGATAGACATTGTGGGTGAGGTGGTCGAGATAATAGAAGCCGACGCCTTGCGGCCGCGGGTCGCGCGCGCCCAGCCAGTCGAACTCGGCGTGATAGGCCGAACCCTTCTTGCCATAGGTTTCGACGAAATAGAGTAGCGAGCCGCCAATGCCGACAATGGCCGGTACATCCAGCGCCTTGTCGGCGCCTTCATACGGCGTGGCGCCCTTGGCAACGGCATGGTCGAAGGCATGCTTGGCATCGACCACCCGCCAGGCCATCGAGGCGGCACACGGGCCGTGCTTGTCGACGAACTTCATTGCATGCGAGCCCGGCTCGGCATTGACGACATAGTTGATATCGCCCTGCCGCCAAATGGTGATGGCCTTAGTGCGGTGCCTGGCCACCGCCACATAGCCCATGCGGGTGAACAGTTCGGCGAGCTTTTCCGGCTCCGGATGCGCGAACTCGACGAATTCGAAACCGTCTGTGCCGGCCGGGTTGGCGGCGCTGATCTTTGCGGGCGGTGCGTCGTGCGGGAAGGGACCCATGGCAGTGCTCCAAAACTGGCAGCGGCCGCATCGGGCCACATTTGCGCAATCATAGCGCGGATCGGTCGCACGATGCTTGCATTCAAACGCTTGAAATGATCAGATCATGCGTAAGTCGTGCATGAATTGGATAAAGATCATGGATGAAACGCGTATCGATCAGTTCGACCGCAAGATAATGGCGCTTCTACAGGGCGACGCGCGGCTGACCAACAACGACCTGTCGGAGCGGGTGAACCTCTCGGCGTCGCAATGCTCGCGCCGCCGCCAGCGGCTGGAGGAAGACGGCTACATCAAGGGCTATCGTGCGGTGCTCGACCGCGACAAGCTCGGCTTTTCACTGGTCAATGTCATCTCGGTGACATTGGCCACCCACAACCGTGACAATGCCAGGCGCTTCGGCGAGCTGCTGGCGCGGCTGCCGGAGGTGCAGGAAGCGCACGCGCTGACCGGCGAGATGGACTACATATTGAAAGTGGTGACGCCCGACCTCAAGTCGCTGTCGGAATTCGTCAACGGCGTGCTCTTGCCGCACGAATCCGTACAGCACGTGAAGACGGCGATCGTGCTGGAGACGCTCAAGGAAACCGGCGCGCTGCCGATCTAACCCTTCGACTGCTGGATCAGCCCATAAAGGTTGGTGCAGCGCGCGCCGGAGCGGCAGTAGGCGAACACCGGGCCGTCGAGTTCGTCGAGCGCCTCGGCCTGGTCCTCGACATTCTCGGCCGTGATCTGGCCGCTGATGACGGGGATGTAGCGGAAGGCGAGACCTGCGGCTTCGACCGCGGCCTTGAGCGTGCCGGCTGAGGGTTGGCCTGGCTGCTCGTTATCCGGCCGGTTGCAGATGACGCTCTTGAAGCCGGCTTCCTTGATGGCGGCGACGTCTTCGGGCTGGATCTGGCCCGAGACCGAATAGTCCTCGCTGATCTCACGATATTCCATGGCACTGTCCTCGCAATCTGATTTGCAGGGAGTCTTGCCACTCCCTGATGGGATCGGCAACTGCCGTCAGGTAGAATCCGGCCGGGCTGTCTCAGCCCGACCGAATGGAAATGGCCAGGCAATCAACTGCCAAGGATCGCGCCTTTGATCTGGGCGATGTTGTTGTGCATCATGTCGATATAGGTCGCGGCCGGGCCATCGGGCTGCGACAGCGCATCCGAATAGAGCGTGCCGCCCACCTTGATGCCGGTTTCGCTGGCGATCTGCTCGATCAGCCGCGGGTTGGTGATGTTCTCGACGAAGATCGCCGCGGCCTTGTCCTGCTTGACCTGATTGACCAGTTTGGCGACGTCGGCGGCCGAAGGCTCGGAGTCGGTCGACACGCCTTGCGGGGCGAGGAAGGTCAGGCCGTATGCGTGCTCGAAATAGCCAAAAGCGTCATGCGAGGTGATGACGACGCGCTTTTCCTCAGGGATCGAGGCGATCGCCGCCTTCACTTCGCCTTCGACCGCATCGAGCTTCTTCGTGTAGGCGGCGGCATTGGTCTGGTAGCTGACGCATCCAGCTGAATCGGCGGCGCAGAAGGCGTCGGCGATGTTCTTCACGTAGATCTTGGCATTGGCGATCGACTGGAAGGCATGCGGATCGGTGACCGTCTTGCCACCGCCGGTGTCGGCTCCTTCGGCTGCATCGGCATCGGCGAATTCGGGTTTGAAATCGATCGGCGTCACGCCCTTGGTCAAGGTGACGATCGAGGCCTTGGTGGCGCTGGCATCGACCAGGCGCTGCAAAAAGCCTTCGAAATGCAGGCCGTTGACCAGCACCAGATCGGCTCCCGCCATCGCCACCGCGTCAGCCGGGCTCGGCTCGTAGACATGGGCGTCGCCATCCGGCCCGACGATGGTGGTGACAGCGATGCGGTCGCCGCCAACGTTCTTGGCGAAATCGGCAATGACGGTGAAGCTGGCGACCACTTTCAGCGGTGCTGCGAAGGCCGATGAAGCGCCAAAGGCGGATAATGTTATAACGCTCATCGCCAAGGCGGCGCGGATCGATTTCAGCATTTAGAGGTCTCCTTGTTAGGGGGGATCAGGCCGTTCTGTGACGGTGGTGGACGATGCGGGCGCGCAGAATGCCGCGCGTGCCGAACAGGATCGAAGCGAAGTAGACGACGCCCGCCGACAGGATGATGGCCGGGCCGGATGGCAGCGAGGCGTGATAGGACAACAGCAGCCCGGCAATGCATGAGGCAAAGCCGATCAGCACCGCCAGCACGCACATCGGCTCGACACGTGTCGTCCAGAAGCGGGCGGCGGCGGCCGGCAGCATCATCAACCCGACCGACAGAAGCGTGCCGAGCGCCTGAAAACCGCCGACGAGGTTGAGCACGACGAGGCCGAGGAAGATGAAATGCACTGGGCTGCCGAGCCGGCTGACTGAGCGCAGGAACAGCGGGTCGAGGCATTCGGCGACCAGAGCCCGCCAGAAAATGGCGAGGCTGACCAGCGTCAGCAACACGATACCGCCGATCAGCGTCAGCGCTTCATTGTTGAGCGCCAGAACGGTGCCGAACAGCACATGCATGAGATCGACGCTGGAGCCTCTGATCGACACCATCAGCACGCCGATGGCCAGCGAAATCAGATAAAAGGCCGCCATCGAGGCGTCCTCGCGCTGGATGGTGAAGCGCGATACAGCGCCGGCGCCGAGCGCGACGATGATGCCGGCGATCAGGCCGCCAATGGTCATCGGCAGGATTTCCAGGCCGTACAGCAGGAAGCCGGCGGCAGCGCCGGGCAGGATGGCGTGGGCCATGGCGTCACCCGACAGGCTCATGCGCCGCAGCATCAGGAACACACCGACCGGGCAGGCGCCGAGCGACAGCATCAGCGAGCCGAACAGCGCCCGTTGCATGAAGCCGAAATCGGCGAAGGGCGCGATGAAGAGGCCGTAGAAAAAGTCCATTAGGCCGCCCTCGGTCCTGGGCCGTGATGATGGTCATGATCATGGTCGTGCCCATGAGCATGGTCGTGGCCGCTGTGGTCATGCGCGTGATCGTGGCCGTCCGGCTCGCACCACGGCGCATTCTCTTCCCAGGCCTCGTGGAAGCGGCGGGCGCGCAACAGGTTTTCCGGCCGCAGCGTCTCCTTCGTCTCGCCCCAGGCGATCGGCTGGCGCGCCAAAAGCAGCGTTTCGGGGAAATTCTGCCGCACCAGATCGAGGTCGTGGACGACGACCATGATGGTGCGTTCCTCGCCGTGCCAGCGCTTGATCAGCGCGATCAGGTCACCGACCGTCTTGCTGTCGACGGCGTTGAACGGTTCGTCGAGCAGGATCAGGTCGGCGTCCTGCAACAGCACGCGGGCAAACAGCGTGCGTTGCAGCTGGCCGCCCGACAGCGTATCGATCGGCCGCTTCTCAAAACCGCCGAGGCCGACAGCCATCAGCGCCTGGCTGACGGACTCGCGATCTTCATTGGTGTAACGGCCGAGCATGCCTCGCTTTGGCCACAGGCCAAGCGAGACCAGATCGACGACGCGGGCAGGGAAGGAGCGGTCGAGTTCCGACTGCTGCGGCAGATAGGCGGCACGCACGCCGGGGGCCCGCGTCACAGCACCCGCCATCGGCTTCAATACGCCGACGATACCTTTCATCAAAGTTGACTTGCCCGAACCATTGGCACCGACCACGGCGGTCAATGAGCCCTTGCGTATGGTGCCGTCGAGATGATGGATCGCCGGGTGGCTGCCATAGCCAAGCGTCAGGTCGCGGAAGGTCAGGCAGTTTGTTGTCATTCAACGATCCGTGGGCGATACGGGCGGCAGCGGGCAGCGGCCGATTGGATATGTGATGTTATTACATTAGTCAACAAGCCAATCCGGCGGAATTGCGGCGCCCCGGTCAACTTGCCGTGTGCCTTTTTGAACGCCTTGGCTCAAAAGGATTCGCGTGGGCGACCTTGCCCGAAACCGGCGGCGACTCTAAAGAGGCGCAACCGACAAAAAGGAAGGAAACATCCCATGAGTATTCGTCGCATCGATGTTGGCCCGCGCATGAGCCAGATCGTCATTCACGGCAACACCGTCTATCTCGCCGGTCAGGTCGGTACGCCCGGCGCAAGCGTCGGCGAGCAGACCAAGTCGATCCTGGCTTCTATCGACGAATTGCTGGCCAAGGCCGGCACCGACAAGACCAAGATCCTGCAGGCGATCATCTGGCTGGCCGACATGGGCACCTTCGCCGAGATGAACAAGGAATGGGACAAGTGGGTGCCGCAAGGCAACACGCCCGCCCGCGCCACAGGCGAGGCCAAGCTTGCCGGCCCGGAATACACGGTCGAGATTATTATTACTGCGGCGATTTGAGGCAAAGTTGAAGCTGCCAATCTCCCCCCTCGTGGGGGAGATGCCCGGCAGGGCAGAGGGGGGCGCTGTCCCTCCAGCCTTGCAGCTTAACTGGTGCCGTCTCGGAGAATTCCAAGGCAGGCAAAATCAAGAGTCGCGCTCTACGGCGCCCCCCTCTGTCCTGCCGGACATCTCCCCCACAAGGGGGGAGATCAATCACCCCTGCGACGGCGTGAACCTTGCAACCAACGTGTGGCTCTCCGCCGGATAAATAAAGCGCACATGCGTCACCGGGTGCTCGGCGCTCCATGTCCTGCGCTCGACCACCAGGCACGGCGCGCCGGCTTCGATATCGAGTGCCGCCGCAATGTGCTTGTCGGCAGCAATGGCGCGAATGCGGTGCTCGGCCGCACTCCACGGCACGCGGCCGATCAGCCACGGGCCAGGGGCGGTGCCGAGAAATTCTTCGTCCGCAGCTTCAGGAACGGCGGTCAGGTTGATCAGCCGCTGTTCATGGGCGAACGGCCGCTTGCCGGCGAAATGCCGGCATTCCAGCGCCACAACCGGTCCTGCGGCGCTGAGTTCCAGCAAGCTGCGATCGTCGGTGCTGCTGCGCCGTTTCAGCCGCGCCACCCGCTCATAGCGGTAGGGCAGGCCGAGCGCCTCAACCTCGATCCTGATGTCGTGGATTTCCAGCACCGCCGCTTGCGACTGCGGCCGGCGCACGAAACTGCCGGAGCGCCGCCGCCGCTCGATCAGCCCGGCCTTGGCTAGCTGCGACAGCGCCTTGTTCACCGTCATGCGCGAGCAATTATATTCCGCCGTCAGCTCATGCTCGAACGGGATGCGGTGGCCGGGCGCCCAGGCGCCGGACAGGATTTTTTCGCTGATGTCGGACAGGATGCGCTGGTGGAGCGAGCCGCCACCCTCCGCATCCAATGCCGCGATCATGCTCATGCCGCAAGTACCGTCATTACCTGGCGAAAGCGCGCGGCAATGGCATCGCGCCTCGCGTGCCTGCCACCGCTGACCAGTTTCTGGCCATGCACCCAGACGCAATCGACCTTGCTGCCATTGGCGAAGATCCAGGCGTCCAGCACGGCATCGTCGCTCTTGCCGGTCAGCGAGGGGTGGTTGCCGTCCAGCGACACGAAATCAGCCGGAGCACCGGCAGCGATGCGTGACGGACGGGCGCCAAGCGCTGCACTACCGCCATCGAGTGCCGCATCAAACAGAGCACGCCCAGTCGAGCCACCGGCGACGGCCAGCACGTTACGGGCGCGGTGCGCCAGGCGCTGCGAATATTCGAGCTGCCGCAACTCGTCGGGCAGGCCGATCAGCACGTTGGAATCGGAGCCGATGCCGAAGCGGCCGCCGTGCTGCGTGAACAAAGGTGCGGCAAACGTGCCGTCGCCAAGATTGGCCTCGGTGATCGGGCAGAGGCCGGCGATGGCGCCGCTTTTGGCCATGCCGATCGTTTCCGCCTCGGTCATGTGGGTGGCGTGGATCAGGCACCAACGGTGGTCGAGCTTGGCATTGGCGAGCAGCCATTCGACCGGCCGCGACCCGGACCAGGCCAGGCAATCCTCGACTTCTTTGACCTGTTCGGCGACGTGGATATGGATCGGCCCATCGGGCGTTATCGCGGCGACTGCAGTGAGTTCCTCCGGCGTCGCGGCACGCAGACTATGCGGAGCAACGCCGACCACGGCGTGATTCAACGCGCGGACCGATTCGCGGGCTTTCTCAACAAGCCGCGCGAACCTGCCCACATCGTTGATGAATCGCCGTTGGCCTTCGTTGGGGGCGGCACCGCCGAAGGACGAATGCGCATAGAACACCGGCAGCAGCGTCAGGCCGATGCCGGTTTCTGAAGCGGCAGCCGCGATGCGTTCGGCCATCTCGGCGATATTGGCATAGGGTTTTCCATCACGGTCGTGGTGGAGATAATGAAACTCGCCGACGCGCGAGAACCCGGCCTCCAGCATCTCAACATAAAGCTGGGCAGCGACGGCCTCGACCTGGTCCGGCGTCATTGACAGCGCAAAACGGTACATGACCTCGCGCCAGCTCCAGAAACTGTCGGCTGAGGGGCCGCGCAATTCGGCGAGACCGGCCATGCCGCGTTGGAAGGCGTGGCTGTGCAGGTTCGGCATGCCCGGCAAGAGAATGCCGTGGCGCTCATCGCCGGGCAGCGGTGACGTGTCCAGCTCGACCTTGGCGATGCGGCCGTCGCTTGTAGAGATCCGCACATTGGCATGCCAGCCGTCAGGCAGGAGCGCCTGTTCTGCAAAGATCGCCGTCACTTTTCTCTCCGGTTCTCTGTGTCTCATGGCATGATAGCACTTGCAGTGCGTTTCAATATGTATATACATAATCGTCATCCAATCAAACGGAAAAGATGATGGCTGCAGAAAGCAAAAGCCGGGCAGGGGCGGTTCGCATCTGGTGCAATGCGCGCCTGGCGACCATGGCCGAAAGCGCCGCTGGCCTCGGCATCGTCGAACACGGGACTGTTGCCGCGCGCCATGGTCTCATTGTCTTTGCCGGCCCCGAAACGGAGATGCCGGCGGCGCTCGCTCAGGGCGCGGAGACCATCGATTGCGAAGGCCGCTGGATCACGCCTGGGCTGATCGACTGCCATACCCACCTCGTCCATGCCGGCAACCGCGCCAACGAATTCGAGATGCGGCTTGCCGGCGCCACCTATGAAGAGGTCGCCAGGGCCGGCGGCGGTATCGTCTCCTCGGTCAAGGCGCTGCGAACCGCCAGCGAGGACGAACTGGTCGCTCAGTCGCTGCCGCGCCTCAATGCGCTGATCGCCGAAGGCGTCACCACAGTCGAAATAAAGTCGGGCTACGGGCTCGACCTCGAAAACGAGACAAAATCGCTGCGCGCGGCGCGGCAGTTGGGCAAAGAGCGGCCGGTGACGGTGCGCACAACCTTCCTCGGCGCTCACGCCCTGCCGCCGGAAGCCAAGGGCGACAAGGATGCTTTTATCGATCTGGTGGCAAAGACGATTCTCCCAGCGGTCGCCGCCGAAGGCCTGGCAGACGCCGTCGACGGTTTTTGCGAAGGCATTGCCTTTTCGCCGGAGCAGATGGCGCGCGTCTTCGATGCAGCCAAGGCGGCAGGCCTGCCCGTAAAACTCCATGCCGATCAGCTCTCCAACCTGCACGGCGCCGAACTCGCCGCGCGCTATGATGCGCTGTCGGCCGATCACCTCGAATACACCGACGAGGCGGGCGCCGCGGCGATGGCCAAGGCCGGAACCGTGGCGACGATCCTGCCCGGCGCCTACTACTTCATCCGCGAGACCAAGAAGCCGCCGGTCGGCCTGTTTCGCCAGCACGGCGTCAAAATGGCGGTTGCCACCGACAACAATCCCGGCACCTCACCGCTGACCTCGCTGCTTTTGACCATGAACATGGCGGCGACGCTCTTTGGCCTGACGGTCGACGAATGTCTGGCCGGCGTCACCCGCGAGGCCGCGCGTGCGCTTGGGCTGCTGGGCCAGACCGGCACACTCGAGGCGGGAAAATCCGCCGACCTGGCGATCTGGAACATCGAGCGCCCGGCCGAACTCGTCTATCGCATGGGCTTCAACCCGCTGCATGCCCGCATCTGGAGAGGACAATGACCGAACTCACCCTCAAGCCCGGCAACGCAACGCTGGCCGAATGGCGCGCCATCTATCGTGGCGCCGTGCCGAAGCTGGACGATGCGTGCCGTCCCAAAATCAAGGCCAGTGCCGAGGCGGTCGCCCGCATCGTCGCCAAGGGTGAACCGGTCTATGGCATCAACACCGGCTTCGGCAAACTGGCCAGCGTCCGCATTCCCGCTGCCGATCTCGAAACCCTGCAGCGCAACATCGTGCTGTCGCATGCCGCCGGTGTCGGCGAGCCGATGCCGGTCGCTGTTACCAGGCTGATGATGGCGCTGAAGCTGGCCAGTCTGGCGCAGGGCGCTTCAGGCGTGCGGCCACAGACCATCGAACTTCTGGAAGCGATGCTGGCCAACGACGTCATTCCTGTTGTGCCGGCGCAAGGCTCGGTCGGCGCCTCAGGCGACCTCGCGCCGCTGTCGCATATGACGGCGGTGATGATCGGTGTCGGCGAATGTTTTACCCCGCATGGCCGTTTCCCGGCCAAGGTCGCTTTCGTCTCGCACGGGCTGGAGCCGGTGACGCTCGGCGCCAAGGAAGGCCTCGCGCTGCTCAATGGCACCCAGTTTTCGACCGCCTATGCGCTGGCTGCCTTGTTCGAGGCTGAAGTGCTCTATCAGTCGGCGCTGGTCGCCGGCGCGCTGTCGACCGATGCCGCAAAAGGCTCGGACGCGCCCTTTGATCCGCGCATCCATCTACTCAGGAAACACCCCGGCCAGATCGAGACGGCGCAGGCGCTGCGCAATCTGATGGCCGGCAGTGCCATCCGTGAATCGCACCGCGTTGGTGACGAGCGCGTGCAGGATCCCTACTGCTTGCGCTGCCAGCCGCAGGTGATGGGCGCTGCCCTCAGCGTGCTGCGCCAGGCCGCCGATACGCTCGGCACGGAGGCCAATGGCGTCACCGACAATCCGCTGATCTTCGCCGAGGACGACACAGCACTTTCCGGCGGCAATTTCCACGCCGAGCCGGTGGCCTTCGCCGCCGACATGATCGCGCTTGCCGTCTGCGAGATCGGCTCGCTGTCGGAGCGCCGCATCGCCATGCTGGTCGATCCGGCGCTGTCCGGCATGCCGGCCTTCCTGACGCCGAAGCCCGGCTTGAACTCCGGCTTCATGATCCCTCAGGTGACGGCGGCCGCACTCGTCTCCGAGAACAAGCAGAAAGCCTATCCGGCCAGCGTCGATTCCATCCCGACCTCCGCCAACCAGGAGGACCACGTGTCGATGGCAGCGCACGGCGCGCGCCGGCTGATTGGCATGGTCGAGAACGCGACGGCAGTCATCGGCATCGAATTGCTGGCCGCGGCACAAGGCTGCGATTTCCATGCGCCTTTGGCGTCGAGCGTAGCCCTTGAAGCGGTGCGCAAGCTGGTGCGGGCCGAAGTGCCGCATCTCGACAATGACCGGCATTTCCACCCAGACATGGAAAAGGCCATCGTCATGGTGCGCAGCGGCGCAGCTGTCAGGGCGGCAAGCGCAATCGCGCTGCCATCCATTTCGGGAGCGGCATTGTGACCAACTGGCTCACCGTGACGCGCGGCACGGCACCTCTGCTGGTGTCGATCCCGCATACCGGCATCGATCTCTCCGGCCTCGAAAACCGGCTGGTATCGCCTTGGCTCGGCCGCCGCGATTGCGACTGGTGGATCGACAATCTCTATGATTTCGCCGCCGGCCTCGGAGCGACCGTCGTTCACACGGCGATCTCGCGCACCGTCATCGACGTCAATCGCGATCCCTCGGGCGCTTCACTCTATCCCGGCCAGGCGACGACCGGTCTCTGCCCGACGGAGACTTTCGACGGCGACCCGCTTTACCGCGAGGGCGAGGAGCCGGGGCCATCGGAGGTCGACGAACGGCGCGAGAAATTCTTCGTGCCCTATCATGCTGCCCTGCAGGCCGAGATCGATAGGCTGCGTGCCCTCCACGAAAAAATCGTGGTCTATGACTGCCATTCGATCCGCTCGGTGCTGCCACGCCTGTTCGAGGGCACACTGCCGGTGTTCAACCTCGGCACCAATGACGGCAAGAGCGCCGACCCTGTGCTGCAAGCGATGGTCGGCCAGATCATGGCCGAGACCGGCGAAACGTCTGTTGTCAATGGCCGTTTCAAGGGCGGTTGGATTACGCGCCATTTCGGCCAACCGCAGAACGGCGTCCATGCGCTGCAGATGGAGTTGTCTAATCGCGGCTACATGCGTGAGCCCGAGGGGAAGGGCGCACCCGACACTTGGCCCGTGCCTTATGACGCCGAATTCGCAGCGCCGATCCGCGCGACGCTGAAGAAAATTCTCGAAAACGCGATTTCATGGGCTGAGCGCTGAGCCGCGCCGCACATCTCATTCGAAAGGGAACGACATGAACGATCCTCGCCACAACATTCGTGAAGTCCGCAGCCCCCGCGGCAACAAGCTCAACGCCCGGAGCTGGCAGACCGAAGCGCCTTTGCGCATGCTGATGAACAATCTCGACCCGGAGGTCGCCGAGAACCCCAATGAGCTGGTCGTCTATGGCGGTATCGGCCGTGCCGCCCGCACCTGGAACGATTTCGACCAGATCGTCGCCTCGCTGAAGACGCTTGGCGACGACGAGACGCTGCTGGTGCAGTCGGGCAAGCCGGTCGGTGTGTTCCGCACCCACGCCGATGCGCCGCGCGTACTCATTGCCAATTCCAACATCGTGCCGCACTGGGCGACCTGGGATAAATTCAACGAGCTCGATAAGAAGGGTCTCATGATGTACGGCCAGATGACGGCCGGCTCGTGGATCTATATTGGCACGCAAGGCATCGTGCAGGGCACCTACGAGACCTTCGTCGAAGCCGGTCGCCAGCACTATGGCGGCAATCTCAAGGGAAAATGGATCCTGACCGGCGGCCTCGGCGGCATGGGCGGCGCCCAACCGCTGGCGGCCGTCATGGCCGGCGCGTGTTGCCTGGCGATCGAATGCAATCCGGACTCGATCGATTTCCGCCTGCGCACCCGCTACGTCGACGAGAAGGCCGAGACGCTCGATGAGGCGATGGCGATGATCGAGCGCTGGACGAAGGCCGGCGAGGCGAAGTCGGTCGGCCTGCTCGGCAATACGGCCGAGATCGTCCCGGAAATGTTCAGGCGCGGTATTCGCCCCGACATGGTCACCGACCAGACTTCGGCGCACGACCCCATCAACGGCTATCTGCCGAAGGGCTGGACGATGGCTGAATGGCGCGAGAAGCGCGTCTCCGATCCAAAGGTGGTCGAAAAGGCGGCGCGTGCGTCGATGCGCGAGCATGTCGAGGCCATGGTCGCGTTCTGGAACGCCGGCGTGCCGACGCTCGACTACGGCAACAACATCCGCCAGGTGGCCAAGGATGAGGGTTTCGAGAACGCCTTTGCCTTCCCGGGCTTCGTGCCGGCCTATATCCGCCCCCTGTTTTGCCGCGGCATCGGCCCGTTCCGCTGGGCGGCTCTCTCCGGCGATCCCGAGGATATCTACAAGACCGACGCCAAGGTTCGCGAACTGACGCCCGGCAACACCCATCTGCACAACTGGCTCGACATGGCGCGCGAGCGCATCGCCTTCCAGGGCCTGCCGGCCCGCATCTGCTGGGTCGGTCTCGGCGATAGGCACAGGCTGGGACTGGCCTTCAACGAGATGGTGGCCAAGGGCGAACTCAAGGCACCAGTGGTCATCGGCCGCGATCATCTCGATTCCGGCTCGGTCGCCTCGCCGAACCGCGAGACGGAATCGATGAAGGACGGCTCGGATGCCGTCTCCGACTGGCCGTTGCTCAATGCACTGCTTAATACCGCGTCTGGCGCCACCTGGGTGTCGCTGCACCATGGCGGCGGCGTCGGCATGGGCTTTTCGCAGCATGCCGGCATGGTCATCGTCGCCGACGGCACCCGCGAAGCGGCCAAGCGCCTGGAGCGCGTTCTTTGGAACGACCCGGCGACCGGCGTCATGCGCCACGCCGATGCCGGTTACGACATTGCGATTGCCTGCGCCAAGGAGCACCAGCTCAATTTGCCAGGCATTCTCGGCTGAGCAGCACAAATGCGCATCCTGCGGGCAGCCGACTACCGCGTCATGCCGTGGAAGAATGGCGGCGGCACGACGACCGAGATCGCCGTTTCACCTGACGGCGCCGGGCTCGACGATTTCGACTGGCGCGTGTCGATGGCGCGGGTCGACAGCGGCGGGCCATTCTCCGGCTTTGCCGGCGTCGATCGAACGCTGGCCGTGCTGGAAGGCGAGGGCATCATCCTTGATATCGCCGGCCAGCCGCCGGCCACCTTGACCAGGGTTTCCGCTCCGCTTGCCTTTCCGGCCGATGTGTCGACATCAGCCGCGCTGATCGCCGGTCCGATCACCGATCTCAACGTCATGACCCGCCGCGGGCGGATGACCCACACGGTCGAGCGCTTGCTGCTTTCCGCTCCAACCGAGGTTCAGCCGGCGGCCGATACGACCCTCGTTCTGCCTCTCGACGGCGATGTCACGGTGGCCGGTGTAGCACCGGTCAGCATCGGACCGCTCGACGCGCTGCTGCTCGGGCCTGGGGCCGGGAAATTGCGCCTCGAGCCGGCCGGGGAGACGACCCTGTTCGTCATCCGCATCGAAGGTGTTTCCGGCAACGATTAACGCCTGTTGCCAAACATGATCGCAACCCTGGCGAAATATCGCGTAAGCTGTTGGCCGTATCACGAAAAAGCCCGAATCCTTCCGTCGATCAAATGCGGACGGGAGCGTGGGGCGCTCGTCTTTGAGTTGCTGAGGGATGACGCCCTGTCGCGGTGCGAAAACAAACTTTCGGCCAAGTGTTGCGATGCAACCAATTGCATTTGAAACGGTTTTAGGGACATTGCCGTGGCGGTGACGCCGCATTGCGTCCCCCCATGCGGAATTTTCAATGAATATTCAGACGAATCCTGCCCAGATCGAAAAGACGAGCGCCAGCTTCCCGGCCATCACCGAAGAGCCGATACGCTCCAATTTCCTGCCGGAGGATCGTCTGCGCACGCTGGGCGTCAGCCTTGCCAAGGGCGACCTTGCGGATCTGTTTGGCCTGACGCCATTCGACTTCCAGGCGCGCATCCGCGACAGCGCCAAGAAGATTCTCGAAGTCTACCGCTCGACCAATGCCGCGCAGGCGCGGGGCGAAACCATCACACCGGCGGCGCAATGGCTGCTCGACAACAATTATCTGGTCGAAGAGACCATTTTCCAGGTCAAGCGCGACCTGCCGCGCCGTTTCTACCGCCAGTTGCCGACCCTGAAGCTGTCCGAACGCGCCACCGTGCCGCGCGCGCTGGCGCTGGCATGGACCTATGTCGCGCATTCCGACAGCTCGGTCTCGGCGACCATGTTCAAGTCGATCGTCGAGGGTTTTCAGTTCATCGAGCCGCTGAAGATCGGCGAGCTGTGGGCGCTGCCGTCGCTGCTGCGCTTCGTCCTGATCGAAAACCTTCGCCGCATCGCGGTTCGCGTCAACCGCACAAGGCAGATGCGCCAGATTGCCAATGAGGTCGCCGACCGCGTGCTGGCCACCGACGACAGCGCCGACCGCCAGGCGATCCTTGCAAACTACGGCGCCCATGCGCAGGACACCACCTTCGCCACCCAGTTGCTCTACCGCCTGCGCGATGGATCGCAGAATGCCGGCCGGGCGCTGGAATGGCTGGAGGGTGAGCTCGAGAAGACCGGCTCCGACGCCGAGGAAATCATCATCAGCGAGCATCGCACGCTGTCCGGCGGCAACGTCACCACCGGCAACATCATCCGCGGCCTGCGTCTCATCAACGACGTCGACTGGACGGTGTGGTTCGAGGGCGTCAGCCGCATCGACACGCTGCTGCGCGAACGCACCGATTTCGCCGCACTCGATTTCTTCTCGCGCGACCAGTATCGGACTTCGATCGAGGAGCTGGCGCGCCGCTCCGATCTTTCCGAATTTCGTGTCGCTGAAACGGCGATCGAGCTTGCCGGCCATGCCGCTCCAGGCGATGCCTCAGGCACTTATGCGACCCCTTCCGATCCGGTTGCCAAGGCCGATGTCGGGTTCTTTCTCGTCGGTCCGCGCCGGCAGGAGCTGGAAAAGGCGATCGGCTATCGGCCGACCATCAGTGTTGCGGTCAAACGGGCATTCGCCAGGACCGGCTGGCTCGGCATCGTCGTGCCAGTGTTTGCGCTGACGGCGCTGCTTCTGGTCCTTTCCGGCAATGCGCTGGCCAATCTCGGCCTGTCGGTGCCGTCGATCGTCCTCATGCTGGTGCTGTTTGCCGTGCCGGCGAGCGAAGGCGCACTCGCCTTCTTCAACACCGTCGTGTCGCTGTTCCTGAAGCCGACGCGGCTCATCGGCTATGACTACAGGCACGGCGTGCCGGCCGAGGCGCGCACGCTGGTCGTGGTGCCATCGCTGATCGGCTCGCGCGACGACGTCGAGGAAAGCATCCGCAACATCGAAGTGCATCATCTCGCCAACACGGCCGATGAAATCCATTTCGCGCTGCTTTCGGACTGGCCGGACTCGAAGACCGAAATCGATGCGGCCGACGTCGAGATCCTGCAATATGCCCGCGACGAGATCGCCCGGCTGAATGCCCGCTATCCCTCAGAGGGCGCACCGCGCTTCTATGTCCTGCACCGCCGCCGGCTCTACAATGCCGCTCAAGGCTGCTGGATGGGCTGGGAGCGCAAGCGCGGCAAGTTGCACGAACTGGATCTGCTGCTGCGCGGCGACAGCGATACGACTTTCCTGCCGCCCGGTGTGCCGTTGCCGGAGAACGTCGTTCACGTCATGACGCTGGACGCCGATACTCGCACCACCCGTGACGCAGTCGCCACGCTGGTCGGTAAGCTTTGCCACCCGCTCAACCGTCCGCATTTCGACGCGGCCAAGCGCGTTGTGACCGCCGGTTACACCATCCTGCAGCCGCGCATCACCGCGTCCCTGACCAGCGGCGACGACGCCTCGTTCTTCCAGCGGGTGTTTTCCGCCAATCGCGGTCTCGATCCTTACGTCTTTGCCGTGTCGGATCTCTACCAGGACGTCTTCGGCGACGGCTCCTTCACCGGCAAGGGCCTCTATCACGTCGACGCCTTCGAGGCGGCGCTGAAAGGCCGCATCGAGGAAAACACCATTCTCAGCCACGACTTGCTCGAAGGCGCGCTGGCGCGCTCGGCGCTGGTCACCGACGTCGAGCTGGTCGAGGACTATCCGACCCGCTATTCGGTCGATGCGTCGCGTCACCATCGCTGGGCGCGTGGCGACTGGCAGCTTCTCGGTTTCATCCTCGACCCGCGCTCCGGCGTGCCGGCGCTGTCGCGCTGGAAGATGGTCGACAATTTGCGCCGCTCGCTGACGCCGATCTTCTGGGTGATGGCGGCGATCGCCGGCTGGACGCTGCTGCCGTTCACGCAGGCCGCGCAATGGCAGGCCCTGCTGATCCTCAGCCTGTTCATGGCGCCGACCTTCAATATCGTCAACGCCATCCTGCCGAAGAGTGGCGACCAGACGGCGCGTGGCCACTTCTCCGCTTTGGCGCGCGATGTCGCCTTTGGCACCGCCATGGTGGCGCTGAAGATCGTGCTGATGGCGCACAATGCCTGGATGATGGGCGATGCCATTGTGCGTACGCTCTACCGCCTGTTCGTCAGCCGACAGAACCTGTTGGAATGGCGCACGGCGTCGCAGGCGCATAAGAGCGGCGACAACGATATCGGCTCCTATTACGGCATGATGTATGGCGCCGTGATCATCGGCTTCGTCGGCCTCGCCATTCCGGTGCTGGCCGATTCCACCGGCGCCTTCGTTGCCTTCTTCTTCGCTTTGTTCTGGATCGGTTCGCCGGCCATTGCCGCCTGGATCAGCCGTTCTGCCGAAACCGAGGACCGGCTGCGCATATCGGCGGCCGACATCCATGCGCTGCGCACGGTGGCGCGTCGCACCTGGCATTATTTCGAAACCTTCGTGACGTCAGAACATCACAATCTGCCGCCGGACAATTTCCAGGAAAGCCCGGCGCCGGTCGTCGCGCCGCGCACGTCGCCGACCAATATCGGCGTCTATCTGCTATCCGTGGTTTCAGCGCGCGATTTCGGCTGGATCAGCCTGTCCGATGCCATCACCCGCATCGATGCCACGATGACGACCATCGAGAGCATGCCCCGCAACCGCGGCCATCTGTTCAACTGGTACGACACGACGACGCTGAAGCCGCTCTATCCGCTCTACATCTCGGCCGTCGACAGCGGCAATCTCGCTGGCCACCTGGTGGCAGTGGCTGCCGCCTGCGCCGAATGGGCCGAAGCGCCGTCCGTGCATCTTCAGGGCGATTTCGAAGGCGTTCTCGATACGGTGACGATCCTCGACGAGAGCCTCGAGGAACTGCCCGACGACCGCCGTCAGCTCAGGCCGTTGCGCCAGCGTCTGGCCGACCGCCTTGACGGAATGCGGCGCGCGGTGATGACGATCAAGGCGCAGCCGGAAATGGCGTCGATCCGTACCATCAACCTGGCGGTGCTCGCCGGCGAGATTCGCAAGCTCGCGACCGCCATCCACACCGAAGCCGCATCGCCGCGCAGCGACGTCATCGCCGACTGGGCGGCGCGGCTGGAGGCGACCTGCGAGGCGCATGTGCATGACTCGCACAGCGACGAAAACGCCATCGAAGCCTTGCGTGCCAAGCTGCTGGCGTTGCGCGAGCGTACGCGCCGCTTTGCCTTCGAGATGGAATTCGCCTTCCTGCTGCGGCAGGAGCGCAAGCTGCTGTCGATCGGCTACCGGGTCGAGGAACACCAGCTCGACGAGAGTTGCTACGACCTGCTCGCCTCGGAGGCGCGGCTGACCAGCCTGTTCGCCATCGCCAAGGGCGACCTGCCGACCGAGCACTGGTTCCGGCTTGGCCGGCCGATCGTCGAGATCGGTTTCCAGGGTGCGCTGATGTCCTGGTCCGGTTCGATGTTCGAATATCTGATGCCGCCGCTGGTGATGAAGGAGCCGCAAGGCTCGATCCTCAACCAGACCAGCAAGCTGATCATCAAGCGCCAGATCCAGTATGCCCGCTCGAAGAACGTGCCATGGGGGATTTCGGAAGCGGCCTACAACGCCCGCGATCGCGAACTGACCTACCAGTACACCAATTTCGGCGTGCCCGGCCTCGGCCTGAAGCGCGGCCTGGGCCAGAACACGGTGATCGCGCCTTACGCGACCGTGCTGGCGGCGCAGTTCACGCCGCGCGAATCCGTCCGGAATCTGGCCAGGTTGAAGGCGATCGGCGCCCTTGGCCGGCACGGCTACTACGACGCAGTCGATTTCACGCCGCAGCGCGTGCCTGAAGGCACTGACCATGCCGTCGTCTTGAACTACATGGCCCACCACTCCGGCATGTCGATCGCCGCCGTTGCCAACGCTATCTTCGAAGGCCGCCTGCGCGACCGCTTCCACAGCGACCCGGTAATCGAATCGGCCGAACTGCTGCTGCAGGAGAGGGCGCCGCGCGACATCCCGACCGCCACCGTCAGGACCGAGGCCGACGAGCGCTCGAAGGACGAAACCGAGCTTGAGAGCCCGGATTCCCGCATCATCCTCGATCCGGCCAAGGCGCTGCGTTCGACCAGCGTCATGTCCAATGGCCGCTACTCGGTCATGGTCACCGCCACCGGCTCCGGCTATAGCCGCTGGGGCGAACTTGCCGTCACCCGCTGGCAGCCGGACCCGACCGAGGACCGGCTTGGCTCCTATATCTTCCTTAGGGATGCCGGCACCGGCGACTGGTGGTCGGCGACATCAGAGCCGAAGCGTGCAACCGACGAACGCGTGCAGACGCTGTTTTCCGACGACAAGGCGAGTTTCGTCAAATCGGTGGGATCGCTACGTTCCGAGGTCGAATGCATCGTCATCTCGGAAGGCAATGGCGAGGGACGGCGGGTCACGCTGTTCAATGACGGCGCCACCGACCGTCATATCGAAGTAACCTCCTTTGCCGAGCTGGTTCTGGGTTCCGAGACGTCGGACAATGCACATCCGGCCTTTTCCAAGATGTTCGTGGAAACCGAGATCGCGGCCAACAACGCGGCGATCTTCGCCACTCGGCGCAAGCGCGACAAGAATGAACCAGACGTCACCGTGGTGCATTTCGTCACCGATCCGTCCGGGTCGGCGCGTGACGCCGAGGCGGAGACCGATCGTCGCGCCTTCATCGGTCGCGGCCGCACCATCGCCGAGGCGGCTGCCTTCGACCAGGGCGCCAAGCTTGGCGGCCATTCCGGTTTCACGCTCGACCCGGTCGCTTCGCTGCGCCGGCAAGTGCGCGTTCCCGCCAACAAGAAGATCTCGCTGACCTTCTGGACCGTGGTTGGCGCCAACCGTGCCGAACTGGATGAAGCCGTCGCGCGGCTCGATCATCCCGAAAGCTTCGCCCGCCAGGCGATGCTCGCCTGGACGCGCAGCCAGGTGCAGACACGCCATCTCGGCCTCAGCCTGACCGACGCCGCCAATGTGCAGAAGCTGGCGCGCTACCTGATCTATCCCGATCCGTTCCTGCGCCTTCCCGCGGAATCCATCGCGTCGGGGCTCGGCAAGCAATCCAGCCTGTGGCCGACCAGCATCTCCGGCGACTTCCCGATCTTCCTGGTCAGGATCGGCGACGTCGCCGATCTGGAGATCGTCGCCCAGGCGCTTCGCTTCCAGGAGTACATGCGCGCCCGCGGCATGATGATCGACTTCGTCGTCGTCAACGAGCAGGCTTCGTCCTACGTGCAGGACCTGCAGCGCGCCGTCGAGACGCTGTGCGAAAACAGCCGCTTGCGCGGCAAGGAACTCGGGCCGCGCCAGCACATCTTTGCCGTGCGCCGCGACCTGATGGACGAGGCGACCTACAAGACCTTGCTCGCCGTCGCCCGCGTCGTGCTGCACACCCGCAACGGCACCATCTTCGACCAGATCGAGCGCGCCGAGGCGGCAGCGCTGCAGGCGCGCGATGCACTGTTGCCGCCGGGTACGACAACCCTTCGCGAACCGTCCTTGCCGGTGCCGAGCGCGCCGGTATTTCATGCTCCGGTCGATAGCAGTGCTGACGGCAGCGGTCTCAGCCTGTGGAACGGGTTTGGCGGCTTCGAAGGCGACGGACGCCACTATGTCACCCGCCTTGCCGGCCGGCGCACAACGCCGCAGCCATGGATCAACGTCGTCTCCAACGCCTCGTTCGGCTTCCACGTTTCGGCGGAGGGCGCTGCCTTCACCTGGAGCCGCAACAGTCGCGACTATCAGCTGACGCCGTGGTCGAACGATCCGGTCTCAAACCGGCCGGGCGAGGGCATCTACATTTACGACCATGCCAGCGGCCGGGCGTTCTCGCCGACAGCCGCCGTGGTGCGCGATCCGGCCATGACCTATGAGACATGGCACGGCCAGGGCTTTTCGACCTTCCGCTCCAGGCGCGGGCCGCTGTCGATGGACCTGACCCATGTCGTCGATCCGCTCGACCCGGTGAAGATCACGCGGCTGCGCATCCAGAATTCGGGTTCGCTGCCGGCGCGGCTGCGCGTCTACGCCTATGCCGAATGGGTGCTTGGCGGTCATCGGTCGCGCACGGCTGCAACCATCGTTTCGTCAAGGGATGCCGCCACCGGCGCGCTCTTGGCGCAAAATCCCTACGGGCTGGATTTTGCCGAACGGGTGGCTTTCCTGGCCGCCGATGGCGCCGTGCATTCGGTGACATCCGACCGCGGCGAGTTCATCGGCAGGAACGGCACCAGCCAGCTGCCGCACGCTGTGCTGAGCGGTGCTGGCCTGTCGGGCCGGGTCGAGGCTGGCGACGATCCTTGTGCTGCCATCGCACGCGACGTCGACATCCCCGCCGGCGGCGACGTGACACTGCTCTGGCTGCTCGGCGACGCAGCTTCTCCCGAGGAGGCCAGTGCCCTGGTGCAGACCCACCGCGGTAAGGATTTCGATCAGCGGCTGGCCGACAATGAGCGCGAGTGGCGCGGCTTCCTCGACACCATCCAGGTCGAGACGCCGGACAAGGCGCTCGACGCCATGGTCAACCACTGGCTGCCCTATCAGAGCCTTGCCTGCCGCATCCGCGCCCGCTCCGCCTTCTACCAGGCGAGTGGCGCCTTCGGCTTCCGCGACCAGCTGCAGGACACGCTGGCCCTTCTGGCGCACGATCCGAAACTGGCGCGCGACCAGATCCTCAACGCGGCGCGGCGGCAATTCCCCGAGGGCGATGTGCAGCATTGGTGGTTGCCGCGCACCGATGCGGGCGTGCGCACCATGATCTCGGACGACGTGGTCTGGCTGGCGCACGCCACCGCACGTTATCTGCTGGTGACCGGCGACACCGCGATCCTCAAGGAGCAACTGCCCTTCATCGACGGGCAGGTGCTGGGTGAGGGCGAGCACGATGCCTTCTTCACCCCTGAAATCTCCAAGACCACCGCCTCGCTCTACGACCATTGCGCGCGGGCGCTCGACCTTGCCGTCAAGCGCAGCAGCCCTGCCGGACTGCCGCTGATCCTTGGCGGCGACTGGAACGACGGCATGAACCGCGTCGGCGAGCAGGGCAGGGGCGAGAGCGTCTGGCTGGGCTGGTTCCTTCTGAAGACGCTGGGCGACTTTGCCGCTGTCGCCAAGACGCAAGGCGACAGCAAGCGAGGGCAGGCTTGGACCAAGCATGCCGACGTGCTGAAGCGGGCGCTGGAAAGCACCGCCTGGGACGGGCAATGGTATCGCCGCGGCAGCTTTGACGACGGCACGCCACTGGGGTCGCACGATTCCGACGAATGCAAGATCGACTCGATCGCCCAGTCGTGGAGCGTGCTCTCGGGCGAGGGCGATCCGGCGCGCTCGACCACGGCCATGCAGCAGGCGACAAAGATGCTCGTCGATGACGAGCTCAAGATCGTCAAGCTGTTCACCCCGCCCTTCTCCAGGACGGAGAAGGATCCGGGCTACATCAAGAGCTATCCGCCGGGTGTCCGCGAGAATGGCGGCCAGTACACCCATGCGGCGACCTGGTTCGTCATCGCGCTCGCCGAGATGGGGCGCACCGACGACGCCTACCGCTGTTTCGCGATGCTCAACCCGGCCAACCACGCCCTCGATGAGGGTGCGGCCGAGCATTATCGGGTCGAGCCCTATGTCGTCGCCGCCGATATCTATGCCGGCGAAGGCAAGGGCGGGCGGGGCGGCTGGACCTGGTACACCGGCTCTGCCGGCTGGCTGTACCGGGCCGCGGTCGAAAGCATCCTCGGCATCGAACGGCGCGGCCAGAGCATCCAGTTCAGGCCGAAACTGCCGGGACATTGGGATGGCTATTCGGCCACCCTCAAAATGCTGGGCGCCGAAATCAAGCTTCGCGTCATCCGCGACAAAAAAGCCAAGGCTATCTCGCTCGAGGTCAACGGCACCAAGACAAAAGGGTCGTCTTTCGAACCCAAGGCCGGCGACAAGACCGACGTGATCGTCAGGATTCCGGCCTAAAGCGCCGCGTTCCGGAATGCCGCGCCCCTTTTTGGGGCGCGCCACAGTATCCATTCGAAATCGGAGAGCGTCCGCGGGCCGTACGGTGCTCATCGCTTTTACTTGGCCCGAGATAATCTCCGGCAAGCCGCCCGAGGGCTTCGGGGACGCGCGCAATCACTTGCTGATTAAAATTGTGGCAGGGTCCGTCCGCTGCCATGATTTTGCCGCAAGGCTGGCATTTCACCTTTTATCTCAAACCGTTAGATGATCACGCCAGATTTCGTGCCGTCGCCATGTTTTGTTCGCGAAATGGGAACTGACGCGGTACAGGGGCATTGTTTTGCGACGCATCAACAGGTACGAGTCTGAAAATGATGCAGTGCACAATAAATAGTTTGGCGGAGTAAGCTGAAGTGTCCCTTCTGCAAATCTACTGGAGAGCGCTGGGTTATCTCGCAGCCGACAGGAAGCGCGTCGCGCTTATCTGCGGCGCGAATGTCGCCCTCGCAGCCATAGCCATCCTTGAGCCGATCATGTTCGGACGGGTGATCGGTGCCATCTCGGAACGCGGCTCCGTCTTCCAGACGCTGGCGATGTGGGCCGGCCTTGGCGCCTTCAACATCGTCGCCTTCGTTCTGGTGGCGCGTGGCGCCGACCGCTTTGCCCACAAGCGCCGCAGCGAGGTGCTTTGCCAGTCGTTCGAGCGCGTGATCACCATGCCGCTTGCCTGGCATCATCAGCGCGGCACCTCCAACGCGCTGCACACGCTGCTGCGCGCGGTCGAGACCCTGTTCAGCCTCTGGCTCGAATTCATGCGCCAGCATCTGTCCACCGCCGTCGCCCTGGTTCTGCTGGTGCCGACCGCGATCAGCATGGATCTGCGGATGTCGCTGGTGCTCTTGGGCCTCGGCGTACTCTATGTCGGCATCGGTCGGCTGGTCATGCGTCGCACCAAGGAGGGCCAGGCAGCCGTCGAGCGGCACTATCACCAGGTGTTCGCGCATGTCACCGATTCCGTCAGCAACGTCGCCGTGCTGCAGAGCTACAACCGCATCGGCCATGAGACCGAGGCGCTGAAGCGCTACGTCAAGAACCTGCTCGATGCGCAGAACCCCGTGCTCGACTGGTGGGCGATGGCCAACGCGCTGCATCGCCTGTCGTCGACCATTTCGATGATGATCGTGCTTTTGATCGGCTCCTATCTGGTGATGCATGGCCAGTTGCGCATCGGCGACGTCATTGCCTTTACCGGCTTTGCCACGCTGCTGATCGCTCGCCTCGACCAGATGTCGGCATTCGCCAACCAGATTTCCGAAGCCAGGGCCAAGCTCGAGGAGTTCTACCAGCTCGAGGACTCCGCGGCCGAATCCGCCGAGCCCGATGGTTTGCGCGATCTCGCCAATGTCACCGGTCACGTCCGGTTCGAGAATGTCGGCTTCGAATTCGCCAATTCGGGGCAGGGCGTCGACGACGTGTCCTTCGAGGTCCAGGCCGGCCAGACCGTCGCCATTGTCGGCCCAACCGGCGCTGGCAAGACCACGCTCATCAATCTCTTGCAGCGCGTCTTCACGCCGTCCAGCGGCCGCATCCTGATCGACGGCGTCGATACCCGCGCGGTGACCCGCAAGTCGCTGCGCCACTCGATCGCCACCGTGTTCCAGGATGCCGGCCTGCTCAATCGCACGATCGAGGACAACATTCGCGTCGGCCGCGCCGAAGCGACCTATGACGAGGTTCACGCCGCCGCCAATGCCGCTGCCGCGCAGGATTTCATCCTGTCGAAGAGCGCCGGCTACGATACGGTCGTCGGCGAACGCGGCGGACAGCTTTCCGGTGGCGAGCGCCAGCGCATTGCCATTGCCCGCGCCGTGCTCAAGGACGCGCCAATCCTGGTGCTCGACGAGGCGACCAGCGCGCTCGACGTCGAGACCGAGGACCGCGTCAAGGAAGCGATCGACGAATTGCGGCGCAGCCGCACCACCTTCATCATCGCCCACCGCCTGACCACGGTTCGCGACGCCGACCTTGTCGTGTTCATGGACAAGGGACGTGTGATCGAGATGGGCGGTTTCGCCGAACTGTCGATCCGCAACGGCCGCTTTGCCAGCCTGCTGCGCGCCGGCGGCCTGCTCAACGACGAGGAGGTTCGCCGCCTCAGCCGCACCGTGCAGCAACAGCAGGAACAGGCTGCCTGACAGGTGCCTTTACCTTCTCCCCTTATGGGGTGAGCAGCCGGTTCGCGTAAGCGAATTCATCGTGCCAGTGGCACGATGAAAGGCCGGCGAACGCCGGGACGCTGCGAAGCAGCGGGGACCCGGCAGGGTGGATCGGCGACCCCGGCCCTTCGCAGGCTCAGGGCGTTCGAAGCTCGAAAAGCCAAGCAATTGGCTTTTCGTCCGCCAGCGCGGACCGCTCCTCACCCCACAAGGAGAGAAGGTAAGAGCGCCCTGCGACACCACCACTCGATTGCCCCCCATGCGTCGCCGGTCTATGTAGAACCGCATGAGCGACACGACTTCACGCCTTGCCGGCTGGATGGATCTTGCCAACCCGACGCGCTTTGTCGGGCTGGCCGACAGGATCGTGCCTTGGCTGGCGTCCATCGCCGCCATTGTGCTCGCCATCGGGCTTTATATGAGCTTCACGGCGCCGGAAGATTTCCAGCAAGGCATCACCGTGCGCATCATGTATATCCACGTGCCTTTCGCCTGGCTCGCCATGATGTGCTACACGGTGATGGCGATCTCCGCCCTCGGCACGCTGGTCTGGCGCCATCCGCTGGCCGACGTCGCGCTGAAATCCGCCGCACCCATTGGCGCCGTCTTCACCGCCCTGGCGCTGATCACCGGTTCGATCTGGGGCAAGCCGATGTGGGGCACCTGGTGGGTGTGGGACGCGCGGCTGACCTCGGTCTTCATCCTCTTTCTGATGTATCTCGGCATCATCGCGCTGACCCGCGCGCTCGACGACGCCAGCCGCGCCGCCTGGGCCGCCGCCATCATCACCTTGGTCGGCTTCATCAACATCCCGATCATCAAATTCTCGGTCGACTGGTGGAACACGCTGCATCAGCCGGCATCGGTGTTCCGCCTCGGCGGGCCGACCATCGATCCCAGCCTGCTGTGGCCCTTGCTGGTGATGGCGCTTGGCTTCACCGTGCTGTTCTTCGCCCTGCACCTTATGGCGATGCGCACGGAAATCCGCCGCCGCCGCGTGATTGCCATGCGGCGGGTGGCGGCGAGGCAGGCGGAGGGGTAGCCGATCTAAGGCCCGCTGCGCCGGCGCCCCGACAAATCAAGTGTCTGCCGTCTCTGAACGGCCTGTCATTTCTGCAGATTGTGAACTTCGAACGAAGTCTCCTGAGGCGGCGAGGTGAACCCGCCCTTGATGCCCTTTTTCATTTGAGGCATCAGGATATCGTCCCGGAACTGCTCCCAATTCTTCTTGGATTCGTGAACCGCAACAATTGACCAGCCACCGGCCGACGGACCGGCAACATGGAAGACCTGGCCTTTTGGCAGGCTTTTTCCGCCTGCTGGATGCACCGCGGCGATGGACGCCTCGTACTGCTCCTTCGTGCCACCAGGAAAATAATGCATGATTGCGTAAGCCATTTTTTCCTCCCGAGCAAAGCCGGAATCCATCCAATGGCCAGCCTGCTGAACGCAGATTGACGTAAGGGAACGCAGGCGACAAGCCGGACCTTAGACAGGGGCGACCGAGGGCTACCTTGAACTCGGAGTTTGGATTATGTGCGTCACCCTGTGCGGCCGCGCGCGGCCACCGGCAACGTTTCCAGCACCTGTTCGCCCGCAATCAGATGCACCTGGTCGAACAGATTGGTGACGACGCAGCAATGGTCGGGCACGATGCGCACGCGCTCGCCGATACGAAGCTTGGCGTCGCCCGAAAGCGTGATGTTGCCATGTTCCTCGCTGAGGCCGGTGATCCTGGCGCCGGGAATGCCCAGCAACTCGCCGAAATCGGCAAGCCCCAGCGTGTCGCTGGACAAGGCCTTGCTGCCGGAATCGAGGATGGCCCGGGTCGGCGTCGGATGGCTGACCACCGTCGACAGCACCGTCAGCGCGCAATCGTCAAGGCTGCCGACGCCTTTGGCAACCTGGTAGCGGTCGAGATAGATGTAGGTGCCGGGCCGGTATTCGGTGACGACGCTGTCCTCGCCGGAGCGCCACATATCCGGTGTGCCGCCGCTGGAGATGCGCTCGCAGGCAAGGCCGGACGCGGCAAGCGCCTGCTTGGCCTCGGCAAGCCAGGCTTCGGCCTCGTCGGCCCGACCGGCAGCCGGGTAGGTCATCAGCCCGCCGAAGCTAAGCCCCGTTGCCCTGTCGATCTCTTTCGCCAGCGCCACCGCCTCGCTGGCCGACTGGACGCCGCAGCGCCCCATGCCGGTGTCGCATTCGACCAGCACCGGCAGAGGGTGGCCGGCATCGGTGAAGGTGGCGGCCAGTCCCTCAAGCGTCTCCTTGCTGTCGGCGGTTACCGAAAGCGTCACGCGGCCATGCAGCGCCAGCAAGCGCTCCAGCTTGGCTCGCCCGAGAATGTTGTAGGGTAGAAAAATATCGGCAAGCCCGGCATCGGCCATCACTTCGGCTTCGCCAATCTTCTGGCAGGTGATGCCGACGGCGCCGGCGGCGACCTGTTTCCTGGCCCAGTAAGGCAGTTTGTGGGTCTTGATGTGCGGCCTAAGTTTCAACCCATGCCGGTCGGCATGGGCCTGCGCACGCGCGATGTTGGCTTCGGCGCGGCCGGCATCGATCAGGATCGCCGGCGTATCGAGATCGTCTATGCTGAGCATGAATATCACCTTGGGAAATTTGCCCAGACTTATGGCCTCGATCGAGCCGGATGTCATGAGGCCAGCATGCAGTTTACGTCGACACCGGATCGGTGTTCGGTTATGCGCTGTAGGCACCGCCTGAAGAAGGGATCATGATCATGAAGCGCTCCACCATCAACGACATTATCCGCGACGCCGACGCCTTCATCCGCTCGTTCGGCTACATCATGCCGCCCTTCGCCTACTGGAGCCCGGAAGAGATGAAGGCGCGCAAGGCGGACTCCGCCGCCGTCTTTAGCTCGCGGCTCGGTTGGGACATCACCGACTACGGACAGGAGAAGTTCGATGAACTCGGCCTGTTTCTGTTCACCGTGCGCAACGGCGTCTACGCCGACATGAAGAAGGGCATGGGCATGCTCTATGCCGAAAAGATCATGATCTCGCGCAAGGACCAGCTGTCGCCGATGCACCGCCACAACATCAAGGCCGAGGACATCATCAACCGTGGCGGCGGCAAGCTGGTGCTCGAACTGTTCATGCATGATC
Organism: Mesorhizobium sp. P2_E10; assembly: GCF_056404235.1. Classification (NCBI taxonomy): domain Bacteria; kingdom Pseudomonadati; phylum Pseudomonadota; class Alphaproteobacteria; order Hyphomicrobiales; family Phyllobacteriaceae; genus Mesorhizobium; species Mesorhizobium sp. P2_E10. Next base: position 525,368 of record NZ_JBFUEK010000002.1, read on the forward strand.
GCGACGGCGGGATCGATCCGAAGGCCGAGGTGTCGGTGCCGGTCGACGGCACCATCCACCGCTTGCCGGCGGGCGGGCTGCTGAAGCTCGATCCGGGCCAGAGCGTCACCTTGATGCCCGGCGTCTGGCATGCCTTCTGGGCCGAGGGCAAGGATGTGCTGATCGGCGAGGTCTCGACCGTCAATGACGATCTCACCGATAACGTCTTCCGCGAGCCGATCGGCCGCTTTTCCAACATCGACGAGGATGTAGCGCCGCTGCATCTGCTGGTATCGGACTATGAGAAGTGGGTGGGGTAGGGCGCGTCCAAAAGACGACCTACCGCTGGTGCTTGTCGGCCTTGCGGGTGCCAAGCAGCAGCTTTCGTTCGAGATGCGCGCGTAGCTCTCCGTAGTATGCCGTCAGGAACGCGCGGGCATCATGCGCTTGCGGGGCCGCGCCGATCTTGCGCCCGATCGTCTCGGCCACCGTCTTCAGCGCGAAATAATCGTCGCGACGCAGCACCTCCTCCAGCTTGTGCAGTTCGGCGATGCCATAGGCGTCGAGTTGGGCCTGGCTGAAGCGGAAGGTTCCGGCGCCAGGATCCTTTCGTGTCGACAGGTCCTCGACCAGCGCGACCTTCGGCGCCTCGACCACCCAGGTTCCGGCCAGCAGGTCGCCGATGCGCATGCGGTCGCGGTTGAACAGCGGGAACAGCGAAAAGAGCAGCGCCCATACCAGACCGAAGATCGTTGACAGCGTATCGGCGACGCCGGCCCCGCCGCGCGCTGCGATGATCGAAAGCGGCAAAAACACCTCGATCTCACGCATCAGGTTGCGCGCGATGACTTGATCGATCGTGAGACCGGCGCCACTGCGGGAAGCGACCCGAACGCCGACCATCCGCTTGCCCGGCGTTGCGGCGCGCCGGCCAGCCTCGAAGGCAATGAAATAGATGTTGCGCAAGAAGAAGATGAAGATCATCCAGGCGATGAAGAGCGGCTCCGCTTCTTGCGCGCCGAGCCCCCCAAGACCGAAGATCACAACGAGAGTGACCGCGATTGCAGCGATGACGATGATGACCACATCGAGCAGGAAGGCCGCAGCCCGAGTGCCGGCATCCGCCAGCTTGACCTTGAGGTCGACGCCCTCCGGCGTAATCAAAGGCCTTGTCAGCGCGGCCGGGTTTCTAGCCGTTGCCATGCCGCACCATCCGCAACAGGTAGAAATAGGCGATCCATAGCGCGAGCAGGCCACCGCCAATGGCGTAGCGTGCCGTATCGCCGGTAATCGTCTGCCGGCCGATGCCTTCGAGCAGGCCGGCAAACAAAAGCATCATCATCACCCCAACCATGGCGGTCGCCGCAATCCGCCCGGCCTGGGCAGCTGCCGCCATGCGGCTCAGCTCGCCGGGGAAGGCGATGCGCGTGCCGATGCGCATGCCGGCGGCACCCGCCAGCGCGATAGCGAACAATTCGGTGGTGCCGTGGATCGACAGCCAGCCACCAAGTTCGAAGCCCAATCCCTTGGCGGCATAGATCTGGAATATGGCGCCCAGCATGCATCCGTTCATCAGGATAATCAGCACGCTTGGCACCGTAAAAGCGAAACCGAGGGCAAAGGCCAGGATCGCCACTTGGGTGTTGTGGGTGAAGAGATAGGCGGCGAAGCCGGACAGGAAGTGACTGCCGCCATCATAAAGCACGCTGCGCAGCATCTCGGCCGACGAATCCGGATTGCGCCCGCCGGCGAGGCCGGGCGCAATGATGGCGTCGTACCAGCGCTTGTCGGATGCGACCAGCCAGTAACCGGCAATGGCGCCAACAAGCGTCAATCCGACCGAGGCCCAGGTCTCGCGCCACAGATCGCGGATCGCCGCCGGCCAGTCACGCAGGAAAAAATCACCGATGCGCTGGCGCAGCCCGCGCCGCGCACCGTAGAGATAGAAATAGCCGCGCAGGCAGAGCGCTTCGAGATAGGCTACCAGGGCGCTGTCGAGCGAAGTGGCCCTGGCTACCGAAAGCGAGGATAGCGCCGAGCGGTAGAGCAGCGGCAGCGACAGCAGCTCGTCTTCCGAAAGCACGCGCGGCGCCCGTTTCTCGACGCGGGCGAGCAGCGCTTCGAACGCCTTCCAGTCGGCCTCGCGCTCCTGCCGGAAGCTGGCCAATGACTGGCGTACCGCATCGGTGCCGGCGGGCAGCGTCATAAGAGGTTCTCCTCCTTGAGCTGGATATAGCGCTCGATCAGCGTGGGGCCGAGGCGCTGGTGGTCGGCCTCGATGACATGTGCGCCGAGCAGCCTCAGCCGCCCGATGACCACTTGCCGCTCCCTCAACAGACCGCCGGCGGTCACCGACCGCGCGACATCCTCCGGGGTCGCGGGTGGCATATCGGCCAAGGTTTCCAGCTCGACATCCTTCATCATCATGAACAGCACCAGATGGCGCTCGGTCAGCCGTCCCACCGTGCGCAGCATCAGCTCGGCACTGATCGGATCGACGAAGTCGGTAAAGATGATGACCAGGGAGCGCCTGTCGAGCTTGGCTGCCAATGTCGTCAACGCCAAGGTGAAATTTGTCTCCTCGGTCGAATAGTCGATCTCGGCGGCGCGCTTCTGGATCATCGCGAAGCTGGCCGAGCCGCGCACCGCACCGCTGGAAACGCGCGGCCGCGCATCGAAGCCAAACAGGCTGACCAGATCGCCGCCCTTCAATGCGATGAAAGCCGTGAGCAAGGCGGCAGTCACCGCGCGGTCGACCTTCGGGACGCCGTCGACCGGCTCGCACATCAGCCTTCCGCTGTCGATGGCCAGCACGATGTTGTTGTTCTCCTCGATGCGGAACTCACGCGCCAGCAACTTGCCGTGGCGGGCGCTGCGCTTCCAGTCGATCATCCGCCGGCCCATGCCCGGCTGGTAATCCTTCAGCGACTCGAATTCGCGTCCCTGGCCGGCCCGCTTTTGCGCGTGGCCGTCGGCAAGGGTGGAGCGCTGCAGCAATGTGATCGCTTCGTCGCGCGCACTGCTGACGTCGGGCAGCACCGCCACTTTCCGGTCCATCGGCAGGACGACCTGGTTCCAGATCAGTCCGAACGGTCCACGCCAGCGCAGCCATAGCCGATCAAAGCTGGCGATGCCGCGCCTCAGCGCATCGAATTCGAGGTCGAGCGTGCCGCCATTGGCCGGCAGTGCGCCACCGGTGCCGCCGACCGGCGCCAGCCGCTGGTCATGACCGACTCGCGCCTGCAGCATGCGCGCCCGCCCGCCGAAGCTCGCCGCGATATGCAGGGTGAACCGCCCGCCGACGCCGACTTGCGGCGGCGCTGAAAGGCTGGCGGTGAGCGAGGCGCGTCCACGCCCGGCGGCCGCGTCGACCGCCAGGAAAGCAAGCAGCGCGCAGATCCACAACAGGCCGAGATACCAGAAGGAAGGTAGCGCAAGCGCGATCAGGAAGGCGGGGATGGCGCCCGCCGCCGCTGCCCAGACCGCTCGGCCGCTCGGATAGATCAACGGGGCGCTGCCGTCTGGTCGACGAGGTCGGAAACGATCTGTTCCACCAGCCGCCCGTCGATTTGCGCCGCCGGTGACAGGATGACGCGATGACGCAGAGCCGGCACCGCCAGTGCCTTGACGTCGTCGGGGATGACATAGGCGCGGCCGTCGAGCGCTGCCCTGGCGCGCGCGGCGCGCGCCAGCATGGCGCCCGCACGCGGGCTGGCGCCAACCTCCAGGTCGGGGCTTTCGCGCGTGCCGCGCACGAGTGCCGCAATGTAGCCGACGACATCGTCGACCAGTGTGACCTGGCCGACGGTGGCGAGCGCCTTCTCCAGCGTCTTGCTGTCGGCCTGTGCCGTGATGCCGTATTGCTTGATGTCGTGGGAGGCGGAACCGCCGCCGTGATGGACGATGATGGCGCGTTCCTCCTGCGCGTCGGGATAGCTCACCTTGTGCTTGAACAGGAAGCGGTCGAGCTGGGCTTCGGGAAGCGGATAGACGCCTTGGTGCTCGATCGGGTTCTGCGTCGCTACCACCATGAAGTTCTGGCTGAGCGCATGCGTGGTGCCGTCGAAGGTAACGGCGTGTTCCTGCATGGCTTCCAGCAGCGCCGCCTGCGTCTTCGGCGGCGTGCGGTTGATCTCGTCTGCAAGCAGCAGGTCGCAGAAGATCGGACCGCGCGTCAGCGTGAATTGTCCGCTCTGGAAATTGTAGATGTTCGAGCCGACGATGTCGCCAGGCATCAGATCGGGCGTGAACTGGATGCGCCCGTAGACGACGCCGAGTGCCTGCGCGAAGCAGCGCGCGGTCATGGTCTTGGCCGTACCTGGCGGACCCTCGAGCAATATGTGCCCACCGGCGAACAATGCCGTCAGCATCAGATCGACCGTGTCGCGCTGCCCGGTGATGGCTTTCGCCACCTCTTCCCTGATCGCGTTCGCCAGGGCCTTCACATCATCGACGTTCACCAAGCCTCCTTGTCGTCCAGTCATGCAGCTCTTGCGCTGCCGCGTGCATTTTAGCCAATGTGCCGGAATTGTTCGCGGCCTTGAAGCGCGCGGTAAATCCGCCGGCTTCGTCCTTGTCGCGGGAGTCTAGCCAGTGGTCGAGGGCTTCCCCCTGCAGTCCCTGCGGCGCGCCGAGCAACGCTCCGGCGCGCGCACGCATCAGCACCGCATAACGATCGCCGAGCTCCTGCAGCCGTCCGGCGCGCCTGAGCAGCATCGCCGTGGTGTCGACCAGTGCCCGCTTGCCGAAGGCGAAGGCGCGGGTCTCTGTGCGTGGCGGCCCGAACCGGCCGAGACCGTGCAGGAAGGCAAGTGCGGCCGCCGCCAGCACCGACAATGTCAGTGCCAGGAAGGGCGGCTCGACCAAAAGCTTGGCGAGATCGTATTTCTGCCCGATGCCGTGCAAGGTGAGGTCAAACATCACCGCGCCCTTGCCGGGCTCCAGCATGGCGATCATGTCGAGTGCCGCGGCAGCCTTTTGCGGATCCTTCAACGCCGCATTGTTGATCAGATCAGGGTCGGTCAGGATGTAGAACGGCTCATCGTCGAGCTCGGTGAGAACGGCCTTGCCGTTGCCTGCCGCGATCAGCGGATGTTCGTCGGCAACCCACTGCAACTCGTCCGGCGTGGCCACCATGCGACCCTCGACGCTGATCTGTTCCATTGTGGTCTTGCCGGCACCGAGTTTCGCCTTGGCGATGCGGCCGAGCCAGTCGTTGACGGCTGTATCTGGCAGCCGCTCGATCTTCATCTCCCAGCCCTCATGCTCCCACGACGGCATGGTGACCCATTTGGGCAACACGAAAAGCGTGTCCTTGCCCGAGCGAAGCCTGATGATTCTTTCGAGCGCAGCTGGGTCGCTGTTCGGAGCGATGGTGACGATCAAAAGGAAACCGGACGTCAGACCGGAACTGAGATCTTCCTCGCTACGCACCATTGGTGGTGATTGTCCGTTGGCAAGTTTCAGCCATTCGACAAGCCCTGCATACCCAGAACCGCCTTTGGAGAGCGGCGTGGCGCCGCCTGCCGGCTGGCGGAAGTCCGGCGCGTAGGTCGACAGCAGGAAAAATCCCGCTGCCGCGAGCAGGCTGGCAAAAATGCCCCAGAACAAGGTTCTGCGCTTGAACGGTTCCTGCGCGGCATCGACGGCAGGCGCACTCATGTCCAGGCATCCCTGAAGGCAAAACGCTCGTAGGCGCCGCGCGCCTGCTGCCAGCCTTCGACGCCGACCGGCCGGCGGGCAAACAGGGCAGCCTCGACAATGCGCGCGATCTCGCTGAATGCCTGGCGTGCCCGCGACGGCAGGGAAGGGGCAGTGGCAATGTCGCGTGATGTCAGCGACGGGCGTAGGAAGTCGGGCAGCCGCCCTGCAATGTCGGCGACGCTGCGCCGAAGCAGAAGATGCACCGCCTCGTCATACGCGCCGCGCGCGGCGAGCGCGTCGGCCTCGGAGAGCAGGATCTGCGCCGCACCGGCATCCGGGCGCCATTCCTCTTCCGCCTCTGGCTGTTTGCGGGCACGCCGCCACGGCAGGCGCCACGCCACGCCCTTTGCTTCGAGAGCGACGAGCAGCGCGATGATTGCTAGGCCGATGATCACCGCGCCCCAGAACAGATAAATCATGTAGGGGCCAATCTTCCCCAATCCGTCCAGCAAAGGCTTCAGCCATGCCGGCGGCTCGGGCTGCACAAGGGTCGGCAGGTCGAACTGAATCGAATCATCTGCGAGCAGCTGCTTGTGCACCTTGGCCAGCCACTCGGCTCCCGCAGCGTCTGGCTGTGCAGCTGTCACCCACTCCCCCTGCAACCTGCGGTTCCGCGCGGACACTGGCAATGCAGCAAGAAAATTGCAAGTGGGCTGGACGCCGGAGATCAAACTTGACAGATTTACTGTTAAGATAGCCGCGGCTATTCGGCGGTGATCACGGGGGGACGCATCATGACTTCTGTAACACTGGGTGGGACGGACAAATTCCGAATCGGCAGGGTGTTCAACAACAGCTTCGCCGTCATCGGCCGCAATATCGGCCTGTGCCTCGGGTTGGCTTTTTTGTTCTCAGGCCTGCCGGCGATTGTCATTCGACTGCTGACCCAACCGCAAATTGACGCGATTCTGCAAGCCGAACCCGGCGCTGCGGCCAACCCTGCTGCGATGTTTGGTAACCCTTGGGTCACGATTTCCGCCTCGTTGATATCCTTTGTTCTCGCCCTACTGCTCCAGTCGGCGCTTGTGCGGGCGACCATCGAGGACTTGAACGGCAAGCGGCCGACCTTTGGCGACTGTATTCAGATCGCCATCCGCTTTTTGCTGCCGACACTGGGGATCGGCCTGCTCGTCGGCCTTGGGTCGGCCCTGGCCATGATTGCCCTGGTGGTGCCCGGCATTATCCTGTGGCTTGGCTGGTCGGTGTCGGTGCCGGTTCTGATCCAGGAGCGGCTCGGCGTTTTCGGCTCGATGTCGCGCAGCCGTGTCCTGACCAAGGGCAACCGCTGGCCGCTCTTCGGCCTGTTCCTGATCCTGATCATCATCGCAGCGGTCATCCAATGGGCGATAGCGCTGGTGGTTCTGCTCTTTGGTGGAATTGTCGCCTATGTGGCGGCAGCCCTGGTGCAGACGGTGGTGTCGATGGTGCTGTCGATTGCGGCGGCAGTCAGCTACGTCGAGCTGCGTCAGGTCAAGGAAGGCACCAGCGTCGAAGAACTGGCGGAAGTCTTCTCATAGGAAAGGCGTCGCTGCATCGAAGATCGGCCTGAGACATCAGGCCGATCCCGGCAGGGGTCGCAGCCGGGGCATCAGGCATTCCCGAGGCCCCAACGGATTCAGTGACAGCAACTACGGTTCGATTGCACGCTCGTCCGGCAAAGGCACGATGAGGTGATCGCCACATCCGCCTTGGCCAGTGCTGCGGTGAGCTTGGCCTGCAAACCTGCCAGTTCCACGCTCTCGCCGCGGCGTTTCAGACACTCCACCAGCCCATGCAGCGCCCAGACATTGTCGGGATGCTGGGCACAGCGCTGCACCTTGCCGCTCAAGCCGAGATCGTCGCGATAGACTTGCTCGGCCTCTTGCGCGTGGCCTTGGTCGAGCAGCAACGCTGCCAGCGCATGGCGCGGCGGGTGCATCCACGCCCATGGCTCGGTGTAGGACAGATTGTCGTCAAGCTCGACCGCTTGCCGCAGATGGCGGTAGGCCTCCTCGTGCCGTCCCTGGTGATAGACAAGCTCGCCATCGAGAAGGGCAGCACCGACGGCGAGCGAGTCCCGCGTCGGATTGCTGAGGAAACGCCGCTCCGGCGGGATGCGCGACAGGTGCTGATGGAACCGCTCGCGCTCCTGTTCAGCTTCGGGGAAGTTTCGTAGTGTCGCGTGCGCGACGCCCTTGGCGTAGTGCTGCATGGCCGTCGTCAGCACATAAAGTTCGGGCTCCTCGACCATCGGTTCGTCGATGATCTCCTGCCAACGCCCGAACCGCACCAGCACATGCGATTTCATCGCATGATAGCCTTCCACCGTCTGGGTGAGCTTTGGCCGGTCCGGAATGCTGACGACACTGCGGGTGACCAGACTGCGCACCTTGTCGGCCGCCCACAGCGCCGGCTGGTATTGGCCGAGCAGCATGCAAGAAAACATCATCAGATGCAGGTCATGACAGCAGCCGAGCAGATAGTAGGTCGGCTCGTCCGCATAGGCGAGATAGAGGTCGTTGGCCCGCACCGCCTTTTCGCTGGCGCGTTTTGCTTTTTCATAGTCACCGCACAGCACATAGATATGCCCCGGCATATGGTTCATGTGCCCGGCGTCGGGGCACATTTCGCCAAGCAGATCCGCCGAGCGCATGCCGCGTTCGGGCATGGTCGACATTTCCAGCAGATGGATGTGCAGGTGAACGATCGCCGGATGCTGCGCGACGCCGGTCTCGTCAGCGAGCCGGATTGAGCGCTCGCAAACCTCGAGCGCCTCGACGACGTCCGAGTTCGGCGCCGGCTTGCCGGTCTTCAGATCCCACAGTCGCCGCACGGTGCGCATCATCAGCGACTCGACAAACAGCGCCATCACATCGTGATCGTCGGGAAAGTTTTCGTACACGCGCCGCATCTCGGCGGCATAGGCATTGTCCCATTGCTCGAATTCTGGCGGCGCCACCGCATACGGCTTCTGGAAACGACAGGCCAGCGCCTCGATCAACCACTTCTCCACCGCGCTGGCGTGAGCGGCGTTGGCACGCGCGAGCTGGACATGCTCGAAGCAGCGTTTGGTCGCCGCATTGGCTTCGGCCTCGCCATGCTCCTTCCAGGTCAGATTGTAGAAAGGCCCGGCGGCATAGGCGATGCCCCAATGCACGAAGGCGCAATCGGGGTCCGTCTCCAACGCCTTCTCAAAACACTTGATGCCTTCCTCGTGGTTGAAGCCGTAGCACCAGTTCAGGCCGATATCGAACCAGCGCTGGGTTTCTGCTGAGCGGGTGGAAATGGGGCGCCGATAGGTGCCAAGGTTGAAGTGGTGCATGCCTGCGTGCGTCTCGCGCAAATTCCTGACCTGAGCCGATAAGTTTGGTCAGTGCAATCTGTGACGAATGCGTGCGCAAGGCAAATGGCATTCCACCGCTGCGTGCCCCGGGTCAGTCGTCGAATCTTCCGGGGCGAAACCCTTCGAGCAACGGATTGGGCTTACCACTGACGATCTCGCCGGCCAGCAATTCTCCGGCGACGAGCCCGAGCGTCGCGCCGCTATGGCTGAAGACGACGTGATAGCCTGGAATGCCGGTCAACTGGCCGATCACCGGCTCGCCGTCCGCCGGAATTGGTTTTGGCCCGGTGTGATAACTCTGCAGGGCAAGCGTCGGGTTTCCATCCAGGACCTTGGAGGCTTCGTCGAGCAGTCCCGCTATCGTCGATGGCCTTGCCCCGTACGTGCCGTCGGCACGCACGACGACTTCGTCTTCGGACCAGGCCGAGTCGAGCGCGAAGGCCCCGTTCGGCGTCGGACGGATGGCGATACGCGGCGTGTTCAACACTGCTCGCAGCGGATGCCGGATCGGGCTGCTGAAGACGAGCAGCGCGCGCGTCGTGCCGTCGCCGATGCGTCGTCCGACTTTCGCGGCCATGTCCGGCACTGCCGAACCGGTCGCGACCACGACGGCATCGGCATCAACGACCTGGCCGGACGCAGTCTTCACGCCACTGACGCGGCCATTGGCGAGAGTGACGTCTGCGGAACCGGCATCGGTGAGGATGCGGCCGCCGCGTTCGAGAAACTCCTTCAGCATTAGGCTGATCAACGAAGGCAGGTCGACCCATCCTTCCCCCGCATTGAAGATCGCGCCCTGGGGCGAGACGGCACTTTCATCGACACCCGGCGTGACGGCGGCGATGTCGCCGGGCGCGAGCAGACGCGTCTCATAGCCGATCGCCTGTTCGTGGCGGAAGATTTCCGGGAGCTGGTTGGAAGCATCATCGGTGTCCCAGGTGAGTCCGCCGTCGAGGCGGAGCCAGGCGCCGCAGTCCTGTCCGGCGGCCAGCGTCCTGTAGCGGTCGAGGCCCTGCATGCGGAGCCTGTGATAGGCGGCCGAGCGCTTTCGCGCCGAGTTGAGCCAGGCGAGCGAACGCGACGATGCGCCATTGGCGGCTGGACCGTCATTGACGATCGTCGCCTTAGCGCCGAGGCGGGCGAGATGGACGGCGGTGGAGACGCCGAAGATGCCGCCGCCGACGACGACGACCTTGAGGGCGGATTTATCAGTCATAGAAGCAGCTTTCGATGATCGGATGGTGGGTTTTCAGGGATGCGCCGAGCCTGGCCGGTTGGCGCGGCGGCATCTTTCACAGCACCTCGGCGAGGAATTGCTTGAGCCGCGGGCTCATCGGCCTGTCGAATATCTCCGCCGGCGGGCCAACCTCGACGATGCGGCCCTCGTCCATGAAGGCGACCTGATCCGCCACCTTGCGGGCAAAGCCCATCTCATGGGTGACGACGATCATCGTCATGCCGCGCCGGCCGAGATCGGCCATGAGATTGAGAACGCCTTTGACGAGTTCGGGGTCGAGCGCGCTGGTTACCTCGTCAAAGAGGATGACCTCCGGGTCCATCGCCAGGGCGCGCGCGATCGCCACGCGCTGTTGCTGGCCCCCCGAAAGGCGGCTCGGCCGGTAGTCCTTGCGCGCGGCCAGGCCCACTTCGGCAAGGCGCGCTTCCGCCTGGCGCCTGGCCTGGCTTTTCGCCATGCCCTTGATCTCAGTGAGGGCGAGCATGACGTTCTCGAGCGCGGTATGGTTCGGGAACAGATTGAAATGCTGGAAGACCATGCCGACGCGACGCCGCAGCGTCTCCGGTTTCATCGCCAGGATGCTTTCGCCATCGAGCAGTACGTCGCCCGCCTTCGGCTCGACCAACCGGTTGAGGCAGCGCAGCAGCGTCGACTTTCCGGAACCCGACGGTCCGATGACGCAGGTGACCGTTCCCGGCTCGACCTTGAGCCGTATCTGTTTGAGCACCTGCAAATCGCCATAGGCCATGTCGAGATCGCGGACGTCCAAGCTGCCGGCCTTGATGGCTGGCGGCGCGGCGCCGCTCGACACCGAGGCTTTGCCTGACGTGGTCTCAAGCTCGCCGACTTCTACAAGGCCGCTGACGACGCCGCCGGATTTTTGCCTGCCGAGCCGCAGGTGATTGTCGATGGTGTTGACCACATGGGTCAGTGGCACCGTGATGATCAGGTAGAACATTCCGGCCAGAAGCAGCGGCGACAGGTTGCCGGTGACCACCGCCTGGTCCTGCCCGATGCGGAAGATCTCGCGTTCGGAGGCAAGCAGGCCGAGGAAATAGACGAGACTGGAATCCTTGACGTTGCCGATGAACTGGTTGACCAGGGCAGGGAGCACGCGGCGCACGCCCTGCGGGATCACAATCAGCCGCATGCCCTGGCCGTAGCTCATGCTGAGCGCGCGGCACGCTTCCATCTGACCGGTTTCGACGCTCTGGATGCCCGAGCGAAAGATCTCGCCAATATAGGCGCCGGCAATCAGGCTGAGCGCCAGGATGCCGAGCGGGTAGGGCGAGGGGCCGAAAATCTCGCGGCCGATGCGGGCGAATCCCTGGCCGATCAGCAGGATGGTGAGAATGGCGGGCAGGCCGCGAAAGATGTCGGTGTATATGCGTGCCGGAATGCGCAGCCAGGCTGAGCGCGAGATACCCATCACAGCGAGGACCATGCCAAGCAGGATGCCGAGCACGGTGGAAGCCGCCGCGAGGATCAGGGTATTTTTCAGCCCGACGGCAAGCAGCGTCGGCAGGACCGATGCCATCGCGTCCCAGTCGAAAAAGCTGCGCTGAATGTTCTCAAGCCAGTTCATCTGCAAACCTGCCTTGCGCGGCGGCAAGGCCACCGGTCGCGCGATCGCTCATAGGTGAGGGCCGCCGGCATTCGCGCCGGCGGCCCTACGCGGCTCAGTTCTTCTTGGGAAGATATTGTTCCGGCATCGGCGATCCGGGGAACCATTTCTGGTAGAGATCCCTCCAGGTGCCGTCTTGCATCGCTTCATGAATGCCCTTGTTGAGTGCTTCACGAAATGCGTCGTTGCCCTTGCGGATGACAAAGCCTGCCGGCGCGTCGAAGGAGGGAATATTGATCGCGATCTTCAACGCCGGATAGCGCTCTCCGTACTGTTTCGCCGCCTCGTAATCGAGGAAGTGCGCGTCGACCGTGCCATTGTTGAGAGCTGCGATTGCGGAGTTGTTGTCCGGGAATTTTACCAGGTCGGTGTTCTTGAAGCTTTTCGCGGCATAGATCTCCTGCAGCGTGCCCTGGACAACCCCGAGGCGTTTGCCGGCCAGGCCTTCGGCATCGGTGATCTTGGCGTCCGACGTCAGCACCGAGAGGTAGCCGGCCAGGTAGCCGTCGGAGAAATCGACGTTCTTTTTCCGCTCGGCCGTGGTGCCGATTGCGGCGACCGCGACGTCGAAACGCTCATTGGCGACCGAGGGCATGAGTGCCGAGAATTCCTGCCCAGTGAAGGTCACCTGATCCGCCTTGAATCCCATCCGGTTCACCACATTCAGGAAGAACTCGAGATCGAAGCCGGTGAACTTGCCATCGGCGGTCGTGAAGGCGTAGGGCTTGGCATCGCCCATCGTGCCGACGCTGATCGTTTTGGCATCGATCAGATTGTAGGGGTTGTCGCCGGCGGCCCATGCCTTGGGCAAGGACAGGGCAGCCAGTGCGATGGCGAAAATGATCGAGCCGACACGCTGCCGCGGGCTCGATGTGAAAAGGCCATTGATGCTCATTGTTGTTCTCCACTCTGAAGATCGGTCCGCAGGGGGCGCTGAAGCTTTCACAACGGACACGCGCCAATTTTCGAAACGGCTTTCAGTACGACGCCTCCAGGCGCTCTTTTATTGTGAGACCGGTCTCAAATGCAATTGAGACCGGTCTCTTGACATTTGTAGCCACAGGAATGACCATCCGTCAACGAACTCAGAAGCGATTTTTTCGAGAATGAAACGTCCGACCAAGGCTGCTTCCATCACTGTCAGCGACGTCGCCCGCCAGGCGAAGGTCTCGAAAGCGACGGCAGCGCGCGTGTTGGGTGGCTATGGTCGGGTGAGCAAGGAGGTGCGCACCGCCGTGCTCGAAGCCGCAAAGGTGCTCGACTATCGTCCGAACGAGTTGGCGCGCAGCATGACGACCGGACGCTCCGGCAGCATCGGCGTGGTCGTCGGCGACATCGAGAATCCGTTCTTCTCGCTTGCGGTGCGCGGCATCAGCGACGCGGCGCGCCTGTCGGGGATCAATGTCATTCTGGCCAATTCGGGCGAACAGGTCGAAGCCGAGAAGAATGCAATACGCGTGCTCATGGCAAAGCAGGTTGACGGGCTGATCGTCACGCCCGCCCAATCCGGAGAAATCGCCCATCTCGTCGAAATTGCGCACTCCGCCTGTCCGCTGGCGCTGCTCGACCGGGCGCTGCCGGGCCTCGATGTCGACACCGTCACCGTCGATGACCGGGATGCGGCGCTGCGCGCCACGCGCATCCTGACGCGGGCGGGCCACACCAGGATCGCCTATGTGACCGCTGCGGTGTTGTCGGGAGATTTTCGCGGCGGCGAGTCGAGGATCAACACCTCAAGCGTGCGCGAGCGCATTGTCGGCTTCCTCGATGCCTGCCGGGACGCCGGCATAGAGCGAGCCGAGCGCAACATCCATTTCGGTACCGGACCGTCCGAGACATCGCGGGCGGCGATGCATGCGTTGCTCCGGAGCGCCGAGAGGCCGACCGCAATTCTCGCATCCGACAGCGTCGTCGCACTCGAACTGTTCAAGGCGATCCGGGAATGCGGGCTGCGCATTCCGCAGGACATGTCGCTGATCACCTTCCACGATGCCGACTGGACCAGCGTGACGACGCCTCCGATCACCGTCATCGACCAGCCGGTCTATGCGCTAGGAAAATCCGTGGCGGAGCTTCTGATACGCCGCCTGAAAGGCGATGACAGGCCGCCCGAAAGGATCGTTCTTCCGACCACCATCATCGAGCGGATGTCGGTCGGACGGGTTCCGGACGTCGTCAGGCAGGCTATTGCCTGACGCGCCCACAGTCGGTGGCCGCGTCAGGCATCCGGTCAAAACGGATCAGCTCTCCAGCCAGACCTTCTCAAAGTGCTGCTCCAGCGACTGGTGCTGCTCGCAGCCATGCACGCCCTTGCGATAGGTCCGGTAGACCGAGCGCCAGTAGGGCTGGATGATGATGCCGGAGTCGCGCAAATTCTGCTCGATCTTGGCCATGATCTCCTTGCGGGCCTTGGCGTCAGGCATCGCCAGCGCCTTGTCGAGAAGTTCATCGAACTCCTTGTTGGCATAGGCGCTCTCGTTCCACGCGGCGCCCGATTTGTAGGCGAGCGCGAGCACCTGGACGCCGAGGGGGCGTCCGAGCCATTCGGTGCAGGAGAAAGGATATTTGCTCCAGTCGTTCCAGAAGGTGGCGGCCGGCAGCACGGTGCGCTTGATCTTCAGCCCGGCCTCGCGCATTTGCGCGGCAACGGCGTCGCCGGTGCTCTTCTGCCATTCGACGTCGACGGAGATGAGGTCGAATTCGTGGTCGGCCTTGCCGGCCTCGGCGAGCAGTTTCTTCGCCGTATCGATGTCACGCTTGGCCGGGCCGATATCGGCATATTCGGGGTGCATCGGGCCGACATGATGGTTGTCGGCGGGCTTGCCGCGACCGCCGAGACCGAGCGCCAGCACGGCGGAATTGTCAACGGTGAGCTGGGCCGCGCGGCGCACCTTGACGTCGTCATAGGGCGGATTGCCGACATTGAAGCGCGCCACGATGGTTGAGCCGGTGGCGATCTCGGAATTTTGCAGGCCCATCTGTTCGGTCTGCGACACCGCGTCCGAAGCGGTTTCGTGGTCGGTATCGATCTCGCCGGATTCGAAGGCCGACAGCATGGCGTTGGGGTCGGAGCCGTAATCGACCCATTTGATGCCGTCGAGGTGGAAGTCGCCCTTCCACCACGGCTTGTCCTTGCGCTTTACCTCGGCGCCGGTCTCGGCATCCCACTTCACCAACTCGCACGGTCCGGTGGTGATCGCCAGCGCCTTCAACGGGTCCGCCTCGCCCTCATAGGAGCGGTGCATGATCAGCGCCGGATAGTCGGCCATGCCGGCAATCAGCGAAATGTCGGGCTTGGGCAGATTGAGTTTAATGGTGAAGTCGTCGACCTTCTCGATGCCGCCATCGACGACCTTCTTGCTGTCAGCATTCACCAGCGCGCCCATGCGCGCGGCGACCGAATTGCCGGCGACCGAAGCGTCGCACCAGCGGGTGAGATTGTGGATGACATCGTCGGCGTTGAAGGCGTCGCCGTTCGACCAGGAGATGCCCTTGCGTACATGCAGCGTCAGGGTCTTGGCGTCGTCGCTCGCCTCCCAGCTTTCGAGCAGCCAGGGCTCGAAAGTAAAATCGGTGTTCCAGCGCACCAGATATTCGTTGCAGTGGCGGGCGACGTTGGACATTTCGACACCGTCGAAGGTGCGCGGGTCCTTGAAACCCTTGACGTTCATGGCGACGCGCAAGGTGCCGCCGCGCTTCGGTTCCTCGGCGTGGGCAGGCGAGGGCGCAAGTCCGCCAAGCGCCAGCGCGCCGGCAGCGCTGACGCCGAAGGCGGCCATGGTGGCGAGATATTCGCGCCGGTTCAGGCCGCCCTTTCTGAAATCGTCGGCGACGGGCTTGGCTTTGGGATGCAATCTTCGGTTGGTCAGCATGAATTTCATCGTCGTTCCCTCTTGTTGGGCGTCCCGGCGGAACGCCGACGCGGGGGCGGATGCGGTCGCCGGGACGCCATTGCCTGAGAGGGATGATAGGGCGGGATTACGCAGCGGAGTGTTCGCGTTTCCGCAGTTGTTGTGCGGCGCTCCGCAGTGGGGATGACAGCCAATCTCCCCCCAAGTGGGGGAGATGTCCGGCAGGACAGAGGGGGGCGCTGTCCCGCCGACCTCTCAGCCAAGTTCAGCAGTGCTCTCAGATGGATTTCGGATAATCAGATCGACGGTGGTGATCCTTCGCGCCCCCCTCTGGCCTGCCGGCCATCTCCCCCACGAGGGGGGAGATCGGCGCTGCTTCGTTGGCCCTCAGTAAGGCCACTCACCTTTACCCAGCGCCGCAACCGCCGCGATGATGCGCGTAAAAGCCTCGCCGGCGGCGGGTACAGTCGTTCTGGCGCGCAGAAAGCTGTGCACGAGGCGCTTCTCCTCGTGCCACCACGCCTTGCCGCCGGCGGCCAGAATGCGGTCGCGATAGGTCTCGCCGTCCGAGGACAGGGGGTCGCACTCTGCGGTGATGATGACCGTCGGCGCCAGGTTTGAGAAATCGCTGTCGCGCAGCGGTGAAAACGTCGGATCGTCCGGCGACTGCGCTGGGCCCGAGCGGATGCTGCGATAGGTCTCGACGTCGCGCGCGGACAGCAGCGGCGCCTCAGCGTGCTCGATGTAGGATCCGGCGCTCTCGTCGCCGCCAAGGTCGGGATAGATCAGCACTTGGCCGGCTGTCGCACTCGCCTGGCGGCGCGTGGCGTGAGCGACCGCGGCGGCGAGATTGCCGCCGGCGCTTTCACCACACAGGACGAGCGGCAGAGCGGTCGTCGCGGCTGCCCATTCGAACACCGCCAGCGCATCGTCAAAGGCGGCGGGATGCAGATGTTCGGGCGCCAGCCGGTAGTCGGCGGAAAGCACGGCAAAGCCGGTGCCGGCGCAGATTTCAGCGCAGATGTCGTCATGGCTGTCGAGGCCGCCGAGCACGAAGCCGCCGCCATGAAAATAGAGGACCATTGCTCGCGCGGCCTTGCCGGCAGGCTGGTAGCGGCGGACTGGAATGCCGTGGTCGGCGCTGGCGATCAGGCCGTCACTGACGGATACGCCCGGCGGATGACCCTGGTGGAAGGCCCGGCACATCGCGTCATAGACCTCGCGCTGCCTGTTGATCGGCTGTTCGGCGATCTCGGTCGGGTACCAGTCATTGACCCGATCGACATAAGCCCACAAAGCCGGATCGAGCCGCCTGGCGTATTTCCCGCGCTCCGTCATCTGGTGGATCGTGCCCACTGCAATCCAATCGTCAAAGCTCGTCGTAGAGCCGGGCCGCGTTTTCATAAGTGAAGCGCAAAGGCACCGAGCCCTCTACCTGCCATGCGGTCACCGTATCGCCCGATATCAGCCGGCGGGCGCCTTCGGCGTTGGTGACGGCGCCGCCATAGAGCCGGTTGGCGAGGTTGAGGATGGCGGTCTGGTGCATGGCGCTGCTCGCGCTGCCGCAGGCATCCTTGACCAAAAGCACGCGAAAGCCTGATGCCACCGCGTCCCTGACGGTGGCGTCGATGCAGGCCTCGGTCCACACGCCTGATACAACCAGCCACTCTATGCCGCGCGCCTTCAATTCGTTGGCCGCAGTTCCCGAACCGAAGGCGCTGGCCTGCGTCTTGACCAGCATCGTCTCGCCCGCCGCCGGCGCCACTTCCGGGCAGATCGCGGTCAGCGGATCGCTCTTGTCGGAGAAGGCCGACTTGCCGTCGGCATCGAGCGGATGGAACGGTCGCGCCTTGGCGGTATCGACGATATAAGCCCAGTGGTAGAGCGGCACATCATTGGCGCGCGCTGCCGCCTGCAGGTGCTGCACGTTGGCGAGGATGTCGCCAAAACCCTCGACCAGATAGCGCTTGTCCTGCCGATGCTCTTCCTGGAGATCGATGAACACCGCCGCCACCGTGCCGCGTTTGATGGAGATGGGGGCCTTCATGCGGACGGGCCTGCAAGAGGCAACGCAGTCGCTTTCAGTGGGCTATCGCCCTTGGTGATTGGCCGAAGCCTCCCCGACTTCGTCATCCACGGGCGGAGCGGAAGCGAAGCGGACGCGCAGACCCGAGGATCCATGCCGTGACCTTGGCCGAGGAATGCAGCAGACCAAATGAGTACCGTAGCTGCGCTCGGAAGTCGCGGCATGGATCCTAGGGCCTGCGCCGCGTCGCTGCGCTCCTTGCTTCGCCCTAGGATGACGAAGCGATGGGCGCTGCGGCTATTCCCAACAGCCGGCGATGGTTCATCGAGGCGTGCAACCTTCATCAAACCTGCTTCTCCAGAAACTCATCCTCATAGGGAAAGCGCGACAAAAGCTCCGTCCCGGTCTCGGTGATCAGCATCTCGTCTTCCAGCTTGACGCCCTCGCGGCCGCCTTTCTCGCCGATATAGCTTTCCACGCTCACCACCATGCCGGGCACGACAAAACCGTCGCGGCCATAGGTCTCGTAGTCCATGGCATGCGCAATGAACGGCGTCTCGCCATGCATGCCGACGCCGTGCATGACCGAGGTATAGCGCTGGTCGACGAAACGGTCCGGGATTTTCCAGGCTTTTTCGGCGATCTCGCGAAACGCCATGCCCGGCTTCACGATCGAGATGTTGTGCTGAACCTGGTCATGCGCCATGCGGTAGAGCGATTTCTGATAATCGGTCGGCTTGCCCGGCCCGCAGCGGAAGGTGCGCGAGAAATCCGAATAATAGCCGTAGCAGCCGATGGTGTCGGTATCGAGCGCCAGGAGTTCGCCCGGCCGGATTTTGCGGCCGCTCGCCTCGTTGAACCACGGATTGGTGCGCTGGCCCGAGGTCAGCAGCCGCGTCTCGATGAACTCGCCGCCTTGCCGGATCACCTCGCCATACATGATGGCGAACAACTCGTTTTCGGAGACGCCGGGCTTGATCGCCTCGCGCACAGCATAGACGGCGGCCTCGGCGCCAGCCATCGACACTTGCAGGCATTTCACTTCCTCCGGCGTCTTCACCGCGCGCACCGCCAGGATCTCGCCCTGGCAGTCCCGAACGTCGCAGCCGCGCTTTTCCAAAGCAAGCGCCTGCAGGTGGCTGCAGCGGTCGAGGCCGAGCTTCATCGAGCCGCCGCCATGCTGCTTCAACAGTTCGGTGATCTCGTCGGCGAAGGGGCCGGCGGTCTCGTCGTCGCGGCCCGACACCGAAGACCAGACGAGCTTGGAAGGCCGCGCCTCGTCGATCGTGTCGAGCACCATTGAGACATGGTAGCTCTGCGGGTATTCGAACAGCACGATCGGCCCATCGGCGGGGATGAAGAAATAGCGGGTCGAGTTGCGCAGAAAATAGCCGAACATGTTGCGCGAGCCGGTGGCATAGCGCTGGTTGTAGGGGTCGAACAGCACCACGCCGCCATAGCCGGCCTCGCGCATCCAGCCGCGCAGCTTGGCCAACCGCCCCTTGCGCAAAGCATCCGCGTCGATAAAGGACGGCTCGGTGTCGGACAGCCACATACCGCCGGCCGGGTCCGCGGTGGCCGGGTGGCGCATGCGGTCTTTGAAGTCCACATCCTCGGTGCTGTCGGGGTCGAAAACGACGATGCTCATGGGTGCCTCCTGAAGGCTAGAACATAGCGGTGCGTCGGACAATTTCTGTGCGGATTCCCGCAAATGTCGTGCGAAATGCCGCTACAGCTAATGCCGCCGCGCCACCTTTGGCGCATGCCCATGCTCTTCGCGAAACGCCCGGGCAAAGCTCGACATCGAGGCGAAGCCGCAGGCCAGCGCCACGTCGCGCACCATCAGCGTTGAATGCGCCAAAAGGTCGGCGGCGCGCTTCAGCCTGAGCCGCCGGTAGTAGCCATTGGGCGAGATGCTCAGCTCGGAGCGGAAATTGCGTTCGAGCTTGTCGGAGGAGACGCCGAGCCGCTCCGCCAGTTCCGTCATGGCGAGGCGCTCCTCCACCGCATCCTCCATGATGGCGATGGCTGACAGCACCAGTTCGTTCTGGACGCCGGTGCGCAGGCGCAGCGGCATCAGCTTGCGGTCGACACTCGAGCGCAGCGGGCTGTGCACGAACCATTCGGCGACGCCGGCCGCCAGCTCGGCACCATAATCGTTGGTGATGATCTCCAGCATCATGTCGAGACTGCCGACGCCGCCGGCCGAGGTGAAGCGCTTGCGGTCGATGACATAGAGATCGCGCCTGAGCTCAATGTCCGGGAACGCCTCGGTGAAGGCCGCCTGGCTGGTCCAGTGCAATGTGCAGGCATGGCCGTCGAGCAGGCCGGCGCGGGCGAGGAAGAACGCGGCATCCGCCACCGCGCCGATATGAGCGCCATTGCGCAGGCTCTTGCGGATCCAGTTCATCGCGTCGTCCGCCACGACATGGTCGACATTGCCGCCCGAGCAGACGACGATGCGGTCGACCTTGGGCGCATCACCGGCGAAAAAGCCGGGTTGGATAACGACACCGTTGGAGGCCTCCACCGCCCCCTCGGCGGCGCCAACGATCACCCAGCGGTAGCAGTCCTTTTTCGCCAGCACATTGGCCGCGCGCAGCGGCTCGATCACCGAACTGAACGCCATCATCGGAAAGCCGGGAAACACCAGCACGGCGAAGGTAAGGGGGCCTTCGTTTGTCGTCGGCTGCGCGCGGTCGCGTTTTCGGCTGGTGACATTCACGATGGTGACTTTCGCGCAATGGGTGGCTGACAGGGGGAACTGTAGCGGGCGGTTCGGCACGCTGGCAACGGAGACGACAAACGATGTTACGCCCCGCCCTGTCTGCCAGCGAACCAACCGTTCACCAAGCGGGATAGCAAAACCTTAAGCGGAAACGGCGAGACTGGCAGCAGGTCATGGCGATGGAACGATGGCGGTGGAACTCAACTACGACTTCGAACTGCAATCGATCTTTCCGAAGGCCGTCTGGCTCGTCCCCGAATGCAAGGACCTGCTGGCCCAGGTCGGCATCGCCCACAACATGAAGGGCAATTACGTCGCGGCCTTTGTCGATCCGGCAACTTCTGTCGCGCTGTGGCGAGGGCCGGCCGAACTCAGGTCGACATTGATAAAGTCTGGCTGGAGCACGCTGCCATACGAAGGCGAAGCCGCGCCGGACAAGGCGCAATTCCTGATCCCGCAATTGATGGACATGCATGCCAAGCACAGAAGCGGCGCCTATGACGCACAGGCCGTCAAATATGCCGTTTGGGATATTTACCGCTTCACCAACCAACTGACTGTCGGAGAGATTCTCGGCGCCGACGGCCAGCCGACCTGTTCGCCGCTGACCCAGCAAAGAATGAGAGACGCCCGGCCAACCTCCGCCTTCGACGCCAACAAAGCGGTCATGGCAATGGCGTCCGACAAAAGAAATCATCCTCCAGCCGACAATGCGGCGCAACCGGCCCCGTCAGCCAGTGCCGGCTCCGGCCTGCTTGGGCGCGCCGCTCGCGTCTTTGGCCGCCGGCCGAACTGACAGCTGCTGCTTGGATCAGGTGGCGTGGATCGCTGAGCGCGGTCGCGCTTTCGGCTGGCGACATACATTCGCGTTTGTGTATTTCCCAACCGCTGCATTGGTGGCAGACAGGGAGCGGGCGTTTCGGCACGCCGGCAACGGAGAACCCACGATGTTTGCGGCCAAGGCCATCGACAGCACCGACAAGGCAGCATTCTACCGCGACCTCGCCACGCAGCTGAAGGCGCTGCTCGACGGCGAGCGAGACTCGATCGCCAATGCCGCCAACACATCAGCGCTGATCTTCCAGATGGTGCCCGATCTCAACTGGGCCGGCTTCTATTTCATGGCATCCGACGAAGAACTGGTGCTTGGGCCTTTCCAGGGCAAGCCGGCCTGCGTGCGCATCGCCGTCGGCCAGGGCGTATGCGGCACCGCGATCGATCTCGAAATGTCGATGCTGGTCAAGGATGTGCACGACTTTGCCGGCCATATCGCCTGCGACGCCGCCTCGCGCTCGGAGCTGGTCGTGCTGCTCAGGGACAATGACGGCGTCTTCGGCGTGCTCGATCTCGACAGCCCGTCACCCGGCCGCTTCGACAAGGCCGACCAGGCCGGCATCGAGCAACTGGCTTCGATCTATGTCGCGGCGAGTTCCTTCGAGGAGTGAGCGTTTCGTAGGCTTGACCTGCTTGGGGCCGGCGATGGGTGTCGGCCTCCGGGAAGGGCGGCCGCCGCTCGACCAATATCGCCGCCAGGAGCCACCTCCTTGTCTGAGCCACAATGGACGAGCTAGAGTCCCGAGGGATTTTGCCGGGGGGCAAGTGGTTGTCGCAAATCGTTCAATACCAGGTCTTTGTCGATGACCACTTTCATTACAGGGATGAGAGTGAACGCTACCTGGACGCAACATTTCCGACTTACGATGAGGCAGTGGAGCGATGTCGAGCCATAGTCGACGCCGACCTGGAGAACGCACTCAAACCGGGCATGACCGCCGAGAAACTGTTTGAACTATACAGTCTGTTTGGCCCGGATCCGTTCGTCTTGGCAGAACCTCGGCAGAAGATTGATCCACCGTTCTCCGCTTGGGAATATGCGCAGGCGCGAAGCAAGATCTTGGCGAGCACCTCAGCCGCCTCGCTGGGCTAGCCGACAAGGTAGGCTTGGGGGTCGACTGCGTGTGTGCTGCGCGCGAACAAATCTTCGGGCCGATGCTGACGATCACGCCTATGACATTGTCGGCGAGGTTATCCATACCGCCAACGACACCGTCTACGGCCTAGCCTCCTACATCCAGGCCAAGGACATCCAGAAAGCCCGCGAAGTCGCGGCCCGCATGCCCTCGGCTGCGGCAACTAAGAGCCTATCGGCAGGATTGCCGCTTCGCCGCATGTTGGCGGTGTGCGCCACTGTTCGATGACCGAACTGAACGCCATCATTCCATTTGTCGCTACTCGTCATCATCATCGTCTTCAGGCTGAGGTGCCATAGCCTTTATGAAGGCATCCTCGACCACGCGCGGAACTCTACGAAGGTCGGACATTTCGGATATTGCCTGAGCGATTGCCTTAGCAGATGCTTTTCTGTTGATACCTACGGTAGCTTTCAAGCCTAGGAAAGTGGCCAGCGCGCTTCGAAAAAGCGCTGAGATTAGAAACACCACTGGCTGACCGGAAGGCAAAACCAAGTGCTCGCGTCCAACTGGCTCGCCATGGAGGAAATTGTTTCTTGCCTGGTAAGCGAGATTATATAGGTAGCTGGGGAATGCTTTTTTCACGACATTCGTTTTGCTCAACCGCACGTCATGGATTTGATCGCGAACAGCTTCCCGCTCCCATTCGCTGCTTTCAATCAAAGCAAAGACTCTAGTTCGATTGGCTTCACCGCCAGGGCCAGGGTGCACAAGTATCTCGAATGCACTTATCCAGAGCGAAAGAGATCGGCCCCAGTCATATATTGTGGCCCCAGCGCTCTGAGGCATTTGCATTGCGGCATTCGCGGCATTCAAGGAGCGAAATAGTGCAAGCTGTTCCCAGCTACCTGTTTCACCGGAAAATCGCTTACTCCATCGATCTAGCAAAGCTTTCAGCAACACTTCATCGATGTCCCAATCGCGAATCTCGATAACCGAAAGACCTGGCGAGGAAAGTCCTCTAAATCCTTTGATTTGATGAAGCGCGCTTACGGCAGGAGTGTTTGCGATAAGGTGCTCGCCATTCCGATCGATCATCCAAGGATAAAGATCGAAAGAGTCTGAGTACATCGGTCGAAAGTTATGACGATGAGTTATGGCCGCTGCACGTGCAAATGGGATGACGGACGCGGCTACAGCATCACGAAAACCCGCGACAGCCTCGCTGTTCAAAAACTCGGCGGGAGTGTTAGATTTCGCAACGAGCGCCGCAGGCGTAATTTTGACTCCGTGGCTGTCTGTAAAACTTCTGAAGAATGTTTGAACATTTGGATGATGAGCAAAATTGTCGGACAGGCGAGTGTCGTCGCTGCCGATGAGAGAGAAGTACTCCGCATCAATCGCGTCAGTGACGACGATGTTCGGAAGCGCAGCGAGTACATTCCAATTCATCAAAGAAGCTCATTTCCCAGCATGGATCGTTTAGCGGTCGGCGCAGAACACATAAGCCTCGACCGATCTAGGAGATCGCTAGTGCCACACTTTCCATGATGCGGCTGATTGGGCCCAGCGAAGCCGCACGCTCACAGCCCCCTGGATTTCCGAACCATCTAATGTTGCGGGGTTTTGACTAGAACCCGCCGATTTCTCTCTAACTCAACTCGACCAAAATTGACGATAACGTTCTCACCCTCTTTATAGACTTTCAGGGCGAGATCTGAAGCATCACTCAGCGTATTGAGTGGCACACGTTGGATCGCTCGGCTTTTGCGATCAGTGGCCTTCAATAATTTCGCAACGCTATTGGTCGCTAGAACATGTTCTCCACCGCTGTCGATAACCATGCTATGAGCTGCGAGGTTCCGAGCCCGGTTTATTTTTTCGACGCCGTCTGCATAACGCAGGACTGGCTTCCTCCATTCGTCGTTGGAGATCTGGCTAACAAATGCCTTTAGGATTTCGACTTTTCGGGCCGGGTCCAGGGCAGCGACAACCGCGAGCGTCAGTGCCTTCCCGCCAAGAGATAGAGCTGCTACCAAGACAGCATTTAACTGATTGTCTAATAGTGAAGCCATTAGTACGATTCGGCCCACGACTTCACAGATCTCTTTTTCAGCCTCAGTCTCAGATTTCTTGTCGATCATTTTTGTCCTCAAGCGTGCTTAGTGTCGTCGTCGTTTGTAATCTCAAACGCGATCAGCGGCATAGGCTTCTTGATCTCCGCCTTTCAGTTGCTGTTCCGGTCGTCCCAGACCGGGAGAAGTAGTGAATGCGTTAGCCGCAGTCGGTTCCAACAGCTCCAACAAATCCTGGCTATCCATTCCAGCATCCGCTTTTATCGCCCCGCCACGCACGGCGAGCGCCGACCCCCCCCATGCCGCATTGCACAATCTGCCCGCTTGTACATATTGAGGCATGGTCCGTTCCTCACTCGCCGTTCTGGTGATCGACGAAAACCGCATCCGTGCCTCGATCATCGAGGCCGGTTTGCGCGAGGCCGGCCATGAGCGGGTCACCGTCATCCATGACGTGTCGGGTATTGCGCGGCGGATCGCCGAGATCGAGCCCGACGTCATCGTCATCGACCTCGAAAACCCGAACCGCGACATGCTGGAAAACATGTTCCAGCTGTCGCGTGCGGTAAAGCGGCCGATCGCCATGTTCGTCGACCGCTCCGACCAGGCTTCGATCGAGGCGGCGGTCGATGCCGGCGTGTCGGCCTATGTCGTCGACGGTCTGCGGCAGGAACGCGTCAAGCCGATCCTCGACATGGCGGTCAGCCGCTTCAACGCTTTTTCGCGCATGGCACGCGAGCTGGAAGAGGTTCGCGGCGAGCTCGAGGGCCGCAAGGTCATCGACCGCGCCAAGGGCATCCTGATGAAGTCGCGCGGCCTCTCCGAAGAGGCCGCCTACACACTGCTGCGCAAGACGGCGATGAACCAGAACCGCAAGATCAGCGACATCGCCCAGAGCCTGGTGACCGCCGCCGGGCTGCTCGGGTCGTCGGAGGACGAATGAGCGCGATACACCAGATCACCGCCGGTTTCATGCCGCTCTTCGACAGCGCCGTGCTGGTCGCGGCGAGCGAACTGGGGTTTGCCGCGCGCGAGGGCGTCGACCTTACGCTACACCGCGAGACATCCTGGGCCAACATTCGTGACCGCATCGCCATCGGCCATTTCCATCTCGCCCATATGCTGGGGCCGATGCCGCTCGCCTGCAATCTCGGGCTGACGCCGCTCGCTTCCGAGACGATCGTGCCGTTCTCGCTGGGCTTGGGCGGCAATTGCGTCACCATCTCCAACGCCGTCTGGAAAGGCATGGCGGTGCATGGTGCTGTGCCCGATCTCGAGCCCGCGCGGGCTGGTGCAGCCCTCGGTGCCTTCATCCGTGAGCGCGCCGCCGCCGGCCGCGAGCCGCTGCGCTTCGCCGTCGTGCATCCGCATTCCGGGCACAATTACGAACTGCGCTACTGGCTCGCCGCCTGCGGCATCGATCCCAGCCAAGAGATCGAGATCGTCATCGTGCCACCGCCCTTCATGGCCGACGCGCTGGCGGCGGGCCGCATCGATGGCTACTGCGTCGGCGAGCCCTGGAACAGTGCTGCGGTCGCCGCCGGCACCGGCCACATCGTCACCGTCAAGGCGCTGCTGTGGAAGAACAGCCCGGAGAAGGTGATCGGCGTGCGCAAGGCCTGGGCCGACGAAAACCCCGAGGCGCTGGCGGCGCTGCTGCGCGCGCTGCATCATTCCGCCCGTTGGTGCCAGGACCCGGCCAACCATGGCGAACTGGCCGCCGTGATGGCGCAGCCCGGATTCCTTGGCCTGCCGCCGGCGGTGCAGATGCCAATCCTGACCGGGCATCTCAGGCTGGGCGAGGGCGCGGAGCGGACCATCGACGATTTTTTCCTGCCCTTCGACAAGGCGGCGAACTTTCCCTGGAAGAGCCACGCGCTGTGGTTCTACACGCAGATGGTGCGCTGGGGGCATGTGGCGCACACGCCGGAAAACCTCGCCATTGCCCGCGACTGTTACCGTCCCGACCTCTACCGCTCGGCGCTGAAGCCGCTTGGCGTCGCGCTTCCCGGCGCCAATGCCAAGGTCGAGGGCGCGCTGAAGGCGGCGACTCCGGTCGGTTCGGCAGGGGCAAGCCTCGTGCTCGGTCCCGACGGCTTCTTCGATGGCCAGATCTTCGATCCCGACGAGATCGACGCCTACATCGCCGGCCAGAAATTGGCCCGCGCAGAGGCTTGATCATTTCCGCGCCATTCTTGTGCATTGCACAAAAATTGTGCGTGCAAATGCGCTAATGAACAATCTTTGGCCTGTCCGGCTTGTAGATGGATGAGTGCATGATCGGGCAATACCGCTGATTTCATTGATAATTCCCGTGCCGTTCAAAACTGGCACGGTTCCTGCTTTGAGATAGTCAGGTCCTCTGCTGGACCACGGAACAGGCGTCCAATGGCGGGCGCCACAGGCAAAGCTGCCGCTCAGGTAATACGCGCTCCCGGAACCCCGGACGCGAAGACCTGGCTGGCGGCTTTTTTGTTTTGATCGAAACGCAATCGATGGCGCGAATCCCAAGCTGCGCCCAACCGGAGACGACGATGACGAACCGCATCAAGACCGAAGTCCCTCTCGAGGGCATGACCCGCCGCAAGTTTCTGATGGCAAGTGCTGCCACCGCGGCAACCCTGGCGGCCGCGCGTGCGCTGCTGCCCTCCGGCGCCTATGCCGCCACCGCAGCTCCGGAAGTCACCGGCGCCAAGCTCGGCTTCATCGCGCTAACCGATGCGGCGCCCCTGATGATCGCCAAGGAGAAGGGGTTTTTCGACAAATTCGGCATGCCCGATGTCGAGGTGCTGAAGCAGGCCTCCTGGGGCGCGACGCGCGACAATCTGATGCTCGGCGCGCAAGCCAACGGCATCGACGGCGCCCATATCCTGACGCCGCTGCCTTACCTC
This sequence comes from Mesorhizobium sp. P2_E10, assembly GCF_056404235.1. Classification (NCBI taxonomy): domain Bacteria; kingdom Pseudomonadati; phylum Pseudomonadota; class Alphaproteobacteria; order Hyphomicrobiales; family Phyllobacteriaceae; genus Mesorhizobium; species Mesorhizobium sp. P2_E10. Next base: position 552,714 of record NZ_JBFUEK010000002.1, read on the forward strand.
ATGCATACCGGCAAGGTGACGCAGAACAACCAGCCGATGCCGATGGCGATCGTGGCGCGGCTCAATTACGACTGCCAGGGCATCTCGGTGGCGCAAGAATACGCCGCTACCGGCGTCGGCCTCGACGCCTCCAAGCTGAAGGACGCGTTTGCCGCCAAGAAGGCGGCCGGCAAGGACGTCAAGGCCGCCATGACCTTCCCGGGCGGCACGCATGACCTCTGGCTGCGCTACTGGCTGGCCGCCGGCGGCATCGATCCCGACAAGGACGTTTCCACCATCGTGGTGCCGCCACCGCAGATGGTCGCCAACATGAAGGTCGGCAACATGGACGTGTTCTGCGTCGGCGAGCCGTGGAACGAGCAGCTTGTCCACCAGGGCGTCGGCTTCACCGCCGCCACGACAGGCGAGCTTTGGAAGGGCCATCCCGAAAAGGCGCTCGGCCTGCGTGCCGAATTCATCGACAAGAACCCGAACGCCACCAAGGCGATCGTGATGGCCGTCATGGCCGCCCAGCAATGGTGCGAGGCCAAGGAAAACAAGGACGAGATGGCCGCCATTATCGGCAAGCGGCAGTGGATGAACGTGCCTGTCGCCGACATCATCGGCCGCCTCAAGGGCGACATCAACTACGGCAATGGCCGCGTCGCCAACGGCACCGACCTCTACATGAAGTTCTGGAACGGCGGCGTGTCCTATCCCTTCAAGAGCCACGATACGTGGTTCCTCGCCGAAAACATCCGCTGGGGCAAATTCGCGCCGACCACCGACATCAAGGCGCTGGTCGACCAGGTCAATCGCGAGGATATCTGGCGCGAGGCGGCCAAGGATCTCGGCGTCGCGGCAAGCGATATTCCGGCATCCTCGTCGCGCGGCGTCGAGACCTTCTTCGACGGCAAGACCTTCGATCCGGCCAACCCGTCCGCCTATCTCGACAGCCTGAAGATCAAGGCTTCCGCTTAAGCCTGATGGCAAGCGGCGCCATTAGCGCCGCTTGCCGCCCCAAATGCCGCCCAAGGAGCTTTTCGAAAACATGTCCATCCAAGCCATCGAGGACACCAAGGTGAAGGCGTTTCCCGCGCCGGCCAAGCCGGCCGAGGTCATCGCCTTCACCGCCAAGACGCGACGCCGTTTCGACCCGGTGGTGATCGCCGGCAGACTGGCGAGCGCGCTGGTGCCGCCGGCTATCGTCATCGCCCTCATGCTGGTCGTCTGGCAGATCGCCTGTTCGTCACCCACATCGAGCCTGCCGCCGCCCAGCCAGGTGTGGAACGAGGCCTACGATCTGATCGCGCATCCGTTCTTCAACAATGGCCCGCAAGACATCGGTCTGGCCTGGCGGGTGCTGATCTCGCTGCAGCGCGTCGCCATCGGTTTTGGCCTGGCGGCTATCGTCGGCGTTGCGCTCGGCGCGTTGGTCGGCCAGTCGATCTGGGCGATGCGCGGCCTCGATCCGGTGTTCCAGATCCTGCGCACCGTGCCGCCGCTGGCCTGGCTGCCGCTGTCGCTGGCGGCGTTCCGCGATTCCAGCCCGTCGGCGATCTTCGTTATCTTCATCACCTCGATCTGGCCGATCATCATCAACACCGCCGTCGGCGTGCGCAACATCCCTGAGGACTACCGCAACGTCGCGCGCATCCTCAGGCTCAACCAGCTCGAATTCTTCGTGAAGATCATGGTGCCGGCGGCGGCCCCCTACATCTTCACCGGCTTGCGCATCGGCATCGGCCTGTCCTGGCTCGCCATCGTCGCCGCCGAAATGCTCACCGGCGGCGTCGGCATCGGCTTCTTCATCTGGGACGCCTGGAACTCGTCGCGGCTGCCCGACATCATCGTCGCGCTCGCCTATATCGGCGTCACCGGTTTTTGCCTCGACCGCCTGGTCGCTGGCGTCGGCGCCTTCGTCACCCGCGGCACAACGGCAAAGTGAGGAGAGGGCGATGACGGCCTATCTGAAACTCGACCATATCGACAAATCCTTTGCCCGTGGCGGCCAGGTCAGCGAGGTGTTGAAAGACATCAGGCTGACCATCGACAAGGGCGAATTCGTTTCGATCATCGGCCATTCCGGCTGCGGCAAGTCGACTTTGCTCAATTTGATCGCCGGGCTGACCAAGGTCTCCGCCGGCGCCGTGCTGCTGCAGGACAAGGAGGTCGACAGCCCCGGACCCGAACGCGCCGTGGTGTTCCAGAACCACTCGCTTTTGCCGTGGCTCACCGTCTACGAAAACATCAACCTGGCCGTGTCGAAAGTGTTTGGCCGCAGCAAGAGCCGGGCCGAGCGGCATGACTGGATCATGCGCAATCTCGATCTCGTGCAGATGGCGCATGCCAAGGACAAGCGGCCGGCGGAAATCTCGGGTGGCATGAAGCAGCGCGTCGGAATTGCCCGGGCGCTCGCCATGGAGCCGAAGATCCTGCTGCTCGACGAGCCGTTCGGCGCGCTCGACGCGCTGACCCGCGCCCATCTGCAGGACGCGGTGATGGACATCCATTCCAGGCTCGGCTCGACGACGATCATGATCACCCATGATGTCGACGAGGCGGTGCTTTTGTCCGACCGCATCGTCATGATGACCAACGGTCCAGCGGCGACCATCGGCGAGGTGCTGCCAGTGCCGCTCGCCCGGCCGCGCCGGCGCGTCGAGCTCTCTTCCGACCGCACCTTCCTGCGCTGCCGCGAGGCGGTGCTGAAGTTCCTCTACGAACGCCACCGCTTCGTCGAAGCCGCGGAGTAGCATCATGAGCGAAAAACTCGTCATCATCGGCAACGGCATGGCCCCCGGGCGGATGCTGGAGCATCTCCTGGAACAGGCGCCGGGCCGCTACACCGTCACCATCTTCAACGCCGAGCCGCGCGTCAATTACGACCGCATCATGCTGTCGCCGGTGCTGTCGGGCGAAAAGGCATTTGAGGAAATCATCATCCACGGCGACGGCTGGTACATCGCCAACAACATCACCCTCTACAAGGGCCACAAGATCGTCGCCATCGACCGCGAGGCAAAGACCGTCACCTCCGATCACGGTGTCACCGAGCCCTACGACAAGCTCGTCATCGCCACCGGCTCGGTGCCGTTCATCATTCCGGTGCCCGGCCACAATCTGCCGGGCGTGCTGACCTATCGCGATCTCGACGACGTGCAGGCGATGATGCTCGCGGCACAGTCGCGGGCCAAGGCGGTCGTCATCGGTGGCGGGCTGCTGGGGCTGGAGGCGGCGGCCGGGCTGAATGCGCAAGGCATGGACGTCACCGTGCTGCATGTCATGCCGACGCTGATGGAGCGCCAGCTCGATCCGGCGGCAGGCTATCTCTTGCAGCGCGCCGTCGAGCAACGCGGCATCAAGGTCATCACCAAGGCCAACACCCAGGCGATCACAGGCAACGGCAAGGTCGGCCAGGTGGAGCTCGCCGACGGCACCGTCATTCCGGCGACGCTGGTCGTCATGGCGGTTGGTATCAGGCCGAATTCTGCACTGGCCAAACAGGCCGGCATTGCCGTCAATCGCGGCATCGTCGTCGACGCCGGCATGCGCAGCAACGATCCCGACATCTACGCGCTCGGTGAATGCGCCGAGGTCAACGGCCAGGTCTATGGGCTGGTGGCACCCCTCTACGAGATGGCGCGCGTCGCCGCGAGCCAGCTGGCCGGCAACGAGGCGGCGGCCTTCGTCCACATGGACACGCCGACCAAGCTCAAAGTCACCGGCATCGACCTGTTTTCGCTCGGCGACTTCGCCGAAGGTGAAGACCGCCAGGAGATCGTGCTGCGCGATGCCGCGGCCGGCGTCTACAAGCGCCTCGTGCTGAAAGACGACCGCATCATCGGCACCGTGCTCTATGGCGAGACGGCCGACGGCGCCTGGTTCAACGACCTCAAGAAAAAACAGACCGATATTTCCGAAATGCGCGACACGCTCATCTTCGGCCAGTCCTACCAGGGGGGTGCCCCGCTGGACCCTATGGCGGCCGTTGCAGCCTTGCCGGATGATGCGGAAATCTGCGGCTGCAACGGCGTTTGCAAGGGAAAGATCACAGGCGCGATCACTGCCAAGGGTCTGACGTCGCTGGACGACGTGCGCGCCCACACCAAGGCGTCGGCCTCCTGCGGCTCCTGCACCGGGCTGGTCGAAAAGCTGATGGTGTTGACCATCGGCGACAAGTACAACCCGGCCGCCGTGCAACCGATGTGCGGCTGCACCACGCTCGGCCATGACGAGGTTCGCCGGCTGATCATCGCCAAGCGCCTGAAGACCATTCCCGCCGTCATGCAGGAACTGGAATGGACGACCTCCTGCGGCTGCGCCAAATGCCGGCCGGCGCTGAACTATTACCTCGTCTGCGACTGGCCGAACGACTATGCCGACGACTACCAGTCGCGCTTCATCAATGAGCGCGTCCACGCCAACATCCAGAAGGACGGCACCTATTCGGTTGTGCCGCGCATGTGGGGCGGGGTCACCAATGCCGCGGAGCTCCGCGCCATCGCCGATGTTGTCGACAAGTTCGAAATACCGATGGTCAAGGTCACCGGGGGACAGCGCATCGACATGCTGGGCATCCGCAAGGAAGACCTGCCGGCGGTGTGGGCCGATCTCGGCCAGGCCGGCTTCGTCTCCGGCCATGCCTATGCCAAGGGCCTGCGCACGGTGAAGACCTGCGTCGGCTCCGACTGGTGCCGCTTCGGCACGCAGGATTCGACGGGCCTCGGCATTCGCATCGAAAAGTTCATGTGGGGCTCGTGGACCCCGGCCAAGGTCAAGATGGCGGTGTCGGGCTGCCCGCGCAATTGCGCCGAGGCGACCTGCAAGGATGTTGGCGTCATCTGCGTCGACAGTGGCTACGAGATACATTTCGCCGGGGCCGCCGGCCTCGACATCAAGGGCACCGAGGTGCTCGGCATGGTCAAGACCGAGGACGAGGCGCTGGAACATATCGTGGCGCTGACGCAGATGTACCGCGAGCAGGGCCGCTATCTCGAGCGCATCTACAAATGGGCCAAGCGCATCGGCATCCCGGAGATCAAGCGCCAGATCATGGACGATGGCGAGAAGCGAAAGGCCTATTACGAGCGCTTCGTGTTCAGCCAGAAATTTGCCCAGGTTGATCCATGGTCGGAACGCGTCTCCGGCAAGGACAAGCACGAATTCCGGCCGATGGCTTCGGTCGGATTTGCGCAGGCGGCGGAGTAGGGGGATGGAGCAAATGAACTGGATATCGATCGGCTCAATCTCAGATATTCCGCGCCGCGGCGCGCGCTGCGTCGCCACACCTCAGGGAAAAATTGCCGTCTTCCGCACGCAGGACGATCAGGTCTATGCCATTGACGACCATTGCCCGCACAGAGGCGGGCCGCTCAGCCAGGGTATCGTCCACGGCACGGCGGTAACCTGTCCCTTGCACAATTGGGTGATTTCGCTGGAAACGGGCAAGGCGCTCGGCGCCGACGAGGGCGCGGTGCGAACCATTCCGGTCAGGATCGACGGGGAGCTTCTGTTCATTGCGCTGGAAGCGCTGGCCAGCCGCGCGGCCTGAACCATGGAAATTGACACAGCGCGCGAGGTGAGGACCACTTGCCCCTATTGTGGGGTGGGTTGCGGCGTGCTGGCGAAGGTCGCCGCGGACGGTGAAGTCAGCGTCCGCGGCGACCCCGACCATCCGGCCAATTTCGGCCGGCTCTGTTCCAAGGGCTCGGCGCTGGCCGAAACCATCGATCTCGACGGCCGGCTGCTCTATCCAGAAATCCATGGCCGCCATGCCGGCTGGGACGAGGCGCTCGATCGCGTCGCTTCGACCTTCTCGCAAACCATCGCCGAGCATGGCCCTGACTCAGTTGCCTTTTACGTCTCCGGCCAGTTGCTGACCGAGGATTACTATGTCGCCAACAAGCTGATGAAAGGCTTCATCGGCTCGGCCAACATCGACACCAATTCGCGCCTGTGCATGGCCTCTTCGGTTGCCGGCCACCGCCGCGCCTTTGGCTCCGACACCGTGCCGGGAAATTACGAGGATCTCGAACTCGCTGATCTGATCGTGCTGGTCGGCTCCAATCTGGCCTGGTGCCATCCCGTGCTCTACCAGCGCATCGCGGCCGCACGCGAAAAGCGGCCCGAGATGAAGATCGTGCTGGTCGATCCGCGCCGCACCATGACCGCCGATATCGCCGACATGCATCTGGCGATCGCACCGGATGGCGACGTCGCCCTGTTCACCGGGTTGCTCGCTTATCTCGGCCAGCACAACGCGCTCGACCGCGCCTATGTCACCAAGCACACGACCGGCTTCGGGCAAGCGCTTTTTGCTGCGTCAGCGCTCGATCTTGCCGGCATCGCCGCCGCCACCGGCCTGAGCGAGGACGAGCTTGGCCGCTTCTACAGCCTGTTTGCCGCCACCGCGAAAACCGTGACCGTCTATAGCCAGGGCGTGAACCAGTCTTCGTCGGGCACCGACAAGGTCAACGTCATCATCAACTGCCATCTCGCCACCGGCCGCATCGGCAGACCGGGGGCAGGGCCGTTTTCGGTGACCGGCCAACCCAATGCCATGGGCGGCCGTGAGGTCGGCGGCATGGCAAATATGCTCGCCGCCCATATGGAAATCGAAAACCCGGAGCATCGCGACCGCGTGCAGCGCTTCTGGAACGCGCCGGCCGTGGCCGAAAAACCCGGCCTGAAGGCGGTCGACATGTTCCAAGCGGTGGCCGACGGGCGCATCAAGGCGCTGTGGATCATGGCCACCAACCCGGTCGATTCAATGCCGGACGCCGACGCCGTCGAAGCGGCGATCAAGGCCTGTCCCTTCGTCGTGGTCTCGGACGTGCTGGCCAACACCGACACGGTCCGCCATGCCCATGTCAGGCTGCCCGCCGCCGCCTGGGGCGAGAAGGACGGCACCGTCACCAATTCCGAGCGCCGCATCTCGCGCCAGCGGGCGTTTCTGGGCCTGCCGGGCGAAGCGCGGCCCGACTGGCAGATCATCGCCGAAGTCGGCAAGCGGATGGGCTTTGCCGAGGCGTTTGCACATGATGCGCCAGTGGAGATTTTCGCCGAACACGCCGCGCTGTCGGGATTCGAGAATAACGGCGCGCGGGATTTCGACATTGGTGACCATGCCGGGATCGATGCGCAGGCGTATGAGCAATTGGCTCCCTTCCAATGGCCTGCTCCGAGCCCAGAGGGGGGTGCTCAAGCTCGACTTCAGCCGGAAGGCGAAAGCACCCGCTTCTTCGCCAACGGCAATTTCTACACGCCCGACCGCAGGGCGCGCTTCATCGCCATCCGCCCGACTACACACACCCGCACCAGCCCCGACTATCCGCTGATCCTCAACACCGGCCGCGTCCGCGACCATTGGCACACGATGACGCGGACCGGCAAAAGCCCGCGCCTGTCCCAGCACATCGCCGAGCCCTTTGTCGAAATCCACCCGGTGGATGCACAGCACTACGGCATCGGCGACGCCGACATCGTGCGCGTCTCCAGCCCGCGCGGCGAGGTGCTGGTCCGCGCCCTGGTGACGTCACGCCAGCGCCAGGGCAGCGTGTTTGCTCCGATGCACTGGACCGACCAGTTTGCCGCAAAAGGGCGGCTCGACGCGCTGACCGCGCCGCTCACCGACCCGATTTCCGGCCAGCCGGCGCTAAAACATGTCGCGGCCCGCATCGAGAAATTCGCCGCCAAAGCCTTCGGCTTCGCGGTGATGCAAAGGCTGCCGGTGGCGGTTGCCGCAAGCTACTGGGCCGTGGCCAGATGCCGGGGCGGCTGGCGCGTCGAACTGGCCTTTGCCGATGACGACATCGACTGGGCCGCCTTCGCCGGATCGTTATTCGACACGTCACCTAGTGCCGATATCCTCGCCTATCACGACCGCGACGCCGGCCAGCATCGCATCGCCGCTTTCGACGGCGACCGCTTGTCGGGAGCCCTGTTCGTCGCACCCGGCCCGGTCGCCGTGTCTCGCGGCTGGGCGGCCGAGCAGCTTGAGGCGGCCCATGCCGGCCAGCGCGAGCGCTTCCGCATCGTCGCCGGCCGCGCAGGGGCCGAGCGGCCGGATGCCGGCGCCATCGTCTGCTCCTGCTTCAGCGTCGGCGCCAATCAGATCGCGGCGGCGGTGGCGGCGGGCTGCGCGACCGTCGAAGCCATCGGCAACACCCTGAAGGCCGGCACCAATTGCGGCTCCTGCCGTGCCGAAATGCGGGGGATCATTCAGGCCAACCGGGTGCAGGCGGCGGAGTGAAGGCGCAGAGCCCAGGCTGCTGGAGCATGATCCCGAAAAGTGGAATCCGGTTTTCTCGGACAAAAACGGGAACCGTTTTGTCCAGAGATCATGCTCAAACGAAGAGATAGAGCCCCATCCCGATCCCATCGGGATGGAACAGGCTCTAGGTTTTCGTGAAGCGTCGACCTCTAGAAGGCTAGCAGCTATGGGTGATGAAGCGGGCCAGCGACCATGCCTACTGCGATCGCCCAGGCCGCCAAACTGTCGAACTCTCGCCCAGCGGCCAATTGGCGCTTCGCCGCGCGTCTGATCCGCGGCCTAACTCAATGATCCCAACCATCGCGCGCGTAAATTCAACCATACTGTTTGCCGTGACAGCTGCCTTATCGGGACTTTGCCCAATCTGTTCAGCGGCTCCGCAGCATGACAGGCGGATGAGATCGTAGTGCGGATCTCTCTCATCGTCTGGCAACGCCGCTATTTTCAGGGCGCGACGGTGAATCATCCGCAGCAGCTGTGCCAGTCCTATTCCGACACTCATGCGTTTTGCTCCGCATCGGTCGCACGTCCAGGCGCTGAGAGGCGCTGGAACGTCGATCGGAGGTTGCATCTCGTCCCCGATACGGAAAGGCTGCACCATAGCTGTTAACATATCGTTGATTGCTAATATAACTTGCATCACAGCAGCTTGGCAGCTAGCCGCAGCGGCGGTGCGGACGGGTTGCGCGACCGGCGAAGCCATAGGCAGCGCGCGGAAGACCGGCACCAATTGCGGCTTCTGCTGCGCCGAAATCCGGGCGATCATCCAGGCCAACCGGGTGCAGGTAGCGGAGTAAGTTTAGAAAAAGAACCCCGGCACCGGGCCGGGGTTAAGATCTGGCTAGCCCGGCAGATCAGAACGGCGTTCGGCCGTTCGACTGTTCAAAGCCAGACAGCGAACCGTCACTTTTTGCTCGGATCGTCCGCCGGGTTGACATAGGTGATGGCGAAGGGCCCTAAGCCATGAACCTGGACGATCGTATCGCTTGTTGTCCAGGCGTAGTGGTTCATTCCGGTCGGGGCCACGCCGAAGCCGCCGGCAGTCAGTTCGACGCCTTTCGCCTCGTCGAGCTTGTCGCCCATTCCGATATGAAAGTTGCCGGAAATCACCGTCACATATTCCGACGTCGGGTGATTGTGCGCGGGGATCTTGTAGCCGGCGGGCAGCTTCAGCCGCAGCACATAGATGCCATCCTTTGACGGATCTCCGGCGACAACGGCCATGTCGGCGCCAGCGGGCAGGACAGCGGGAGCAGGGCCCCATTTGATGCTGTCGGCGTTCACAGGCATGTCGTCGGCAAACAGCGGTGCCGTCGCAAGAAGCAGCAGCGCCAGCGTCGAGGCAAATCTAAGCATCGAAATCTCTCCATCTTTCACAAGGCGTGGCACCCAAGCGTCAAGGCTGAGCCACGAACCGCCGGGGCCTACCAAGGCCCATGCCTGAGCACATCCCCCGCGCGGGGGAGGTGACGGAGTTAGGCGCCTCTGCCGGTGGCGGGATTTGAGCGGGTCGGACTTTCTCAAGTTGGTCCCTTGGGGCGGCGCTTCATTCTTGCCAGCCCGCCAGCTCCGGCAGGTCGTCAAGCCAGCTTTTCTCCGTCATCAAGGCATCGCCGGCCTGCGGCGCAGTCTCGGTGGCGTTTTGAATGAGCCAGTCCATCCACTTCCGATAAGCAACCGGATCCAGTTGGGGCGGCAGCACCTTGGCCTTGGCCAGCATACGTTTGCGGAAGCTGACTTGCCGGCGCAGTTTGGTGGTCGTGAACTTGATTGGCTTGCCCTGGTATTCAACCGTCCAGCGCCCATCGCCGTGGCTGGTGAGCCTGTCGATGGCGAAATCGACATCGACCGGCCTATCCCGCCAGGGAAGCTCGATGGCATTCTTTCTCAGATCGAGTGCCCATCGCCTGTAGTCGACCCCCGCACGCTGCGGCGGCAATACGCCAGCCTGTTCGAGCACCTTCCTGCGGAAGGCAGGCTGTTTCTTGAGCTGGCCTGTCGTCAGTTCGATGCGATGCCCACGGAATTCAACGTGCCACCGGATTCTGCCGTTGCCGAAATATTTCACCAGCCTGTCGATGACGAACTCGTCATCGGACAGCGCCACGCATCCCTGGCTGATGCTGTCGAGAATGTACTGGCTATCGGTGGGCATGAAGCGGCCTCGTCTGGGGACCTTTAAGGAAGCTTAGCCAATGGCACTCGCCAGCGGCCAGCGATCTTTTTCGCGCCGGGGGATCTCGCCGATGCAAAAAATGAAACGGGGTCAAACTGTCCCATTAAACGATTGTTTTTCTTATGGAATGTCTGGCTGGGGAACCTGGATTCGAACCAGGACTAACGGAGTCAGAGTCCGTGGGTCTACCGTTAACCTATTCCCCAGCAGGCGCTTGTCGCGCTGGTGGCCGCCAAAGCAGCTGCGCGTGCCTTGTAGCCGCCGACGGAAAATAGTCAAGCCTGCCGAGCGTTTCAATCACCGGGTTTCATCGATCTGTTTCAGGCAAGCGCTTTAGGCGCAGCGCCTCAGCTCTCGGCCCGCCCAAATTGCGAGCGTTCGAAGAACAGCACGATGCCGAGCGCGATCAGCAGCGGGATGATCAGGTAGAACAGCCGGAACACCAGCAATGCCGCCAGCACGCCGACCGGGTCCATATGCGACAGACCGGCGAGGAACACGACCTCGAACACGCCGAGCCCGCCCGGCGCGTGCGAGATCTGAGCGATCGAGAACGACACCAGGAAGACGCCGAGCACGACGAAATAGCCGGGATTGCCTGAGGGCAGGGCAAAGAAGATAATCGCTGCCGCCGCCAAAAGCTCGATCGGGCCGATCAGCAATTGCCGCGCGACGATCGGCAGCGCCGGGTAGTGCAGCTGGAAGCGACCGACCGTCAGCGGCTTGAGATGCAGCCAGCTGCCGAAGATGTAGGCGCCGACGAGGATCAGCATGGCGAGGCCGGCAGCGATCGCCAGCCCATGGTGTGGGGCGCCGGAGAAGCGGTCGATGATTTCGGGTTCGAGCACCAGCACGATGCCGGAGACGAAGATCGTCGACAGCATGAAGGTGATCCAGCAGATCGCCACCAGAATGCCGACATCCTGTCCCGTCAGGCCCCTGGTGCCGTAGGCGCGGTAGCGGATCACCGCGCCTGAAAACACCGAGCCGCCGATATTGTGCGACAGCGCATAGGTGGTGAAGGAGCAGAAGGTGACGAACAGCCACGACACTTTCTTGCCGATATGCAGCAGCGCGATGTGGTCGTAGCCGGCGAGTGAGGCATAGGCGACCACCGAACTCAGGCCGGCCAGCACCCAGCCGCGCGCCGGGATGGCGACGATGCCGGCCCAGACATCGTCGAGCGAGATGCCGCGCAATTCGTGCCAGAGTAGCAGCAGTGAAAAAATCACCGCCGCAATGCCGATGGCCGGCCAGAGATAGCGCCTCCAGTTCATGGCCCTCATGGCGGTGTCGTCATGCGTTGCAGCTCGGTTCCGGGGTCGGGGCGCAAAGATGTGATCAGCATTCACCCCTTCACTTGAGAAATGCCTTATTGAAGCCGGCTATTCAACCGGCATGACCTTGCCGCTGCCTGACGCCGGCAAAATTCGGCCCTTGCACTCTTGGTGATCCGGCCCGGCGCTGCTAGTCTGGCGGCAACTTAAAACACATGAAAGCGCCTGCTGCGTCCGGTTTCCGGTTCGCGCGGCGCCGGAAGGAACTGAAGTGGAAGACCACGACACCGGCGTTGGCGCGCCGGAAGTGGGCGTGTCCAGGGCTTCGCCGCCGTCAGGCCAGGCAAGCCCATCCGCCGGGCGGCATCACGACCGCCGGGCGGGTCCGCAGTCCGGAGACGGGCAGGCAGGAGACGCCCAACATCAGAAGGGCAAGGCGAGAAAGCGGCGCAAGCGCCGGCGCGGGCGCAAGGTTTTTGCGCGCGACGAGAATCAGCCCGGTGGGCTCTTGGCGCCAGCGGTTATTCTCGCTCCAGCAATCCAGCCGCCCGTGGCGGCCCCTTCGCCTGCAACCGCGCCGGCAAGGCAGGAGCAGCGCGACTACCGGCCGCCGATGCAGGAACTGCCGGTGTTCGCCGCGCTCGATCTCGGCACCAACAATTGCCGGCTGCTGGTCGCGGTGCCGACGCGCCATGGCCAGTTCCGCGTCATCGACGCCTTCTCGCGCATCGTCAGGCTGGGCGAGGGGCTCACCGCCAATGGCCGGCTTGGCCAGCCGGCGATGGACCGCGCCGTCGAGGCGCTAAAGATCTGCGGCGACAAATTGCGCAACCGCAAGATCAGGAAAGCCAGGCTGATCGCCACCGAGGCCTGCCGCACTGCCGAAAACGGCGTCGAGTTCCTCGACCGGGTCGAACGCGAGGCCGGGCTAAAACTCGAGATCATCGACCGCCAGACCGAGGCGCGGCTGGCGGTGTCGGGCTGCGGCTCGCTGGTCGAGCGCGACACGCAAGGCGTCGTGCTGTTCGACATTGGCGGCGGCTCGTCGGAAATCGCGCTGATCGATCTCACCGGCCATCGCTCGCCACGGCTTGCCAACCACATCGTCTCGTGGACATCGCTGCCGGTCGGCGTCGTCTCGCTGGCCGAACGTTTTGGCGGCCGCACGGTAACGCGCGAGATCTTTTCCGCCATGGTCGAGGATGTCGCGGTGCGCCTTCGTGCCTTCGACGGCCGCGACCGGCTGGCCCATGTTCTGTCCAGCCCGAAGTTTCACCTGCTGGGCACTTCGGGCACGGTGACGACGCTGGCCGGCGTTCACCTTGATTTGGAACGCTACGATCGTCGCCGCGTCGACGGGCTGTGGATGGACCGCGACAGCGTCGACCGCATGGTCGAAAAACTGGTCGGCTGGGATTTTCAGCAGCGTGTCGCCAACCCATGCATCGGCGCCGACCGCGCCGATCTGGTGCTGGCCGGCTGCGCCATCCTGGAAGCGATCCGCGCCGTGTGGCCATCCGAGCGGCTGCGTGTCGCCGACCGTGGCCTGCGCGAAGGCATACTGAGCGAACTGATGGCCGACGACGGTGTCTGGCGCAACAGCGGGCGGGGCAGAGCATGATCCCGAAAAGTGGGGAGCGGGTTTCGGAAGAGATCATGCTCAAACAAGAAATCAAACAATGACCAAGAAACCAGAAAAACCAGGCTCCGCCAGCATTCGCGTGCTGAAGACGCGGATCAAGAAGAAAAGCGGCCTCAAGGAATCGTCGCGCCGCTGGCTGCAGCGCCACATCAACGATCCCTATGTCCAACGCTCCAAGGCCGACGGCTACAGGTCGCGCGCGGCCTACAAGCTGATCGAGATCGACGACAAGCATCATCTCTTGAAGCCCGGCATGAAGGTCATCGACCTCGGCGCCGCCCCCGGCGGCTGGTGCCAGGTGGCCGCGGCGCGGACGAAATCGACGGCGGAGAGCCCGCATGTCGTTGGCATCGACTATCTCGAAATGGCCGCGGTGCCCGGCGCGCCGGTGCTTTTGATGGATTTCCTCGACCCCGAGGCGCCGCAAAAGCTTGCCGAGACGCTGGGCGGCCCGCCCGACATAGTGCTCTCCGACATGGCGGCACCGACCACCGGCCACAAAAGGACCGACCACATCCGCACCATGTATCTGTGCGAAGTGGCGGCAGATTTCGCGCTGGCGGTGCTGAAGCCGGGCGGCCATTTTCTGGCCAAGACCTTTCAGGGCGGCGCCGAAAACGAGCTGCTGTCCCTGCTCAAGCAGAATTTCCGTTCGGTCCATCACGTCAAGCCGCCGGCTTCGCGTGATGAGTCGGTGGAGCTGTATTTGCTGGCGAAGGACTTCAAGGGGCGCGCGCCGACCGAAGGTTGAGGTCGCCGTTGCGTGGCCTCAATTGCCGGGAGGGCTAATCGGCTCCAATTCCTTGGGCGTTGTCAGCCTGCCATGGCCCGACACGGCGTTGCCTGCATCGGGCGCCAGCCGCATGAACGACAGTGATGCCGCTGCCGAAATCACGGCCACGATGAAGAAGGCGGTGTGGAAGTCGGCCAGCGTCAGCGGCCCGCCATGCAGCGTCTGCGACACCTCCAGGATGCCGCCCGCCACGGCGACGCCGAGCGCGATCGACAGTTGCTGGAAGACGGCGGCGATCGGCGTCGCCTTGCTGGTGTCGGCAGCCGAAATCTCGGCATAGGCGAGCGCGTTGACGCCGGTGAAGAACATCGAGCGGATGAAGCCGCTGGCCAGCAGCATGGCCAGCATCAGCGCATAGGGCGTGTCGGGCGTGAACAGGCCGTTGACGGCGATTGACGCCGCGGCGACCAGCGAACCGACCACCAGCACGCGGCGGAACCCGGCAACCCGAAAAATCAGCGCGGTGGCGAATTTCATGCCGATGGCGCCGATCGCCGAGACGAAAGTGATCATGCCCGACTGGAACGGCGTCAGCCCAAAGCCAATCTGGAACATCAGCGGCAACAGGAAGGGCACGGCACCAATGCCGATGCGAAACAGCCCGCCGCCGAGCACCGAGGAGCGGAACACCTGGTGGCGGAACAATTCGAGCGCAAGCAGCGGGTTTTTCGCATGGCGCGCATGCAGGAGGTAAAGCGCGCCCGACGCCAATCCGACGGCGACGGTGATGAAGCCGGCCATCGGCGGCAGCGCAGGCAAGCTGACTACCGACAGGCCGAACACGACGCCTGAGGCGGCGAGCCCGCTCAACACAAAACCGATGAAATCGAGCGGCGGCGTCTCGGTCGCTTCGGTTTGCGGCAGGAAGCGGGTGGCGAGCCAGATGCCGACCAGGCCGATCGGCACGTTGATCAGAAAAATCCAGTGCCAGGTGAAATAGGTGGTGATGAAGCCGCCGATCGGTGGCCCGACCAGCGGCCCGACCAGGGCCGGGACGGTCAGCCACGACATGGCGGCGACCAGCTCGCTCTTGGGCGTCGCCCGCACCAGCACCAGCCGCCCGACCGGGGTCATCATCGCGCCGCCTATGCCTTGCAGGAAGCGCGAGACCACGAAAGCCGGCAGCGAATCGGAGATCGCGCAAGCGACCGAGCCGACGATGAACACGCCGATCGCGGCTCGAAACACGTTCTTGGCGCCGAAGCGGTCGGCCATCCAGCCGCTGATCGGAATGAAGATCGCCAGCGACACCAGATAGGCGGTCAGCGCCAGCTTGAGCGCGATCGGGCTGGTATGGATGTCGATGGCGATCGCCGGCAGCGACGTCGCGATGACGGTCGAATCCATGTTTTCCATGAACAGGGCGACCGCCAGGATGAGCGGAATGGTGCGGTTCAACGAACGCGTCCGGACTTGATTCTTGTGTCGCCGACTGGGGGCAAGCCGACACGAGGGGCGGTTATCATGGCTTGGCCCGCATGTCGCATTAAATTGCTGTCACGTTTGCGCGACCGGCAACCAGAGGTGGTGTCTTCCTGAGCGAAACGTCACCTTTCCGGGAGCGTGCAATCATCGGCTTTTCATCGGCGCCGCGACGTGTTACGAGCCAGCGCCAATCCTGAAAGGGAAGAAGACGAGTCGGCGCTGTCCATTCTGGTCAAGCGCTTTTTCTGTATTCCGAGGACTGGCCATGGCAAAAATCATCGAAACGTCCACCGGCGCGCTGGCGCTGACCTTTGACGACGTGCTGCTGCAGCCCGGTCATTCCGAGGTCATGCCCGGTGAAACCGATATCCGCACCCGCATCGCTGGCGACATCGACCTCAACGTGCCGATCCTGTCGGCCGCCATGGACACCGTCACCGAGGCGCGGCTGGCCATCGCCATGGCCCAGGCCGGCGGCATTGGCGTCATCCACCGCAATTTCTCGCCGGCCGAACAGGCCGAGCAGGTGCGGCAGGTCAAGAAGTTCGAATCGGGCATGGTGGTCAATCCCGTCACCATCGGCCCTGAAGCCACGCTCGCCGACGCGCTCGGCCTGATGCGCACCTACTCGATCTCAGGCATTCCGGTGGTCGAGAATGGCGGCTCAGGCGGCCAGAAGGTTGGCCGGCTGATCGGCATCCTGACCAACCGCGACGTCCGCTTTGCCTCGGACCCGACGCAGAAAGTCTACGAGCTGATGACCCGTGAGAACCTGATCACGGTCAAGGAAAACGTCGACCAGGACGAGGCCAAGCGGCTCTTGCACCAGCACCGCATCGAAAAGCTGGTCGTTGTCGACAAGGACGGCAATTGCGTCGGCCTGATCACCGTCAAGGACATCGAGAAGTCGCAGCTCAACCCGCACGCCACCAAGGACGCGCAGGGCCGCCTGCGCGCTGCTGCCGCCACCAGCGTCGGCGATGACGGTTTCGAGCGCGCCGAGCGCCTGATCGATGCCGGCGTCGATCTTCTGGTCATCGACACAGCACACGGCCATTCGCAGCGCGTGCTGGACGCGGTGACGCGGGCCAAGAAACTCTCCAATTCGGTGCGCATCCTGGCCGGCAACGTCGCCACGGCAGAAGGCACACTGGCGCTGATCGACGCCGGCGCCGACGCCGTCAAGGTCGGCATCGGCCCTGGCTCGATCTGCACCACCCGCATCGTCGCCGGTGTCGGCGTGCCGCAGCTGTCGGCGATCATGTCGGCGGTCGAGACCGCGCACAAATCGGGTGTCTCGGTCATCGCCGATGGCGGCATCAAATTTTCCGGCGATCTCGCCAAGGCGCTCGCCGCCGGCGCGAGTGCTGCCATGATCGGGTCGCTGCTGGCCGGCACCGATGAAAGCCCGGGCGAGGTCTATTTGCACCAGGGCCGCTCTTTCAAGGCCTACCGCGGCATGGGTTCGGTCGGGGCAATGGCCCGCGGCTCGGCCGATCGCTACTTCCAGGCCGAGGTGCGCGACACGCTGAAACTGGTCCCGGAAGGCATTGAAGGGCAGGTTCCCTACAAAGGACCTGTGTCTGGCGTGCTGCACCAGCTTGCAGGCGGCCTGAAAGCCGCTATGGGTTATGTCGGTGGCCGCGACCTTGCAGATTTTCGCGAACGCGCCACCTTTGTACGCATATCCAATGCCGGACTTCGTGAAAGCCACGCCCATGACGTCACGATTACCCGCGAAAGCCCGAACTATCCCGGCGGAGCCTGATCAGCCCGATCAGTATGCGCTCTGGCGCGGCCTGACGGCCATGATCCTGCGGCTGTCGCGCCATGCTGCCGCACTCTGCGTGGTCTCAGCGGCGGTTTTCATCGCCATGACGGCGATGGAGTTCTTCTATTTCCGCAGCCTGAGCGGTGGGCTGCCGTCGCTCGACCTGCGCTTTGCCGGCTTCACCCCGGACGAGGGCATGGCCTGGCTGACGGCGCTCGGCCGGCGCGGCAGCGAGATCATCCTGGTCTGGCATTATCTGACTTTTGACCTTTTGTTCCCGGCGCTGCTGTCGGTGACCATGGTCAGCCTGATTCTCGCCACCGGGCGGCGGCTGACGAATTTTCGCGCCTTGTCGACGCAGCTACAATCGCTGGTCGCACTGGTGCTGGTGCTGCCCTATACGCTTGCCGACTACGCGCAGAACATCGCGGTTGCGCGGCTTTTGTCCGATTTCCTGTCGGCCAATCCGGATTCGCTGTCTTTCGCCTCGTCGCTGATCGTCACCAAATTCGCGCTTCTGGCGGTGCCGGCGATCGTCATTGCGGCCTTCACGCTGGCCGGCCAGCGCCGGCGTCAGGCGTGAGCAAAATAATCTAACGGGGCAGGGAACAGCTTGTGAACCAGACTGCGATCTTCTGGCCGATGCTGGCGCAGGTTCTGCTGATCTATCTCGTCTATGGCGTGATGGCCCGGCGCCGTTACGGCGCGGTCAGATCAGGCGAGGCCAGGGTTGGTCAATACAAGGTGCGCACCACCGAGCCGGCGTCCAGCGTCACCGTCGCCAACAATCTCATCAACCAGTTCGAGCTGCCGGTGCTTTTCTACGTGCTATGCCTGACGTTGCACGTGACCAACGGCGTCAACTACCTGACCTTGACGCTGATGTGGATCTTCGTGATCTCGCGCTATGCCCACGCCTGGGTCCATCTCACCAGCAACAATCTGCGCTTTCGCAGCCGCGCCTTCTACGTGGGCGCGGTGATTCTGTTGCTGGCATGGATCTGGTTCGCACTGCACCTGCTCGGAGCGGTGTAGGGAAGTTGTTTACCCTCCTCCTTGTGGGGAGGGTCGCTCCGCCGAGCGGAGCGGGGTCACGGCGTCTAGAGGTCGAACACCGCTATTCTGCGCTTGTCGAACTTGATGCCGATCTCGCCGCGCACCAGCTTGAGCGCCGCGTCCCCGAACACGGCGCGCCGCCAGCCCTGCAGCGCCGGCACGTCGGCGGCCTCGCCCTCGGCGGCGATGCGGTCGATATCGTCACTGGAGGCCAACACCTTCGAGGCGACGCCTTCCTTTTCGGCGACGATGCGCAGCAGCACTTTCAGCAGTTCGGCTGCAGCACTTGAACCTTCCGGCGGCTGAAAACTCTTCGGCAGCTTCGGCATCTCTTCTCTGGGCAAAGCAAGCGCCGTGGCGGTCACGCCAAGCAGCGTCGTTGCTGTCGACGAGCGTTCCCAGCCCTTCGGCGTGGTGCGCAGCTTGCCAAGTGCGGCCGCATCGCGCGGCGCCTGCTGGGCGATTTCGTAGATGGCGTCGTCCTTCAGCACCCGGCCGCGCGGCACATCGCGTTCGCGTGCCTCGCGCTCACGCCAGGCGGCCACCGCTTGCACGATCGCCAGCTCCTGCGGCTTGCGCAGCCGCATCTTCAGCCGCTTCCAGGCATCCTCGGGATGCGGATCGTAGGTTTCGCGGGAGGTCAGCACCTCCATCTCTTCGTTCAGCCAATGGGCGCGGTTTTCCCGCACCAGTTCGGCGCTGAGGTGCTGGTAGACATCGATCAGATGGGTGACGTCGGCCAGCGCGTAGTCGAGCTGCTTGTCGGACAACGGCCGATGGCGCCAGTCGGTGAAACGCGAGGATTTGTCGAGCCGCGCCCCGGTGATCCGCTGCACCAGCTGGTCGTAGGAGACACTGTCGCCGAAGCCGCACACCATCGCCGCCACTTGGGTGTCGAACACCGGATGCGGAACGAGATCGCCGAGATGGACGATGATTTCGATGTCCTGGCGCGCCGCGTGGAAGACTTTGACCACCGCCTCATTGGCCATCAGCTTGAAGAATGGCTTCAGGTCGATGTCGGGCGACAGCGGATCGATCAGCGCCGTCACGCCCGGCGCCGCCATCTGGATCAGGCAGAGAATCGGCCAGAAGGTCGTTTCGCGAATGAATTCGGTGTCGACGGTGACGAACTCCGACTTTTCGAACGCGGCGAGAACGGTCTCAAGTTCATTCTGGGTGGTGATGACGTGCATCAAATCGCTTTTGGCAAGGGTACGGTCTCTTTCAATTTCAGCCGCGCGGGCTTTCGTCAAGCCGCAGCCCCTTTATCAGGGCTCAGCGGACCCGTCGGAATCGCCGCTGCGCCTCGCCAGCCGGGCGAAAACCGTCGATGTGCGCAAAAGCGCGATGAACCGGCTGCGTTTGCCTGCCGGCACGCCGGAGCGCACCTGCATGCGGTAGAGGATGACGACGATGAAGACAGCGTAGACGGTGGCGCTGAACACGAACAGCGCGCTTGGCCCGAAATATTGCATCGCCGTCGAAGCGGCAAACGGGCCGCCAATGGCGCCAAAGGAATAAAAGAGCATCAAGGCCGCGTTGATCAGCACGAACTCGCCCTTGTCGGCGCGGTCGTTGGAATGCGCCGCCGAAAGCGAATAGAGCGGCATGGCAAAACAGCCGAAGATGAAGATGATGATAAAGTTCAGCGTCGGGTTGGTGCCCGCCACGAACACCAGCGCCAGCGCGGCAAACATGGCGCAGCAGGTGGTGATCAAGAGCACCCGGCGTCGGTCCCAGCGGTCGGAGAGATAGCCGAGCGGATACTGGATGATGGCGCCACCGAAAATGCCGACACTGACGAAGGTGACGACATCGGCGACCGACATGCCGATCTGTTCGGCATAGACCGGCGACAGCGTGCGAAAGGCGCTGTTGGTGACGCCGACGGCGATGCAGCCGAAGCAGCCGAGCGGCGAAATCCGCCAGACGCGCGCCAGATCGAGCTTGACCTCTTCGGGTGGCGCAGGGTTGGAACGGTCGCCGAGCGAGACAGGCACCAGCGACAAAGTGATCATGATCGACATGATGGCGAAGATGGCAAAACCGCCGGCGCCAAAGATCGGGATAAGGAACTGCGCGCCGGTCACCGAGCCGATGTCGACCATGCGGTAGATGGCCAGAACCCGTGCGCGATCCTTGTTGGTGACTCCGGAATTGAGCCAGGCTTCCATGATGGTGAACAAACCGGCAAAGCAGAAGCCGCCGGCAAAACGCACCGCGCACCACATCACCGGATCGATGACCAGCACCAGAAGCAGCGTGCCGGCGGAGGCGATCGCGGCCAGCGCCGCGAAGGCACGCACATGGCCGACCGCCTTCATGATGCGGGTGACGGCGAGGCAGCCGAGCAGGAAGCCGGCGAAATAGAAGGTGCCCATGAGGCCGATGGATGAGGCCGGAAAGCCTTCCTGCGCGCCGCGCAGCGCGATCAACGTGCTCTGCAGCCCATTGCCGCCAAGCAGGATGCCGGCGGCGAGAAGGAGCGGGATCAGCGGGCGGATCGAGGACATGGAGGACCGCGGTTGGATGGCTATGCTTTTCTGAACCATCGGTGCGGCCATTGCCAGCGGCTTATCCGCCAACAGGGCGTCTTGTTGCGACGACCTGTGCTTTTAGCAGTGAGAGCCGTTCATGCCTCGCTGGCCTGCGCCGACATTTTCCGCCGGGCCGGGTCGGGCGCCTCGCTCGACGGCGCCTCAGGCTTGTCCGACGGCGCCCGTCGGCCAAGCGATCCGGCGGTCAGCAGGCTGAGCGCGATGAACGGGATGCCGATGGCAAAGGCCGACCGGATGCCCCAATGCTCCGAGACGAAGCCGAGCAGCGGCGGACCGAGCAGGAAGGCGACGAAGGAGATCTGCGACAGCGCCGCGACATTGATTGCCGCGGGGCGATCCGTTCGCTGGGCGGCCGCGGAAATCGCCAGCGGAAAGAGCGCGCTGCTGCCGATGCCCAGAAGGGCAAAGCCCAGCATGGACAGGAATGGGGCAGGCGACAGGAAGACCAGCAGCACGCCCGCCGCCATGCTCGCCAACAGCACGCGCGCCACGCCGCTTGGCGAGTGGCGTTCGACGAAGCTGTCGGCGAAAAAGCGCGTGGTTGCTTGCGAGAATGCAAACAGCGCCACCGTGAACCCGGCGACGAACGGCCCCGATTCGAACACGGTGCGCATATAGATCGCCGACCAGTCCATGCTGGCGCCTTCCATCAGCATTGCCGACAGCGTCACCGCAACGAGGACAAGGATCGGCAGCGTCGGCCGTGCCAGCGTGGGTGCCCGCATGGGAGGCTCGTCGCCATTGCCGGCAAAGCGGCTTGGCGCAGGCTGGTAACCACCGAGAAACAGCGCCGTCGATATTGCTACCATCGGCACGACCATCGCCAGGTGCAATTGCGGCGAGACGCCGAGATGCGCGAGTGCCGCGCCGAACAGGCCAGCGCCGAAGAAGCCGATGCTCCAGAACGAATGTGCCCGGTTCATGATCCGGCGCTTGACCAGGAATTCCGTCCTGTCGGCCTCGACATTGAGCATGATCTCAATGCTGCCGATCATCAGCCCGACCGGAAACAGCATGAGGAACAGGGAGACAGGCCCCGGTGCGTGCACCGCGATCGCATAGGCCACCGTCAGCAGCGGAACCAGCCCGAGCAGCGCGCGGCGGAAGCCGACGCGCTCCAGTATCGGCGCCGCCAGGGTGAGCGCGGTCAAGGTGCCGATCGGCGTGCCGATCAGGCTGAGCCCCAGCGTGCCGTCCTGGATGTCCATGGCGTGCTTGATGTCAGGCAGTCGCGGAAAGATGTTGCCCATGCCAAACGAATAGATCGCAAACCCGGCATAAACCCGGTGTTGAGGGGCGAGGCTGAGGTCAAAAATCATCGCAATGCTTTCAACGAAGGAGGGGGCCGTCAGTTGGCTTGTCCAACTGCAGGCGCGCCTCGCTTCTTGCATAAACGTGCAAAACATGCAAGAACGTGCATAAAGAAACAGGATCATGCAATGCTCACCGATGAACGGCATCAGCTCATCCGCGACCGGCTTGCGGCGCAGGGCAGGGTATTGGCCGGCGAGCTGGCAACCCGGTTCGGCGTTTCGGAAGACACGGTCCGCCGCGACCTGAGGGAGCTGGCAAAGGCCGGGCAGTGCCGCCGCGTCTATGGCGGCGCGGTCGCTCCGGCGCCCTTCGCCGCGGCGCCGGTCGGCCAGCGCGGTGGCCATGCGGTCGAGGAGAAGATGCGGCTGGCGAGCGCGGCGGTGGCGCTGCTTTCCAGCGGGCAGAGCCTGTTCATCGATGGCGGCACCACCAATGCCGCGATCGCCAGGGCCATTCCGCGCGACCTCGATCTGACCATAGCCACCAATTCGCTCAGTGTTGCTTCGGCATTGTCCGATCATCCCCTGGTCGAACTGATCGTGCTGGGCGGCAGGTTCGATCGCGACCTTGGAACCTGTGTCGGCGGCGATACGCTGGCGGCCGTCGCCCAGCTTGGCGCCGATCTGTTTTTCCTGGGCTCCTGCGGTCTCGATGCCTCACGCGGCGTCACCGCTTTCGATTCGGCAGAGGCCGAAGTGAAGCGGGCCATGGCCAGGAACAGCGCCGGCATCGTCATCGCCGTCACCAACGACAAGCTGGCCACCGCCGCGCCCTACCGCGTCACTGGGCCTGAAGCGATCCGCCATCTGGTGGTTGAAAAGACCGCGCCGGCAGCGATCCTCGCGGATTTCGAACGGCAGGGCGCCGAAATCCACTTCGCCTGAACAGGCAGCGCCCGCACCCGCTTGCCTTGACAAAGCTGGGCTCTCATGCGCTTTTCGCGCAAATTTCGAGCCGGGCCGTCGGCCCGCAACCCCAGCATCCGGACTTAATCCCTATGACAATGCATCGTTACCGCAGCCATACCTGTGCCCAATTGCGAAAGAGCGACGTCGGCGCTTCCGTTCGCCTGTCGGGCTGGGTGCATCGCGTGCGCGACCATGGCGGCCTGCTGTTCATCGACCTGCGCGACCACTACGGCCTGACCCAGATCGTCGCCGACCCGGATTCGCCGGCTTTCAAGATCGCCGAGACCGTGCGCGGCGAGTGGGTCATCCGCGTCGACGGCGAGGTCAAGGCACGTTTGGCCGAGACCGCGAATGCCAATCTGCCAACCGGCGAGATCGAGATTTTCGCGCGCGAGATCGAAGTGCTGTCAGCGGCCAAGGAATTGCCACTGCCGGTGTTCGGCGAACCGGATTATCCCGAGGACATCCGCCTCAAATACCGCTTCCTCGATTTGCGCCGCGAGACGCTGCACAAGAACATCGTGGCGCGCACCAGGATCATCGCCGAGATGCGCAAGCGCATGGGCGAGGTCGGCTTCACCGAATTTTCGACGCCGATCCTGACCGCTTCATCGCCCGAGGGCGCGCGCGACTTCCTGGTGCCGTCGCGCATCCATCCCGGCACCTTCTACGCGCTGCCGCAGGCGCCGCAGCAGTACAAGCAATTGATCATGGTGTCGGGCTTCGACCGCTATTTTCAGATCGCCCCATGTTTCCGCGACGAGGACCCGCGCGCCGACCGATTGCCCGGCGAATTCTACCAGCTCGATCTGGAGATGAGCTTCGTCGAGCAGGATGATGTGCTGTCGACCATGGAGCCGGTGATGCGCGGCGTCTTCGAGACTTTTGCCAACGGCAAGCCGGTGACGCAGAACTTCCAGCGCATTCCTTATGACGTGGCGATGCGCAAATACGGCTCCGACAAGCCGGACCTGCGCAACCCGATCGAGATGCAGGCTGTCTCCGATCATTTCCGCGAGTCCGGATTCAAGGTGTTCGCCAACATCCTGGCCAACGACCCGAAGGCCGAAATCTGGGCCATCCCGGCCAGGACCGGTGGTTCACGCGCCTTCTGCGACCGTATGAATTCCTGGGCGCAAGGCGAGGGTCAGCCGGGACTGGGCTACATCTTCTGGCGCAAGGAGGGCGAAAAGCTCGAAGGCGCCGGACCGCTGGCCAAGAACATCGGCGAGGAGCGCACCGAAGCGATCCGCCTCCAGCTCGGCCTCGCCGACGGCGACGCCGCCTTCTTTGTTGCCGGCGATCCGAAGAAGTTCGTGTCCTTCGCCGGCGCTGCGCGCACGCGGGCCGGCGAGGAGCTGAACCTTGTCGACCGCGAGCGTTTTGAACTGTGCTGGATCGTCGACTTCCCGTTCTTCGAATGGAATGAGGACGAGAAGAAGATCGATTTCGCCCACAATCCGTTCTCGATGCCGCAGGGCGGCATCGACGCGCTCAACGGCGAGGATCTGCTCGGCATCAAGGCGTTCCAGTACGACATGGTCTGCAACGGCTTCGAGATCGCCTCCGGCGGTATCCGCAACCATCTGCCGGAAACCATGGTCAAGGCTTTCGAGACGGTCGGGCTGGACCGTGCGACGGTCGAGGAACGCTTCGGCGGTCTCTATCGTGCCTTCCAGTACGGCGCGCCTCCGCATGGCGGCATGGCGGCGGGTGTCGACCGCGTTGTCATGCTGCTGGTCGGGGCCAAGAACCTGCGCGAAATCACCATGTTCCCGATGAACCAGCAGGCCTACGACTTGCTGATGAACGCGCCGTCGGAAGCGAGCCCGCAGCAGCTTCGCGACTTGTCGCTGCGCGTCGCGGTGACGAAGAAAGAGGTTTAAGAACCTGGCTCAACCGGTTCTTTCGATTCGAGAATCGACCCACAAAAAAGCCCGGCATCGCTGCCGGGCTTTTTGTATTTGAAAGCGCGTTTATCAGTCTTCGTTCGCCTTGACGTGGACGCCGAGCGTCTTCGGCAGGTCGTACGGGTTGGACATGCCGCCGGCCATGATCAGCGCGAACGGCACCGATGCCGGCGGCTCTGCCGAAATCTCGAGGCTCTGCGGATCGTCGAGATATTTGTTTACGGCGGCCGACACTTCAGCCGTCAGCTCGGGATTGTTGAGCTGCGCCATGCCGAAGGGCACGATCGCCTTGGCCTGGTTGGCAATGTCCTTGCCGGACATGCCCTGTTGCTTGCCGAAATAGTCCAGCAGCTTGCCGGTCAGCGAATCGTCGTCGAAGCGGATCGAGGCGCCGTTGAACGAAAGCTGCTGCAACAGGCCGAGCATGGCCATGCCTTGCGCCGAATTGTCGGCGCCTTCGGGCTGTGCCGCCATCTTTTTCTGCATCTCCTGCATCGACTTGACGAAATCGAGCGTGTAGCCGCCGATATCGAAAGTCATGCCGAGCGTACCGGCATTGTCGACGGACATGTCGTATTTCGACAATTCCATCTTGCCGTCCGCGGGCTGCCAGGTGCCGGCCATTTCGATATTGCCTGATATGTTCTGGTAGCCGAGCGCTTCGATCACTGCCTTGGACTGGGCATCGTCGACGAGGGTGAGGTCGCCGTTGAATTTTTCCGTCGTCAAGGAAAACTCCATCGCCTTGCCGTCGGCCGGCGGGGTAATTTCGACGGCGAGCCCGTCCATCGAGAAGGCCGTCTTGTCAGCGACCTTCACCGTCATGTTGGCGAGTTCGGCCGACTTGTACATCATCATCGAACCCATCGGGCCCGTGGCGCCCTCGGCCGGAACGTTCATGTCGTGGATCACGAAGGGGCTGAGATCGAGCGTGACGCCATCCTTGCTGTGCGTGAACGCGGAGGTCGAGACGGTTCCGATATCGTAGCCGCCATTGGCCTCGGTCACGCCTTCAAGTTTGACGTCGCCGATCGGCAGCGCTTCCTTTTCTGCCGCCGGCTTCACGGTCACGCCCTGCAGCACCAAATTGGAGTCGTCACCGGTCACGCCGGTCCAGGAGATGTCCATGCCCTGGGCGGCAGCCAGAGCCTTGAGCCGGTCGGCGACCGCCGTGTTCTGCGCAAGGGCCGCATTCAGCGGCAACGTCAGCAGAAAGGTCGAAAAAGCGAGTTTGTAAAATGAGCGTTGGATTGTCATTGCAAGTCCCCTGAGATGTCCTTGAAAGAATGGTTTCATTCGTTGCGTCGTCACCATTCCGTGACGAACTGGACCGGATAAAGGCATTTGTCCATTAGAATGGCCGAAAATCACGGCGAAACGCAAACCCGATCGCCAGCCTTTGCGTGATGCGGTGAATTTGTCATGAAGATCGGGTCCATGCGTCGTCGCGACATGCCTTAGACAGCGCGTGTAACAGATTGATGTTGGCAGGCCCCCGCACCGCTTCCGATGCTGTTGCACAAGGTCGGCAAATTGGAGTTCTCGCGCCGGCAATTCAGTGAAATCCATCACACAGCGCGGTCAATGGCGGTGCTCCCATTGCCGGAATGTGGGCTCATAGACCGTCCAGGGTCGCGCCAACGCGGATTCCCACACCGGCGGCTTGCCGCGAATCACCCGCTCGGCTAGTCCCAGCCCATGGGAAAAAGGCTTTTGCCGCCTCAAGATGGCGGCGGCGATCATATCGAACCGGTCGACCTGAAGAAGGCGCTGGAAGAGCGCTATCTCGCCTATGCGCTGTCGACCATCATGCACCGGGCGCTGCCGGATGTGCGCGACGGGCTGAAGCCGGTGCATCGCCGCATCATGCATGCCATGCGGCTGCTGCGGCTCAACCCCGACCAGGGCTTTGCCAAATGCGCCCGCATCGTCGGCGAGGTGATGGGCAAGTTCCATCCGCATGGCGACCAGTCGATCTACGACGCGCTGGTGCGGTTGGCGCAAGATTTTTCGATGCGCTACCCCTTGGTCGACGGGCAAGGCAATTTCGGCAACATCGACGGCGATAACGCCGCCGCCATGCGTTACACCGAAGCGCGCATGACCGATGTGGCGACCGAGCTGCTTGCCGGCATCACCGAGGACGCGGTCGACTACCGGCCGACCTACAATGAGGAGGACGAAGAGCCGGTCGTCCTACCGGGCGCCTTCCCGAACCTGCTCGCCAACGGCTCGTCCGGCATTGCTGTTGGCATGGCGACTTCGATCCCGCCGCACAACGCCGCCGAGCTTTGCGATGCTGCCTTGCATCTGATCGAGCATCCGGATGCACCGGTGACCAAGCTGATGGATTTCGTCCAGGGACCGGACTTCCCGACCGGCGGCATCATCGTCGACAGCCGCGCTTCGATCCTCGAAGCCTACGAAACCGGCCGCGGCGGTTTTCGCGTCAGGGCGAAATGGAGCCAGGAGGACCAGGGCAGGGGCACCTGGAGCATCGTCGTCACCGAAATCCCCTATGGCGTCCAGAAGGCCCGGCTGATCGAGAAGATCGCCGAGCTGTTGATGGCGCGCAAATTGCCGCTGCTGGAAGATATCCGCGACGAAAGTGCCGAAGACATCCGCGTCGTGCTGGTGCCAAAGAGCCGCTCGGTCGATCCCGGCATCCTGATGGAATCGCTGTTCAAGCTGACCGAGCTCGAAAGCCGTTTCCCGCTCAACATGAACGTGCTGTCGCGCGGCAAGGTGCCCAACGTCTTGTCGCTGAAGGGCGTGCTCAGGGAATGGCTGGAGCACCGCCGCGAGGTGCTGGTCCGCCGCTCGAAGCATCGCCTTGGCGAGATCGAAAGACGCCTCGAGATCCTCGCCGGCTATCTGATCGCCTACCTCAACATCGACGAGGTGATCAGGATCATCCGCGAGGAGGATGAGCCCAAGCAAGTGATGATGGCGCGCTGGTCGCTCACCGACACCCAGGCCGAAGCCATCCTCAACATGCGGCTGCGCGCCTTGCGCAAGCTGGAGGAATTCGAGATCCGCAAGGAATTCGACGGCCTCTCCACCGAGAAGAAGCAGATCGAGGCGCTGCTTGCCTCCGACGCCAAGCAGTGGTCGACGATCAAGTGGGAAGTCACCAGCATCCGCGACAAATTCGGACCGGAGACCGATCTCGGCAAGCGCCGCACCCAGTTCGCCGACGCGCCCGAACACGATTTGACCGACATCGCGCACGCCATGATTGAGCGCGAGCCGGTCACCGTGGTGGTCTCGGAAAAGGGCTGGCTCAGGGCGATGAAAGGTCACCTGACCGATCATTCCACCTTGACCTTCAAGGAGGGCGACAGCCTCAAGCTCGCTTTCCATGCCCAGACCACCGACAAGGTGCTGGTGTTTACCACCGGCGGCAAGTTCTACACCATCGGCGCCGACCGGCTGCCGGGCGGCCGCGGCCATGGCGAGCCGATCCG
The DNA here is from genome assembly GCF_056404235.1 of Mesorhizobium sp. P2_E10. Classification (NCBI taxonomy): domain Bacteria; kingdom Pseudomonadati; phylum Pseudomonadota; class Alphaproteobacteria; order Hyphomicrobiales; family Phyllobacteriaceae; genus Mesorhizobium; species Mesorhizobium sp. P2_E10. Next base: position 581,268 of record NZ_JBFUEK010000002.1, read on the forward strand.
CATCATTGTCGACATGGACAACGACCAGGACATCGTCACCGCTTTTATCCACGATCCCAAGCGCAAGCTGCTCCTGGTGTCGCACGACGCCAACGGCTTTGTCGTGCCGGAGGAAGAGGTCATCGCCAACACCCGCAAGGGCAAGCAGGTGATGAACGTCAAGGCGCCCGACGAGGCCAAGCGCTGCGTGCCGGTCACCGGCGATCATCTCGCCATTGTCGGCGAGAACCGCAAGATGCTGGTGTTCGCGCTCTCCGAGATCCCGGAAATGGGCCGCGGCAAGGGCGTTCGCCTGCAGAAATACAAGGATGGCGGCGTGCTCGACCTCAAGCCTTTCGTGCTGGAGAGCGGCCTGTCGTGGCAAGATTCGGCCGACCGCACCTTCACCAGATCGCGAGAGGAACTGGCGGAGTGGATCGGGGCTCGCGCTTCGGCAGGGCGCATGGTGCCGAAGGGATTCCCGAGGACGGGGAAATTTGGGTAGGTATCTCCCCCTCGAGGGGGAGATGTCGCCGAAGGCGACAGAGGGGGTCGGTACGTCCAGACGCGACACCCCTTTGCCGGCAGGAGAGGCTAGCGCTTCACGCGCGGCGACCCCCTCTGGCCTGCCGGCCATCTCCCCCTCGAGGGGGGAGATTCCCACGCATTTGGACTATCGTCACGATTGCGGCACTATAACAGTGCATAAACGCTGAGATGGCAGGGAAGAGATGGGCGTTTGAAGCAGGCTGAAATCCAGAAACCGGAGCGGCATCAGCGCCTGTTCGGCCTGTCGACGCCGGTTCGGTCCGCCGTCATCCCGCCGCTGTCGGCGGCGCGCTGGCTGCTGGTGCTGATTGTTGCCGCCGGCGTCTATTTCTTCCATGGCTTCCTGTTCCCGGTATTGGCCGCTCTGGTCATCGCCTTCGCCAGCTGGCCGCTCTATCGGCGGCTGCTCGCCGGTGTTGGTGGCAATCGCACCATTGCCGCCACCCTGGCGATCCTGTTCATTCTCACCTTCCTGGTGGTGCCGATCGCACTTGCCGGCACCTATGCCATCAACGAGGTCCGCGAATGGGTCGGTTGGGCGATCGAGACCAACCGGCACGGCGCGGTGACGCTGCACTGGATAGCGACACTGCCGGTAGTGGGCGAGTGGCTGAACGATCAGTGGACGACCAATATCGGCCATCCCGGCGGCATCGGCGAGCTGATCCAGTTGATCAGCGGCGCCAATATCGGCAGCATCTATCGCGGCGTGCTGGCCGCCGGCGGCAGCGCCTTCGGCCTGTTGCTGACGCTGCTGTTCATGATGATCGCGCTGTTCTTCGCCTATCGCGACGGCGAGCATTTCGCGGGCCAGGTCGACCGTCTCGGCGAGCGCATCCTGCCGACGCGGTGGGAGCGGATTTCGCGTGTGGTGCCGGCAACGATCTCCTCGACCGTCACCGGCATGACCGTCATCGCCATCGGCGAGGGGCTGGTGCTGGGCATCGCCTATTGGCTGGCCGGCGTGCCGTCGCCGGTGACGCTCGGCGCGCTGACCGGCGTCATGGCGCTGATTCCCGGCGGCGCCCCGCTCTCGTTCACCCTGGTGTCGATCTACCTCGCCGCCAGCGGTTCGCCGATGGCCGGGCTGGCGCTGTTCATCTGGGGCGCGGTCGAGCTGTTCATCGTCGACAAAACATTGCGTCCGAAGCTGGTCGGCGGGCCGATCAAGCTACCCTTCCTGCCGACCTTTTTCGGTCTGATCGGCGGCGTCAAGACGATGGGCTTTCTCGGCCTGTTCATCGGCCCGGTGCTGATGGCGCTGCTGGTCGCGATCTGGCGCGAATGGTTGCGCGAGGTGGAACTGGTGGACGAACTTGCCGTCGTTGCGCCCGAGGAGCCGGCGGGTGGTCCACCGCAGATCGAAATTGTTGCCGAGAAAAAGGCCAGGGCATGATCGTCAGGATCAAAACGTAGGTCACGTGACGTCGCGTTTGGGGAGTATCCTGCGCATGTTTTTGCGATTTGTTCGGTCAAAAACCATCGCGGGAACGCAGGCGCGCGAAGGTTTTTTTGGCGCTGCCTACGAATTGCGAGGGCAAACGGATGTCGATCAACACACGTTGGATCGGCTGGAAGATAGTCTTGCCTGGTTTCGACAGAACCTAGCGATACCGCCACGTTTCAATCTCTCAAGATCGAAAGGTTTTTACCGGAAACAGACGACCCAAGGATTAAGCTGGTTCAAGCCAACGGCAGCGGAACATTTGGCAAGGGCCTATGACCTCGCGGCGCTCCTTGCGCTCCATGGGCATCATGTCGATGTCATGAAGAGTTCCCGTCTGGGATATGTCGTTTACGAGGACGAATACCAGATCGTTGCAGAGCCTTTTTCAGATACGGCAACGCGTTGATCGCACTTGCATCGCGACAGCTCTGGAACGACCGCTGTCCGCGCTCTAAGCCGGGTGACTCACGGCAAGCGTGGCGCGGCGCTTGCGCCCCTCATGCAATTGCCACAGCGAATGGGCGACCAGCGTGACGATGAGGATGGCGCCGCCGATCAGACTGTTGCGCGACGGCGTCTCGGCAAAGATCACCCACACCCAGACCGGCGCCAGCACGGTTTCCAGCAGATAGAACATCGCCACTTCCGGGCCGGAAATGTATTTCGGGCCGTTGGCGAGGCAGAAGAACGAAATCGGCATGATGACGGCGCCGTTGAAGATGATCCACCACGGCGCGTTCACCTGAACACCGGTTCTCGAGACCATGAACGCGGCGACGGCACAGGGCAGGATGACACCGATCAGCGCGGTAAAACCCATGTCCTTGCCGCTGGCGCGCGAGATGGTGATGGCGGCGGCAATCATGAACGCCGCACACAGCGCCATCAGGTCGCCGAACAGATGCCCGGTGCCGATCGAATCGCCGACGATGATGGCGACGCCGACGATCATCAGGGCGAGAGCGGCGAGCGTGATCGGCCGCGGCCGCTCCTTCAGGAACAGCCATGACAGCAGGGCTGAAAACATGGTGGTGAAGGCGAGGATGAAGACAAGGTTGGCGGTCGAGGTGTTGAAGACGCCGGTGACGAAGCAGATCGAGCCCAGCCCGTAGAGCGCGGCGACCATCAGCCCCGACCAGCCGGGGATGAGCTGCGGCGCGTCCTTGCTCAGCGAGCGCCAGACGGCCCAGATGACCAGCGCTGCGAGGAAAGTTGTGCCGGTGCGCAGCAAGAGGATTGTCCAGGCGCCGCCGTCGGCGAGCCGGATCAGCGGAATGTCGAAAGTCAGCGCCAGCCCGCCTATGGCGGTGATGAGAAGGCCTTTCTGGTGGTCGTGGTGGGCCGACATGCGGGCAGTTCTCTCAATGAATTTGAGGCAGCCGTAAACCGGCCCAGCGTCTGTTTCCAGTCGATTGACCGGAAGACCAGCGGCATCCCCTTGAAACAGTCTAAGGATGAACAGCGAAGGAAAAAATCAGCGCGAAACCGCTTCGTGGTCGTAGCGCTCCCAGCCTTTCGGGCCGAGATGCTCCTGCGGCATGAAGCGCATCTTATAGTTCATCTTGCGCGAGCCGTTGACCCAGTAGCCGAGATAGACATGGGGCAGGCCCATGGCTCTGGCGCGGGCGATGTGGTCGAGGATCATAAAGGTGCCGAGCGAACGGTCCTCGAAGTCGGGATTGAAGTAGGAATAGACCATCGACAGGCCGTCGGCCATCTTGTCGGTCAGCGCCACGGCGATCAGCTCGCCCTGGCCCTTGCCGGTGATGAAAGTGTCGGGGCCGCGTCGGCGATATTCGATGACCTTGGTGTCGACATGGGTGTCCTCAACCATCATGGCGTAGTCGAGCACCGTCATGTCGGACATGCCGCCACGGCGGTGGCGGGCGTCGAGGTAGCTGCGGAACAGCGAGTACTGCTCAGTCGACGGTTGCGCGTCGTGCATGGCGCCGACGAGATCGGAATTGTGCTGGATCACCCGCTTCATGTTGCGGCTGGCGGTGAATTCCTGCGCCAGGATGCGCACCGAGACGCAGGCTCGGCAGGTCTCGCAGGCCGGCCGGTAGGCGATGTTCTGCGAGCGCCGGAACCCGCCTTGCGTCAGCAGGTCGTTCATCTCCGGCGCCTTGTCGCCGACCAGATGCGTGAACACCTTGCGCTCGAACTGGCCCTCAAGATACGGGCACGGCGACGGCGCGGTCAGGAAGAACTGCGGCGACTGGGTCGGGTGCTGCGTCATCGAGCCTTGGAAACACTCCTGCGAATCGTCCTACCTTTGGCGCGGACGGCGAAAAATTCAACAGGATTATAGACGCTTGGTTGACCGGACGCCTTCACATTTATGCAAAAGCGGCTCCCGGGACTCGCAAAAAGCTGTTTCAACGGTCGCTGCGGCTGACCACCGTGCCGAGCAGCAGATCGTGCAGAGTGCGTTTGCGGTCGGAAAACAGGGTCACCAGAAGCACGAGCGGCGTCAGCATGACGTTGCCGGCCCAGAACAGCACCGAATGCACGACGGCGGTAAGCCCGTCGATGCGGGTGCCGTCGAGGCGGTCGAGCCGGATGCCCATCATCTTCATGCCCGTCGTGGCCTGGTCGATGCTGCCCAGCGTGTTCCAAATGTAGAGGATGGCGACAGCCGGCACGAGGATTGAGAACAGCATCCAGCCGAGACCGAGCGTCAGTAGCCCAAACAGGAACACCAGGATCGCGAACGGAATGGTCAGCAGCGCGACGATGCAATAGTCGATGATGAAGGCAAAGATGCGCCGAGAGCGCACGCCCTCATAGGCCCTGATATCTTCGAGCCTGCTGGTGATGATTTCGCCGTCAAGTACGCGCGCGTTCATGTCATATCCTCGTAATCGGGGCCGCAATAGGGTGCGGACCTGGCTGTGATGAAATGGTGAAGGCCTGCGGCATAATCAAGATCGGGCCTTTCAGCGGCATCGATGACGAAGCTGCGCCGGCGCGGTGCGAATCGGTTGAATTCACCGCACGGATGGCGTTAGCTTGCTGCGGCGCAACAAAGGCAGTCAGGCGCCAGGGGCGAGGGACGGGGCAATATGGATTATGACATGCTGGTCATCGGCAGCGGGCCTTCCGGGCGCCGCGCCGCGGTGCAATCGGCCAAGCTCGGCAAATCGGTGCTGGTGGTCGACAGGGGGCGGCGCCTCGGCGGCGTGTCCGTACACACCGGCACCATCCCGTCGAAGACACTGCGCGAGACGGTGCTCAACCTTTCCGGTTGGCGCGAGCGTGGCTTTTACGGACGCGGCTACCGGGTCAAGCAGGACATTTCGGTTGGCGATCTGGTCGAACGCCTGCACAAGACGCTCGATCACGAGGTCGAGGTGCTGCAGCACCAGTTCATGCGCAATACGGTCAAGAGCGCGCGCGCCGCGGTAAAGTTCCTCGGACCCAACAAGGTCAGCCTGACCACCGACACCGGCGACTACAGCGAAGTCGGATTCGCCCATGCGCTGATCGCGGTCGGCACCAGGCCGCATCGGCCGCGTGACGTGCCCTTCGACAAGACCCGTGTCTTCGACAGCGACGAGATGCTGGAGCTTGGCCAGTTGCCGCGCACGCTGACGGTGATCGGCGGCGGCGTCATCGGCGTCGAATACGCGACGATTTTTTCCGCGCTCGACGTGCCGGTGACGCTGGTCGAGCCGCGCAACACCATCCTCGATTTCGTCGACCGCGAGATCGTCGACGATTTCATCCACCAGATGCGCGACCGCGGCATGACGATCCGGCTGGGCAGCGCGGTGAAGGAAATCCGCTCCAAGCCGGAAGCCGCCGAAGTCGAACTGGCCGACGGCCGCACCATCCGTTCGGATGTCGTACTCTACGCCGCCGGTCGCACCGGCAATGTCGGAACCTTGGGCCTCGACCTGGTCGGCATCGACGCCGATTCCAGGGGCCGCATCAAGGTCGACCCGCAGACTTTCCAGACCAGCGTGCCCAACATCTATGCCGCTGGCGACGTCATTGGCTTTCCCAGCCTCGCTTCCACCTCGATGGAGCAGGGCAGGGTGGCCGCCTGCCATGCCTTCGGCGTGCCGCTGCCGCCGCCGCCTGAAACCTTTCCCTATGGCATCTACGCGGTTCCGGAAATCTCCACCGTCGGCCAGTCCGAGGAACAGGTGCGCGACAGCGGCGCTGCCTATGAAGTCGGCGTGGCGCGCTTCCGCGAGACCTCGCGCGGCCACATCATGGGCGTCAACACCGGCTTCCTGAAGCTGCTGTTCTCGATCGAAACCCGCCGCCTGCTCGGCGCGCACATCGTCGGCGAGGGCGCCACCGAACTCATTCACATCGGCCAGGCGGTGATCAACCTCGGTGGCACCGTCGATTTCTTCGTCAACAACACCTTCAACTATCCAACGCTCGCCGAAGCCTACAAGATCGCCGGGCTGGATGCCTGGAACAGGATCGGGCGAGGGTAGGCGGTTACTTCTGCTCAGCCTTCCATCTGGGCGAGCAGCGACAGCATGACGTCGGCCGAAGGCATCGGCAGCACCGCTTCGATTTCCGCCGGCCGCACGCCGGCGATCTTCATCGCAGATATCCTGCGCTTCTCGAAAGTCGGTTTCCGTCTCAAGCCTCGTCGTCCGCATCCACATCTTTCAGCCGGCTTACTGTTTCCAGTGGCTCGCTGGGGCGCTATGTGAATGGACAGGGTCATGGAAGCGCGACGGGAGGTCGGACATGCTGGGCTGGTTCCGCAAGCTGCTGCCGCGCGAGGATCGTTTCTTCGAGCTGTTCGAGCGACATTCCCGCACCGTGGTCGGCGGCGCCGAGGCGCTGGAGCAGCTTCTCCAGGGCAAGGACATCGATCGCTGGTGTCAGAAGATCATCGATCTCGAGGATGAGGCCGATCATATCACCGCCGAAGTCCTGCTGGCGGTGCGGCGCTCCTTCATCACGCCTTTCGATCGCGGCGACATCAAGGACCTGATCCAGTCGATGGATGATGCCATCGACATGATGCACAAGACCGTCAAGACGGTGAAGCTGTTCGAAAAGAAGGAATTCGACCCGCTGATGCAGGAAATGGGCGGCGTCATCGTCGCTGCCGCCAAGCTGGTCGCCGAGGCGATCCCCCTGCTGAGCAAGGTCGGCACCCACACCGTGCGCCTCAACGCCATCGCCGAAGAGGTCATGCGCGTCGAAAGCCGAGCCGACGATCTGCACGAGCAAGGGCTGAAGGACCTGTTCAAGCGGCACGGCCGCAGCGACCCGATGGCCTACCTGATCGGCTCAGAGATCTATGGCCAGCTGGAAAAGGTGGTCGATCGTTTCGAGGACGTCGCCAACGAGATCAGCGGCATCGTCATCGAGAATGTTTAGGTGATGGAAGCCACCATTGCCTTTCCCGTGCTGATCGGCCTTGTCGCCGTGGCGCTGTTCTTCGATTTTCTCAACGGCCTGCACGATGCCGCCAATTCCATTGCCACCATCGTCTCCACCCGCGTGCTGCGGCCGCAATATGCGGTTTTGTGGGCGGCTTTCTTCAATTTCATCGCCTTCATGTTCTTCGGCCTTCATGTCGCCGAGACAGTAGGGAAGGGCATTGTCGACGTCTCTATCGTCACGCCGGCGGTGATCTTCTCAGCCCTTGTCGGCGCCATTGTCTGGAACATCGTCACCTGGATTGCCGGCATCCCGTCGAGCAGTTCGCATGCGCTGATCGGCGGGCTGGTCGGTGCCGGCGTTGCCAAGGGTGGGGTTGGCGCCATCGTCTGGACGGGGCTTGGCAAGACGGTCGCCGCGATCGTCCTGTCACCGGCGACAGGTTTTGTTCTGGCGCTTGCCCTGATCCTTGTCGTTTCGTGGCTGTTCGTGCGCCAGACGCCGTTCGCCGTCGACAGCACCTTCCGCGTCCTGCAGTTCTTTTCCGCCTCGCTCTATTCGCTCGGCCATGGCGGCAACGACGCCCAGAAAACCATGGGCATCATCGCCGTGCTGCTCTATTCGCAAGGCATGCTCGGCGCCAATTTCTATGTGCCGCTGTGGGTCGTCCTCACCTGTCAGACGGCGCTGGCGCTCGGCACCTTGTTCGGCGGCTGGCGCATCGTCCACACAATGGGTTCGAAGATCACCCGGCTGAACCCGATGCAGGGCTTCTGCGCCGAGACCGGCGGCGCGATCACCCTGTTTGCCGCCACCTGGCTCGGCGTTCCGGTGTCGACCACGCACACCATCACCGGCGCCATCATCGGCGTCGGTGCCGCCCGCCGCATCTCGGCCGTACGCTGGGGCATCGCCGGGAACATCGTCATTGCCTGGATCGTCACTTTGCCGGCCACGGCCGCCATTTCGGCCCTCACCTATTTTGTCACGCGCCTGGGCGGCTGACGCGGAGCGGGCGCCGAAATCTGAATATGGGCGATGAGGCGTCCATAGAGATCTGACGCAAAATCTATGGCCTGAAGTGCCGTTCGATTTCTTGCCAAAAGGCGGTTGTCGTCCAACCCAGCGCTTATCGAGTTTTTGTCAGATTTCTGCTAGGTTTCACGACGCGGGCCTCTTTGAGGGTTTTGAGTGCCTCCTCTTTGGTGAGGCCGAACTTGCGGGCAAAGAAGGCGGCTTCGATCGCCATTTCGCGATCTGCCAGGGGTTCGATCCTCTGCTTTGCCTTCTTGCCCACGGCAGGAATCATAGCACATTCCGCTAGATAGCTCCAATGAAGCGCAACGATGTCTGCAATCTCCCAACGCTTTCCGGCGACGTGCCGTAAATCTTGACCCGCATGGCGTAGTCGATCTCGCCGCCGAACGCCCTGTGGCCGTCGCCGCGCGCTGAGCGGTCAATCCGCCTGTGTGATGGCCGCTGGATCGGCCAGCCATTGCCTGACGATTTCGGCATCCCGGTCGCCGAATTCATGACCTGATGGGATGATCCGGGCGTCGATCTCGGCGCCGCGCTGGCTGAGCAGTGACACCAGCGCCGGCGCGAAGGGTGCGTAGGTCAGGTCGGCGGCACCGGCAATGATCAGCACCCGCGCCTTGCTGAGGTCTGCCGGCGGCACATCGTCCAGCACCGGCATGGCGCGTAACAGCGCCGCCTGTTCGACGAGGCCCGGATGCAGCAGCATGGTGCTGGAAACCAGATTGGCGCCATTCGAATAACCGAGAAATGTGGAGCGGGAGAGATCGAGGTTTTGGCGCTTCGCGGCTTCGGCAATGAAGTCCGCGAATGCATCGGTCTCCGTGCGGATGCTGTTCTGTTCGAAGCGCGTCGGCGTGATGCGTGTAAACCAGCGGAACCCGTCCTCCTGGGGGATGCGGCCACGCACCGCCACCAGCACCGCGCGCGGCGCGATCTGCCGGCCGAGCGGGACCAGCGTGGTCTCGTCGACGCCGGAACCATGCAGCAGAAAAAGCACTTCGCCGGTTGCATCGGCAGGCCTGTAGACGCGATAGAAAAAATCCAGGTCGCGCCTCAGAAGTCCGTCTTCGGCGGCTTCTTCAGTCATCATCACATCCTTTTGATATAACGTCACTTTTGTTCATTTGCCGGCTTCAAAACGGAATATTTTCATGTTCCGTGAAAGTTGATTGAACCAGGCTAACTTCAGTCCGTTTCTGTGCCGATACACTCCCTCACGGGATGAATCGAAGCGGTGCGTCGGGGGTCGCATTGCCCCAATGAACGACCAGCTTTGAGGCCTTTTGTCGATGTCCATGCCAGTTTCGTCCGAACGCGACACGCGTATCGATGTGTTTCGCGCACTCGCGCTGATCACAATATTCATCGACCACGTGCCAGGCACCGCTTTCGAAACCCTGACCTACAAGAATTTCGGCTTTTCGGACGCGGCGGAAGCGTTCGTGCTGATCTCGGGCATGTCGGTCGCCCTTGCCTATGGCAGCAAGTTTCAGCCGGGAGGCCGGCTGCTGGCGACGCTGAAAATGTGGCGGCGGGCGGGTGTGCTCTATGCCGCCCATATCGTCACCACGATGGCGGTGATGGCCATGTTCTGCGCGGCAGCGGTGTTCGCCCGGCGCCCGGAGCTGCTGAAACTGATCAACATCGAGCCGCTGATGAAAAACACGCCGGAGGTGCTGATCGGCATCGTCACGCTTGGTCATCAGCTCGGCTACAACAACATCTTGCCGGTCTATGCAGCGCTGCTGCTGATGGCGCCGGCCTTCCTGCTGTTCGTCAGCTACCGGCCGCTGCTGGCGCTGGCCGTGTCCGGCACGTTGTGGCTGGTTGCCGGAATCTACCAGATCGCGCCGCCCAATTATCCCGAGCCGGGGTTCTGGTTTCTCAATCCGCTGTCGTGGCAGTTCCTCTTCAACATCGGCCTGGCGGGCACGCTGCATGTCAGGCGCGGCGGCACCATTCCAGTCAATCGCTGGCTGGTCGGCGCGGCGGCAATCTATGTCGCGGGAGCGCTTGTCTGGGTGCACAGCCCGCTCTGGGGGCACGTGTCATGGCTGGATCTGCCGGTGGTGCTGACCGGCTTCGACAAGACGTTCCTGTCGTTGCCGCGGTTGCTGCACATTCTGGCGGTGAGCTATTTGATCGTCGCCTTTCCGGCCATCTCGAACCTGTTTCGCACTGCCCGCGATCATCCGCTCGCCGTACTCGGCAAGCGCTCGCTGCCGGTGTTCATCGCCGGCACGGTGCTCGCCATGGCAGCGCAGGTGCTGAAGCTGATCAATCCCGGAGGCCTTGCCTATGACAGTCTGCTGATCGCTGCAGGCATCGCCACGCAGTTCGCGCTCGCCTTCTATCTCGAATGGTTTTCGACCGTTGGTGCATCCGGCAAGAGGCCGATACGCAGCGAAGCAGCCTCCGGGCGGGCCTCCTTCAGCGCGCAGCCGGCGGCGGCAGGCGCCAACCGATAGATTCGGGTTCAAGCTTTCTTGGGCGGCCCGGCCGAAGCCCTGACGATCAGCTCGACATCGAGTATTTCGCGCAGCACCTTGCCGTCGAAATCAAGGATCGCCCGCGCCGCCCGGCGGCCCATCTCGGCAATCGGCTGGGCGACCGTGGTCAGCGCAGGATCGCAAAGTGCGGCGCCAGGCACGCCGTCGAAGCCGACGATGGAGACATCGCCGGGCACCGCTATACCCCGCGCAGCCAGCCATTCGATGGCGATCATGGCCATCCGGTCCGACATCGCCAGGATAGCTGTGGGCTTCTCACCGCTTGCGAAAATGGTTTCGAGGCCGGCTCTCGTGCTGGCTTCGTCGTTTTCGGTCTCGTAAACCGGCACCTTGGCGGTGTCGACGCCGAAGCCTGAAAGCACCTCGAAGTAGCCGGCAAGGCGGTCGCGCGTGCCGGTGTAGACCGCCGCCGCGACCTGCTCAGGCGAAACAAGGCCGGTGCGGCCGTCGGCGAACTGCAGCGACAGCACGGCGAAGCGGCGATGGCCAAGCTCGGCGAGATGGCGCGCCGCCATGCGGGCGCCGGCGACATTGTCGACACCGATCGCCGAAACCGTCTCGTCCTCGAAGCCGAGCTCAAGCGCAACGAAGGGCAGCTTGCGCTCGCGTGTCAGCTCGACAAGGCGCGAGCCGCCCTCGATGCAGAACAGGATGAAGCCGTCGACCAGCGCGCTCTGGATGTTCCAGGCAAGCTTTTCCTCATTGTTGGCGGACACCAGTGCTATGCCGGCGCCGGTGGCGTCGCATGCCGTGGAAATGCTGGCCATCATGGCCCGGGCATAGGGATCGTCGAAGAAATAGGCGAGGGGTTCGCCTGTCGCGACGCCGATCGCATTGACCTTGCCGGCGCGCAGCAGCCGGCCCTTGGGGTCGGGCCCGGCATAGCCCATCGCTTCCGCCGCCGCCTTGACCCGCTCGCGCACTTCCTCGCGTACGATCTCGGGACGGCTGAAGACATTGGAGGCAGTGCCGTGCGAAACACCGGCGGCTCTGGCGATGTCCGCCAGCCGGATGGGTCTTGTGCTGCCTTCGCCGCGTAGCGCCATTGTTGCTTGCCTCCAGCTCCCATCTAGCACGTTCGCTGGCAGCATCTAGCACTTTCGTTGGATCGATTCAAATTTTTGCTTGACATCCGCCTGTCAAGACCTATGTTTGAATCGATCCAAGTGTCGTGCCAATTGTGGTTGGATCGCTTGAAGAGGAGGGTGCCATGCATCCCGTCAACTATCTGTTCGAAGACATTTACGGCAACGACTGGGGTATCGCCCCGGTGGCCGCAACTGAGAAGCGCCGTGTCAGGACCGGACCGTGGAAGCGTGATTCACGTCTTCTGGCGGGGCGCAAGCGGAGCTGATCGGCAAGGCATCTTTTTTGCCAACCGATTGGATCGATTCAATTTTTTGAGGAGACCAAGCCATGCATCCCGTCAACCAAGTGTTCGAAGACATCTTTCGCCACTATTGGGGCATCCCGCTGGCCACCAATCGGCAAGAGCGGCGGGCAGCCAAGCGTGTCCCGCGCAATTGGAAGCTGCTGGGCAGGCTTGAACGCCGGCAGGACTGAACAGCGGCAGGACTGAGCCTTGCCGGCTGGCGGGGTGGGGCTTGGGTCTGTCGCGTCAGGAACGCTGGCGCACCAGCGCCGAGCCGGCAATCACCAGCCAGCCGGCGATGAGCAAGGTGCCGCCGATCGGCGCCGACATCGGAAACAGCCTTGAGCCAAGGAAGTCTCGGGCGAGAAGATCGCCCGCGAACAGCAGCAGCCCGGCGAGAAGGATGAAGCTTCCGCGTCGCAGCATCCGGTTTGCGCCGATAAGGCCGGCGGCAAGAAACACCGGCGCATGCATGATCAGGAACGACGCGGCCGTGCCGACGAAAGCGCCGCCCAGATGCGCCGCCGCGGCCGACAGCGCTACGCCCGCCGCGCCGCACAGGCCGCCGGCAAAAACCAGGATGCGGCCATTGTTGCCAGCAAGCTGCTCGGCCATGTCAATGTCTCCGTGATCTGAAATAGCAGTGTCAGGATTTGCCGGCTTGCGCCAGCATGTCGCGTGTGCGGTGTGACTGGACCAGCCAGTTATACACCGCGCCGCCCGCCATCAGCACCGATGTGCCGAGAAACACCGCCCGCATGCCGAAATGGCCGCCGACAAAGCCGCCAAGCAGCGGCCCGGCAACCTGTCCGACATACTGCGCCGAGATCGACAAGCCAAGCACATTGCCGCCGACGCCGTCCGGAACATTGTGGCGAATGACGCTGGTGATGCAGGGCAACAGACCGCCCAGCGCCAGGCCCATCAGGAAACGCAAGGCCACCAGCTGCCAGCCCTCGGTGACGAAAGCCTGCGGGATGAGCAGCAGCGCCGAGACAGCAAGAGCGCCGACGACGACGTTCCAGTGGCCGATGCGATCGGCGAGCTTACCGAGACGCGAGGCCGACAGGATGGCGCCGAGCGCGGCCGCCGACATGACGACGCCGGAGATCAGCGTGACCCGGCTCTGGTTCTCGATGAGCTGCTGCACATAGACGGTGATGATCGGCTCGATCGACATGGTGGCGAAACTCAACAGCATGCCGGTCGCCAGCATGGCGACCACGGGACGCTTGTCGGGAATCTGCGCCCAGCCGCCTCTGGGTTTCTCCTTCGACCTCGGCTCTGCAACGACGGGGCGAGGGTTCTCCTTGATGAGAAAGGTCGTGGCCAGGAAGGCCAGGAAAATGACGCCGCCAGAGATGAGGAAGGTGGTGCGGATGCCGATCAATGGCGGCAGCACGCCGCCGAGCAGGGGGCCGACCAAGGCGCCGGCGGTAATGCCGGCCGACATCACGCCGAGCGCCCAGCCGGAGCGCTCCTTGGGGGTCTGCATGGCCACCAGGATGGTCGAGCCCGAGGAATAGCCGCCGGCAAATCCGATCAGCAGGCGCAGCAGCACCAGTTGCCAGACAGTCTGCACCATGCCGGTCAGCGACATGCAGATGGCCATGCCGAAGCTGGCGCGCACCAGCATCAGCTTGCGGCCATAGCGATCACCCAGCCGTCCCCACAGCGGCGCGACCAGTGCTGCGGCAAAGAAGGTCGCGCCATAGGCTATGCCGGACCATTGCACGATTGCCGCGTGGCCCTCAGCACCGAGCTGCTCGACATAAAGCGGCAGGAACGGCAGCAGCAGCGTCATGGCGATCAGCGTGCTGAACGAGCCGGCAACGCAGACGAACAGATTGCGCCGCCAATGGGCGTTATATGTGCCTGCGCTGTCTTGCGGCATGTCTTTGTCCTGTCCCGGGCAGCCGATGGCTTGCTGCGGATACCATTTTGGGATACCAATCTGGTATCCGTCATGGACGCAAGTCCGGCTGCTGTCAATGCGGCCTCCTCGAACGGTCGGCCGATTGGTCCATTCACAAGGACAACGGAATAAAAATGTCGCAGATGCAGAATGTCGAAAAACAGCTTCGCGAGATGATTCTCGGCCTCGAGATCGGCCCTGGCGAGAGGCTGACGGAGCGTTGGATAGAAGGCCGCTTCGGCGCGTCGCGCACGCCGGTCAGGGCGGCACTGCTGCGGCTGGAGACGGAGGGGCTGATCTGCCGCGACGGGCGCGGCTGGACGGTGTCGCCGATCAACCTTGCCGAGCTCGAGCAGATCGCCGTCTACCGCGAGGCGGTCGAGGTCGGGGCGCTGCGCCTGACCTGCGCCCTTGAGGACAGGAGCGCCGTCGACGTCATCGAAGCGATGCTCGACTCCTGCGATGCCGGCACCCCGCGCGAGGAATGGCACCGCGTCGGCATGGATTTCCACATCGAGCTGGCGCGTCTGTCCGGCAACGAGTTTCTGTTCAGGGCGGTGCGCGATGCGATGACGCGTCTGTCGCGCGCCCGCTGGCTCGAAGTCCGCGACGAGGCAGCCCTTGGCCGGGCCTGGGCCGAGCACCACGCCATTCTGGCGGCGGTGCGGGCTGGCGACGCCGACGAGGCGGCAGGCCGGCTCTCAACCCACATCGTGGGCAGCCGCGACCGGCTGGTGACGTCGCTGCACAATGACCGACGCGGCCTGCGCGCCAGGGGATTTGCCGTCGTCGCCGCCTGACGCACGTCATCAAGAAAAAGGCAGAACGGGCAGTGCAATCACTTTCGGCCTCGCTTCGCGAACGCCGATGGCGTAAGAGCGGCCATGGAAAACAACCGATTTGAAACACCCGTGACCGTCAAGTCGGTCGCGGAGGGAAGCACTCAGCTCTTGCGTACGGCGCGCGAGGCTTCCGATTATCTGCTCAACAGCTGGCCCGGCAAGCGCAGCATGAAGCACCGCGAAGCGCTGCAGGCCTGTCATGACGCGCTGGCCGGCGACAAGCCGGCGATGAACGCAAGGCGCGCCTTCATCGCCGCCGCGCGCGAAGTGAACGTCTTCGTCAGCGACAAGATGCCGGCCTGAGCACGGCAAGGACCGGCTCGAGCTTGGCGTAACCGGGAGGCGTAAGCCGGTCTGCCGCGCCGGGTCGGATGCCGCTCTATTCTGCCGTTTCGGTCTCGGCTTCAGCGTTGGTCTCGCTCTCGGGCGTCGAACGATCCTTGGCCGCGACCTTGGCCGCCAGCTTCTCCGCCTTCTTGGCAGCCTTCTGCCGGTCACGCTCCTTGCGTTCCTGCCCGTAGTTCGGTGGTCGTGCCATGTCGTATCCTTTCTCTCGACTTGCCCCTGCCTAGGAGCATTGGGCTGCAAACACAACACCGCAGGGGACGATCGGCACCCATAGATGCCCTGCGGTGAGCTTCCGAGTGGTTCCGGGCTTGCAAGATAGGCGGCACAATGGTGTAGGAAAGACTTGAGGCGCCGAAATGCTGGGGCCGCCAGTCTGTTTTGATCAAGTGACCGATGGCCACAGTCCTACGCAACTCAGTCAAGGTGTTCTATTACGCACGCAACGTCGTGCGCGATCTGGCGCCGCAGGCATTGTTCCGCGGCAGGCTGGCCGGTCGGCTTCGCCAGGCAAGCCTTTCCGACGCGGCGGTGCGCGAACGGCTGGATTACTACAACAAGCTGCAGCACGCCTTCGTGCCGAGCCCGAATGCCGTGCCTGTCCGCCGATTGCCGTTCAGGCCGAGCATGTATTATTACGACCTGAAGGAATTCGCCCGCTATTTCGATCCGGGCCTGCTGATCGATCTGGAGTTCGGCGACGTCATTGACGTGCCAAAAGTGCCTTCGATCGTCAAGGATCGGCCAATCCAGGACGACAACAGCAATGCCGTGCTGATGAAGCTCGACAAGTTTCGGCATTTCAACATGCCCGCAGACACCATGCGTTTCGCGGACAAGCGTCCGGCCGTGGTCTGGCGCGGCGAACTCAACAATCCGATCCGGACGCTGTTCCTGAAGGCGGTGCGCGATCTGCCGTTCTGCGATGTCGGCTCACCCAAGTCGACCGCGGCGGCTTACCGCAAGCCATATCTCAGCATCGACCAGCAGCGGCACTACCGCTACATCGTTTCGCTCGAAGGCAATGATGTGGCGACCAACCTCAAATGGATCATGAGTTCGAATTCGCTGTGCCTTATGCCGCCGCCGACATACGAGACCTGGTTCGCCGAAAAGCAGATAGAAGCTGATATCCACTATGTGCCGCTCGCAGCGGATTTCTCCGATCTTGCCGAAAAAATGCGGTATTTCGAGCAGCATCCGGCGGAGGCCGAACGCATCATTGCCGCCGCCAACGCCTATTGCCGAAAGTTCTGCAACGAGCAGACCGAGCAGGCGATCTCGCTGCTCGTGCTCTACAAATATTTCGTGCTCAGCGGCCAGGTGGAGCCCGACGCCGAGGTCTGGCGCTATATCTCGGGCTAGCGCCGGCGCTCCCGAAACCCAAGCCGCTCAGACATCGCTCCGGTCGATAACCAGATCGGCGGGACCGAACCGGTCCTTGGCTGTCAGCTGCTGGTGCCAGTAGGGATAGAGTAAGGGCGGCCGGCTGACGGCGTCGAGTCGGCTGCGCTCGTCCTCGGCAAGCACCAGGCTCGCAGCGGCGATGTTGTCCTTGAAATGCGCTTCGGTGCGCCCACCAATCACCAGCGAACTGACCGCGGGGCGGCCGAGCAGCCAGGCCAGCGCCACCTGCGCCGCCGAAACGCCACGGCTCTTGCCGATCTCGACCAGCACGTCGACGATCCGCCACAGCCGGTCCCCATCACGGATCGGCGGTTCCGACCAGCCGGCAAGCTGGCGCGCGGTCGGGCTGTCGCGCCGGTATTTGCCCGACAAGAGGCCGCCGGCAAGCGGGCTCCATACCAGCACGCCAAGCCCCTGATCGACCGAGATTGGCAGAAGTTCGTATTCGGCTTCGCGCGCTTCCAGCGTGTAGTGGATCTGCTGGGTGACGAAACGCGGCTGATGACTTCTGTCGCTGATCCCCAACGCCTTCATCACGTGCCAGCCGGAATAATTGGAGCAGCCGACATAGCGGACTTTGCCCTGCGCCACCAAAGTGTCGAGCGCGGCGATGGTTTCCTCGAGCGGCGTCACGCCGTCCCATTCGTGCAGGAAATAGATGTCGATGACATCGGTCCTGAGGCGCTTCAGGCTCTTCTCGCACTCGCGGATCAGGTGGTAGCGCGACAGGCCTTCGTCGTTCGGACCCTTGCCGATCCGCATGCGCGCCTTGGAGGCGATCAGCACATCGCCCTTGCGCTTGCCGCCGAGCGCTTCGCCGATGATCTCTTCCGAAAGCCCGTTCGAATAGACATTGGCGGTGTCGATGAGATTGATGCCGGCATCGATGCAGGTGTCGATGATGCGCCTGGCTTCCGCCACGTCGGAATTGCCGACGGCGGCGAACGGCCCGGTGCCGCCGAAGGTCATGGTGCCCAGCGTCAGCGTCGAAACTTTCAGGCCGGAACGGCCAAGCGTGCGGTATTCCATGTCAAATCCTCGCAATTTCGGTGGGGAGGGCAGGGGAGCCCGAACGGGTTCGGCATTTGTAGGACAATATGAGTGGCTTGTCGCCATGCCACGGCGACGGATCGACCATGCCTCGCGGATTTGCGGCGTCCGGTGGCTGCAATAAAACCGTCACTACCGGCCTATATCAAGTCGGCTCAGGGTTTCATGTCAGCCGGCAAGCGGAGCAGCGCAAATGACCGAGTTAAAACAGAATTCTCCAGCCAGGGATTGGCTTGAAGCGGAGCTGGCCGACACGCTCGACGAAGACTACGAACTGGAAATGTCGGAGCCGGCGCTGTCGATGGAGATTGCCAAGATCTACAAGAACGCGCATCCGCCTTCGATCGATCGCATGCAGTATTTTCGTGACCTCATCACCCTGCAGTCCGAGTTGATCAAGCTGCAGTCCTGGGTCGCCTATCACAAGAAGAAGCTGGTGGTCATTTTCGAGGGCCGCGACTCGGCCGGCAAGGGCGGCGTCATCAAGCGCATCACCCAGCGGCTCAATCCGCGCATCTGCCGCGTCGTGGCACTGCCAGCGCCGACCGAGCGCGAGAAGTCGCAATGGTACTTTCAGCGCTACGTGCCGCATCTGCCGGCCGGTGGCGAGATCGTCCTGTTCGACCGCTCCTGGTACAACCGTTCCGGCGTCGAGCGCGTGATGGGCTTTGCCGAACCAGATCAGGTCGAGGAGTTCTTCCGCGACGTGCCGGAATTCGAGCGCATGCTGGTCCGCTCCGGCGTCACGGTTGTCAAATACTGGTTCTCCATCACCGACGAGGAGCAGCAGATGCGCTTCCTGATGCGCATCCACGATCCGATGAAGCAGTGGAAGCTGTCGCCGATGGACCTGCAGTCGCGCGTGCGCTGGGAGCAGTACACCAAGGCCAAGGAAGAGACCTTCGCCCGCACCAACATTCCCGAAGCGCCCTGGTACATCGTCGAGGGCAACGACAAGAAGCGCGCGCGGCTGAACTGCATCGATCATCTGCTCAAGCAGATGCCTTATGAGGAAGTACCGCACGAGGAGATCACGCTACCCGATCGCGTCTTCAATCCCGAATATGAGCGCCAGACGCTACCACGCGAGCTTTACGTGCCGGAGAAATATTGAGGGGTTCTTCCTTCTCCCCGTCTAACGGGGAGAAGGTGCCCGAAGGGCGGATGAGGGGCGGCGCCAGCGTCGGGCGATTGAGCCCCAATTCGTTGCCATTGGTAGTTTGCCGATAGTCTCCAAAGGTCGCGCCGCCCCTCATTGCCCTGCCGGGCATTTCTCCCCGCATAGGGACGGGGAGAAAGGAGCCTACACCCGCTTGATCGTCACATGCGTGGCAAGCGCCGTCGCCACTTGCTCGGTGCACCGATAGCCGAGCTTCAGCATATCCAGACCGGCAAACAGGTTCTCGCCCTTGCCGAGCAGCATCGGCGAAACCGCCAGATGCAACTCGTCGATGAGCTGCTCCTGGAGATACTGCCGGATGGTGGAGACGCCGCCGCCGACGCGGACATCCTTGCCGGCGGCAGCGGTTTTCGCCCGGTCGAGCGCATCATGGATGCCGCCGGTAACGAAGTGGAAAATGGTGCCGCCTTCCATTTCGATAGGGTCGCGCTTGTAGTGCGTCAGCACGAAGACCGGCACGTGGTAGGGCGGATTGGTGCCCCACCAGCCTTTCCAGCTGTCGTCCGGCCAGTCGCCGCGGATCGGCCCGAACATGTTGCGGCCGAGGATCCAGGCGCCGAGATTGTCGAAGCTGCGGACTGTGAAGCGGTCGTCCACATCGGTGGTGCCGCCATCCTTGCCGACCATTTGGTGGAAGCTGCGGGTGCTTGTCATCCATTTGTGCAGCTCCTCACCACCAACGCCGAGCGGATTTTGCAGGGTCTGGTCTGGACCGGCGCCGTAGCCGTCGAGCGACAGGGTGAATGCATTGACGCGAAGCTTTGACATGAGTGCCTCCGAGATAACCGATTGTGATTTGCAATTGCCTTCTTTGTAGCAAACTGATTGCGAATTGCAAGCGGTTAGTCGAGAGGCCGGTGACGTCAGCTACGCCGCGGCACGCTTCGGCATCACCGCAAACGGGCTGAGGCCAAGCCAGGTCTGCATTTTGGCGGCGATATCGAGGTCTCCGGTCAGGCTGATCTTGTCGCGTTCCTTGTGCACTGTCGTCAGCCCCATCCAGATCGAGGTCATGGTGCACAGGTCGGTCGACACGTAGAGATCGACGTCAAATCCCGGATCGTACCAGCACAGATCGACATCACCCTGCTTCTCGACGATCAGCCACCAGGACCGCTTTGTCGCCGGCAGGTCATGGTACAGGAACTGTATCACGGTGCGTCCGTCGGGCAGCGGACTGGGGTTCAGATTGCGGCGCATGTCCCACATCAGCAGTGACGGATCGAGGTTCTTCAGCGAGAGCCGGGCCTCGACCCATTTCTGGCCCCAGAAGCCCATCGCTTCGACCACCGGGCGCAAATCTCTGCCGGCCTCGGTCAGCCGGTATTCGAACACGCCCTTCTCGGATTTGACCTCCGTGCGCTCGACAATGCCGCCGGCTTCAAGGTCCTTCAGCCGTTGCGACAGAAGGGTTGGCGACATTTTCGGAACACCGCGGCGCAGATCGTTGAAGCGGGTCGATCCCGCCACCAGTTCGCGCAGCAGCACCATGGTCCAGCGTGTGCAGAGCAGTTCGGCGGCCATCGAAAGCGGACAGAACTGTTTGTATCCGGCTTGGGTCATGTGGTGATCTCCAACAGAAGATGACCGACATTACCCAAAAGCCGATCATGGGGCCAGTACAGAACCTGTACTGGCCCCCTGGTACAGTTCGGTGACTGGAGGGATGCGTCATCGCCGTGGGAAGCAGCGGTCACGTCACCGGGCAGTCCGGTGCCGATCAATGAGGAGTTTGAAAGACAATGACCGCTTATGTGATCGCAGACATCAAGGTGAAGGACGACAAGTGGGTGCCGGCGTATGCCGCTTCGGTGCACGATCTCGTGCACAAGCATGGTGGCCGATATCTGGCGCGCAGCGGCAATGTGAAGACGCTTGAGGGCAAGCCGCTGGACACCAGCCTCATCGCCATCATGGCGTTTCCCTCGGCTCAGGCCGCCGAGGCCTTCACCACCGATCCGCAATACGCTCCGTTCGTGGCGGCGCGTCAGGCCGGCAGCGACAGCCGCTTCCAGATGATCGACAATACCGATCTGGCCGGAACGATACCTTATTTGCCCAAGGCGTAAGGAGCATCCGGAACCCGGCGTTTCCGGGTTCCGGCTACCTCTTCAGAGTCTCTATCCCTGTCGAGCAAAAACTATTCCATCGACAGGATGAGATTGCGCACGGCCGGATAGATTTCGCGCTCCCAGCGCTTGCCGTTGAAGACGCCGTAATGGCCGACATTGGCCTGCAGATGATGGCGCTTCAGATGCGGGCGCAGCGACCGGCACAATTCATGCGCGGCCGAGGTCTGGCCAAGCGCGCAGATGTCGTCGCGTCCGCCCTCGACAGTGAGCAGCGCCGTGTTGCGGATTGCGCCCGGGTCGACCGGGCTGCCGCGGAACGTGAACGTACCGGTGGCGAGCTCCGCCTTCTGGAACACCCTATCAATGGTTTCGAGATAAAACTCTTCGGTGAGGTCGAGCACCGCCAGATACTCGTCATAGAAGGTCTTGATCTTCTCGGCCTCGGCGGTCTCGCCGGCCGCCAGATGGTCGTGGAGTTTCTGGTGAGCCTTGTTGTGACGGTCCATGTTCATGGCCATGAACGCCGCAAGCTGGAGAAAGCCCGGATAGACCCGGCGTCCGCCGCCGGCGTGCCGCCACGGCACACGCGAGATGACGGAGCTCTGGAACCAGGCCAGCGACTTGCTGACCGCGAATTCGTTGACCTTGGTCGGGCTTTCGCGCGGATCGATCGGTCCCGCCATCAGCGTCATCGAGCGCGGTGTCGCGGGGTGCCTGTCCTCGGACATCACGGCGACGGCGGCAAGCGCCTGGACGCAGGGCTGGCAGACCGCCAGTATGTGCGCGCCCGGGCCGATCGCCTCCAGGAAGCGGATGACGTAGTCGACATAGTCGTCCACGCCGAAACGGCCGGCGGCAAGCGGCACGTCGCGGGCATTGGCCCAGTCGGTGATGTAGACCTCGTGGTCGGCCAGCAGCGTCTCCACCGTGCCGCGCAACAAGGTCGAGAAGTGGCCCGACAAAGGGGCGATCACCATCACCTTGGGCTGGCGCGTATCCATGTCCTTGGCGAAGCGCAGAAGCGTGCCGAACGGCAGCTCGAGCGCCGTCTCGACGGTGACCGGTACATCGCGATTGCCGACCTTGACCGATTTGATATCGAAATCCGGTCGTGCATGGGTGAGCTTGAAGCGGCCGATCATCTCCAGTCCGGCGGCCAGCCGTTGCTTCACGCTGTCGCCTGAAACCATGCTGCTCATCGCCGAGCGCATGAGATCGGCGAAAAAACGCGACGGGGCGATGAGATCGTCCTGTAGCTGGTAGGCCTGGTACAGCATCGAGATGCATCCCGTTCCGAAGCGGCCATGTGGCAGTGCAAAAAAATCTAGTGCAAAATTTTGTGCATTGCGAGAGGATTGTTGCCGGCAAAGGGGCTCGGAGGGCCGATCGCATGGCAAAGGCCACGTTGACGATATCGTCGAAGAACTATTCCTCCTGGTCGCTGCGCGGCTGGTTGCTCTGCCGCATGGCGGGGCTGGAGTTCCAGGAGAAGCGCATCGATATCGATGACCCCGAGCAGCGGCAGGAATTGTTGCTGCTGTCGCCATCGGTGCTGGTGCCGCGGCTGACCCATGATGGGGTGACGGTGTGGGACACGCTGGCGATCGCCGAATATCTAGCCGAGACAATGCCGGGTGCCGGCCTCCTGCCGGCCGACCGCGTGGCGCGAGCGCATTGCCGGGCGGTGTCCGGCGAGATGCATTCAGGCTTTCATAATTTGCGCTCGGCGCTGCCGATGAGCCTCAAAGCCCGGCACCAGAGCTTCAAGATCTTTTCCGGCGCGCGCCCCGATGTCGAGCGGATCAAGACGATCTGGTCCGAATGTCTGGCGACCTATGGTGGTCCCTGGCTGTTCGGTTCCTCGCCGACCGTTGCCGACGCGATGTATGCACCGGTCTGCACCCGTTTTCGCACCTACGCGGTTGAGCTCGAAGCACCGCTCGCCGCCTATTGCGAGGCGATCCTCGCCTGGCCGCTGATGCAGGAATGGACGCAGGACGCGCTTGCCGAGCCCGAGGACATCATCGAACTCGACGTGGAGTTTTGAGAACGCTGGAGCAGGGCGGCCGCGGCGGCCACCCTATCCCTTCAGAATCGCCGCCACCTCTGGCGCAAAGTAGGTAAGAATGCCGTCGCAGCCGGCGCGCTTGAAGGCGAGCAGCGATTCCAGCATCGCCTTCTCGCCGTCGATCCAGCCATTGGCGGCGGCGGCCTTGATCATCGAATATTCGCCCGACACCTGGTAGGCGAAGGTCGGCATCTGGAACTCGTCCTTCAGCCTGCGGATGATGTCGAGATAGGGCAGGCCGGGCTTGACCATCAGCATGTCCGCGCCCTCGGCGATGTCCTGCTCTGCCTCGCGCACCGCTTCGTCGGAATTGGCGTGGTCGATGTAATAGGTCTTCTTGTCGCCCTTGAGCAGGCCGGCGGTGCCGACCGCCTCGCGATAGGGGCCGTAGAAGGCCGAAGCGAACTTCGTCGCATAGGACATGATCGCCACATCCTGAAAACCATTGGCGTCGAGCGCGTCGCGGATGGCGCCGATGCGGCCGTCCATCATGTCGGAGGGGGCAATGATGTCGGCGCCCGCCGCCGCCTGGATGACGGCTGCCGCCGTTACCTGCTCCACCGTCTCGTCATTGACGATGATGCCGTCGCGCAAAATGCCGTCATGGCCGTGCGAGGTGAACGGATCGAGCGCGGCATCGGTGATGATGCCGATCTCCGGCACCGCATGTTTGATGGCGCGTGTGGTGCGGTTGATGATGTTTTCCGGGTCGAGAATGTGCGAGCCGGTCT
Organism: Mesorhizobium sp. P2_E10; assembly: GCF_056404235.1. Classification (NCBI taxonomy): domain Bacteria; kingdom Pseudomonadati; phylum Pseudomonadota; class Alphaproteobacteria; order Hyphomicrobiales; family Phyllobacteriaceae; genus Mesorhizobium; species Mesorhizobium sp. P2_E10. Next base: position 605,134 of record NZ_JBFUEK010000002.1, read on the forward strand.
GGTCGCGCAGGCCCAGTTCGACATTGGGGAAGGTGGCGATGGCCGGAATGCCGAGTTTGGCCGCACGCTCGGCCTCTTTCACCGCAAGGTCGATCGACAGGCGGAAGACGCCCGGCATGGCGGCGATCGGTTCGCGGATATTCTTGCCGTCGACGACGAAGATCGGCCAGATCAGATCGTCGACCGAAAGCCGGTTCTCCTGGACCAGGCGGCGCGACCAATCGGCCTTGCGCATGCGGCGCAGACGGTGGCTGCCGGTGATATCGTCGACGCTGCGTGCGCCGGCAGCTTTTGCAGGGGTGAATTTGTTCATCGCCAAGACTCCGGATCGGCGGCTTTTACCACGAGCCCTTGCCGCTGACCAATGCGACACGATTGTGCCAGGGATGCGGGTGCGCTCTGAGGCAAAGGCAGGTTGAGTTTCAGGTCAGGCCGAGTCGAAAATGGTGGGTTTTAAGATCCGGAGCGGAGCGTACTTTTGGGTACGTGAGCACCGGAAGCGCAAGAAGTCGCCATTTGCAGACCGGCATCACCTGAATATCAGCCTGACTTAGGCTGACCGTTGCCGCTCAGAACCTGAGCCGCGCCCCGCATCGCAACACGGAACGCCTCATCAAAGCTGACGCCGCGCACCTGCCAAGTGTAGGTCTTGCCGCCCATGGCCAGCCGCCAGTCGGCGATCCAGCCCAGATCCTTGTCGCTCCAGACGATGCTGCCGGCGAGCGCCTGGTCGGCGCCGGCTTTCTTGGCCAACTGATCCAGCATCGCCAAATCGGCATTGCGCAGCGTCTTGTCGTCGAGACCGGCACCGGAGAGCAGCGATGCCGAGGGAAAGGCGATCCGCATCACCAGCGGGCCGGTGGCGTTGACGAAGGATTCGCGCATCGCTTGGCCGTGCTCATCATCCGCGGTCAGCGCGAAATGCCTTGTGCCTTGCTCGGTCGTCAAAAACACCGCCAGGCGCGGCCGTTCGCCAAGCCAAGGCTTGCTGCCGAGCGTGGCAAGCACCGGGTCGATTGCGGCCGGCTTGTAGAGGCAGGTGAGGTCGTGCGGCCGGTCGTGCGTGCCTTGTTCGTCATGGACCGGAATGCCTTCCAGCCGGTCGTGATAGCGGAACTCGGCGACGAAACTGCCGGCCTTGTCGCGCAGATCAGCCATTTCCGGCCTGTTCGGCAGGCGCTGGTCGCCGGAAACCCGCACCAGAACCGAGTCCAGGCAGGCCTTGAAGCCGATCTGGCGGTTCACCTCGCCCTGGCCGGTGACGATGGTCTGCGCCTGGTAGAGTTCGTCGAGTGACGTGGCGGACACAGGCCGAACTGTTGCGTAAACGGCCATCAGTCCGATCATCACCAGCGAGAGGCGCGAATGTCCAGGCATGGCTCACAATCCCCCGAAGACGGTCATAGCCGCTGAAAGACAGTACGCCCCGGCTGCGATGGCGGCGGACTTTCTAACATCGGGCGGTGGCGGTGGCCAAGGTGGGGTGAATACACTCGCGCCATTGACGCACCCATGCGCCACGCTTTAGCACTTCAGTCCCGCAGGCGCGGGGAGGGATTCTTTCACGATGGATTTTGGCGGAGGCGACGAAATTCGCTTCGAACGGTTGGGCAAGGCTGGCGTCGTCACGTTGACGCGGCCGCAGGCGCTCAATGCGCTGACGCATCGCATGATCAAGGCGTTGGACAAGGCGCTCGACGCCTTTGAGCGCGATGACGGCGTCGATGTCGTCGTCGTCAAGGCCGAGGGCAGGGCGTTTTCGGCAGGCGGTGACATAATGCACGTCTACGAGGCCCGGGCGGGAAAGCCGCCGGTCGAGTTCTTCGCCGACGAATACCGCCTGAACGCCCGCATCAAGCGGTTCAAAAAACCCTATGTCGCGCTGATCGACGGCATCGTCATGGGCGGCGGCGTCGGCATTTCCTTCCACGGCTCGCAGCGTGTGCTGACCGAGAACGCCCAGTTCGCCATGCCGGAAGTCGGCATCGGTTTCTTCCCCGATGTCGGCGGCAGCCATCTGCTGCCGGATCTCGGCGGCAGCTTCGGCATGTATCTGGCGCTGACCGGAAACCGCATCCGCTATGGCGACGCGCTGTGGTCGGGCCTCGCCACGCACACCATCAAGGCAGAGGACCAGGCCGGCTTTCTCGACCGGCTGGCGGCGACTGGCGATCCGGAATCGGTGCTGCGCGGGTTTTTCATCTCGGTTAGGCGCGAGACCGACAGGCCGACGCTGGCGGCAATCGCCCAGCATTTTGCGCAAGCCTCGCTCAGGGATATCATCGACAGCCTGGAGCGGGCGGCAGCAGCCGACGAATTCGCCGCCAAGACACTGGCGACCATCCGCACCCGCTCGCCGACCAGCCTGCATGTCGCCTGGCGCCAGATCAGCGCCGGCCTGACATTGTCGATGGACGAATGCATGAAGATGGAGTTCCGCATCCTCAACCGCATGCTGTCAGGCCGCGATTTCTATGAAGGCATCCGCGCCGTCATCATCGACAAGGGCTCGAAGCCACACTGGCAGCCGGCCAGCATCGATGCGGTCGGCACTGCCGACATCGATGCCTATTTCGCTCCACTCGAACGGGAGCTCGAACTGTGAGCGAGGCCGCCTCGAGACGCATCGTGCTGCAGCCCTCCGGCGTCGAGATCATCTTCGCCTGGTTCCAGCGCGTCATAGCGGGCTACTGCCTGCTGTTCGGCATTCTCTACTGGATCCGGCTGATCGGTTTCTATCCCGGCCCGCTGTGGCGCTTCGATCTGATGCCGGTGCACTGGCAGGTGGCGGCCGTGGTGCTCGCCGTGTTCTTTCCCTTCGCCGCCGCCGGCCTGTGGATGCTGGCGTCGTGGGGCCCCGTGATCTGGTTCATCTGCGCGATCACCGAGACCATCATGTATGCCGGTTTCCCTGATCTTTTCGGCCACCGGCCGCTGATCATCTTTTCCCACGTGGCGGCGGCGCTGCTCTATATCGTCTTCCGCGTCGTGATCTGGATGCGCAAACGCCCGACGCGAGCGTGAGCCCTGGTTGGCTCGAAATCATTGGCTAAATCTTTAGGTTAATTATCCTTGCTCGGGTGACCGTTCGTTAAGCCTCTTGCGAAACCTATTACCGGTAAGCTCTTGTTAGCCCTAGCGTTTAAGTCGAATTTTATGAGTATTCGATAGTGTCGCGATCAAGGTGAAAAACAAAAAATCACCAGGGCGACAAACGAGAGGCAAAGACAATGATCAATTCGCGTCCGGCGGCGAAGACCGCCAACGTATCCGACGACCGCCGCGAGGCGATCCGTTCGCTGTACATGGAATCGCTGCAGCTGGTGGAGCGTCTGCACCGCCGTCTGCTTGACGTGATCAAGGACGAATTCGACCGCAACGGCCGCTCCGACATCAATGCCATCCAGGCGCTGCTTTTGTTCAACATCGGCAATTCCGAGCTGACCGCCGGCGAACTGCGCTCGCGTGGCTATTATCTCGGCTCGAACGTCTCCTACAATCTGAAGAAGCTGGTCGATCTTGGCTTCATCAACCACCAGCGCTCGCGCATCGACCGTCGTTCGGTCCGCGTTTCGCTGACGCCGAAAGGCAATGAGGTGGCAGATGTCGTTGCCGGTCTCTATGAGCGCCATGTTGGTTCGATCGAACAGGTCGGCGGCATCAACAGCGAAGAGTTCAAGCAGATGAACCGCGCGCTGCAGCGGCTCGATCGCTTCTGGAACGACACCATCGCCTACCGGATGTAAGGCATCCCAGGCAGCAAGATTCGAGCCGCGCCAGAAAGAAGCGCGGCCGGGGCAGAAGGAAATCAAGGACCGGCGCCGGGGGGCACCGGTCCTTTTTTCTTTGGTGGCGCAGAAACCTTGCCCAAAGCTCAGCCGCCTCGTCGGCAGCCTCCTTGGCAGGGTTGCGGCAACGGTGCTTAATTGTCGCGGCCTGGAGGGAGCGCATGATGGACCTGGGGAACCGCTCGACGATTTGCTCGCTTGCCGCGGTGTTTTTGCTGGCCGCGCAACCGGCGTTTGCGGAGGAGTGGTGGAAGGATTCCTTTGCCGCGCAAGGCAGCGCCCCATGCGACAACAATGACTCCATCGTGACGTTCACCGACAAGGCGGTGGAGATGTGGGAAGTCCGCTGCACATTGATCAAAGTCCAGAAGATCAACCGCCTGGACGCGATCATTCTGGACATGAGCTGCACGGACGGCGAGGGCAGCCCGGACAAGAGACGGGAGATGCTGCTCAAATTGGACAACAAGGTCCTGCGCTATCCCCAAAATGAGGTGTTACAGCGATGCTCGGAATTGAAGGCGCCGCCGGGTCAGGAGCCGAAGGGTTGAGACTTCGCGCTGAGCGATGACGGTGCCGAAAAGCACCGGTCCCCGCTTTTCGCCGCTCCGGCCAATCCAAATTCGGGCAGCAGCCACGTTGCCGCCATATTCCCGGTGAAAGCGAGGATACGGGTGATGCTGCGGTGAAGGCCAAGATTTCACAAGGCAGAGTGCTCATCCGGAACTGGCATCGCACCCGTGCGTTTCACGCCCAAGTGATGCAAGCCATGGTTGGCTAATTGTTAAGATTGCCAATCTTAGAGTGCGGGCGAGATCGCCCGGTGATCCGATTGCTACAAGAATGTCTGGAACGTCCATGAGAACCAGCCGCCGTTTCTTCCTTTCCGGAGCCTCCGCGCTCGCCGTCGCAATGGTTGCGAACAGCGCCAATGCGCAGGATGTGATCGGGGATATCCTGAAATCCTCGGCCCGCGGCAATTGGGACGACCAGTTCGATGCCCGCGCCTCAGAAGGTGGTAAGGTAGCCTCGACGCTGCCGATCTTCAGCCTGCAGACCGTTGCCTTCACCGAGCAGGCCGTCGCGCAGTATCAGAACATCGTCGCCCAAGGCGGCTGGGTCGAGGTTCCCGCGACCAAGAAGCTGCAGCTTGGCGTCGATGATCCCGACGTGGTGCCGCTGCGCAAGCGGCTGATGATGTCGGGTGACCTGGCGCAGAGCGCCGGCATTTCGACGTCCTTCGATTCCTATGTCGACGCGGCCGTCAAGCGCTTCCAGGCGCGCCACGGCCTGCCTTCGGACGGCTCGATGGGCAAATACACTTACGCGGCGATGAATGTATCGGCGCAAATCCGGCTTGGCCAGTTGCAGACCAATCTGCAGCGCCTGCGCGAAAAGGCCGGTACGCTGGGCAACCGCTACGTACTGGTCGACATTCCCGGCGCCCAGATCGAGGCGGTCGAGAACGATCGTGTCGTGCTGCGCCACACCGCCATCGTCGGCAAGATCGACCGCCAGACGCCGATCGTCAATTCCAAGATCAACGAGATCATCGTCAATCCTTACTGGAACGCTCCGGTCTCGATCGTGCGCAAGGACATCATTCCGCTGATGCGGAAGAACCCCGACTATCTCAAGGACAGCCATATCCGGCTGTTCGCGCCGGATGGCAGCGAAGTCGATCCGATGACGGTCGACTGGTCGACCGACGATGCAGAAAAGTACCGTTTCCGCCAGGATCCGGGGTCCGGCAACGCCATGGCCTCGGTCAAGATCAACTTCCCGAGCCCGGATGGCGTCTATATGCATGATACGCCGCAGCAGAGCCTGTTCGGCAAGATGATGCGGTTTGATTCCTCGGGCTGCGTGCGCGTGCAGAATGTGCGCGACCTCGTCACCTGGATCCTGCGCGACACGCCAGGCTGGGATCGCCAGCACTTCGAGGCGGCGATCAAAACCGGTGAGAACACGCCGGTGCAGGTCACCAATCCGGTACCGGTTCATTTTCTTTATGTCTCGGCCTGGTCGACGGGGCCAGGCGTCGTGCAGCTGCGCGATGACATTTACGGCCTCGACGGAGCCAGCGAATTGCAGATCACTTCCGCGCTCTAAGAAACTGATTTTATTTATTAAAAGGCCGCCGATATGGCGGCCTTTTGTTTTTGAATTCCTGGTCGGCGCGGCTGTTTCCTGCCGGCTGGACGGATCGGCCGGCTTTGCGCATGCTCGGCAACAACGCGTCTGGAACCGCAACATGGAAGTCGCCGTCTTCATCCTGGTCGTGCTGGTCTTCGTCGCCGTCTCCGGCGCGCTGGTACGGCTGGTGCGGGTACCGCTGCCGGTGCTGCAGATTGCCATAGGCGCCGCACTTGCCTGGCCGATGCGCGGCCTGCATGTCGAGATCGATCCCGAACTGTTCCTGCTGGTGTTCATCCCGCCGCTACTGTTCAGCGACGCCGCGACCGCGCCGAAGCGTGAATTGCTGGCACTGCGCGGGCCGATCCTCGACCTTGCCATCGGGCTGGTCTTCTTCACCATCGTCGGTTTCGGCTATGCCTTGCACTGGCTGGTGCCGAGCATACCGCTTGTCGTCGCTTTCGCGCTTGCCGCAGTGCTGTCGCCGACCGATGCGGTGGCGGTGTCGTCGATCGTCGACCGGAATGTGGTGCCGGCGCGGCTGATGCACATTCTGGAAGGCGAGTCGCTGCTCAACGATGCGTCGGGCCTGGTCATGTTCCGCTTCGCCGTGGCGGCAGTGCTGACCGGCAGTTTTTCTTTCGCCGCCGCATCCCTGACCTTCCTCTACGCCGTCGCGGTCGGCATCCTGGTCGGCGTCGCTGCGCTGTTCGCCGCCGCCAAGACGCTTCAGCTCCTGAACCGCATCGGCGGCGTGCCGGCCGAGGCTCAGGTGCTGGTCATGATTCTGATCCCCTTCATCGCCTATCTCGGCGCCGAACATGCCGGCGCCTCCGGCATTCTGGCGGCAGTCACCGCTGGTCTGCTCACCGGTGGCTCCGGCGTTTTCCGCTATCTCGGCGTCTCGGCGCGCATGCAGACGATGTCGCTTTGGACGACGCTGTCATTCGTCTTCAACGGCGCGCTCTTTATCCTGCTCGGCTTGCAGCTGCCGGATATCATCCGAAAAGTGCCACCCGAACTTTCGACCCGGCATTGGCTGGTCGAGCCTGTTGCCACGGTGCTGATCCTGACGCTGTGCCTGATCGCGTTGCGCTTCCTGTGGATCTGGGTCGGCGATATCGCGGCCGGTATCGCGGCGCGCCTGGGCAAGCGCGAGGCCGAGCCGTTCGGGCTGCGCGTGCGTCTCGCCGGTTCCGTGGCCGGCGTGCGTGGCGCAATAACACTGGCCGGCATCCTGTCGCTGCCGCTCGCCATGCCGGACGGTTCGCCCTTTCCGGCGCGCGATCTGGTGATCTTCCTGGCCGCCGGCGTCATCATCTGCTCGCTGGTCATCGCCAGCCTGGCTTTGCCGAAGATCGCCCGCGGGCTGGTCGAGCCGGGCGAGGATCCGGGCGCCGCCGAGGAGCGCCGGGCACGCGTCGGTGCGGCCAATGCCGCCATCGCCCGCATCGAGGCCGTCGCCAATGACGCAAGCGAAGGGGAGGCGGCCGATGCCCGCCTGGCGGTGGCTGACAGCATCGTTGCCGGCTACCGCCGCCGCATCGCCGCCTCCGACGAAGCCAATGAAGCCCGAGCCGAGGCTCGCGAAGCCGGGCGGCTGGAGCTGGAACTCCGGTTCTCAGCCATCGAGGCTGAGCGCACCGCTATACGCGCCATGTTGCGCAGCGGCGAAATCAACGACCATACGGCACAGGCGCTGTTTGCCGAGATCACGCTGACCGAGGCCTTGTTGAAAGGCCGGCAGTCCAGGAAATAGCGACTACCCGCCCTGCTGGCGCAAACCGGCCAGCAAATTTCGCGCTGCAAACGTGGCGAGGCGAAAACAACTGTGTTAATGGCGCGGCAATGCATGTCGCCCAAACGTGTGCAGCGGTTTTGGGGCAACGATATGCATAGGTAAATTGCCCCCGAACCCGAGGATTTCAGGCCATGGCAACAGCAGCGGCAGTGTCGAACAAATTCGAATCCTTCTTCGAAACCACGCTGGCCGACGCCGATCCGGAGATTTTCGGCGCCATCCGCAACGAACTCGGCCGCCAGCGCCATGAGATCGAGCTGATTGCGTCGGAAAACATCGTCTCGCGCGCCGTGCTCGAGGCGCAAGGGTCGATCATGACCAACAAATACGCCGAGGGCTATCCGGGCAAGCGCTACTATGGCGGCTGCCAGTTCGTCGACGTGGCCGAGGAGCTCGCCATCGAGCGCGCCAAAAAACTGTTTGGCTGCAACTTCGCCAACGTCCAGCCGAATTCCGGCAGCCAGATGAACCAGGCGGTGTTCCTGGCGCTGCTGCAGCCCGGCGATACCTTTATGGGTCTCGACCTCAATTCCGGTGGCCATCTGACCCACGGCTCGCCGGTCAATATGAGCGGCAAATGGTTCAAGGTCGTCTCCTACGGCGTGCGCAAGGAAGACCACCTGCTCGACATGGACGCGATCGAGAAGACCGCGCATGAGACCAAGCCGAAGCTGATCCTGGCCGGTGGCACCGCCTATTCGCGCGTCTGGGACTGGAAGCGGTTTCGCGAGATCGCCGACGCGGTCGGCGCCTATCTGATGGTCGACATGGCCCACATTGCCGGCCTGGTTGCCGGGGGTGTGCATCCGTCGCCGCTGCCGCATGCGCATGTCGTGACCACCACCACGCACAAGTCGCTGCGCGGTCCGCGCGGCGGCATGATCCTGTGCAATGACGAGGACATCGCCAAGAAGATGAACTCGGCCGTCTTCCCCGGCCTGCAGGGCGGCCCGCTGATGCATGTCATCGCCGCCAAGGCAGTGGCCTTCGGCGAGGCGTTGAAGCCGAGCTTCAAGGTTTACGCCGAGAGTGTCGCCGCCAACGCCAAGGCGCTGGCCTCCAGCCTCAAGGAGACCGGGCTCGACATCGTCTCCGGCGGCACCGACAACCACCTGATGCTGGTCGATCTGCGCCCTAAAAACGCCACCGGCAAGCGCGCCGAGGCAGCCCTTGGCCGCGCCAACATCACCTGCAACAAGAACGGCATTCCGTTCGATCCGGAAAAGCCCTTCGTCACCTCGGGCGTGCGTCTCGGCACGCCGGCCGGCACCACGCGCGGCTTCGGCCAGGCCGAGTTCCGCGAGATCGGCAAGCTGATCGCCGAAGTGCTGGACGGGCTGAAAGTCGCCAATTCCGACGAAGGCAACGCGGCGGTCGAGGCGGCGGTGAAGGCCAAGGTTGTGGCACTGACCGATCGTTTCCCGCTCTATCCCTATCTCGGTTGACCGCCAGCGGCGCGTCCTCTTTTATCCTGCATTCTGCGCCGCTCCTTGATCGGGCGGCGCGGCTTACTGGAGACTTGATGATGCGCACTTTCCGTCTTGCCATTCTGGCCCTTTTCGGCGCGTTTGCCGCCTTCGCTGTGTCAGGAGCGGTTGCCCAGGAGCAGCCGAGCACGGATGGTCCGGCCACCAACACCTTTGGCAGGTGGACCACCATCATCGATAGGCTCGACACCGGCCAGGACTCGCACAAGACCTGTGCCGCCTCCACGGCCTTTGTCGATGGCAGCGGCAATGCGGGCACGCTGACGCTTTCGATCTCGACCGGCGATGCGCTGCCGCCCGACGCCTATCCTTCTATCGTGATCACCGTCGGCAACAAGGACCTGCCGACTGGCAAGAAGATCGCGGCGACCTTCGGCGATCCCGGTGTCAAGGTTTCCGCGACGGTCTATTCCAATGATGCCATCAAAGGGCGCCCGAGCTGGACGGTCGACAATCAAGCCAAGACCAGCCTCGCATTGTTGCGCGCCATGCGCAAAGTCGTCTCGCTCGATGTCGTTTTCGGCAAACAGACTGTCACCAGTATCCCAATGGACGGCTTCACCAAGGCCTATCGCAATCTCGGCACATCTTGCGGTTTCCCGACCAAGGACGTCGCGCCTTGAGCAAGGCGGCACTGCCGTCTGGCTGATGGCGGTGCTGGCAATCTTCCTCGCGCCTCGCTATCTCTGAGGCGCGGAAGGTTTTAAGCCTTTCGCCCACTAAGAATCTCGAACCGAAGGCTTCTCATGCGCTGTCCCTACTGCCAGTCCGAAGATACGCAGGTGAAGGATTCGCGCCCCGCCGAAGATGGCGCGGCGATCCGCCGGCGGCGCGTCTGCCCCGATTGCGGTGGCCGCTTCACCACTTTCGAGCGCGTCCAACTGCGCGATCTCGTGGTGGTGAAAAAATCCGGCCGCAAAGTACCGTTCGACCGAGACAAGCTGCTGCGCTCGGTCGAGATCGCCGTGCGCAAACGCAATGTCGATCCCGAACGCATCGACCGCGCCGTGACCGGCATCGTGCGCCAGCTCGAAAGCTCGGGCGAGACCGAAGTTGCCTCTGGTGAGGTCGGCCGGCTGGTGATGGAGGCGCTGAAGTCGCTCGACGACGTCGCCTATGTGCGCTTCGCCTCGGTCTATCGCAATTTCCGCGAGGCCAAGGATTTCCATGACGTGCTGGGCGAGCTCAAGGGCGATGAGGCCAAGGGCGAAGAGGAAGCCGGCTGAGCATGGCAAGGCCTGACAAAGCCGCGCAAGAGGTTCTTGATCGCCGGTTTATGGCGGCAGCACTCAGGCTGTCGCGCAAAAATGCCGGGCGGACCTCGACCAATCCTTCCGTCGGCACGCTGATCGTGCGCGATGATGGCGAAGGTCCGATGATCGTCGGCACCGGCGTCACCGCTGTCGGCGGCCGGCCGCACGCCGAGACAGAAGCACTGGCCGAGGCCGGTGAACTTGCGCGTGGCGCCACCGCCTACGTTACTTTGGAACCTTGCGCCCATCACGGCCGCACGCCGCCTTGTGCCAACGCGCTGGTCAATGCCGGCGTGGCACGGGTTGTGGGGGCGGCGAGCGATCCCGATCCACGCGTGTCCGGCCAGGGCTATGCCATCCTGCGCGCCGCCGGTGTCGAGGTGGTCGAAAAGGTGCTGGCGGCGGAAGCCGCCGAGCAGATGGCCGGCTATCTGATTCGATCGCTCAAAAAACGCCCGGAAGTGGTTGTGAAGCTTGCGCTCTCCAGCGACGGCAAAATCGGCGTGGAAGGCGAGGGGCAGGTCTCGATCACCGGCGACATCGCCCGGCGAGAAGTCTATCTGATGCGGGCCGAGGCCGACGGCATATTGGTCGGCATCGGCACGGCTCTGGAAGACGATCCGGCGCTGACCGTGCGGTTGCCAGGACTGGAAAACCGCTCGCCGGCACGCATCGTGCTCGACCGCCAGATCCGGTTGCCGGAGACGTCGAAGCTGGTCTCCGGCATCGACCGGGTTCCGCTCTATGTCGCCGCGTGCCTGGAGGCCGATCCGCAGCGGCGCGCAGCGCTGGAGCGTGCCGGCGTACGCTTCATCGGCACGGAAACGCATGAAGGCGGCGTCGCCCTGCCGGAACTGCTCGAGGACCTTGCGGCGCTTGGCATGGCCAGCGTCCTGGTCGAGGGCGGCGCCAAGGTCGCCGGCGCTTTCCTAGCCGACGGGCTGGTCGACCGCATCATCCTATTCCAGGGGCCGGAAGCGATCGGCAAGGACGGCATTCCATCGCCAATCGACGCCAACCATATCCCGGCAGGATTTCGCAAATTGCGCGACATGCAGTTCGGCGAAGACAGCTATGCCGAGTGGATACGAAACTTCTAGGATCAGCATCGATGTTTACCGGAATTGTCACCGATGTCGGAACCGTCGCTGCCGTGAGGCCGCTGCGGGAAGGGGTCGGCTTGCGCATCGACACCGCTTACGACCCGGACACCATCGCAATCGGCGCCTCGATTTCCTGCGGCGGCGTCTGCCTGACGGTGACGGCACTGCCGGAAAGGGGCGCCAATGCGCGCTGGTTCGAGGTCGAGGCCTGGGAAGAGGCGCTCCGGCTGACGACTGCCATGGGTTGGAAATCCGGCACAAGGATCAATCTGGAGCGGGCGCTGAAGATTGGCGACGAGCTCGGCGGCCACATCGTATCGGGCCATGTCGACGGGATGGCCGAGATTGTCGAGCGCAAGGAAGAGGGTGACGCCGTGCGTTTCACGCTCGAGGCGCCGCGCGAACTGGCAAAATTCATCGCGCCCAAGGGTTCGGTCGCGCTCGACGGCACCTCGCTTACCGTCAACAAGGTCGAAGGCACGCGCTTCGACGTGCTATTGATCCATCATTCGCTGACCGTGACCACCTGGGGCGAGCGAAACGTCGGCGACCGCGTCAACCTCGAGATCGACACCATGGCCCGCTACGCGGCGCGGCTGGTCGAGGCGGCCAAAGAGGGGCTTTGAGGTAAGGTGGGCGCTGGCACTCTGGTCTCGACTTAATCACGTTTAATCGCTATCAATAGGCGTGATTAAGTGAGACTCCCGATGGACACCAAAGTAATTACCGCACATGTGCCGCTGCCGCTCGCAGAAAGGGTAGACCAATTGGCCGCACGCCTCGAGCGTCCACGTGGCTGGATCGTCAAGCAGGCCCTTTCCGCTTGGGTCGACATGGAGGACGAGCGTCGGCGTCTCACGCTCGAAGCGCTGGCCGATGTGGATGCCGGTCGCGTTATCGACCACCAAGCCGTGCAGGCATGGGCCGAGAGCCTCGATACCGAAAAGCCGCTGCCGGCACCACGTTGATGGAGCTGAAGTGGACCAGCAAGGCTCTGTCCGATCTGGTGAGGCTTCATGATTTTCTCGCGCCGGTAAATAGCCAAGCAGCCGCTCACGTTGTGCAATCTCTGACTGCTGCGCCCGCCCGGTTGACCGAACATCCACGCATCGGCGAAAGACTGGAAGAATTCGAGCCACGTGAAGTGCGCCGTATTTTGGTGGGGAATTACGAAATGCGCTACGAGATTCAAAAGTCGACGATCTATGTGCTGCGCTTGTGGCACACCCGAGAGGATCGATAGGACGGACACCTTCAGCAATCTTCCGCTTGCGATCAAACCTGCTTCGGCCTAAGTCACCGGCTACCCCCGGAGACATCTATGGCTGGTACATCCCAACACGGCAAAGCGTTCATCCGTCCGAAGAAGAAGGCCCACCTTCTGATCATCGAGGCGCGTTTTCACGACGATCTTGCCGACGCGTTGCTCGACGGCGCAACAAGCGCGCTCAAGGACGCGGGCGCGACCTATGACGTCGTCACCGTTCCCGGTTCGCTCGAAATCCCCGCGGTAATTTCCTTCGCGCTCGACGGCATGGCCGAAGGCGGTACAAACTATGATGGCTTTGTCGCACTCGGCACCATCATCCGCGGCGACACCTATCATTTCGACATCGTCGCCAATGAATCCAGCCGCGCGCTGATGGATATCTCCGTGCAGGACTCCGTCTGCATCGGCAACGGCATCCTGACCACCGAGAACGACGAACAGGCCTGGACGCGGGCAAAGCGTTCGGAAGGCGACAAGGGCGGCTTTGCCGCGCGTGCGGCGCTGACCATGATCGCGCTCAAACAGCAGCTGGGAGCCGGATCGTGAGCGAACCCGCTGCGCCCGGCCAGCCCGCGATCCGCCACGCCAACAAGCGTGGCGCCGCCCGTCTTGCCGCCGTTCAGGCGCTCTACCAGATGGACGTTGCCGGCAGCGGCGTGATCGAAATCACGGCCGAATATGAGGCCTTCCGGCTCGGCAAGGAAGTCGACGGCGCGCTCTACCGCGAGGCCGACGCGCAATGGTTTCGCGCCATCCTCGCCGGCGTCGTCGAGAACCAGAAAAGCATCGATCCGATCATCCGCCAGGCGCTGACCGAAGACTGGCCGCTTTCCAGGCTCGACTCGACGTTGCGCGCCATCTTGCGCGCCGGCGTCTACGAATTGATGAAGCGCGAGGATGTGCCGGTGGCGGTCATCGTTTCGGAATATGTCGATATCGCCAAGGCGTTCTACGAAGACGACGAGCCGAAGCTGGTCAATGCCGTGCTCGATCGCGTGTCGCGCCGGGTGCGCGGCGAGGGGCGCGGCAAGGACGCTGTATGACTGTCGCCGCCGGGGTCGCAAAGGAAGCGCGTCGGACGGCAATCATCCTGGCCGTCTCGCAGGCGATCATCGGTTCGGCTGCGCCGATCGCCATTTCGATGGGCGGCTTGGCCGGCCAATATCTGCTTGCCACTGACAAGTCGCTGGCGACGGCGCCGATCACCGGCTTCAATGTCGGCGTGGCGGTCGGTGCGCTGCCGGCCGCGGCAATCATCCGCCAGCTTGGCCAGCGCGGCGGCTTCATGACCGGCACGGTCATCACCGCACTCGGCGGGTTGGTCGCCACGCTGGCGCTGTTTCAGTCAAGCTTCTGGCTGTTCGCGTTCAGTCTGGCCGTGATCGGCGTCGGCGGCGCCTTCGTCCAGCAGTTCCGCTTCGCTGCCGCCGACAATGCGCCGCCCGAATTCAAGGCGCGCGCCATCTCCTTCGTGCTCGCCGGCGGCATCATCACCGCCATCCTCGGGCCGCAGATCGTCATCTTCACCCGCGAACTGTTTGCGCCGGTGATGTTTGCCGGCTCGTTCGCCGCCATCCTGCCGCTGGCCGCGGTCGGCGCCATCATCCTGTCGTTCCTGCGCATTCCTGCGAAAACCGCCGGCAAGGCGGAGATCGCCGACAGCGACGCCCGACCGCTATCCGAGATCGTCACCAGGCCGCGCTTCGTCGCGGCGCTGTTCTGCGCCGTCGGCAGCTATGCGCTGATGAGCTTCGTCATGACCGGCGCGCCGCTGGCCATGGTCGGCTGCGGCCTGACGACAGACGACGCCACGCTCGGCATTTCCTGGCATGTCATGGCGATGTTTGCGCCAAGCTTTTTCACCGGCTCGCTGATCCACCGCTTCGGCGCCGAACGCATCGTCGCAACGGGCCTGGTCCTGCTCATCGGCTGCGCCGCGGTGGCGCTGTCGGGCCTTCATCTGTGGCAGTTCTGGACGGCGCTGATCCTGCTTGGCCTCGGCTGGAATTTCGCTTTCATCGGCGCCACCGCCATGGTCGCCGACAGCTACCATCCTTCCGAAAAGAGCAAGGTTCAGGGCTTTCACGACTTCGTCCTGTTCGGCTCCGTCGCCTTCGCGTCGCTGATGTCGGGCATGATCTACAATACCTGGGGCTGGGAAATGCTGAACTGGATCGTCTTCCCGGTGACGGTGCTGTGTTTCGTCGCGCTGGGGACATTGAAGTTCACGGACTTGCGCCAACCCAGCTGACAACACGCTGTCGGGACTGGCCAAGCCGGAATGGCCGCTTCCGAACAAAATTATTGCGCTGATCCCCTTTGATATGAAACCGTGTGCCCCGACTGGGCGTTGAAGCCATGCTCATATGCGGCCACCGAATTTCGGTTCACAGCAAGGGGTTTTCACAATGTTTTCAATCAAGGCTCTCGCCGGCGCAGCCCTTGCGCTCGGCATCACCGCCGCCTCCGCCAGCGCCCAGGTGGTTGTCTCCTCGAAGATCGACACCGAGGGCGGCGTGCTCGGCAACATCATCCAGCTGGTGCTGAACGCCAACAACATAAAGACCACGGATCGCATCCAGCTCGGCGGCACGCCGGTGGTGCGCAAGGCGATCACCGCCGGCGAGATCGACATCTATCCTGAGTACACCGGCAACGCCGCCTTCTTCTTCGAAAAGGCCGATGATCCGGTCTGGAAGGATGCCGCGAAAGCCTATGAGTCGGCGAAAAAACTCGACTATGACGCCAACAAGATCGTCTGGCTGTCGCCATCGCCGGCCAACAACACCTGGGCGATCGCGCTGCGCAAGGAGGTTGCCGACAGCAACAAGCTGGCGACCCTGTCCGACTTCGGCAAATATATCGCGGGCGGCGGCACGGTCGTGCTGGCTGCCTCGGCCGAGTTCGTCAATTCGGCGGCAGCCTTGCCGGCGTTCCAGACCACCTATGGCTTCACGCTGAAGCCGGAACAGCTGATCACCCTGTCCGGCGGCGACACGGCGGCGACCATTGCCGCGGCCGCCAACCAGACCAACGGCGCCAACGCCGCCATGGTCTACGGCACAGACGGCGGCATCGCGCCGTCCGGACTGGTCGTGCTCGACGACGACAAGGGCGTGCAGCCTGTCTACCAGCCGGCCCCGATCATCCGCGAGGCGGTGCTCAAGGAGCATCCCGAGATCGAGACGCTGCTGAAGCCGGTCTTCGCCAAGCTCGACCTGGTCACGCTGCAGGAACTCAATGGCCGCGTGCAGGTCGGCGGCGAGCCGGTCAAGGGCGTCGCCGAGGACTTCCTGAAGAAGAACGGCTTCCTGAAATAGGGCGATCCCGGCGCGCCGCATTCGTGGCGCGCCGGATCGACTGACGGGGCAGGGCGTGCGCATCCGGTTCGACAAGCTCGGCGTGGTCATCGCCGCGATCATGGCCTATGCGGCATTCCTCGCCCCGTTCGCCACCTTTCGCGCCAACCGCATCGTTCCCGGCCAGGCGCGCTCCATTCTTGAAGCGCTGCCGGCAACGACCGGATTGCTGCTGCTGGCGGTCGTCGCCGTCGCGGCGCTCATCGCGCTGCTGAAGACGCCGCTGGTTCTGCGCCTTGCCGCCAGTGTTGTCGCGCTCGCCGCGCTGACGTTTCTGATCGGTGTCGCCGGCACTTTCCTGACCCCGGCGGGCAACACTTTCGCTCGCATCTCGCCGGCCTCGGGCTTCTGGCTGCTGATCTTCGCCTTCACGCTCTTGCTCGCCGATGTGCTGACCAGGCTTAACCTGTCGCCTTGGGGACGGGTCGGCGTGCTTGTCGTCGCGGCTGCGGCCATCGGCCTGCTTTTGGTGTCGGGGAGCTGGGACAGTCTCTCCATCCTCAAGGAATATGCCAATCGCGCCGACAGTTTCTGGGCCGAAGGCTCCAAGCATGTGACGCTGGCGCTGGGTTCGCTGGCGGCAGCGGTGATCATTGGCCTGCCGCTCGGCATCCTCTGTCACCGCGTCGAACGGTTGCGCGCCGGCGTGCTCAATGTGCTGAACATCATCCAGACAATTCCCTCGATCGCGCTGTTCGGCCTCTTGATCGCGCCGCTCGGCTGGGTTGCGACGCACGTTCCGGGGGCAGCCGCGCTCGGCATTCGCGGCATCGGCACCGCGCCCGCCTTCGTCGCTTTGTTCCTCTATTCGCTGCTGCCGGTGGTGGCCAACACCGTGGTTGGGCTTGCAGGTGTACCCCGCGCGGCCAACGATGCGGCGCGGGGCATGGGCATGACCGACCGCCAGCGCCTGTTCGGTGTCGAGTTTCCGCTGGCCTTCCCGGTTATCCTCACCGGCATCCGCATCGTCCTGGTGCAAAACATCGGCCTCGCCACCATTGCCGCACTGATCGGCGGCGGCGGTTTTGGCGTGTTCGTGTTCCAGGGCGTCGGCCAGACGGCGATGGACCTGGTGCTGCTCGGCGCCGTGCCGACGGTGGCGCTGGCCTTTGCCGCCGCCATCGTCCTCGACGCGGTGATCGAAATGACGACGACCAAACGCAGGGTTGAAACGGCATGATCGAGATCGAAGGCATTACCAAGCGCTATGACGCGACGACGGTCGTCGACGACGTGTCGATGGTGATCGAACCGCGGACGGTTTGCGTCATCGTCGGCACCTCCGGCTCCGGCAAGACGACGTTGCTGCGCATGATCAACCGGCTGGTCGAGCCGACCGCGGGCGTCATCAAGCTCGACGGCGCCGACAACCGCTCGCTGCCCGGCTACCAGCTGCGCCGCAGCATCGGCTATGCCATCCAGGGCCACGGCCTGTTTCCGCACCGCACGGTGGCGCAGAACATCGCCACGGTGCCGGTGCTGCTCGGCTGGGATGCGGGCCGCATCAAGGCCCGCGTCGACGAGTTGATGACACTCTACCAGCTCGATCCCGATGCCTTCGGGCCGCGTTATCCGCACGAACTGTCAGGCGGCCAGCAGCAGCGCGTCGGCGTTGCCCGCGCACTCGCCGCCGAACCCAACGTGCTGTTGATGGACGAACCGTTCGGCGCGCTTGACCCGATCATCCGCACCAAGGCGCAGGAAGATCTGCTGGCGATCCAAGAACGCTTCGGCACCACCATCATCCTCGTCACCCATGACATGGAAGAAGCCGTGCACATGGGCGACAAGATCGCCGTCATGGATGCCGGCAAGCTGGTGCAATATGCCAAGCCGGAAGAGATCCTGGCGCGGCCGGCCAGCGCCTTCGTCGAAACCCTGGTCGGCGCCAGCGAAAGACCGTTCCGGCTTTTGTCGCTCGGCCGCGTGCGCGACGCCGTAGAAAAAGGCGCCGCCGAAGGCGAAGCCATTCCCGGCGATGCCAGCCAGCGTGATGCGCTGGCGGAACTTCTGTGGTCGGGCCGTCCGGCGCTGCCGGTCAAAGGCGCCGACGGCAAGCCGCTCGGCCGCGTCACCATCGACGGGCTTGTCAAGCGCGCGGCGAGGCCGGCATGAAAGCCTGGCTGCCGTCACTGCTCAGGCTTGCTTTGGTGGTGCTGCTTGTCGCCTTTGTTACCAATCCCGGCTGGTTCGAGCCGCTGCTGAAGCCGTTGACCGAAAACAACGCGCCGGCGATCTACAATCAGGGCAGCCTGCTGACGCTGACGCTGCTGCATCTGAGGACCGTGCTGATTGCCACCGTGGCCGCCACCATCGTTGCGGTGGCGCTCGCCATCCTGGTCACCCGTCCGGCCGGCGTCGAGTTCCTGCCGCTGTCGCGCAGCCTGGTCAATATCGGCCAGACCTTTCCGCCGGTCGCGGTGCTGGCGCTGGCCGTGCCGGCCGTCGGCTTTGGCGAAAAACCGACGCTGATCGCTCTGTTTCTCTACGGCCTGCTACCGATCTTCGAGAATGCGCTGACCGGCCTTACGGCATTGCCCGGCAATGTGGTGGAGGCGGCGCGCGGCGCCGGCATGACCGGCTGGCAGAGGCTGGTCAAGGTCGAGCTGCCGCTCAGCGCGCCGATCATTTTGGGCGGCATAAGGCTGTCGGTGGTGATCAGCCTGGCCACTGCCACCATCGGCTCGACCGTTGCCGCCAAGACGCTGGGCGAGGTGATCATCGCCGGGCTGTTGTCGAACAACCTTGCCTTCGTCCTGCAGGGCGGCCTCATCGTCGCCGCCCTTGCGGTGCTGATCTATGACGGGTTGTCGGCGATCGAGCGCTACACCGCGCGCCGGATGGGGCGCGAGGCAGAGTAGTTCCGTACGGCGCCAGAACCAATTTCAATCGATCTAATAGGACGACGGCACCCGCAGACGCGCTGGCACATACGCCTTTTCGGTGAAAGCCGGGCAAAAACCGAACAATATCTTGACGTTCCGAGCCCTGTTTCGCATAAGCCGCTGCGAAGGGACGGATTCCGCCTGGCGGCATCCGCTCTCCGTCTCAACGGCCCAGGGAGGGGTTCTTTTGGGCCACCAATCGAGGAAAATTCGGCAATGACCATAATTTCCGCTGTCATCGCCTGCGGCCTGCTTTCGATCCTTTACGCCATCTGGGCGACGCGTTCGGTCCTTGCGGCCGATCAGGGCAATGCACGCATGCAGGAAATCTCCGCGGCCATCCGCGAGGGCGCGCAGGCCTATCTGGCGCGCCAGTACACCACCATCGCCATGGTCGGCGTGGTCGTGCTGCTGCTCGCCTGGTGGCTGCTTTCGATCACCGCTGCGATCGGCTTCCTGATCGGCGCCGTGCTGTCGGGCGCTGCCGGCTTCATCGGCATGCACGTCTCGGTGCGCGCCAATGTGCGCACCGCGCAGGCGGCTTCCAACAGCCTCGCCGCTGGTCTCGACATCGCCTTCAAGTCGGGCGCCATCACCGGCATGCTGGTGGCCGGCCTCGCACTGCTCGGCGTTTCGATCTACTACCTCATCCTGACCCACTTCATGGGCCTCGAGCCCAACGATCGCATCGTCATCGACGCGCTGGTTTCGCTCGGCTTCGGCGCCTCGCTGATCTCGATCTTCGCCCGTCTCGGCGGCGGCATCTTCACCAAGGGCGCCGATGTCGGCGGCGATCTCGTGGGCAAGGTTGAAGCCGGCATTCCGGAAGACGATCCGCGCAACCCGGCCACCATCGCCGACAATGTCGGTGACAATGTCGGCGACTGCGCCGGCATGGCCGCGGACCTGTTCGAGACCTACGCGGTGACCGTTGTCGCCACCATGGTTCTGGCCGCCATCTTCTTCGGCGGCACCGCCGCCCTGGGTGCGGCGATGCTCTATCCGCTGGCCATCTGCGGCGCCTGCATCCTGACTTCGATCGTCGGCACCTTCTTCGTCAAGCTCGGTTCCAACGGCTCGATCATGGGCGCTCTCTACAAGGGCCTGATCGTCACCGGCCTGTTGTCGATCGTCGGCCTCGGTGTCGCCACCTCGGCAACCCTCGGCTGGGGCGAAGTCGGCACCGTCGCCGGCATGGTCATCACCGGCAAGAACCTGTTCATCTGCGGCCTGATCGGCCTGGTGGTGACCGGCCTCATCGTGGTGATCACCGAATACTACACCGGCACCGGCAAGCGTCCGGTGAACTCCATCGCCCAGGCCTCGGTGACCGGTCACGGCACCAACGTCATCCAGGGCCTTGCGGTGTCGCTGGAATCGACGGCGCTTCCGGCGATCGTCATCGTCGGCGGCATCATCTCGACCTACCAGCTCGCCGGCCTGTTCGGCACGGCGATCGCGGTCACCACCATGCTCGGCCTTGCCGGCATGATCGTAGCCCTCGACGCCTTCGGCCCGGTCACCGACAATGCTGGCGGCATTGCCGAAATGGCCGGCCTGCCCAAGGAAGTGCGCCAATCCACCGACGCGCTCGACGCGGTCGGCAACACCACCAAGGCGGTGACCAAGGGCTACGCCATCGGTTCGGCCGGCCTCGGTGCGCTGGTGCTGTTCGCCGCCTATTCGAACGATTTGAAGTTCTTTGCCGCCAATGGCGACAAATATCCCTACTTCCAGGGCATGGGCGATGTCTCCTTCGACCTCTCCAACCCTTACGTCGTCGCCGGCCTGATCTTTGGCGGCCTGATCCCGTATTTGTTCGGCGGCATCGCCATGACGGCCGTCGGCCGCGCGGCGGGCGCCATCGTCGAGGAGGTGCGCAAGCAGTTCCGCGAGGATCCGGGCATCATGGCCGGCACCTCGAAGCCGAACTATGCGCGCGCCGTCGACCTGCTGACCAAGGCGGCGATCCGCGAAATGATCATCCCGTCGCTGCTGCCGGTGCTGGCACCGCTGGTCGTCTATTTCGGCGTGCTGCTGATCTCGGGTTCGAAGGCGTCTGCTTTTGCCGCCCTCGGCGCCTCGCTGCTCGGCGTCATCGTCAACGGCCTGTTCGTCGCCATCTCGATGACCTCGGGCGGCGGCGCCTGGGACAACGCCAAGAAGTCCTTCGAGGACGGCTTTGTCGACAAGGACGGCGTCAAGCACTTGAAGGGTTCCGAGGCGCACAAGGCTTCGGTGACCGGCGACACGGTCGGCGATCCCTACAAGGACACGGCCGGTCCGGCGGTCAACCCGGCGATCAAGATCACCAACATCGTCGCGCTGCTGCTGCTGGCCGTGCTCGCGCACGGCTGATCAGCGCCCAACGCTCGAAAACAAACCCGCGGGAGCAATCCCGCGGGTTTTTCTTTGCGTGTTGGGAGATTGATGTCTGGCGACCATAGCTTGCCGTCTCAAAACAAAAACCCGTGGGATTGCTCCCACGGGTTTTTGGTCGCCTGAGGTGGTGCTGCTTTCCCTGGAGGGAACGCAGAATCTGGTGATCAGGGCGTGCCGCCGCCGCCGGGCAGGCCGGGCGCCAGCTTGCTGGCGCCGTTGATGATCTGGCTGAGGAAGTTCTGGTCCTTGCCGCCGGTCGGCGTGGTGCGCGAGATGAAATCGAACATCTTGCCGTCCTTCAGGCCGTAATTGGCGATCTGGGTGACACGGCTGTCAGGGCCGAAATAGACCGCCAGCACTTTCTGATCGACCAGCCTCGGCTTGTCGAAGGCGACGTAGCGCTTGCGCGTCTGCGAAATGTAATAGAACGCCTCGTTGTCGAAGGTCGCCGTCGTCGACGGCGTGCCAAGCGCCAGGAGCACCTGTTCGCGGCTGGAACCGACCGGAACCGAGTCGACCGCCTGCTGATCGATGACATAACCCTGAGTCAGCGTCTCACTCGGATTGAGATCGCCGATCATCTTGGACGAGTTGCAGGCGGAGAGCGCCGAAGCGATCACCAGCAGCGAAATCGCGCCGGCAGGCATGGGTAAAAAAGTCGACTTGAATTTCAGCGCGCGCAACTACAACTCCATAAGCTGGCCGCAACTTGCGCTGGGCCGCAAAACCGGTAAACCAGCTTGCTTGCCGATGCAACAAGGCCCATTCAACATACGGTCCCCAGGAGACCACCCTCAATGTTCCAGCGCCTTTTTGGCCGCGAACGTCACGCCAACCGCGCTATCACCGAGGCGCTTTACGCACAAATCGTGGCAGCGGCGCGGCAGACTTTGTTTTATTCCGAATGGAATGTGCCGGACACGCCGCTCGGCCGTTTCGAGATGCTGTCGCTGCACATGTTCCTGTTTCAGCACCGGCTGCGCGGCGAGAGCGGCGTTGCCGCGGAGGTGGCGCAGGTGCTGATCGACGAGTTTTTCCTGGATGTCGAGCATTCGCTGCGCGAACTCGGCATTGGCGACGTCGGCGTGCCGAAGCGCATGAAGAAACTGGCGAAAATGTTCTATGGCCGCACTGCCGCCTATGACGACGCGCTGGAGCGCGACGACCGCGAAGCGCTTGCTGTAGCCCTTGCCCGCAATATCAGGCCCGACGCCGGCGCCTGGCCGCAAGCAGCGCTGCTGGCGTCCTATGTCGTCAATGTCGACCAGCGCCTGGCGGCACAGCCGACCGAATCGATCGTTTCCGGCACGCTGGTGTTTCCTGTCCCAGGCCAGGCTGAAGGAGGAATCCGATGAACCCTGCGGATCTCCCAAGCCCCGTCTCCTTCAAGGCAAATGTCGCCCGCCTGCCGCACAAGGGCCTGATGGTGGTGGTCGACGCCGATGCCGCGCAGCGCATCGCTCTGGCCGAAGAGCACGATCTGCTTTCGGTCGAAAGCTACCGAGCCGAACTGCTGGTGGCGCCGTGGAAGCGCAATGGGGTCAAGGTCAGCGGCCATGTGGTGGCCGACATCACGCAGGCCTGCATCGTCACCCTCGAACCGGTCGCGGCGCACATCGAAGAGCCGGTCGATGCACTGTTGCTGCCGGAGCAGTCCAAGCTTGGGCGGCAGGGCTTTGACGGCGGCGGCGAAATCCTGCTGGATGCCGAAGGGCCGGACAGCCCGGAGACATTTTCCGGCGACACGATCGATGTCGGGGCGCTCGCCGAACAGTTCTTCGGACTGGCCATCGACCCTTATCCGCGCAAGCAAGGTGTATCCCTGGACGCCGTTGGCGATTCGGAGCCCGCGGAGAGCGATTTCCAGAAAAAGCTGCGATCCTTGTTGGGAAAATCCTAAAAGCCGATCCAATATTAGAAAAGTCGGTTGTGCGGCAGCCCAAAACCGCTATTTTCGCCGAACCTTCGCGAGCCCCGTATTTCGCGAGGCCGCTGGCCCCAAGCAAGTGAGATGAACACCGCGTGATCAGGATTTCCATCGATGCCATGGGCGGCGATCACGGACCAGGCGTGGTCATCCCGGCGCTCATGACGGTCGCTACAAGGCGTCCTGATATCCGCTTCATCATCTACGGGCGCGAGGACGTGGTGCGCCCGGAGCTCGCCAAATTTCCCAAGCTGGCCGATGTCAGCGAGTTCGTCCATTGCGAGATCGCCGTCAGGATGGACGACAAGCCGAGCCAGGCACTGCGCCACGGCCGCTGGAAGTCGTCGATGTGGAAAGCCGTCGAGGCGGTCAAATCCGGCACGGCGCAAGCCTGTATCTCGGCCGGCAACACCGGCGCGCTGATGGCGATGTCGAAATTCTGCCTGCGCACCATGGCGACCATCGACCGTCCGGCGATCGCGGCGATCTGGCCGACAATGCGTGGCGAAAGCGTGGTGCTGGACGTCGGCGCCACAATCGGCGCCGATGCGCACCAGCTCATCGATTTTGCCATTCTCGGCACCGGCATGGCGCGTTCGGTTTTCGGCATCGACCGGCCGAAGGTCGGCCTGCTCAATGTCGGCGTCGAGGAGATCAAGGGCCAGGAAGAGGTCAAGGAAGCCGGGCGCATGCTGCGCGAGGCCAATCTGGCCTCGATGAACTATCACGGTTTCGTCGAGGGCGACGACATCGGCAAGGGCACGGTCGACGTGGTCGTCACCGAAGGCTTTGCCGGCAACATCGCGCTGAAGACGGCGGAAGGCACGGTGAGGCAGATCGCCGGCTATTTGCGCGCGGCGATGAGTAGGACGCTGATGGCGAGGATCGGCTACGTCTTCGCCAAGGGCGCCTTTGACCGCTTGCGCGAAAAGATGGATCCCGGCCGCTCCAATGGCGGCGTCTTCCTCGGGCTGAACGGCATCGTGGTGAAAAGCCATGGCGGCGCCGATTCGAATGGTTTTGCGGCGGCGATCGAGCTTGGCTACGACATGGTGCGCAACAATTTGCTTGACCGCATCGAGGCCGACCTCGATCTGTTCCATGCGCGCAATCCGCATGCCCAGGCAAACAGGAAATCCGACGTCGTTGTCGACGCGAAGGAATAGGACAGAGCTTTGATCAGATCAGTCGTGCGCGGCACCGGTGCCGCGCTGCCCCGCCGCATCATGAAGAATGCCGACTTCGAAGGCATGGTCGAGACCTCCGACGAGTGGATTGCCCAGCGCACCGGCATCCGCCAGCGCCATATCGCGGCCGATGACGAGACGACGGCTTCGCTGGGCGAGGCTGCGGCGCGTGCCGCCCTCGACAGCGCCGGCCTGACGCCAGCCGATATCGACCTGATCGTGCTGGCGACATCGACGCCCAACAACACCTTTCCGGCGACCGCCGTCGAGATCCAGAACCGGCTCGGCATGCATCATGGCTTCGCCTTCGACATGCAGGCGGTGTGCTCGGGCTTCGTCTACGCGGTGACCACCGCCGACCTCTATATCCGCGGCGGCCAGGCCAAGCGGGTTCTGGTGATCGGCGCGGAAACCTTCTCGCGCATCCTCGACTGGAGCGACCGCTCGACCTGCGTGCTGTTCGGCGACGGCGCCGGCGCGATCGTCCTGGAAGCCGGCGAGGGGGAAGGCAGCATTGCCGACCATGGCGTGCTGGCGATGAGCCTGCGTTCCGACGGCGTCCACAAGGAGAAGCTCTTTGTCGACGGCGGACCATCGACCACCGGGACGGTCGGCCATCTCAGGATGGAAGGTCGCGAAGTCTTCAAGCACGCCGTCGGCATGATCACCGACGTCATCGAGGCGACGTTCTCTCAGGCCGGTATCACCGCCGCCGACCTCGACTGGTTCGTGCCGCATCAGGCCAATAAACGGATTATTGACGCTTCGGCCAAAAAGCTCGGGATAGAAGAGCGAAAGGTGGTGGTCACCGTCGATTTGCACGGTAACACCTCGGCTGCTTCTGTGCCGCTGGCTCTCTCAGTGGCGGTCGCCGACGGCCGCATCAAGAAGGGTGATCTGGTGCTGCTCGAGGCGATGGGCGGGGGCTTCACCTGGGGCGCGGTGCTGGTCCGCTGGTAAGTGCCGAACGGACGGGTTCGGTCCTTGACCTTGCCGGATCAATTACTTAGGCTCTGCCTTTGCTTGTATCGATTTATGTTTTTGAGCTGATGGGACGGTCGCATGGGGGGAAAGACACTTACGCGCGCCGACCTTGCCGAAGCTGTTTACCGCAAGGTCGGTTTGTCGCGCACGGAATCGGCTGAGCTTGTCGAAGCGGTTCTGGACGAGATTTGCGAAGCGATCGTTCGCGGCGAGACGGTGAAGCTGTCGTCCTTTGCGACGTTCCACGTCCGCTCCAAGAATGAGCGCATCGGCCGCAACCCGAAGACCGGCGAGGAAGTGCCGATCCTGCCGCGCCGGGTGATGACCTTCAAGTCGTCGAACGTGCTGAAGAGCCGCATCTTGCGCTCTCACCAGAACAGCAAGGCCAAGGGCAGCAAATAGGCACCGCCTCAAAGCTGTGGTTGAAAACGGTGGTCCTCTTTGACGCCGGGCTTGAATGTTGTTTCATAAACCGCTGAAATAAAGCTCGATTCGGCAAAATGAGCCGGATCGCCGTCCAGCGAGAGGATTCGCCCATGGACAAGAGCCCCGATGCTTTCCGCACCATCAGCGAGGTCGCCGAGGATCTCGACCTGCCGCAGCATGTGCTGCGCTTCTGGGAAACGCGTTTCAACCAGATCAAGCCGATGAAGCGCGGCGGCGGCCGCCGCTACTACCGGCCGCAGGATGTCGAACTGATCAAGGGCATCCGTCATATGCTCTACGACCAGGGCTATACGATCAAGGGCGTGCAAAAACTGCTGCGCGAGAACGGCAACCATTTCCTGGTCGCCATCGGCAATGGCGACATGGCGGCGGTCGAGGCGATCTCGCAGCGCCGGCAGGCCGACGCCGTGCCGCTGACGCCTGCGGCCCAGCCGCGCGGCATGGACGACGAGATGCTGGTCGGCCAACCCAAGGTGAAACCCAGCCGCCGCTTCTTCGGCCTCGGCAAGACCGACGACGAAGGTCCTGTCCAGCCGGGCGCGTCGAAACTGTCGCGCGACAACCGCGCTTTGCTGCAGGAGGCGCTGTTCGACCTTCTCGAGTGCAAGCGCCTGCTGGATCAGGTGCGCTGACCGCAGGCCGATCGCTGCGTCAGCGCCTTGTTCCTCCAAAAGCCGGAACCGGCTTTGCAGCCATGCGTTACCTCTCCTTCTGCAATGAAGGAAACACATCATGGCATCGCTTTCGACCATCACCGATATCGACCTGGACAAGCAGGTCGCTGTCCTTTCCAAGGAGTTGGCTGCACTGCGCAAGGTCGTGGCCAAGCGGGGCGGCGCCTATTACGAAGACGGGCGTGATGCCGCGTCGGACTATTATGCGCAGCTTGCCGACCGCATCAGTGACGCCTTGCCCGCGATCAGGAAGCAGGGCAGGGCGATCGAAAGGACGGCGCGCGATCATCCCGCGACTGCCGCTGCCGTGGGCCTAGTGGTGGTCGGGCTGGTCGCCAGCCTGCTCTTCAGCCGCAGGTAGCGGCGCTCTGTACCGGACACAAGAAAATGGCGGCCGTCCCGCGGACGACCGCCATTTCCTTGATCGGCAGTCGATTACTTCGCGAGCTTGATCTTGCCCTGCGGCGAAACCTGCGCGGTCTGGCTGCACTTGCCATAGACGGTGCCGTTCTTGTCGGTGGCGTCCGTGTAGGTGCCCTTGCACTCGATCTCGAGCACCAGACAGTGGCCTGCGCCCTTGCAAACCGCGCCGCCGTCGCCGGTGGGATGCGTGCCATTGGCGAAAGCCGAGCCCGGCACCGAGATCGAGCCGAGCGCCGAAATGGCGACAGCAGCGGCAAGGGACAGGCGCTTGAAGTTCGAATAGTTGGTCATTTGAGCATTTCCTTCTCTGGATCGTGGATCGCCGTTGTGGCGTCCTTCTGGATTGGGATCGCCTTCTTGGCGTCCATGCCGACTTGGTGCGGCCCAGAGGGGAAAGGTTCACGCGGCGGTTCAAACTTTTTTGAGCGCCGCAGGCATCAAAGCGTCATTCTCGGCGTCAATTTCAGGCTTCGCAATCTGCCGGTATCTGTCGGGAATGGCCGGCATCGATCATGCATTTGGCGTGCAGCGCGCCAGCATAGAAGCGCGCCAGACCGCTGTGCCGCCGCCCCATGAAATGCGACCGATCGAGCCGCCAGAGCCGCTCGATTTCGCCGGCGAACGCCGGATTGGTGGTGGTGCCATAGCCGGCGCCGGGATAGACGACGATCTCGCCGGCATAGAGACGATGATCGGTGACCAGGAAGTCGATGCGGAGGTAGTCGAGGTCGCCGGCGATGGCAGGGGCGATCGACACCGCCTGGCGGACATAGCTGAGAAGTCGCGCATTGACGGGCACCGCCTGATCCTCGCGGGGATAGTCCGGATCGCGCCCGGGCAATGGATTGGCGTCTCGATCCAAGAGCAGCGAACGCTCCGCAGCCTTATCTTCGACCCAGGCATGCGTTACCACGCCGCCGCAGACATGCACCTTGATATCGGTTGCGATCCTTGCGCCGGAGAGCGCCAGCCGCTCTTCCACGAACACGGTGCGAACGATCGGCCAATAGGCCCATTCGCCATCGCGGCGGCCATAGCGTTTTCTCAGCCAGTGCTTCGCCTTGGCGACGATGAAGCCGGGATTGGGGTCGCCACTGGCAACGAATATGTTCATCGCGCAGCCGTGGTTTGTCTTAACGACGACATCGCCGGCCAGCAGGTCGCGAGGAATGTCTATGGCGTCGCGTCCGGACCAGAGCGTCCGCGGCAAGGCCAGTTCCGGGCAGGCGTCGCGGATATGGGCCTTGGCCGCGAGCTTGTCGGTCAGCGTCACGAACAGTGGATTGCGGTCGAAGATTTTTCGCCAGAGCAATCGCTCGTGATAGCTCTCAGGGGCGGCCGGATTGGGCAAATAGCCCAGCTTCATGACGAACCGAACGACCAGGGCCGGGTGGCGAAGCGTCAGCAGCAGGCGCGCAACAACCAGAACGAGACGGTGTCTGACCGGGATGTTGGCCTTCACTAGGGATACCTCTCGGGAAAGTCCCTGTCAGGCCGGCAAGCGGGCCGATCGACCCGAAGTCATCCCCCTAGCATACATCACCCTGGCCGCATCAAGCCCTCATTTGGCGAGGCGAGCACGGCGCATGAAAAACCAGCAGAAAGGCAGCCTGGTTAGAGGTCCAAAGCCAGCCTTCCCACTGGACAAGACGGATACTAAATCTTCTTCGCAACCACCTTCTTGTGATGATGATGGTGGTGGTGGTGGTAGTGATGCCAGTGATGCTTGTGGTGATGACGATGATGGTGGTGATGCTTCTTGTGCAGCGGCGCTGCATCGGCGCTGCTGGCGCCGATGACCGGCAGCGAGACGGCCAGGGCA
This sequence comes from Mesorhizobium sp. P2_E10, assembly GCF_056404235.1. Taxonomy (NCBI): domain Bacteria; kingdom Pseudomonadati; phylum Pseudomonadota; class Alphaproteobacteria; order Hyphomicrobiales; family Phyllobacteriaceae; genus Mesorhizobium; species Mesorhizobium sp. P2_E10. Next base: position 634,062 of record NZ_JBFUEK010000002.1, read on the forward strand.
AAAGCCAGGCCGAGGGCCGACAGGAGAGACTTCTTCATGACTTCGGTTCCTTTTCTGCGCGGACCGCCTTTGAGGGGCACCGGATCATGCCGGTGATATGAGCGCCGCGATTGGAACTATCCTCCTGGATTTTTTCGACAGGTTTTCCCGACTGTAGAATTTTGTTTCCGGATTGTGTCCGAGGGGTTCACGGGCTCGACACCTCACATCGGCGGCACGATGCCGTTGTTTCCGACGACGACCCTGGCGGAGGTGAGTGCGCCACCGCTGCCCCGCTCGGCGGTGAGAAACACTGTCGCGCCGGGCTTGAGGTCGCCAGGGACGGCCGGGGCGAAGGTGACGATCGGCGTCGTTTGCGGAATGGCGATCTGCTTCTTCTGGCCATTGTCATAGGTAAGCGTCACCGTCCGGCCATCGATGTTGGTGACATCGGCGACAGTGCCGTTGGTCATGCGACTGTTGGGCTGCAGATCCCACGGGCGGTCGCCTTCGCCGGCACCCTTCAGAGCAGCCGGAAAGACCACGACTTCCAGCGCGCCGCTGCCGCCGTCGGTTTTCGAGACCGACGCGATGCCGAGGAAGTCGCCTTGCTTGATGTTCTGGGCGGATGCCTTGGCGACGCCGGAGATTTTCCACCCCTGTGCCAGCGTGATCGCATCCGTGTTGCCCTCGCGGGTCTTCACCGTCAGCGTCGATCCGGCAAAACCGACCGCCGTGCCGCGCACGCGCGTGGTGTCCGCTGCCTGAGCCGCGACGAGGCTGGTGCCGGCGAGGCTTGAAATCGTGCCGAGCACGATCGCGAATGTCTTCAAATTCATGGGTTTTGTCCTTCTGCGAAAAGCTGGCCAGGGTGGTTGGCCAGGATGGTTGGTTTGCCAGCCACAGCAGTTCAACGAACGGGCGGCCTGAAACCGTCGAACAATTCGATCCGCAGTCCTTCAAAAGAATTTGATGGGACAGTCTTTGAGGAGCGCCGGCTTCGTCGGCAAGACGGCCGTTCCAGCGTTGGTTCACGATGCCGTGACGCTTCCATTGCCACTTGGCAAATAGTTAGTGAGCAGGCATTCTCCCGCGTCTCAGGCAACACCCATGATTTGATCCAAACCCTTTCAGCCCACGGAGTTGCCAATGCCCCAAAATGCAAAACGCGAAGCCCTCTCCGAACTGGCGGCGACTGACATTGCGCCCGACCACAGCGCGCTGCGCGCCATACGGGAAAGCCGGGGATACAGTTTGGAAGAGCTGTCCCTGACATGCGGCCTGTCGACCGATGAGATTGCCAACATCGAGAACGGCAAGGATCATGATCCGTCGAGGCTTCGACGCATCGCCGCGGCACTTCGACTTCCGGAAAGTGCGCTGATCGATCCGGCAGTGCTGGCGCAACCCGCGGAAAGGCGAGCCGTCTGATAGCAGCGACGGCAAGCGTCTTCTCAACACGCCCGCCACGGTTTGCCCTGGCGGGCTTTTTGTATTCGAGCGGCTTGTTCTCGCCGCGGGCGTCGAAAGGCGGCAAGGTTGCCGCCGGTTGATGGGGAAGCTATCCAGTAAGCTCCAGCCCCCATTTCGAAGGAAACAACGGCGAAATGAGTCTTGAATCGGTCCGTGCCTTTCTCGCTGCCCGTGCCCCCGACGTCGAGGTCCTCGTGACGGAGGCCAGCTCGGCGACGGTGGCTCTGGCGGCAGAGGCGCATGGCGTGACGCCGGCGCAGATCGCCAAGACGATCTGCCTGCGCGTTGGCGATCAAACGATGCTCGTCGTCGCCAGCGGGATTTCCCGGCTGGACAACCGCAAATTCAAGGACCGCTTCGGCGGCAAGGCGCGCATGCTGGACGCCGAGCAGGTCTTCGCTGCGACAAGCCATCCTGTCGGCGGGGTCTGCCCGTTTGGTCTGCCGGCGCCGCTCCCGGTCTATTGCGACGTGTCGCTGCGCGGCTTTGACGAGGTTGTGCCCGCGGCAGGCGCAACCAACGCAGCCGTGCGGCTCAACCCGCAGCTTATGGCGCAAATCGTCGACGCCGAGTGGGTCGATGTCTGCCAGTAGGGTGATGCGCGGGACGGGTGTTTCCTGGGCATGTTAGAATCCGGTGCATAACATCCACCTGCTGTCCATTAGTCCTTGCTGATGTATCTGCCCCAGACTAGCATCGCGCGGGGCTTTCAGAAGGCGAAATGCTAAAGCGGATCGTAGCGCCGACCAAAACCAGTTCGCGCCAATTCAACTTTCTCGTTCCTGACGACGTCATCGACGCTGTCGCGCGATATATCGACTGCTGTGCTCCCGGACGCATCATCTCAACGTTTTCGGCAGTTCAGTTGGTGCGGGATACAGTCTGCGATTGCGAGCTATCGGACGATCAGATCGAGCGCTACGTGGTCCTGTTCGCAGCGGACCAGGGCCTCGCGGTGCATTTCGATCGGAGAGGAAACCAACGGGATCTCTTTTCGAGCCTGGCCAGGAGTCACTGGCACCTCTTGCCGATCTGGCAAATCAACAGCGTGTCGGCATCGCCGCACTTGTTCCACCGGCCGCCGTCAGGCGGTTCGAGCGGCTTTCGTTCGGGGAACAACAAGGCGCCTGCGGGCACCCTTCGATAACAACTAGGGTCGAACCGACGACAATCACGAAACAGGTCGCTAGTTCGTGATTGGCGGGATCCGCCTCAATGACGCTTGAAATACTGGACTTCGCGTTCATGTTTTTCGGCGGCCTCGCGGTTATCAAAAGTACCGAGATTGCGTCGGCGGCCGGTCTTTTCATCCTTCTTGCGCGAATAGAGACGGTATTTCCCGGATTTGAGCTTTCTGATCATTTGTCGCTCCCAACAAACAGTGGAAGGCCCGGCAGTCACGGAGCCATCCGCGGGACGAAAACGAAACCCGGCGGCGATGGTTCCTATTGAAGGCCGCTCGAAAAATGCAAGCGTATGTCTTTTTTAATTGAAAGACCCGTTTTGACGGACATAAAAAACGGCGTTCCCCATTGCTTTCTAAGGAGGTTGCGGTGGACAACGTGACAGGCAGAGACAAGGTCCGTGCTTGTGTTGAAGTGGTTGAGGCCTGCGGCGAATGGTTCGTCCGCGTGGTCGAGGAAGACCAGGAACTTACCCGCTCATTCGAATTGGAGGCATTCGCGCTCGTGTTCGCGGAAGGCCAGCGGCGACGTCTAGGGCTTGCCGACTTCGCGCGGGTCTAGACGAGGCTTCTTCACGCAAAAGCGACGACCGCGTTCATATCAGTCCAGGCATGCACAATAGGCCAAGGAGGCTTGCGATCAACACGGTGAGCGGCACCGCCAGGACCAGCCCAGTTTCCCAAAATCGGGTTTCCTTATCGTTGAACATTAGGTCCGCCTCTCCCTCACCAAAATGCGGGTTCGCTCGCCATCCCGCCGTAGCGGGCGAACCCCTATTGGCGCAGGAATGGTACACAGCTGCGCCAATGTGCAAACTGTCAGCCAAGGGCCAATCCAATCACCATGACGGTGATGGCCACACCGAAGATTGGTGCGAGCAACCAGCGCGCTTGGCCAACACTCCTATCCATGAATTCCTCCCGTTGAAGACGTGAAACAACGGCTGCAGATGGGGCCTCGTTCCGGCCAGCGCGCTTGGTAAGACCATTGCTTGTCATCATCAGACCTAGGTCTGACTCACTTCCGACCGAAGTCCAGCCCGGGGAACATTTTTTCGCAGGTCCGGTTGGTTTTGCGCGGAGCCAATATCGCTCTGCCGAGCCCAGAAAGGAGCAGATTATGAGAACCCATCTTACCAGCACCGCTGCGGCGGTTTTGTTGCTTGCCGGTCTCGGCGCAGCCGCGGCCGAGGACATCATCATTCAGCCGGAACAGGAAACGGTCATCCGGGAATACGTGAAGAAGCAGCCCCTGGCTTCGTTGAAGCTGCCCGGTGTGGAACTCAATATCGGCACGGCTCTCCCCGATACGGTGGAGCTTCATGAAGTTCCGAATGTGAAGTACCGCTACACCGTGATCGACAATCGGACGGTGGTGGTCGATCCGGGCACGCACAAGATCATCAAAGTCTACGACTGAACACAGCAGACGGCTGCAGCCCGTCGCCCATTGGGGCGACGGGAGTGCGGGTGTTATCACTGGTCAGTCCTGCATATCTAGCATCCTCTAGGCGACTAGTTTGCTGCTCCAAACCCCCTGACGAGGAAGGCCATGGCTTCGACCGCAGCGTTGATCTGGTATTTGGTAGTCGCCGGTCCGCAAGGGGGAATGGCCATTCTGCCCGGCTCTTTCGACACACATGAACAATGCGCTGCTGCTATCACCGAATATCAAAAACAGCCGGCGCCTGCCGGTTGGTCGCTGCTGTGCGTGCCGAGCGCGTCACCTTTTGCCAAGGGGGCGGCGGAGTAAGCAATTTCAGCACCACCACGCAAGCGACAGAACGACGCCTGCGAAGGCCAGCCAGGCCGTTGCATTATCAACCATTGACGGACTTAGCATTTCGGGTTCCTTGGGAGCGATTGGTAGGCGAATTCCGGAATCGCAACGTGCACGGATGCAGAACATTCGCGCGGTTAGTTCGGGACTTTTTCGGGACTCCGGGTTCCGAAACGGGCGATATGGGCGCCTTTCGTTCCGAAAACGAGAAAAGGCGCCGGAGGGCGCCTTCAATAAAAACTAGGGATTTCAAGGAACTAATGGTCGGAGTGGCCGGATTCGAACCGACGACCCCTTGACCCCCAGTCAAGTGCGCTACCGGGCTGCGCTACACTCCGGACCGGTCGCGATGTATCGTGATAAGCCGGTTCGGGTCAACCGAATTCGGCGGCTTTTCTGCTGGATGGATTTGGCGCCTTCGGCACGGGCTGCAGCGCCGGCCGCAACAGCCGCTGGTGGCGGTATTCGAGCGCGATGGCGCCCCAGATCAGGCCGAGCAGCAGATAGACGTGGCGCCAGTGGTCGATGTCGATGAAGGTGCCGAGCCCGATATTGCCGATGAAGGCGACATAGGCGCACAAGAGATAGGGCTGCCATGGCCGGTCGCGCAAAAGGATGCGGAAGCCGGCAGCGATCGTCCACAAGGTCAGCGACAGGAAAGAGACGAAGCCGAGCCAGCCATAGTCCATCAGCGTCTTCAGCCAGATGTCGTGCGTGTCTTCGCCAAAGATCGTGCCGAAGACCAGCGGGCCGATGCCGAGCGGATGTTCCAGCGCCATCTGGAAGCCGATCGTGTAGCGGGCGAAGCGGCCAAGGCGAGCGGTGTCATAGCTTTGTTCGAGCTGGGCGCGGCTGGAAAACATCTCGGAAACGCCGGGAAGCTGCAGAATGACGATCATCGCGATCACCAGCAGCGCAAGTGCCGCGATGGTCATGACGACGACACGCAGCCGGAACCTGCCGCTGTTGCTTTGCAGGAACAGGCAGCCGGTGAGCAGGATTGCCGAGACGGCGAACATGCCCCAGGCGCCGCGCGAGAACGAGAAGAAGATGCCGGCGGTGATGATCAGCAGCGGCACCGCCAACAGCGGCATGCGCGCGATCGACCCGGTCAGCAGGAGATAGAGCAGATAGATGCCGGGCAGCACCAGGAACGGCCCGAACACATTCGGATCCTGAAAAGCGCCCTGGGCGCGGTCGTATCTGGTGAAGATATCGGCGCCGGGGAAAGCGTGGAAATAGCCGGCAATGCCGAGCAGCGAAGTCGCTACCGCGGAGAAGACATAGGCGATGAAGATCAGCCGGTAGAGGTTGGGCTGCACCGCTGTCACCGAGGCGAAGAACACCGCGGTGAAGGCGAGGAACAGCGACACGGCGAGATAGAGCGGCGTGTTGGCGAGGTCCGACATCTGCGTCATCGCGATCATGCCGCCGATGTTCATCGTCAGCAACAGCACCAGCAGCGGCACCGCCGCGCGCGAGATGCGCAGGCCAAACAGCGCCCACACGCCGATCAGCCCGACCATGTAGAGATCATAGGGTGCCGGCTCGTCGATGACGAAACCGGAGAGAAACACGCCGAGGAACACCGCGCCCGACGCAATCAGCGCGATCAGCTTGGCGTTGACCGCCGAAGGCGGCAACGTGTTGACCGCGGCCGGCGCATGCGTGAAGGCGTTCAATACGCGTTTTCCGTGTTGAGCAGCCGCACCGGCGTCAACAGCAGGATGCGCAGATCGAACAGCAGCGACCAGTTCTCGATGTAGTAGAGGTCGTACTCCGTGCGCATGCGGATCTTTTCGTTGGTGTCCATCTCGCCGCGCCAGCCATTGATCTGCGCCCAGCCGGTGACGCCGGGCTTGACCTTGTGGCGGGCGAAATAGCCGTCGACCACCTCGTTATAAAGGAGGTTGTGCGACTGGGCGGCAATGGCGTGCGGGCGCGGACCGACCAGCGACAGCGAGCCGAGCAGCGAGTTGAAGAACTGCGGCAGCTCGTCGATCGAGCTCTTGCGGATGAAGCGGCCGACGCGGGTGACGCGCGGATCGTTCTTGGTCACCGTCTGCTTGGCGGTCGGGTCCGAGCGGTCGGTATACATCGAGCGGAATTTGTAGACCTCGATGATCTCGTTGTTGAAGCCGTGCCGCTTCTGCCTAAACAGCACCGGTCCCTTGCTGTCGAGCTTGATGGCGATGGCCGTGGCCAGCATGACCGGCGAGAACAGGATGATGCCGATGATCGAGAAGATGATGTCGAAGGCGCGCTTGGCAACCGAATCCCAGTCGTTGATCGGCCGGTCGAAGATGTCGAGCATCGGCACCGAGCCGATATAGGAGTAGGCGCGCGGGCGGAACTGCAGCGCGTTCGAATGCGCCGACAGCCGGATGTCGACCGGCAGCACCCACAGCTTCTTCAGCAGCTGCAACACGCGCGATTCGGCGGTCAGCGGCAGCGACACGATCAGCATGTCGATGCGCGCGATGCGGGCAAACTCGATCAGCTCGGAAATATTGCCGAGCTTGGGATAGCCGGCAACGATGGGCGGTGAGCGTTTGTCGTCGCGGTCGTCGAAGATGCCGCAGATGCGGATGTCGTTGTAAGGCTGCTTTTCGACCGAACGGATCAGCTGCTCCGCTGCCTTGCCGCCGCCGACGATGACGGCGCGGCGCTCCATGCGCCCGTTGCGCGCCCAACTGCGGATCAGCTTCGACATCACCAGCCTGAGGCAGAAGATCAGCACGAAACCGACGACGAACCAGGCGCCGAAAAGCAGGCGCGAATAGTCCTCGGATATCTTGAAGGTGAACGCCGTCAGCGCCATCAGCGCATAGGTGCCGGCCCACACCAGCAGCATGCGGCCGAAATTGGCGATCGGCCGCATCAAGGCGACGATCTGGTAGCAGTCGCTGACGTCGAGCAGCACCACGGCGACGAACGAGGCGGCGGCGATGGTCAGCGGATACTGCCAGGCGAGATAGTTGAAGAAGCCGACATAGTGGAAATAGAGCAGGAGTCCGGACGCGAACAGCAGCCCGAATTCGACCAGGCGCAACACGCCGCTGACCATGATCGGCGACATCGTATCGCGCCGGTACTGTGAAGCGACCTGACGGGCGACAATGTTCAGGCTGCCGGGCGCATCGCCTTCAGCAGGACTCTCGAGTTTGCGCACCGCGTCGGCAGAAAAACGGCGCGTGGGGTCGATTTCGTTCATGGAACTTTCCCGCGGGCTTCGCCCAACTGGATTAGCAAAAGAGAGCTAAGAAAGCCTTGAAGCAACAGGTGGCTTTGGAAAGGGTTCAGCGCCCGAGGGCGGCGAAGTAGGCTTTCTCGATCTCGGCCGCCATGACGTCGGCGCCGAAGCGCGCCTTGAGGTCGGCGGTGCCGGGCATCAGGCTGATGTAGGCGCCGAGGTCGGCCAGCGCTTCGCTGACCTTGTCGCCGAGCTGCTTAGGGTCGGGGCGGATCAGGGCAGGGGAGGTCTCGCCGAAAATCTCCGGTATGCCGCCAACGGCTGTGGCGATCATCGGCATGCCTGCCGCCAGCGTCTCTAGCACGATATAGGGCATGGCTTCCGCGCGGGACGGAACGACGACCAAATCGGCCAGCGCAAAGGCATCCCTTGCCGGCATCGGCGGCAGGAAGCGGACTTGGCCGTCGAGCCCGAGCCGCTTCACTTGTGCGTGATAGCGCGGCAGGTCGTCGCCATCGCCGACCATCACGGCGCTCAAGCGACGGCCAAGCCGGGTTGCGGCCAGCACCAGCGCATCGATGAAAATGTCTGGCCCTTTGAGGTCGCGCATCATGCCGATGTAGAGCAGGTCGGCAGCATCCGGCACTGTGCCGACCGGTTCGAATTCGGCGGCGCGCAGGCCGTTATAGACCAGCCTGTTGGGGATCGGCGGCTCGCCGACTTTCCGGCGATAGGTTCGCCTCTCATAATCGGAGACAAACAGCAGGCAGTCGGTGAAGCGGCCCATGAAGCGTTCGAGCGCGAAGAACAGTTTTCCCGTGGCCGTGGTTTCGTCATAGTGGAGAGAGCCGCCATGCGGCGAATAAAGGCGGGCTACGCGAGACCTTGATACCCGCAACAATGAGCCGAACAAACGGGCATAGGCGCCACCCTTGGCGCCGTGCCCGTGAAGCACGTCCGGCCGCAATTCCTTGATAATCTTGTAGGTGCGCCAGGCCGAGGCGAGGTCGCCCGGCCCGACATGACGCTGCATCGGCGTGCGATGGATGCCGAGCGCCAGGCTGCCTTTCATCTGTTCGAACAGGTGTTCCTCGAAATCGCCACCCGTCGTCGAATCGCAGACGATGCCGACGGAATGACCGGCGGCGACCTGCGCCTCGGTCAGGTCGCGCACATGCCGAAAAATCCCTCCGACGGGTGAGCGAAAACAGTGGACGATCCTGAGCGTGTCCGCCACGTGGTCTAGAACAGGCGTTCGCGGACGTAGACGGTGTCACCGGGCAGCAGCGGGTCGGAGGTGACCACGCGCCCGGTCATCACCTTGCCGTTGATGTCGCGGGTGATGTCGACGCTCTCCTGATTGGCGCGCGGCGAGAAGCCGCTGGCAATCGCGATCGCCTTCTGCACGGTCAGGCCCGGCACGTAGGAATACTGGCCGGCGGCACCGACTTCGCCCATGACGAAGATCGGCCGGTAGCGGTCGATCTCGACCGACACATCGGGGTCGCGCAGATAGCCCTGGCGCAATTTGTCGGCGATCTCTTTCTCCAGCTGTACGGCCGTGTGGCCACGTGCCGGCACGGCGCCGACCAGCGGGAAGGAGAGGTAGCCGGACTGGTCGACGCTATAGGTGTTGGTCAATCCCTCCTGCTCGAACACGGTGACGCGGACACGGTCGCCGGCGCCAAGGCGGTAGGGCTGATCGAGCACTTCGTGGAACGCCGCTGGCGTCGGCCTGTAGCTGGAGCAGCCGGCAAGCATCGACACGGCAAGCAGAGCGCGAAAGAGGGAAGCAGTGCTTTTCATGAGCGGACACGAACCTTCATCACTCTGGCCGCCAGGACATCGCGGCAAACCTTAAGGGATCCGGGTTCGTTATCATCCCGTTAGGGTTAATGGCCGGTAAAGGGGCGCGGCCGATGTGGCGGCAATCGATAGAAACCGGCTTGTTTTCCGGTCGTTGTTTGCCGCCTGCGCGCCAAACTCTGACGGCTGCTTACTGCGTTCTTAACGGCTGAGTTACCATAGTTGTTTACCGTGCAATCTAGACTCAGTACCGGAGCAGGAATGCATGTCCGTTCAGTCCGCGGCCGCAGATGTCGATGTCGATCTCAGGCAGCTCTTCGCAAGTCTTGCGAGGAACTGGCTGCGTATTCTTGTGGTCACGCTGGTGGTGACAGGGCTGGCGTTCGCCTTTGCCTGGCTCGCCACGCCGCACTACAAGGCCACGACGCTGCTGAAGATCCAGATGAACGAATCGGCCTTCACCCGTCCTGCCGGCACCAATGACGACGACAAGCCGGTCCTTGATGCGGAAGGTGTGGCCACCGAGGTTCAGGTCATTTCCTCATCCGATATCCTCAATAAGGTGGCCGAACAGCTCAATTTGGCAAATAAGCCGGAGTTCGACGATGCGTTGAACATGTCGCCGGTTACCCGCTTTCTGGTCATTGCCGGCCTGAAAAGCGATCCGGAAGAAATGCAGCAGGAAGAGCGCGTGCTGAAGAAGATGCGCGACAAGCTCAATGTCTACGGCGTCGAGAAGACGCGCGCCATCGCCATCGAATTTTCCTCCGAAGATCCCAAGCTTGCCGCCGACATTCCGAACGCCATTGCAGCCGCCTACATCGCCTACCAGGCGGCGGCGAAGACCAAATCGAATTCCGCGGCCACGGCCTTCCTGGGGCCGGAAATTACCGACCTGCAGGCGCAGGTGAAAGCTGCCGAGGCCAAGGTTGCTGCCTACCGGGCGCAGTCGGACCTGTTGATGGGTGGCAACAATTCAGTGCTGGCGACACAACAGCTGTCCGAGCTGTCGAGCGAACTGTCGCGGGTGCGCGCCAATCGCGCCGCGGCCGAAGCGACTGCCGACAGCGTGCGCAAGGCATTGCAGAACGGCGCCTCGCTGGATGCGGTGCCGGAGGTGCTGTCGTCCGATCTGATCCAGCGCTTGCGCGAGCGCCAGGTCGAGCTGAAGACCAACATCGCCGACCTCTCCACCACCTTGCTCGACAACCATCCGCGCATCCGGGCGCTGCGGTCGCAGCTCGCCGATCTCGACGGCCAGATTCGCAACGAGGCGCAAAAGATCATGCGCGGATTGTTGACCCAGGCGCAGACGGCCAAGGCCCGTGAAAGCCAGCTCATCGCCGACGTCAATACGCTCAAGGCTGCATCGGCGCGCGCCGGCGAGGAACAGGTCGAACTCGATGCGCTTCAGCGCGAAGCGACCGCCCGGCGCCAGCAACTCGAATCCTACATGACCAGCTTCCGTGAGGCGTCCTCGCGCAAGGACCGCAATTATCTGCCGGTCGATGCCAGTGTGTTTTCCGAAGCGCGGATGCCGTCGGAGCCTTATTTCCCCAAGATCGTCCCGATCGTCGGCGCGGCTTTCGTCGGTTCGCTACTGCTTATGGCGATCGTGACGCTTCTCCAGGAATTGTTCTCCGGTCGCGCCATGCGCCCGGCCCCCGGCGCCCGTTTCGAGCACATCGGGCAGGTTGCGATGCCGGCTGCTCGCCAGGAGCCGGCGATTGTCGAGATCGCGAAACAGGACGAGCAACCGGTTTTGGCTGAAACCGCCGCGGAACCGGCAGCGGCTGCCGTGGCGGAAACGGCTGCCGCGAGGGCCGAGCCGGTGCGCTCCAGCCTCGGCGAAGTCGACGTCGAAAAGGCAGCCGAAAAGCTGATCGCCAGCGGTGCGGCCCGCGCCATATTCGTGTCGCCGGAAGGCGACGAAGCGGCGGCCTCGGCGGTGCTGGTGGCGCGCGAAGTCTCCGACGCCGGGCTGCGCGTTTTGCTGCTCGATCTCACCGCTTCGGGCGCCGCCTCGCGGCCGATGCTCGACAGCGGGCTTTTCCCCGGCATCACCAATCTGCTCGCCTCCGAGGCGCAGTTCAGCGACGTCATCCATCCCGATCTCTATTCTGACTGCCACGTCATTCCCGTCGGCACCGCCGACCCGGTCCGCGCCATGCGTGCCGCCGACCGGTTGCCGATCATCATGCAGTCGCTGACCACCGCCTACGATCTGGTCGTCGTCGAATGCGGCCCCACCGACGCTCAAGGCATCAGCCGCCTGGTGGGCGAGGGCACCGAGGTCTTCCTCTCCATGCTGGAACCCCATGACGAGGTGGCGCAGGCGGCGGTCAAGCTGATCGAGAACGGTTATCCCGAGCTCACGCTGGTGACGCCGATCGGCCACGAGACACCGGGAACGCCGGTGCCGGGACGACGTAGCGCCGCCTGAGATATGCGATACCTACTCTGGCGGCGCGGCGATTGGCGAAAGCAGGCGTGACATCCGATCTCCCCCGGAAGGGGGGAGATCAGGCAGTTTCTGCGCCGCATCCAGCTTCAGCTGTCGTCCTCGGCAGCCGCAGGCGCAGCCTGTCCGGCGGCCTTGCGGCGTAGCATCTTGGTCAGCTTCCAGATCGTCGGGCTGTTCTTGATGAAGGCCTTCAGTCGCGCGCTTTGCTGCAGCACAAGCGCCAGCGCGCGGCCTTTCAAGGTCAGGGGAACCAGCACCTCGAAATGCTGAGTCTCGATATCGCACCACAGCCGCTTGTAGGGTTCGTCGCCGACCGAGAAATCATAGACGTCGAAGCCCGTCTCGCAGGCCTCCTGGATGTTGTCGAAGAACAGGAAATCGCCGGGGCTGGTGTGGCCGAGATCGTCCTCGGCGATCGCCCCGAATTCGCAGATCAGTCGTTTGCCCGAACGGCTCGATCCGGTGATGGCGCGCAGCTTGCCGGCGACCTCGAGTCCATGCAGCACGAAGGGCGGGTTTTTCTCTTGAAGCGCTTCCACGAACAGCGCCCGGAAGAAGGAGCGCACTGGCGCGTCGCCGAACACATTGGCGATGCCCATCTTGCGGAAGCGGAATTCCTTCATCTCGAAGAAGGCGTCGAGCAGCCGGTTCACCTCGTCCGCCGTGCCGGCCGCGATGCGGCGGTAGCTGCCGACGGCTTCGAATTTTCGAGTCTGCGAACGGTGCTTCTTGCGCTTGCGCTTGCCGCTGGCGCGCGACAGCAAGGCATCGAAACCGCCTGCAAGGTCGACCGCGAGCGACAGATTGGGGCTCGGAAAATGCGGGAAGCTGGCAAGCGGATTGGCAGCGCCGTCGAGCTTCGGCAACAGCCGTTCCAGCGCGAGCAGGTCGATATCGGGCCGGGTCTTGCCGATTGCCGCCAGCATCGAGCGAATGGCCGAACCGTCCGGCTTGGCCAGCCAGCGCGGATCGGCGGCGGCGAAATTGCCATTGGCATGGCGGCCGGCCATGAAGCGGGCGACACGAAACGGGCCTGTGCGGGTGACTTCCAGCGCCAGCGCAAAAACCGGCCTGTCCTCAATGCTAAGGGTTGCCACGACAACGTCCGGGCCGGCCTGCGCCGTCCAGTTCCGGATCCACGACGCGCTCTGCGCCGGGGCGACCAAGGCCGAACGGCTGAATTCGCCATAGGCCGCAAGGGCTGTGCCGTCGGAGACCGAGGCCGACAGGCCGGCCTGGTCAACGGAAACCGCGCGCGGCGACGCTTCGGTTGCCGCAAGCCGATTGCCGTCAAATGACGCGGTGGCGTCAACCATACCTCAATCCTTAGGGCGTATTCATCGCGATTTGGAGGTTCGCATAGGCGCGTTCCGTGCTTGGATGAGCCTAGGCGTAAAAGGTGAATGAATGATCGACGGAGGCGAGGCAATCCGGAAACTGGCGCTCAATGTCGCCCGCTATACCGGCCTTGCACCGTTGGCCAAGCCGTTCGTCGGCGGCATCGGCGCCATCCTCATGCTGCACCGGGTGACCGCGACGCCGGAGAAACCGAATGGCGTCAACCGGCATCTCAACATCGCGCCCGACTTCCTCGACGCCGTGATCGCCGACATGAAGGCGAAAGGCTATGCCTTCGTCACGCTTGACGAGGCCATCGAGCGCATCAAGGCCGGCGGCAAGGGCGGCCAGTTCGCCACCATCACCGCCGACGACGCCTATCGGGACAACATGACCGAGGCGCTGCCGGTGCTGGAAAAGCATGGCGCGCCGATCACCATCTATGTCGCGCCGGGGCTGATCAATGGTGCCGCCGACCTGTGGTGGGACGTGGTCGAGGACATCGTCAACGCGCGCGACCGCTTGACGCTGCCGACGCCGGCCGGCCCGGTGACCATAGACTGCTCGACCCCAGGCAAAAAGCTCCAGGCCAATGCGCGCCTGCATAGCTATCTGACGCTGGAGATCCGCGAGGAGGACCAGCGCGCGGTGTTGCGCGACCTGGCGCGCGCCAACGGCATCGAGCTCGACGGGCTGCGCTCGAGCACGCTGATGAACTGGGACGATATCCGCACCATGGCGGCGCATCCGCTGGTGACGATCGGTGCCCATACGGTCAACCACCGCAATCTGAAGCGGCTTTCCGAAGCCGATGCCCGCCACGAGATCGGCGACGTTAGGTGTATTTTGCAGGCGGAACTGGGCGAGGAGCCGCGCCATCTCGCCTATCCCTATGGCTATGCCAGCGCCGTCGGCTGTCGCGAAGTCGGTTTTGCCCGCGATGCCGGCTATGCCTCGGCGGTGACGACGCGCCACGGCGTGCTGCGCGCCGAGCATTCAGGCTTCCTGCACGCGCTGCCGCGCATTTCGGTCAATGGCCGCTACCAGAGTGTCGCCCACATTCGCACCATGCTGTCGGGGGTAACGACGCCGCTGGCCAATGCCGGCAAGATGGTCGTAACGGTCTAGGCACGTCAGCTCTTCGCTGGTGGCTCCAGGATCAGCCACTTGATGATGCCCATGGCCGGCAGCACCCACAGCAGGCCGCTCAGCAGGAAGAACAGAAAATGCGCCAGCGGTCCCGACTGCGACAGCTGCGCGACCGCCACGATCGACGCGACCAGCGCGTAGACGATGACCAGTGCCACCAGCAGAAACGTTCCGATCAGCTTTTTCAGGCGAATGGGCATTGTCCGGCCTCTTGCAAGCGCCTCGAATAAGCCCTGGGACAGCGACGCGCAACCCGCGACAGACGGCGCGACGGCGTGCCGCGCCGTCCGGTCTTGTCAGCCGGGTTGCGATGGTTCACCAATCCGCGACTTCAAACCGTTGGAACAAGCCCATGGCTGCCATACCAGCTGCCGCGCCTTACATCGCTCGCGACCGCGACCTGCGCAACCGGGCGCTGGTGCGCGGCTGGCTCTATGTCGTGCTCCTGGTGCTGGTTGCGCTGGTGCTGGTCGGCGGCGCCACCAGGCTCACCGAATCCGGCCTGTCGATCACCGAGTGGCAGCCGATCCACGGCGTCATCCCGCCGCTCAACGACGCCGAATGGCAGGAGGAATTCCAGCGCTACCGGCAGATCCCGCAATATGCCGAGCTCAACAAGGGTATGAGCATCGAGGCGTTCAAGACGATCTTCTGGTGGGAATGGGCGCACCGCATCCTGGCGCGCAGCGTCGGCGTCGTCTTTGCCTTGCCGCTGCTGTTCTTCTGGGCGACGCGCCGCGTCGAACGCGGCCTGGGGCCGAACCTGCTGGGCATTCTCTTGCTCGGCGGCCTGCAGGGCGCCATCGGCTGGTGGATGGTGGCGTCAGGACTGGTCGACCGTGTCTCCGTCAGCCAGTACCGGCTGGCCACGCATCTGACGCTTGCCGCACTGATCTTCACCGCGACCATGGTCGTCGCGCGCGGGCTCGCCCCGCATTCGGAGCCCGCCGCCGACCGTTCGACGCAACGGCTGGCCGGCTTCCTGGTGCTGCTGGCGCTGATCCAGATCTATCTCGGCGGCCTCGTTGCAGGGCTCGACGCGGGCCTGAGCTACAACACCTGGCCGCTGATGGACGGCAAGATCGTGCCAGGCGACCTGCTGCTGCTCGAACCGGCATGGCGCAACTTTTTCGAGAATCCGAAGACGGTGCAGTTCGTTCACCGGGTCGGCGCCTACACGCTTTTCGCCGTGGCGCTCTGGCACATGATCGCCACGCGCTGGCGTCTGCCCGGCTCGACACATGCCCGTCGCGCAACGCTGCTCTTCCTGCTGGTGCTGGTGCAAGCCTCGATCGGCATCGGCACGCTGTTGATGCATGTGCCGCTGCACATGGCGCTAACACATCAGGGGTTTGCGCTGGTGGTGCTCGGCTTTGCCGCCGCGCACTGGCGCGGCACCAAGGGCGCTTATCCCTTGCCCAACCGGATCGCCGTCAGAGGCTGACGGCGGGCTCGCTGCTTCGTCAAATCCAGAGTACGGTCGACGTGTCTTTCGTCTCGCCGTCGAACTCGGCCTGGCGCAGCGCCGCGGCGGATGGGGCCGACTGGCCTTGGCCGGCAGCAGCGGCCTTGTCGGCGGCCTTGAGCGCATCGAGCTTGGCCTTGAGTGCCGCAATCTCCTGCTGCAGCTTGGCCGCCTGGACCTGATCCTCGACCGTCTTGGCCTCGTCTTCCTTGGCCTTGATCTGCTTTTCGAGCGCGGCCTCCTGCGAGGCGTTGCTCGACGCGCCGGACGAAGAAATCTGTGTCGCCTGGGACGAAGCCGAAATCGCGCTGACCATGGGAATTCCCTGAAAGGTGCCGGTCTTTCAGTAGATCATCATGGTGAACAGGCGGTTACCTGCACATCCGGCGCCGACCTGCCAGCGCCGGCGCGTCCATCAAAGGCCGAGCATCAGATCCATGTTCTGCACGGCAGCACCCGAGGCGCCTTTGCCCAGATTGTCGTAGACGGCGAGCAGCAGCGCCTGCGCCCGATCGTCATTGGCGAAGACATAGACCTTCATGCGGTTGGTGCCGTTGTAGATTTCCGGATCGATCTCCGGCATGCGCTCGAGATGCGCATAGGGCGCCACCTCGACCACGCCGCCTTCTATTGCCGCGAAGTGGTCGGCGATCGCCGCATGTAGTTCGGCACCGGTCGGCACATGGTCGAGGCCGCCGAGTTGCAGCGGCACCACCGTGATCATGCCTTGCGCGAAATTGCCGACCGCCGGCTGCATGATCGGATCATGTGAGAGTTTCGCATAGGTCCTCAGCTCCGGCACATGCTTGTGCTGCAGGGTCAGCCCGTAGGGCAGGAACTCCGAGGCATCCTCGCCCTTGGCGACATACTCCTCGATCATCGGCCGGCCGCCGCCCGAATAGCCCGAAATGCCGTTGACGGTGATCGGAAAATCAGGCGGCAGCAGCCCGGCCGTCAGCAGCGGCCGCAGCGTTGCGATCGGCCCTTGCGGCCAGCAGCCGGGATTGGCGACGCGCTTGGCCCCGGCGATCTTTTTCGCCTGACCCTTGTCCATTTCGGCAAAACCGTATTCCCAGCCTTCGGCGACGCGGTGCGCGGTCGACGCATCGATGACCTTGGTGGTGTCGTTGGTGATCAGCGAAACGCTCTCCTTGGCGGCGGCGTCCGGCAGGCACAGGATCGCGACATCGGCGGCATTGAGGAACTCGGCGCGCGCCGCCGTTTCCTTGCGGCGCTCGGTCGGGATCGAGATGATCTCGAGGTCGCCGCGTTCGGCAAGCAGCGCCCTGATCTGCAGACCGGTGGTGCCGTGCTCGCCGTCGATGAAGATTTTCGGTTTCATTGCCTGTCCAATTTCCCTGCTAGTTCAAAGCTATATGCCGCTTGCGTGATTCACTGCAGCATGATTGCCGTTGTTCATCTCTCCAAGCCGGGCCTTTCGCTCGGCCAGCAGGCCGAGATACTGCATGGCCACCATCGAACCGGCAATCGCCGTTATATCGGCATGGTCATAGGCCGGCGCAACCTCGACGACATCGGCGCCGACAATGTCGACCTGACCGAGCTGGCGCAACGTCGACAGGATCTTCGCCGACGACGGTCCGCCGGCGACCGGCGTGCCCGTGCCCGGCGCGAAGGCCGGATCAAGGCAGTCGATGTCGAAGGTGAGATAGGTCTTCCTGCCACCGGTGCGATCGACGATGGCATAGGCGATGTCGGACGCCCGCATCTCTTCGATTTCATGGCCATAGAGGATTTTGATGCCGAACGTATCCGGCGCGTGGGTGCGGATGCCGATCTGGATCGAGCGGTCGGGGTCGATGATGCCTTCATTGACGGCGCGGCCGACAAACGAACCATGGTCGATGCGCTTGCCGTCGTCCGGCCAGGTGTCCTGGTGGGCGTCGAACTGCACCAGCGCCAACGGCCCGTGAATGGCGGCATGCGCCTTGAGCAGCGGCCAGGTGACGAAATGGTCGCCGCCCAGCGTCAGCAGGAAGGCGCCGGATTTCAGAATCTTCGCCGCCTCGCGCTCGATCGTTCCTGGCGTCTTCTGGTGGTTGCCTGAGTCGAGCAGGCAATCGCCATAGTCGACCACCGCGAGCTGTTCGAACAGATCGCGCGAAAACGGATATTGCGGGTCGTTGTCGAGGATGGCCGAAGCACGGCGGATCGCCTGCGGCCCGAAACGAGCGCCCGGCCGGTTGGTGACGGCGGCGTCGAAGGGAATGCCCCACACCACGGCGTCCGCGCCCTTCACGTCCTTCGTGTATTTGCGCCGCATGAACGACAGCGCGCCGGCATAGGTCGGCTCGAAGGCAGCGCCCGTTTTGGAGCGGGCGGTGAAGGCGTGGTCGATGTTCTGGTTGGCCATATAGCGATCTCCTATGCGTCGACGCGGACCTTATTGGACATAATTTTCAGAAATGCGACCCCTTCCGCAGGCGATGGCCGCTGGAACTCGGTCACAAATTCTTGCGTGCCGGGCGAACTGCGGTGCTGGCACGCAAATTGCGGTAACAAGCATGAAGACAGCCGAAAGCAAGCATCCGTCCCGTCGTGGGACGGAATCGGCCGGGGAACGGAACAACTATGGGCGCGCCAGCGTTGCGAACTTCCGCCCGATCGCCGGATGTGGCGCGACCTGCACCAATCAGGTTCGAAGCGCTGGACAGCTGGCGCGGCCTCGCCGCAATCATGGTGGTGCTGTTTCACGCCCAGATCGTCAGCAACATTCGACTGATCGGCATCGTCCGCTCGGGCGAAGCCTTCGTCGACCTGTTCTTTGTCCTGTCGGGCTTCGTCATCGCCCATGCCTACCTCGACAGGCTTTCGACCCCTCGCGACATGGGACGTTTCTTCGTCTTGCGACTGGGTAGGCTTTATCCGCTGCACATCTTCATGCTCGCGCTCTTCCTCCTGTTCGAGATCGCCAAAACCTTCCTGCCGGGACTGGTCAACGCTTCCGATCCCTCATTCTCCGGCACCAACGATCTCTCCTATCTCGCCAGCAACGCGCTGCTGCTCCAGGCTTTTTGGCCTGCGGATTCGCTGAGCTGGAACACGCCGTCATGGAGCATTTCGGCGGAGTATCTGGCCTATGTCCTGTTCGCCGTCGCGGTGCTGACACAGCGCAAACGGGTCGTTTTGTGGCTTGTCCTCGCCATGTTCGCCGCACCACTCGTGCTTTGGCAGGCCTCGGCGCAAGGCATGGCCTCGGCATCGGGGACCGGCTTCCTGCGCGCCATCTACGGCTTTTCCATTGGCGCGCTTTTGTACGTGGTTTCCTTCCGCTCGATGCTGTTGCAGCATGCCGCTCCCGCCAGCCGGGCGGGATCGCTACGCTGGACCGTGATCGAGCTGTCGGTGACGGCGTTGGCCGTCGTGGTCGCCTGGAAGACGCATGCGACCCCGCTGAGCTATGGCTTGCCCTTTGTCTTCGCGCTGCTGGTCTGGGTTTTCGCCAGGGAGAGGGGGATGGTCAGCCGCCTGCTGCGCCTGCGCCCGTTCATTTTCATCGGCACACTGTCCTATTCGATCTACATGATCCACCTGTTCATCCAGTTGCGGCTGCTGAACGTGGCCCGGCTGGTGGACATCATCGCCGGAATGTCCCTCGTCCGGCAGGTCGGCCGCACCGACCGCTATGGCGACGGCATCGATCTCGGTAGCCTGTTTGCCGGCGATCTGCTGATTGTCGCCATGGTGGCGGTCACCATCGCGGCCAGCTACGTGACCTATCGGCTGATCGAGCAACCGGGCCAGCGCCTCTTCCGGCGCCTCGCCGGCCGCCTGTTTGGGCCGGTCGGCCATCCACACGATGTCGACAAACGGCTGCTCCAGCCGGCGTTGACCTAACTTCCACATCTTCCGAAGCCGGCTTCGTTCACCGAGATGTCACGGGCATCGCCTATCCCCGGTTCGATCCGGCAAGGAACGATTCTCGATGCGGACCATTTGGCTGAGCCTTCTGCTTTCAACCGCACTGGCGGTCTCCGTCGGCCAGGCCGTGGCCGGCGAAACCCGGGCCAGGCAGATCCTCGACCGCTTCGAACACGCCAACCAATGGCGCGACCATGTGTTGGTGGCCGCCCACCGCGCCGGCGGTATGCAGGCCGGCAAGACGCTCTACCCGGAAAACTCGATCGCCGCCGTCGAAGCGTCGATCGCCATGGGCGCCGAAATCGTCGAGGTCGACATCAGGCGCTCGAAGGACGGCCAGCTCGTCGTCATGCATGACAGCTGGCTCGACCGCACCACGACCTGCAAGGGCGAGGTGGTCGAGCGCACGCTGGCCGAACTCAAGACGTGCCGGCTGGTGATTGAAGGCACCGGCGTCGCCACCAACGAGACGGTTTCGACGCTGCGCGAGATGCTGATGGCGACCAGGGACCGGATCCTCATCAACCTCGACAACAAGCTCGCCGTCGGAGACCTCCAGGACATGATCGCGGTCGCCCGCGACCTCGGCATGGCCGAGCAGGTGATCGTCAAGGAAAACCTCTGGAACCAGGAGCGGATCGCCACGGTGAAAGCGGCGATGGATGCGATCGGCGGCGGCTTCCAGTTCATGCCGATCATCGCCGACGATGCTGTTCACGATGCCGGCTTCGCCGAAACTGTCGCCCACGCCTTTCCGGTGCATGCCATCGAGCTGATCAACTGGCGCGCCGGCGCGGAGACGCTGACCCAAACCGGCGGGCCGCTGTTCAGCCCGCACATGCGCGCGGAGGCCGCGAGGGGCGACTGGCACATCTGGGCCGACACCTACGCCATCGTCAACAAGCCGGGCGGCTTCCTGGCCGGCGGCCGCGGCGACGAGCTGGCGGTGCTCGCCAGCCTGCCGCGCGAAACCTGGGGGTTCTGGGTCGAGCGCGGCGCCACCATCATCCAGACCGACGAGCCGAAGGCGGCGATCGGATGGCTGGCAGCCAACGGCTTTCGCGTGCCTTATGCCACCGAAGCGGAGCCGGCGCACACGGCAAGCATCAACTGAGGCTCGCCGCTGGAACTGCAATCTCCCCCCTCGAGGGGGAGATGGCCGGCAGGCCAGAGGGGGTCACCGCGCACAGAGCGCCAACCTCCATCTGCCGCAGGCAGCAGCGCCCGGTCGTACCGACCCCCTCTGTCGCCTTTGGCGACATCTCCCCCGCAAGGGGGGAGATTGGTCCCGCGCCCTTACGCCGCCATCGCCACGCCTTCAAGTTCGCTCAGCGCGTCCTTCGACAGCTCAAGATCGCCCGCGGCGAGGTTTTCCCTGAGATGCGCGACCGACGAGGTGCCGGGGATCAAAAGAATATTGGGAGCGCGACGCAGCAGCCACGCCAGCGCGACTTGCATGGGCGTGGCGCCGAGGCGCCTGGCCACAGCCGACAAGGTGGACGACTGCAACGGATTGAAGCCACCCAATGGAAAGAACGGCACATAGGCGATGCCGTCGCGGGCAAGGTCGTCGATCAGGGCGTCGTCGTCCCGATGCGCCAGATTGTACTGGTTCTGCACGCAGACGATCTCGGCGATCCCGCGTCCTTCCGCGATCTGCGCAGGGGTGACGTTGCTCAGCCCGATATGCCTGACCAGGCCCCGCCGCTGCAGCTCGGCCAGGGCGGTGAGCGGCGCTTCGATCGACCCTTCGGCGGGGCCACGCGTGTCGAACATGACGCGAAGGTTGACCACGTCGATCGCCTCGAGGCCGAGATTGCTGAGATTGTCGTGCACCGCCTGGGTCAGCGCTTCCGGCGAGAAGGCCGGCAGCCATGCGCCATCCGCGCCACGGCGGGCGCCGATCTTGGTGACGATGACGAGGCCGTCGGGGTAGGGCGCCAGCGCCTCGCGGATCAGCAGGTTGGTGACATGCGGACCGTAGAAGTCGCTGGTGTCGATATGGTTGACGCCGCGCGAAACCGCCTCGCGCAGCACCGCCAATGCGGCGTCGCGGTCCTTGGGCGGGCCGAACACGCCGGGTCCGGCGAGCTGCATGGCGCCGTAGCCGAGCCGCTTTACGGTGTGGCTGCCGAGGGTGAACGTGCCGGACTGGTCTATGTTGGCCATGATCTTTCTCCTTGAATGACCAGGCAGAAATAGGCGCTGTCCGCTGTCCTGATAACCCTGTATAATCTGCACGGGCTGTACAGGATTGCGAACAGTGAATGTCGAACTGAGTGATCTCAACGCCTTCCTGGCGGTGGCGCGCGCTGGCGGCTTTCGCGAAGCCGCGCGCGCCAGCGGCGGCAGCGCCTCGGGTCTGAGCGAGGCGGTCCGCCGCCTGGAAACACGGCTCGGTGTCCGGCTGCTCAATCGCACGACGCGCAGCGTCGCCTTGACCGACGCGGGTGCCGGGTTGCTGGGGCGGCTCGGCCCAGCTTTGAACGAAGTCCAGGCGGCACTTGACGTGGTCAATGGCTTCCGCGACCGGCCGACGGGCACGCTGCGCCTCAACGTGCCGGTCAGCGCGGCGCGGCTGGTATTGCCCGGCATCGTTCCGAGGTTTCTCCTTGCCTACCCCGGCATCCAGCTGGAGGTGGTCAACGAGGAGAGTTTCGTCGATGTGCTGGCGGCTGGTTGCGACGCCGGCATCCGCTACGACGAGCGGTTGGAACAAGACATGATTGCCGTGCCGATAGGACCACGCGTCCAGCGCTTCACCGCCTCCGCTTCGCCGGCCTACCTTGATCGCCATGGTCGGCCTCAACACCCCAGCGAATTGCTCGGCCATGCCTGTTTGCGCGGCCGTTTCCCCAGCGGGGCGATGCCGTCGTGGGAATTCGAGCGTGACGGCGAGGTGGTGCTGGTCGATCCTACGGGTCCGCTGATCGTTGGGATCGGCGGCGGCATCGATCTCGTCGTCGATGCGGCGATCGCCGGCCTGGGCATTCTATGGCTTTTCGAAGACTGGCTGCGCCCGCATTTCGAGAGTGGTGCGCTCGAACCTGTGCTCGAGCCATGGTGGCAGAGTTTCTCCGGGCCGTTCCTCTACTACCCTGGCCGGCGCCTCGTGCCCGCGCCGCTCAGGGCGTTCATCGACTTCATCAAGGCCGGCGAGCCCTGAGATCTGTCGCCGGGCATGTACTGCGCCGGCGCCGTCACCCCACCCGGCGCTGCGCGCCGACCTCCCCATCAAGGGGAGGTGGGGCGCTAGGTTCTGGACCGCCCACCGCGAACCCCGATCATTCCGACATTGCGCTGGCACGGCGAAAACACGCGACCTTCTACCTCCCCTTGATGGGGAGGTCGCGCCGAAGGCGCGGGTGGGGTGACTGCCGAAACCCAAACAAAAAGGCCGCCCGGAGGCGGCCTTTGGAGATTGGCAGTTTCGAGGCGCTTAGCGCTTCGAGAACTGGAAGCTGCGGCGGGCCTTCGCCTTGCCGTACTTCTTGCGCTCGACGACGCGGCTGTCGCGGGTCAGGAAGCCGCCCTTCTTGAGCACGGCGCGCAGCGCCGGCTCGTAGTAGGTCAGCGCCTTGGAGATGCCGTGACGAACCGCACCCGCCTGGCCGGAGAGGCCGCCGCCGACAACAGTGGCGACGATGTCGTACTGGCCGGCGCGGTTGGAGGCGATGATCGGCTGGTTGAGGATCATCTGCAGGACAGGGCGCGCGAAATAGGTCGCGAATTCCTTGTCGTTGACGACGATCTTGCCCGAACCTGGCTTCACCCAAACACGGGCGATGGCGTTCTTGCGCTTGCCAGTGGCATAGGCGCGGCCCGACTTGTCGAGCTTCTGGACATGGACGGGTGCTGCCGGCTGGGTGTTGGTGTTGCCGGTGGCGGCGCCCAATTCTGCGAGCGAGGAAAGCTCAGCCATCTTATGCAACCTTCTTGTTCTTGGCGTTCAGCGCGCCGACGTCGAGGGTGACGGGCTGCTGGGCGACATGCGGATGTTCCGTGCCTGCATAGACGCGGAGGTTCTTCATCTGGCGACGGCCGAGCGGGCCACGCGGGATCATGCGTTCGACGGCCTTTTCGACGACACGCTCGGGGAAACGGCCCTCGAGCAGCTGGCGCGCAGTACGCTCCTTGATGCCGCCGGGGTGACCGGTGTGCCAGTAATAGACCTTGTCGGTGAATTTCTTGCCGGTGAACACCACCTTGTCGGCATTGATGACGATGACATTGTCACCATCGTCGACATGCGGGGTGAAGGTGGGCTTGTGCTTGCCGCGAAGATGATTGGCGATGACAGTGGCGAGACGACCAACGACGAGACCCTCGGCGTCGATCAACACCCACTTCTTCACCACATCCGCAGGCTTCTGCGAAAAGGTTGTCATGGATTTCTGCTTTCGGTTCGGACCTTCCGGAGAAGGCGTTTCTTGTTGCTTGGATTGGCGCCAAGCTGCTTGCTCGTCGCCAATAACAAAACGGCGGCCTTTGCGAGCCGCTGCTTCGTGAGGGCTTATAGGCGAGGGTGGTGTGTGCGTCAAGGCGAGAGAAAAGCCTTGTGGCAGGTAAAGTGAAGCAAAAACAATGTCTTGGGTAAAAGGTATTATTTTACCACATCGACAATGCGCTTCGGCGGGATCGAATAGGTTCCCGTGGCGTGCGCCACCGTCTGTCCTTCCGGCCCGGCGACGATGTCGATGTCGAACACCATCAGGTTCTTGCCGAGCTTCAGGATACGGCAATGGCCGTCGATCGGCCCGGCCTCGGCCTTGCGGACGAAATTGATGTTGAGATTGGTGGTCACCGAAAGCGCGTCCGGCCCGGCATGCGAGAGCACGCAGACATAGCCGCCGATGTCGGCCAGCGTGAACAGGGAAGGGCCTGACACGGTGCCGCCGGGGCGCAAATGCCGCTCGTCGGCATTGAGCCGCACGGTGCAGCCACCGGGAAACACCTCAAGCGCCTGATAGAAGGCGAACTGGTCGTTGAGCTGCGGATAGACAGTTGCCATCAGCGCGTTGACCTGCGCCGCGTTCAGCACCGGCTTGAGATTGCTTTGGGCGGGCATGTCTGTCTCCGTTTGAGCCATGCCTGTATGAACGCAGCGCGGCATTTCTGGCAACACCCCTGTCTGTCACCGCGCAAGGTGTTGGACGAAGCGAGGCGGCATACTAGATTAGTCGGATCCAACCTGATCCAGAATCGCGGAGAAGCGACCCATGGCCGAAATCGTCGCCATCAAGCCGGCTGTCGCCGAAGGCCCTGTCGTCACCAGGCTGGACAAGGGCGTGCTGCGCCTGACGCTCGCCAATCCGCCGGCGAATGCCTTGTCTTTGGCGGTGATGGCGGCGCTGACGGCGGAACTCGAGCTGGCCAAGGCCGACAAATCCGTGCGCGTCATCATTCTGTCGGCGGCCGGAAAAGTGTTCTGTGCCGGCCACGACCTCAAGGAAATGACCGCGCGCCGCGCTGACGCGGACAAGGGCAAGGCGTTCTTCGAGACGACGTTTGCCGCCTGCGCGGCCCTGATGCAGGCGATCGTGCGCCATCCCTTGCCGGTGATTGCCGAGGTCGATGGCCTGGCCACCGCCGCCGGGCTGCAATTGGTCGCCAGCTGCGATCTGGCGATCGCCTCGCATGAAGCGACCTTCTGCACGCCGGGCGTCAATATCGGCCTGTTCTGCTCGACGCCGATGGTGGCGCTGTCGCGCAACGTCTCGCGCAAGCACGCCATGGAGATGCTGCTGACCGGCGAGACGATCGATGCCGCAACGGCCAAGGAATTCGGCCTGGTCAACCGCGTCGTGCCGCGCGAATACCTGAATCAGATTGTCACCAAATACGCGCAAACCATTGCTTCCAAATCATCTTTGGTGGTCAAGACCGGCAAGGAGGCGTTCTACGCGCAGGCCGAAATGGGGCTGGCCGACGCCTATGCCTATACCGGCCGCGTGATGGTCGAGAACATGCTGGCGCGGGATGCCGAGGAAGGCATCGGCGCCTTCATCGGCAAGCGCAAGCCGGAATGGCCTGAGGAATAGAGGTGGAACCGCGCATCTCCATCATCACCGTCGCCACCGACGATCTCGGCCGCGCCGTGCGCTTCTACGAGGCGATGGGGCTGAAGCGTCACGCCGGCATCACCGATGGCGTTGCCTTCTTCCAGATGGGCGGCGCCATTCTCGGCTTGTTTCCGCGCCAAAGCGCCGAGGAGGATTCCGGCATCGCCTTCGGCAGCGCACCGTCGGCGGTCTACCTCGCCTACAACACCCGATCCGACGCCGAAGTCGATGAGGTGCTGGCGGCGGCCGAGAAGGCCGGCGGCAAAATCGTCAAGCCGGCCGGTCGTGCCTTCTGGGGCGGCTGGTATGGCTACTTCGCCGATGCGGACGGACATGTCTGGGAAGTGGCGCATAATCCGGCTTTTCCGATCGCGGAAGACGGATCGATTTCGCTGCCGGATTGACGCTCGCCAGTGGCCTATCGCAAGCAGCTGACCCGATTGAAGGCGCCCTACCTCAAGCGCATCCTGATTGACCCGGCGCGCGTCGAGGATTGGGAAATATACCCCTGGAACCTGCCGCTCTTCCGCGGCCGTGAATTCGAACTGGAATTCACCACGCCGATCACCATCATCGTCGGCGAGAACGGCACCGGCAAATCGACGCTGCTCGAGGCAATCGGCGCACTGGCCGGCTATGACGAGGCAGGCGGCGGCAAGGGCTACATGCCCGTCGACCACTCCGGCGCCATCGACAAGAGCGGTGCGGCGCTTGCCGACACGTTGCGCGGCCACTGGCTGCCGAAGGTCACTGCGGGCTGGTTCTTCCGCGCCGAATCTTACGCGGTAGCCCGCTATCTCGACCAGGCGGCGCTGAGTTCAGGCGGGACGCCACCGGATTTCCTGTCCTGGTCGCATGGCGAGGGTTTTATCCGCTTCTTCGAGGAGCGCTGCCGCAGGCAAGGCATCTACATCCTCGACGAGCCGGAAAGCGCGCTGTCTCCGTCGAGACAAATCGAACTGCTGAAGATGCTGCGGCGCATGGACCAGTCAGGCACGGCGCAGGTGATCATGGCGACGCATTCGCCGCTGCTGATGGCCTGTCCCGGCGCGCGGCTGTTCCGCATCAGCCGCTTCGGGCTCGATCCGACTGATTTCAGCGACACCGATCATTTTCGCATGATGCGCGACTTCTGCACGGACCCGCAGTCCTTTATGGAGGAAGCGCTGAGGGAGACCGACGAGTGAATCACGACGCCTACGACAACGCCTATATCGGCGGTATTCTAAATTCGGTGAAAACCATTGCCATGGTCGGCGCGTCGGCCAACGACGTGCGGCCGAGCTTTTTCGTGCTGAAATACCTGTTGGGCAAGGGGTTCTCGGTGTTTCCGATCAACCCCGGCCAGGCCGGCAAGGAAATCCTCGGCCGCATGACCTATGCCAGGCTTGCCGATGTTCCCGAGCCGATCGACATGGTCGACGTTTTTCGTGCCGCGGCCGCCGCACCGAGAATTGTCGACGAGGTTTTTCGGCTCGATCCGCTGCCGAAAGTCATCTGGATGCAGCTTGGCGTGCGCAATGACGAGGCGGCGGCGCGTGCCGAGGCCGCCGGCATCAAGGTGGTGATGAACCGTTGCCCCAAGATCGAATACGGTAAGCTCTCCGGCGAGATCGGCTGGACCGGCGTCAATTCCGGCGTGCTGTCGTCGAAGAAGCCGCTGATGCGCGCGGGTTTCCAGAGCTTCGGAGTGCGCCAGAAGTAGGCGCAAATTTATTCCGGGAAGAAGTGGATTTCCTCGCGCGTTCACCGAAGATCGTCCGCCGAAAGGTATTTTCTTCTTTGCATTCACACCCGGGCTTCGCCAACAATGCCCGGCGATTTCAGACGTTTTCAGAAAGGGAGGTTTTCGATGACCCGCACGCCCGGTTTCAACACGCTCGCCGTCCATGCCGGCGCCAAGCCGGATCCGGCGACCGGCGCGCGGGCCACGCCGATCTACCAGACGACCTCCTTCGTCTTCGACGATGCCGACCATGCCGCCTCGCTGTTCGGGCTGAAAGCGTTCGGCAACATCTACACCCGTATCATGAACCCGACGCAGGCGGTGCTGGAAGAGCGTATCGCCGCCCTTGAAGGCGGCACGGCGGCACTTGCCGTCGCCTCGGGCCACGCCGCGCAGGTTCTGGTGTTCCACAATCTGATGCAGCCCGGCGACAATTTCGTTGCTGCGACAAGGCTTTACGGCGGCTCGATCAACCAGTTCGGCCACGCCTTCAAGAATTTCGGCTGGGAAGTGCGCTGGGCCGACACCAACGACGTCTCCACCTTCGAAAGCCAGATTGACGACAAGACCAAGGCGATCTTCATCGAGAGCCTGGCCAATCCGGGCGGCGTCTTCGTCGACATCGAGAAGATCGGCGACATCGCCCGCAAGCACGGCCTGCCGCTGATCGTCGACAACACGCTGGCCTCGCCCTATCTGGTGCGGCCGATCGAGCATGGCGCCGACATCGTCGTCCATTCGCTGACCAAGTTCATTGGCGGTCACGGCAATTCGATCGGTGGCGCCATTGTCGACGGCGGCACCTTCGACTGGTCGAAGTCGGGCAAATATCCGATGCTGTCGGAGCCGCGTCCCGAATATGGTGGCATCGTCCTGCACGAGACCTTCGGCAATTTCGCTTTCGCCATTGCCGCGCGCGTGCTCGGCCTGCGCGACATCGGTCCGGCGATTTCGCCTTTCAATGCCTTCCTCATCCTCACCGGCCTGGAGACCTTGCCGCTGCGTATGCAGCGTCACTGCGACAATGCGGTCACCGTCGCCGGCTGGCTGTCCAATCATCCCAAGGTTGCCTGGGTGAACTATCCCGGCCTGCCCAGCGACAAGAACAACGCGCTGCAGAAGAAATACTCGCCGCTTGGCGCGGGTGCGGTGTTCACCTTCGGCTTGAAGGGCGGCTATGCCGCCGGCATCAAGTTCGTCGAGGCCCTGGAATTGTTCTCGCACCTCGCCAATGTCGGCGACACCAAGTCGCTGGTCATCCATCCGGCCTCGACCACACACCGCCAGCTTTCCGACGAGCAGAAGGTCAAGGCGGGCGCTGGGCCGGACACGGTCCGGCTTTCGGTCGGCATCGAGGACGTCAACGACATCGTCGCCGATCTGGAACAGGCCCTCGCCAAGGTCTGACCCCGGGCAAACAAGGAGCGCCCATGACCGCGCCAAAATTTCTCACCATCGGCGTCGATACCGTCGCGCCGGAACCTGGCGCGCCGGCGCCGGATCGTCTGATTGCGGGCGATCCGAAATTCCGCACCTGGAACGTCGAGGAACGGGATGGCGGGCTCTATGCCGGCATCTGGGAAGCGACGCCGGGCAAATGGCGCATCGAATATGACGAGTGGGAGTTCTGCCATATCCTGTCAGGCGTCTCGGTGATATCGGAGACGGGCGGCGTGACGCGCACCGTCAGGGCCGGCAACAGCTTTGTGCTCAGGCCCGGCTTCAGCGGTAGCTGGGAAGTGCTTGAAACGACCCGCAAGGAGTATGTGATCAAGCTTTAGACCATGATCCCGAAAAGTGGTCGCCGGTTTTCGGAAAAGATCATGGTCAAACAAAAGGATAGCAATCACAAAAGCCGATCGATGTCGGTATCGGAAAATCCGTACTCACCCATCATCGCCCTGTGCCAGGGACTTCCCAGCAGATCGTCCAGACCTGCATCAACGCGCTGGCGCAGCGCTGCATTGCCTTTGGCGAGCGCGAAGGCGCCTGCGGCCGGCTGTTTCTCCGTCACCGGAACGTCGATCACCTCAAGCGGCGCGTCGGGTCGCCTGCCCAAATAGCCGCGATGTGCCAGGGCGACACTGGCATAGGCATCGACCACGCCGGCAGTAACGGCCGCTGCCGCTTCCGCCTGCGTGGCAAAAATCCTTATCCGCTCCGGCGGAACGCCATTTTGCAAAGCCGTCTGATGCTGGACCTGGCCTGATATGACGCCGATCAGAGCCGCCGGGTCGCCTGCGATGGAACGATAGCCCCTGAGATTGCGCGGATTGCCTTTCGCCACCAGCAATCCGTCCTGCAACACCCAGATCGGCCGCGAGAAATCGACCAGCTTCCTGCGTTCGTCCGAAACGAAGAGGCCTGTGGTCATGTCCCACTGGCCATCGATCAGGCCGGGAAGCAAATTGGCGAACTCGGTCTCGACGGGTGAAAACGCTTCCAGTCCCAGCGCCTGGCAGAGCTTCTGCGCGAGTATGGCGTCGCAGCCGCCGAGAGTTCCCGAACCGTCGGTGAAGCAGAAGGGAGGCTCCTGCAAAAAAGCGAATCTCATTTTTTCAGTCATGCGATCTCGGTCCTGCGATGGCCTCCTTGAGGGCGGCTCGTTACCTACTTCCCAGGAAACTGGCTGAGGCAGGCTTCGGAAGCCTTGTCGTGCTTTGCCAGCAGATCGACGTCTTCAGCCTCGACATCCGAATCGGAAATCTCGTCGCGATAATACTGCGCCAACAGGTCCAGTCCGATCTGCGTGACGCCCTGGGTCGGCATTTCCCGGGCAAGGCAACCGCACAGGCCAAGCGCGCGATCGGGCGAGCCGATCTTGCGGTTGGCGAGGATAAAATCCTGGCCTGGACAAGCTTCGATGAAGCCATCGAAGCTCAGTTTCTCCTGCGGCTGGTCGCCGTGATTGAAATAGGCCGGCTGCCATTGGCCCTTGCCGGCGACGACCTCGCAGCCCGTTGCGACGTCGCCGGCGTCCCTGGAGACGGCTAGCCAGGCTTTCTCCTTGTCACCGACGGGATAGTCGAATTTCTCGCCCAGGGAGGCGGCATATTGGTCGAGGTCGGCCTGTGCAAAGCCGATCGCCTGAAAGCGGTTGAACTGGCATTGGCATTCGTTGGCGACCTGTTCGGCCTCGCCTTCTTCAGGCTGTTCGCTCGATTTGCTTTTCTGGCAGGCCGCGATGAAGGTAGTACCGTCGAGCGACGTGGCGGGGAAGGTCGAGACTTCAGCGTAGCGATCGCCCGTCCAGCCAAACAGTTTTTGGTCGAGTTGCAGATCGATGAAGCCGTTGCGCTTGAATGCGCCGAGCCCGACCCTGTCCGTGGCCGTCAGCCTTGCGCCTGGAATGTCGCCAAGAACCTCGCGGTAGCTGTCGCCTTCGAGCACGAACAGGAACAGCCCGCACTTCACCCCGTCGCAGGCGGGATCGGCGACATAGACGTAGAGTTCGGAAAACCCGTCGAGATTGAAATCGACCTCGTACGCCCAGAACTTGTCCGCCGGCACGGCCGCGCCCGTCTGGCGTTCGAGCAGTCTGCCAGCCATTGCCCGAGCTATGGCATCGCTGTTTTCCTGCGGGATGTTTTCAGGCTGCTGCTGGGCGAACGCGCCGGCGATGCCTGCGCACACCAGCGCCAGGGCGAATGCCGTCGCCCGCG
This sequence comes from Mesorhizobium sp. P2_E10, assembly GCF_056404235.1. Taxonomy (NCBI): domain Bacteria; kingdom Pseudomonadati; phylum Pseudomonadota; class Alphaproteobacteria; order Hyphomicrobiales; family Phyllobacteriaceae; genus Mesorhizobium; species Mesorhizobium sp. P2_E10. Next base: position 665,224 of record NZ_JBFUEK010000002.1, read on the forward strand.
TGAAAGACAGTCTCATGTCGCGACCCCCGGCCCGCGACATCAAAAACTGACGGCAAGCCTTTCCAGCCCATGGAAATGATAAGTGTCGCGGAAGCGCGGCTGTTCGGCAAGATGCAACCGCGGTTGCCGCTCGAACAGGGTTTTCAGCGACACCTGCAATTCGAGCCTGGCGAGCGGCGCCCCGATGCAGAAATGGATACCGGCGCCGAACGAAACATTCTTCTGGTCGGTGCGGCCGGGCCTGAAGGCGAAAGGTTCGGCAAAGGCGCCGGGGTCATGATTGGCCATGCCGAGCAGCAGCGCGATCTTGTCGCCGGGCTTAAGCACGATTCCAGGCCCGACCTCGATCTCCTCATAGGCATAGCGCAGGAACATGTGCAGTGGGGCGTCGAAGCGCAGGCACTCCTCGACGGTTGCCGCGGTCGCCTCCGGCGACGTGAAGAAGCGCCTGATGTCACCGCCTTGCGCCAGGATCGAGCGCACGGCATTGCCGGTCTGGTGGACTGTGGCTTCATGGCCGGCGTTGAGCAGCAGGATGGCCGAGGATACCAGTTCGTCCTCCGACAGTTTCTGGCCGTCTTCCTGCGCCGAGATCAGCAGCGACAACAGGTCGTCGCCAGGTTTCTTGCGTCGCTCGGCAACATAGCCGCGCAGGAAATCGGAAAAATCGCGGGCAGCGCGATTGGCCGTCACCTCCGTCTCGCGCGTGCGGCGATGCATGTACATGGCCACCATCTCGTGCGACCAGTCGAGCAATTGCGGCCCCATTTCGATGGGAACGCCGAGCATTTCGGCGATGATGGTGATCGGCAAGGGTGCGGCGAAGGCAGGCAGCAGGTCGACCTCGCCCGGTTCGAAGCGGTCGATCAGTTCGTTGGCCAGCGCCTCGACACGCGGCCTGAGCCGCTCGACCTGGCGCGATACGAAGGCGCGGTTGACCAGCGTTCTGAGCCTGGTGTGAACCGGGGGCTCCAGTTCCAGCATCGAGTTGGCCTCGATGCCGTCGAAGGCGGCGAGATGCGTGCGGTCCTGACCGACGCCGCGGCTGTCGGGAATGCCCGCCGGGTTCTGGCGGCCAAAACGGCGGTCGCGCAACAACCGGTTGACGTCGTCGAAGCCGCCAAAGCACCAGAAGCCGTAGTCTTCCCAGAAGAAGGCGTTCGATGCGCCATGCAAAAAGGCATAGGCCGCGTAGGGGTTCTGGAAAAAAGCCGGCTCGTGTGGATCCAGTCGCACATGGCGGCTGGCTGGATCAAAGGCCAGGTAGGGTGGCGTCAAATCGGTCATTCCAGATCATTAGCGCGGCTTGCCAGACAGGCGCCAGACCGTATGTTGGCGCCCGACGGCCCAATGCGTTGAGCCAGCCGACGCGGCTGCGGAAAGACGGTTTTGATGAATGTGATCGTGGTTGGCGCGGGTATTGCTGGGCTTTCGACGGCGTGGTCGCTGGTCAAGGCCGGCCACAGCGTTTCCATCGTCGAGCAAGGGCCGATCCCCAATCCGCTGGCTGCGTCCGGCGACCATCACCGCATCATCCGCCGCGCCTACCGCGCCGGAACCGGCTATGGCCAGCTGATCACCGAAGCTTTTGCGGCCTGGAACGAGATGTGGGCCGACCTGAGGGAAAACCATCTCGATGCGCGCGGCGTGCTGTGCGTCTCGCTCGAACCGGGCGACAAGGGCGATGAATACCGCGAGGGCCTCGAGGAGGGGAACTTTCCTTTCGAATTGCTGGAGGCGGACGCCGCCGTGAAACGCTGGCCGTTCCTCGAGGCTGGTTCGTTCCGCTATGCCTTCCTCTCGCCGGAGGGTGGTGCATTGCATTGCCGCAAGATTGCAGCGGGGCTGGCAGGTTGGCTGCGCGCCAATGGCGCCAACGTCTACGAAAACAGCAAGGTGGTTGAGGTCGACGCTGATGCCGGGCGCATCGTACTGGCGCATGGCGAGACGATGCAGGCCGACCGCATCGTCGTCACCGCCGGCGCCTGGGTGCTGAAACTGTTTCCGGAACTGGGCGGCGAATTGAAGACCTATCGCACCGCGCTCGCCTATGTCGAACCACCGGCGGATCTCAAGGCGGCATGGGAGGCGGCGCCGGCCATCCTCGTCGGCGGCGCGACTGATGGCTACATGATCCCGCTCACGCGCGGCGCCGGCATGAAATTCGGCTCAGGGTTGCACCGGGTGCCGACCAGCGACGCCGACGGGAACCGCCAGCCGGTGCCGGGCGAGGGCGAGGCGATCCGCAACCTGTTTTCGCCGCCGATCGCCCGTATCGGGGAGTACAGGGTGACCGAGGTTGTCACTTGCGCCTACACCTTCACCGCCGACGACAAATTCATGGCGCGTGAAAAGGGCAAGTGCCTGATCGTCTCCGCCTGTTCCGGCCATGGCTACAAGTTCGGCGCCGCCGTCGGCAGGCGGGTGGCAGCGGCCGTCGGCGACGGCGATGTCGCGGGTTTGAAGGCATGGCTGCGGGCAGAGGTGGTTTGAGCGCAAGCCAAGGTCGAAGACTCGCCTGCGGCTCAGCGATTGAGCTCGTCGGCAGCAGCAAGGACTTCGGACACAATCGCCTGTACGTCATCCCCGTTCGTTCGATGATTGACGAAACACGCTCGCAGTGCGAACTGGCCATTGACCGTTGCATTCGACAGATACACGCGGCCTCGCGCGATCACGCGGCGCAGGATCGCTTCATTGTCCTTCGAGCGGTGGCGGAAACAGACAGCGCTTAGCGACACGGGCGCAAGCTGTTCCAGTTCCGGATGCGACGCGATTGTCTGCGCCAACATTTGGGCGTGGCGCAGATCGCGCGCGATGGCTTCGCGATAGGCGCGGCGTCCGTGATACTGCAGCGACATCCAGAGCTTCAACGCACGGAAACGGCGAGAAAGCTCGATCGACTCCTCAAAGAAGGCGAATGCTTCCAGGGGATCTTCGCTCAATATCCTGACATAGTCGTCGCTGTGCGAGAAAGTTGTGCGCGCAATGTCTGGACGACGATAGAGCAGACAGCCACAATCGAGTGACTGATACAGCCATTTATGGGCATCGAGTGACAGCGAATCCGCCAAAGACAACCCCTGGAATATTTCTGGCACGGCCAGCGCCGCCAGTCCCCCATAGGCACCGTCGACATGCATCCACAGCGCCTCTCTCCGCGCGATGTCTGCAATTTCGGGGAGTGGATCGATGGCGCCGGAGACGACGGTGCCGACTGTTGCCACGATGGCGATGGGTATGTTTCCGGCTTCGCGGTCGACGGCAATAGCTGCCAGGAGGGCGTCCGGTCGCATCCTGAGTTTGTCGTCGACAGCAATCAGGCGAAGGTTTCTTTTGCCAATGCCCAGCAGGGCGACAGCCTTCGGAATGGACATGTGCACTTGTTCGGAGGCGTAGACAACGCAGGGCCGTGCGCCTGTTTCGTTGGCTGGGAGCTTCGCTTCACGCGCCATCGCCAACGCCATGAGGTTGGCCGTCGAGCCGCCGCCGCACAGGCTGCCCGTAAATCCGGCGCAGCCGACAGCTTCCGCCAACCATCCAATGACGGCGCGTTCGATCGATGTCGCCGCCGGAGCCGACCGCCACGACGTCACATTCTGATTGAGCACCGCAGCGAGCAGCTCACCCAGCGCGCCGATCGGTTCGCCTGAGCCGACGACGTAACCGAAGAATCTGCCGGTAGCAGGTCGCACATGCTCTGTGATTGACTTGAAGTCCTGCAGGACCTCCTGACCCCGCCCATCCTCCAGCCAGGGCCGCGAGAAGAGTTCGGTCGTATCTTTGCCTCTGGTCGAGGGGTACGCCCGACGTCCCTCAAGCGACGCCCAGTAGCTTTTGGCGAGTTTCAGAGCTTCGTCTGCAAAATCCGATAGTTGTTCATGGGAAATTTCCAGGTCGCGCATGTCCCTCAGCTCAACCGAAATCTTGCCGCGGCGCAGGCTACGCTCCGGGTAGAAATCCAGCAACCCTCATCATTGGGGCCTGTTTGGTGGACATTGAATCCGCGTCTATCCAGCTAGTACTGGCAATGCCGTGGAATGTGCACGCGCCGCCAACTGGTCGAGCCTTCCTGCACCACCACCCGCCGCGCCACCCTCTGGTATGACGGCGCAATCTCGGTGATGCGCCGCCGCTCCGGCCGCACCAGCACTTCATGGGCAACGCTCTCATATTCGGCTGGCAGGACAACCCGTCGGGTACGCTCTGGTTCAACCACAACCGTTTCGGCGACGCGCGCGTAGCGAGCCTTGCGCCAGACCTTGCACAGCACTTTGCGGCCGTGGATGACGCGCCATTCCCAGACATAGCCGCCATCGTCGACCTTGACCGTGTGGTAAACGGTGCGGGTGAGGGCCGGCACGACCTCATAGGTGACGCGGGGCGGCGCGATCTGCTCGACGCGCTCGAGCGTGCCATAGATCGGCGGGTCGTAGTCGACCAACTGCCCGCCGGGGCTGACCATCACGTCCTCATAGACGGTATCGTAGACAGCCGGCGTGTGGATCGGTTCGTAGCATTCGACGGCGCGGCCGCCCGCTGCCGTGCTGGAGATCGTGCTGAGAACAGTCAGCCCGGCAATGGTGAAGGAAGCAGTTTTCCTGAACATCGTACTCCCCCTGTTTGAACTCCAGACACAAGCTCAACGTTGAATTGTAGGGGAAGCCGGGCCGGCGAAAAGCGGTTTCGCCGGATTTCGTTAAGCGACGCGGTTAAGGAATTGCTACCCGGCGATGGTTTCGCCCGCTCGCCGACGATGATAAGGGCATCGGACAGATCCTGCTTGGCAACCTTAATTCGACTTAACCGGATGGCTAGGCCGGTCGGCCTTGCGCAAGGGTGAGCCGGCATCCTATTTACATCTCAACGATCCAGAACCGATTCTGCCCGACTTGCTCATCCCCCGGCGCCGGAATCCCACCTTCAAAAAGGGATAGTCCATGAAAAACCCCGTCGAAACCTATATGAACCTCGTTCCGATGGTGGTCGAACAGACCAATCGCGGAGAGCGGGCCTACGACATTTTCTCGCGGCTCTTGAAAGAGCGCATCATTTTCATCACCGGCCCGGTCGAAGACGGCATGGCGACGCTGGTTTGTGCACAGCTTTTGTTCCTCGAGGCGGAAAATCCGAAGAAGGAAATCAACCTCTACATCAATTCGCCGGGTGGCGTCGTCACCTCCGGCATGGCGATCTACGACACCATGCAGTTCATCAAGCCGGCGGTGTCGACACTGTGCATCGGCCAGGCGGCCTCGATGGGCTCGCTGCTCCTGACCGCCGGCCACAAGGACATGCGCTTTGCCACGCCGAATGCCCGCATCATGGTTCACCAGCCTTCCGGCGGCTTCCAGGGCCAGGCTTCCGACATCGAGCGCCACGCCCAGGACATCATCAAGCTGAAGCGCCGTCTCAACGAGGTCTATGTCAAGCACACCGGCAAGACCTACGAGGAGATCGAGAAAACCCTCGACCGCGACCACTTCATGACCGCCGACGAAGCCAGGGATTTCGGCCTCATCGACAAGGTCATTTCGTCGCGCGAGCCGGTCGAAGGTGTCGCGGCATAAGCGCTTCGTGGCAGTTGGATGGCGGTATCTCCGATCGCGGAGGTGCGTATCCTGCGCTTTTGGCGCGGCTTGCGGCATTTCGGCCACAATTGGCTGTTCCCTCGACGGGTAGGATTGCCTACGTTAAGGCTATGTTGAGTTTCGACGGCTTAGCTTTGCGTGGGGTTGTTGCGAATCATTGCCACGTTTTCTGATTTGTGTTTCGTACGGAATACGTTGCGGGAGCCGGGACACTGGCGGCGGCGATTTCCCGCGATAGATTGAATATGCGCCCTTTCAGCCAGACCATCGGCGGGCGGCCATGAAAGGACATGAAAATGAGCAAGGTCGGCAACAACGGCGGTGATTCCAAGAACACGCTTTATTGCTCGTTTTGCGGCAAAAGCCAGCACGAAGTGCGCAAGCTGATCGCCGGTCCGACGGTCTTCATCTGCGACGAGTGCGTCGAACTCTGCATGGACATCATCCGCGAGGAGAACAAGACCTCGATGGTGAAGTCGCGCGAGGGCGTGCCGACACCGCAGGAGATTCTGAAAGTTCTCGACGATTATGTCATCGGCCAGCCCTACGCCAAGCGCGTGCTGTCGGTGGCCGTGCACAACCACTACAAGCGCCTGGCGCATGCCGGCAAGAACAACGACGTCGAACTGGCCAAGTCGAATATCCTTTTGATCGGCCCGACCGGTTGCGGCAAGACGCTGCTGGCGCAGACGCTGGCCCGCATCATCGACGTGCCGTTCACCATGGCGGACGCGACGACGCTGACCGAAGCCGGTTATGTCGGCGAGGACGTCGAAAACATCATCCTGAAGCTGTTGCAGTCGGCCGACTACAATGTCGAGCGCGCCCAGCGCGGCATCGTCTACATCGACGAAATCGACAAGATTTCGCGCAAGTCCGACAACCCCTCGATCACCCGCGACGTGTCGGGCGAGGGCGTGCAGCAGGCACTTTTGAAGATTATGGAAGGCACGGTTGCCTCCGTGCCGCCGCAGGGCGGCCGCAAGCATCCGCAGCAGGAATTCCTGCAGGTCGACACCGCCAACATCCTGTTCATCTGCGGCGGCGCCTTCGCCGGGCTGGACAAGATCATCTCGGATCGCGGCAGAAAGACCTCGATCGGCTTCGGCGCCATCGTCGCTTCGCCGGAAGATCGACGCACCGGTGACGTGTTCCGGCTGGTCGAGCCCGAGGATCTCTTGAAATTCGGTCTGATCCCCGAGTTCGTCGGCCGTCTGCCGGTCCTGGCGACGCTGGAGGATCTCGACGAGCCGGCGCTGATCCAGATCCTGACCGAGCCGAAGAACGCGCTGGTCAAGCAGTACCAGCGGCTGTTCGAGATGGAAAACGTCGACCTGACCTTCCACGAGAATGCGCTCTCGGCGATCGCCAAGCGCGCCATCGAGCGCAAGACCGGCGCGCGCGGCCTGCGTTCGATCATGGAAGCGATCCTGCTCGACACCATGTTCGAGCTTCCGGCGCTGGAAGGCGTTCGCGAAGTGGTTATTTCGGAGGAGGTGGTTACCGGCAGCGCCCGGCCGCTCTACATCTACTCCGAGCAGAAGGAAAAGAAGGGCAACGTCAGCGCCTGACGTAAGCCCGCAGTAGAAGTTTTTGAAACGGCGCCGCGAGGCGCCGTTTTGCTGTTGCGGATGTGCCGCGTTGTGACGAACGGATTGTGCTGGCTCTTGATCTTTGCCCCTCGTGCATCCAACTAACAAAAGAAGGCCGAGGGGCCGAGTTCTGTGCTGTAAAACTCCCGTCACAAACGGTGGTAGGCGGAACGACCCTCGGTCGTTAATATGAGATTCGCGGTTGGCCGATTGGTGGCCGCGACATGAAAGGTTGGACAATGGCCAAAGTATCCAAGGCACCCAGCAACGGCGTCTTCGCAGTCCTCCCACTGCGCGACATCGTGGTGTTCCCGCACATGATCGTTCCGCTCTTCGTAGGGCGTGAGAAATCGATCAAGGCGTTGGAAGAGGTGATGGGTCAGGAAAAGCAGATTCTGCTTGCCACCCAGATGAACGCCGCCGATGACGATCCCGAGCCCGGTGCCATTTTTGACATCGGCACGCTCGCCAATGTGCTGCAATTGCTGAAACTGCCGGACGGCACCGTCAAGGTGCTGGTCGAAGGCGCTTCGCGCGCCAAAATCGTCTCGTTCACCGACCGTCCCGACTTCCACGAGGCCCACGCCGCGGCGCTGGTCGAGCCGGAAGAGGAAGAGGTCGAGGTTGAGGCGTTGGCGCGTTCCGTCGTCACCGACTTCGAGAACTACGTCAAGCTGAACAAGAAGATCTCGCCCGAAGTGGTGGGTGCCGCCAGCCAGATCGACGACTATTCCAAGCTCGCCGATACGGTCGCTTCGCATCTTGCCATCAAGATCCCCGAGAAGCAGGAGATGCTGGCCACGCTTTCCGTCAAGGAGCGGCTGGAAAAGGCGATGGGCTTCATGGAAGCCGAAATCTCCGTCCTGCAGGTGGAGAAGCGCATCCGCTCGCGCGTCAAGCGCCAGATGGAGAAGACGCAGCGCGAATACTACCTCAACGAGCAGATGAAGGCGATCCAGAAGGAACTCGGCGAAGGCGAGGACGGCCGCGACGAGGCTGCCGAGATCGAGGCGCGCATCAAGAAGACCAAGCTCTCCAAGGAGGCCCGCGAAAAGGCGGAAGCCGAATTGAAGAAGCTCAGGACGATGTCGCCGATGTCGGCTGAATCGACCGTCGTGCGTAACTATCTCGACTGGATCCTGTCGATCCCGTGGGGCAAGAACTCCAAGGTCAAGCAGGACCTGGCTTTTGCCCAGAACGTGCTCGACACCGACCATTTCGGTCTCGACAAGGTCAAGGACCGCATCGTCGAGTATCTCGCCGTGCAAAGCCGCCAGAAGAAGCTGAAGGGGCCGATCCTGTGCCTCGTCGGCCCTCCCGGCGTCGGCAAGACCTCGCTCGGCAAGTCGATCGCCAAGGCGACCGGCCGCGAGTTTATCCGCATGGCGCTGGGCGGCGTGCGCGACGAGGCCGAGATCCGTGGCCATCGGCGCACCTATATCGGCTCGATGCCCGGCAAGGTCATCCAGTCGATGAAGAAGGCAAAGAAGTCCAATCCGCTCTTCCTGCTCGATGAAATCGACAAGATGGGCCAGGATTTCCGTGGCGATCCGTCGTCGGCCTTGCTCGAGGTGCTCGATCCCGAACAGAACTCGACGTTCATGGACCATTACCTCGAGGTCGAATACGACCTGTCGAGCGTGATGTTCGTGACGACGGCGAACACGCTGAACATCCCTGCGCCCTTGATGGACCGCATGGAGATCATCCGTATCGCCGGCTACACCGAGGACGAGAAGATCGAAATCGCCAAGCGTCACCTGATGCCCAAGGTGATCCGCGATCACGCGCTGCAGCCGAAGGAATTCTCCGTCGGCGAGGACGCGATCCGCGGCATCATCCAGACCTACACCCGTGAAGCGGGCGTCAGAAGCCTGGAGCGCGAGCTGATGAAGCTTGGCCGCAAGGCGGTGACCGAGATCCTGAAGACCAAGAAGAAGACGGTGAGCATCACGGCGGCGAACCTCGCCGATTACCTCGGTGTCCAGCGCTTCCGCTTCGGCCAGGTCGAGGCGGACGATCAGGTCGGTGTCGTCACCGGTCTCGCCTGGACGGAAGTCGGCGGCGAGTTGCTGACGGTCGAAGGCGTCATGATGCCCGGCAAGGGCCGCATGACGGTGACCGGCAATCTGCGCGATGTGATGAAGGAATCGATTTCGGCGGCGGCCTCCTATGTCCGCAGCAGAGCCATCGATTTCGGCATCGAGCCGCCGCTGTTCGACAAGCGCGACATCCACGTGCACTTGCCGGAGGGCGCCACGCCGAAGGACGGTCCATCTGCAGGTGCAGCCATGGCGACAGCCATTGTGTCTATAATGACAGGTATTCCGGTCCGGGCCGATGTGGCGATGACTGGCGAGATAACGCTTCGCGGCCGCATCTTGCCGATCGGCGGCCTCAAGGAGAAGCTGCTCGCCGCACTGCGCGGCGGCATCAAGAAGGTGCTGATCCCGGAAGACAACGCCAAGGATCTGGCGGAGATTCCGGACAACGTGAAGAACGGCATGGAAATCATTCCGGTCTCACGCGTCGGCGAGGTTCTGAGGCACGCGCTGGTGCGTATGCCGGAGCCGATCGAGTGGGTCGAGCCGGTCAATCCGCCGGCCGCGGTTGACAACGGCGATGATGCCGGAAAGACGCTGGCGCATTAGCATTTGCTAACGTTGCAGTGCACAAATGGAAAGCCGGGCCTTGAGCCCGGCTTTTTCATGTGAAAAACCCACCTTTTCCGGGCTTTTTCAAACTTTTTTGCCGCTTTTTGACTTGGGTTTGGGAACGCTTCTTTCTAAAGTCCCTTTCCTGCCGGATGAGTCGAAGAGTTCCGGTTTTTCTCATGGAAGGGAATTTTTATGAACAAGAACGAACTGGTTTCCGCTGTCGCTGAATCCGCGAGCATTTCGAAGGGTGACGCACAGTCGGCGGTCGATGCGGTGTTTTCCGTGATCACTGGCGAACTGAAGAAGGGCGGCGATGTACGGCTCGTCGGCTTCGGAAATTTCACCGTCTCCAAGCGCGCGGCGTCGACTGGCCGCAACCCGCAGACTGGCGCGGAAGTGAAGATTCCGGCGCGCACCGTGCCGAAATTCTCGGCCGGCAAGGGCCTCAAGGACGCGGTCAACTAAGACCATTTTTTCTTTTCAGAGAACATGAAAAGCCGGGCTTGCCCCGGCTTTTCTTTTTTGTGCGCAATGAGGGCGCGCAGGCCTTACGCCGTCGGCGCGTCCGCCCGCATCAGCCCTTCCTGCTTGAGATCGGCCCATAGGGCCGCGGGCAGTTTGGCATCGAGCAGCGAGCGGTTGCTTTCGACCTCGCTCGGCCGCTGGCCGCCGGGGATCACCGAGACGACGGATGGGTGCAGCAGCGGGAACTGCAGCGCCGCCTCGATCAGGCGCACGCCGTGGCGTTTGCAGACGGCTTCGATGCGGGTGACGCGGTCGAGTACGCCCTGCGGCGCTTCCGAATAATTGTAGTAGGCGCCGGGCTTGGGTCCGGTGGCCAGGATGCCTGAATTGTAGGGACCGCCAAGGACGATGCCGATGCCACGCTTCTCACAGAGCGGCAGGAAGGTCGCAAGTGCCGCCTGTTCCAGCAGCGTATAGCGCCCGGCAAGCAGGAACAGATCGAAGTCGCCGCGCTCGGCCAGCGTCTGGCAGACCTGCCACTCGTTGATGCCGCCGCCGAACGCCTTGATCACGCCCTGGTCGCGCAGGGACAGCAGCCCGTAATAGCCGGAGGCCATGAACTCCTCGATGCGCTGGTCCGAGGCTTCCTTGCTGCCATGGGTGAAGATGTCGACGTCATGCACGAACAGAATGTCGATGCGGTCGACGCCGAGCCGTTCCAGCGAGGCTTCGAAGGAGCGCATGACGCCGTCATAGCTGTAGTCGTAGACCTCGCGGCGCGACGGAGTGTCGAAGAACTTGCCGATGCCGGTGCGCTGCTCCGGCGGGCAGGCGCGCATGATGCGCCCGACCTTGCTCGACAGCACATAGTCGTCGCGCTTCTTGCCGCGCAGGAACGGATTGAGCCGCGTTTCCGACAGGCCAAGCCCGTAGAGCGGCGCGGTGTCGAAGTAGCGGCAGCCGGTCGTCCAGGCCGCTTCCAGCGTCGCATTGGCGTCCTCGTCGGAGACGGCGTGGTAGAGGTTGCCGAGTGGCGCCGTGCCGAAGCCGAGTTCGGTAAACGCGATGCCGCCATTGCCGATGCGGTCGAAATGCCGTGTCTTCATGTCCTGCTGAAATCCTGGATTGATTTGTCCGACATGACACTATCACGCCGGAGGCACAGCAAAAGCCGCCACGGCGGTTGGACACGCATTTTCGCGGTGATAGCATGAACAAAAACAAGCCTTTCCCCGGAAGAGCGCAACCAGGAATCTCCAGCCACAGCCTTGGCAGACAGATGGGACCCTCATGACGAATACCGGCTCGGATATGTTTGCGACTGCGCTGCAAGAGCTCGGCGCCGTGCTGGCGTGGGTCGATGAAAGCCGCATCGATGCGGCCTGCGCCATGCTGGCCGGCGCCAAACAGATCGTCACCTATGGCTGCGGCCGCGAGGCGCTGCAGGTCAAAGGTTTTGCCATGCGGCTCTATCATCTCGGCCTGCCGGTGTCGGTGGTCGGCGACATGAACACGCCGCCGCTTGGGTCAGGCGATGTCTTCCTGGTCAGCTCCGGCCCGGGTGAAACGTCGACCGTGCTGACCTTGATGCAGGTCGCTCGCGAAGCCGGCGCAACCGTCCTGCTACTCACCGCCGAGGCCGGCAGCAGCGCGGCAAAAGGTGCCGACTTCACCTTGCTCATTCGCGCGCAGACCATGGCCCGCGACCAGGGGCCGGAAAAGACCTCCATCCTGCCGATGGGTTCGGTGTTCGAGGGCGCGCTGTTCCTGCTGTTCGAAGTGATGGTGCTGAAGCTCAAGGCAATTACCGGCGCAACGCCCGAAGCGATGCGCGCCCGTCACACCAACATGGAATAGGCCATGCGCTACGAATTGATGCTGCCGCACCAGATCCGCAAGGCGATATCAGAGAACTGGCCGGTGGTGCTTCCGCTCGGCGTGCTCGAATACCATGGCGAGCACATGGCTGTCGGCATGGACACGCTGGCGGTCGTCAAGATGCTCGACCTGTTCGAAAAGGAGGCCGACATCGTCATCCTGCCGCCTTTCTATTACGGCGCGGCGAGCTACGTGGTGGCGCCGCCGGAGGGCAGCGGTTCGGTGCAGGTCGGCGGCAATGCGCTGGCGCCGTTCGCCGAGGAGCTGTTCTACGGCCTGTTGCGCGTCGGTTTTCGCAACATCCACGCCATCATCCACCACCAGACCGAGAATTTCGCCGCCGGCATGCCGACCGATCTCGCCTTCAAGACCGCCGGCCGGCAAGCGATCTTCCGCTTTTTGGAGAAGGAGCGCGGCGAGGGCTGGTGGGGCGCAAAGGAGATGGCCGACTACTATTCCGGACACGCCGCGGGCGAAAACTTCTTCAACTGGGTGCAGGTGCATCCGCTGATGCCGGCGGCCATGAACGGAAAGTACCCGTTTGACCATGCCGGCATCGGCGAGACCTCGCTGATGCTGGCACTGTGCCCGGAGGCGGTCGATGCCGGCCACTTCGCCGACAATACTGGCTGGTACACGGCGAGCGCCCCTGACGCCTCGGCGGAACTGGGGCAAAAAGGCGTGGCGATGATCATGGATCATCTGCGCAAGACGCTTTCGCGCTAGTTGCCAGTCAACGAGTGCTAAGCGCCGGATGAGCCGGCTCTTTGCCTTTCGGCCCTATACTCGGCGATCGACTTCTCCGGATCGCTCTTGGTCGCCACCGCCCAGATGAAGGTGCCACCGCCGGCGATTGCCAGGATGGCAAAGAGCGCGATGCCGAGCGGAAACGACTTGGTGTAGAGCACGGTCAGCAACATGGACAGACCACCTCCCACCATCGCCACCACAAAGCCGGCGATCACCGCGCGGCCTTGCCAGGCGATCGGCATGACGCCTTTGCCGTAGCGGTCGCGGCCGACATAGCCGACGCGGATGTTGCGGGCGAACCAATATGGGCCGGCCATCGCCTACTTCACGGCTCCCGCCGTCATGCCCATGATCAGATAGCGCTCCAGCGCGATGCCAATGACGGCAAGCGGCGCGATTGCCGCGGTGGCGAGCGCCGCCATCGACCACCAGTTGATGCCTTGCGAGCCGGTCTGGCTCGCCACCATGACCGGAATGGTCTTGGCGTCGGTTGAGGTCAAAAGCGCGGCAAAGAAATACTCGTTCCAGCACAGCACCATCGCCAGGATGAAGGCGGCGACCATGCCCGGCAAGGCGATCGGCATAACGATGCGGAAAAAGGCGCCCCAGATCGACAGGCCGTCGACCAAAGCTGCCTCCTCCAGTTCGACCGGGATCGAATTGAACTGGTCGCGCATGATCCAGATGACGATCGGCAGCACCATCAGCGTGTAGAGCAGGATCAGCCCGACGCGTGTGTCGAGCAGGCCGACTTCGCGGTAGAGCACGAGGAAGGGCAAAGCGAGCACCACCGGCGGCAGGATCAGCTGCGACAGGAAAAAGAAAGAAATGTCCTCGTTCTTGAACCAGGCGAAGTGATAGCGGTAGCGGGTCAGGCCATAGGCAGCGAGGCTGCCGATGATGATGGCCAGGCTCGACGCGCCGACCGAGGTGATGACCGAATTCATGAAGCGCTTGAGGAATTCGTCGCGCACCGTCGAGGTCCGAAAGATCGAGTCCGGCGACAGGCCAAGCGAGCGCCAGCCTTTCCAGTCCGGCTGGAAATCGACGAACGGGATGAGATGCCCTTGGGTGACGTCGACCGCGGTCTTGAACGAGGTGGTGATCGTCCAGTAGATCGGGAACAGGCAAATGAAGGCCCAGAAGGCGAGCGCGCCGTAGATGAAGACGCGGTTGGCGACGAAGCTCGCCGGCGAGCGGATTTCGGAAGCGGTATAGTCGGTGGTCTGGACGCTCATGGTAGCCGCCGGCCCTAATTGACGTTGCGCACGAAGCGGTTGGCGAATTTCAACAGCCACGTCACGAACACGACGATGATCACGAGATAGGCCATCGCCAGCATGGTGCCGTAGCCGACATTCGAGCGGTCGCGGTATTCCCGGTAGATGAAGCTCGACACGGAATCGGTAGCACCACCCGGGCCGCCGGAGGTGACGGTGATGATGATGTCGGCCAGCTTCAGCTTGAAGATAATGCGCAGGATGACCGCCGTCACCGATACCGGCAGCATCAGCGGAAAAGTGACCTGCCAGAAAGTCTGCCAGGCGGTGGCGCCGTCGACGCGCGCGGCCTCGAGCACCTCGCGCGACATCGCCTGCAGGCCGGCGAGCAGCATGATCATCATGAACGGGATGAAGGTCCAGGCATCGAGAACCATGATCGAGATGCGGGCGGTGATCGGGTCCGAGAAGAAGGCCGGGTTTTCCCAGCCGAGAGTGCGTGCCAGCGTCGCGGCCGGCCCGAAGCGATATTCCATGATCGATTTGCCGACCATCCACGATACCGCGACCGGCGACAGCATCAACGGCATCAGGAAGACGACGCGGAAGAATTTGCGTGCCCGGATCTGCGCGTTGAGCAGCAGCGCCAGGCCAAAGGCGATCGCATATTCGACCAGCACGGCAAGCACGTAGAGCACCATGTTGAACAGCGCGTTGCGGTAGTACGGGTCGGACAGCATCTGCCAGAAATTGTCGAGCCCATTGAATTTCCGGCCGGTGATGGAACTGAGGTTCCAGTCGGTCAGCGCGATGTAGAAGCCGAACAGCGTCGGAAAGATCACCATGGCGATGGTGAACAGCAGTGCCGGCAGCAGGAACAGCGCGCGCTGGCCGTCTTCGCCGCGCGTCAGCACCTGGCCGATGCCGATTGCCACGCCCCAAAGCATGTAGGCATAGACGACCGGCCGCCAGGTCTCGAAGCCAATGGCGTCGACTTCAGTCTTGTACAGGATCTGGACTGCGATGATTGCCAAGAGACCGAGCGTCGCAACGGCCATCAACGTCCGGCCGAGCCGCTTGCGGCCTGGCGCTATCAGGTCGGATGGAACGGCGTTTGCCGGCCATGCATTGGTGGGCAAGGTCTGGTCAGCCACGCGTCTCGTCCATTCATAAGAAGGCCCTTCGACCGGCCTGGCCGGTCAGGTCCGGCGGCTTTGCACCGCCGGACCCTTGTTCACTATACGATCAGCCTACACGCCAAGCGAGGCCTTGTAGAGCTTGATCTGGTTCTCGCGGCCGAGCTGGTCGGTCAGCTTCTCCCAGGCGGCGGCGATGGCGTCGGCGCCTTCCTGCGCCTTCATCTTGCCCGCGAAGGTGTTGGCCAGAATGTCCTCGGCGGCGCTGTAATACTGGAAGATGCCGGGGATGCGTGGCTCGATCGCCGCGTTCGGATGGTTGTAGCTGTCGGCTTCCGACTTGAGATACGAGGTGATGAACGCCTCGTCGTAGCCGGCCGCCACCCATTCCGGAATGTTGAAATGGCTGTTGCGGTAGGGCTGGAAGCCTGACGGATACGCCGCGCACCAAAGCGACAGGTCCTTGCCGCCGAGATGGGCTGCTGCCGACCAGGCCGCCTTTTTCTTCTTTTCGTCGCTATCGACGCGGGCCATGACATAAACGCCCCAGCCGAGATAAGCGCAGTTCGGCGAGAAGTTCGGGCCGCTGGCCAGCGTATCCCACTTGCCGGTCTTGGAGTTGTAGACATCGTCCGAGCCGGGCAGGATCGAGAAGCCGACGGTGTCGCCGATAACCGAAGAATCGTTGGTCTTGGCGTTGGAGCCGATGTCGCCCCACCACGGGATCATCGAGCCGGTACCGGCGAGGAACTGGCTGAAGCCTGTGGTGTTGGGATCGGCGTTGATCTGGTCGGCCGGTTCGAAAGGCAGCGCGTCGATCACATCCTGGATGGCACGCACCCAGGCCGGATTGTTGATGCGCGGCTTCATCGTGTCGGCGTCGAACAGCCAGGCCTTGTCGTCCGGATGCTTGGCATAGGCGGTGGCGCGGCTGCCAAGGAAATAGAAGCCGAAACCGCCCCAGGCCTTGGGCGCGTCGAGATAACCGTAGACGTCCTGACCGTTGAATTTCTGGCCTTTCAGGAATTTGGTCACGGCCTGCACCTGCTGCCAGGTGGTCGGCACGCCCCACGGCGTTGCATTGCCGGCGGCTTTCCAGGCGTCGGCGAGACCTTTGTCGGAGAAAACATCGGTGCGATAGTTGAAGTTGTGCGCATCGCCGTCGACGGTCACGCGATACTGCTTGCCGTCCCATGTACCGACAGGCGGCTTGAGATAGTTGACCAGGTCGTCCATTTCGATTTGCTTCTTGACCCAGTCCGGCATCTCGGAGGCCAGCCCCTTGCCGCAGACGTCGCCTTCGAACGGCGCGCCCATTTCGATGACGTCGAAGTCGACGGTTTTGGTGGCGATTGACTGCTGCAGGCGCGCGCCGTAGTCGGCCTGTGCCAGATCGATCCAGGTGAACTTGGCTCCGGTGTAGTCTTCCCAGGCCTTCAGGAAGCCGCGGTAGAGCACATTGTGCAGGTTCTGGTTATTGAGACCCATGAAGGTGAGCTCGACACCGGCGAACTCGCCTGGCTTGATGCTGGCCTTGGTGGCGCCAAGGCACATCTCACCGACCTTCTGGAAGTCGGCATCGGTCGGTTGACCCTTGCCGACACCCGGGACTTGCAGGATCTGCGCGCGCAGATCATCGGCGAAAGCCGGACGCGTCAATGCGCCGAGGCCGGCGCCCGATGCCGCCGAGAGCGCGGCCATGCTGGCCGCTCCCTTGAGTATGTCGCGTCGGGTTGCTCCCGCGCGGACCAATTTTTCGTAAAGACCGACTCTCATCTACCATTCCTCCCAGAACAACAGTCGTGAATTGACCAGACATGGATTTGATATGCCAATCTCAGACGCCGAAACGTCCGCGGTTCTCCTATATCATATGGGGACGTGGGACCCCACCCTGCGTCGCCAGGAGTTCCGTTGACCGGAAAAAGGGCCGGCTGTCGGATTGGCACTCGCACTATTCGCGTAATCGATTACCTTGTCAACAAGGATGGGTTTTTATCTATAAGATACTGGCTTGCCCTAATCGTTGGCAATGGCTAGCTTCACCGAAAACGATAGAGGGGACGATGGCTCAAGTCGCGATCACCAATGTGGCCAAGGCGTTCGGAACCGTCAAGGTCCTGCACGATGTCAGTGTCGATATCGCCGACGGGCAGTTCGTGGTGCTGGTCGGCCCGTCTGGGTGCGGCAAGTCCACGCTGCTCAGGATGGTGGCGGGGCTGGAAACCATATCCGGCGGAACGATCGCCATCGGCGACCGTGTCGTCAACCATCTGCCGCCGGCCAAGCGCGATATCGCCATGGTGTTCCAGAACTACGCGCTCTATCCGCACAAGACCGTGGAGCAGAACATGGCCTTTGCGCTCAAGCTGCGCAAAACCGATCCGGCCGTGGTTGCGGAACGGGTCAAGCGCGCCGCCGACATCCTCGACCTCAACCCCTATCTCAAGCGTTATCCGCGCCAGCTCTCGGGCGGCCAGCGCCAGCGCGTCGCCATGGGCCGCGCCATTGTGCGCAACCCGCAAGTGTTCCTGTTCGACGAGCCGCTCTCCAATCTCGACGCCAAGCTGCGCGTGCAGATGCGCACCGAGATCAAGGAACTGCACCAGCGGCTGAAGACCACCACCATCTATGTCACCCACGACCAGATCGAAGCCATGACGATGGCCGACAAGATCGTGGTCATGCGCGATGGCCGCATCGAGCAGGTCGGCGCGCCGCTGGAATTGTTTGACCGGCCGGCCAATCTGTTTGTTGCCGGCTTCATCGGCTCGCCGTCGATGAACCTGCTCAAGGGCGTCGTGAAGAAGGGCGACAAGCCGGTCGTCGAGATTGCCGGCACGCCGTTCCCGATTGCCGCCAGCAGCGCCGTGGAGAACGGGCGCAATGTCGTCTACGGCGTCCGGCCCGAGCATCTCGAAATCCACCCCGACGGTGTTGCCGCCAAAATCTCGGTGGTCGAACCCACAGGTTCCGAAACGCTGGTCTTCCTGCGCTTCGGCGAGGGCGAGATGGTGGCGCTGTTTCGCGAGCGCCACGACTTCAAGCCGGGCGACACGCTGCATCTGAAGCCGCGGCTTGACCAGGTCCATCTCTTCGACGCAGAGACCGGCAACCGGCTCTGATTTCACACCCAAAATCCGTTCGGGAGGAATAAATGCTCAAAGGGATCAACCCGTTGCTCAATGCCGATGTGCTGCAGGCACTGCGGGCAATGGGACACGGCGACGATTTGATCATCGCCGACACAAATTTCCCGGCCGATTCGGTGGCGCGCCAGACCGTGCTCGGCAAGTTGCTGCGCATCGACGCGTCGGCGGCGGATGTGGTCAAGGCCGTGCTGTCGCTCTATCCGCTGGATACATTCGTCGACGACGCGGCCGCCCGCATGGAGATCGTCGGCAAGCCGGATGAGATTCCGCCCGTGCAACAGGAAGTGCAGAGGCAGATCGACGCCGCCGAAGGCAAGGCCTGGCCGATGATTTCGGTCGAGCGCTACGCCTTCTACGAACGCTCGAAGAAGGCCTATTGCGTCATCCAGACCGGCGAGCGCCGCTTCTATGGCTGCTTCGCCTTCCGCAAGGGCGTCGTCCCGCCGGACGCGGAGTAGCACCATGGCAGAAGGCAAGCCTGTCGTTATCCTCGGCGTCTTCGTCGCCGACACCGCATATCGCGCCGATCGCCAGCCACGTATGGGTGAGACCATTCTCGGCAACTCCTTCAAGCTCGGCCCCGGCGGCAAGGGGTCGAACCAGGCGGTGGCGGCCGGCAAGCTTGGCGCCGACGTTACCTTCCTCACGCGGCTCGGCGTCGATGCCTTCGCCGATATGGCGAGGCAGACCTGGGCGCAGGCCGGGGTGAAGAGCGCCGTCATCGACACGCCCGAGAGCTACACCGGTGCGGCCTACATCTTTGTCGAGGAGGCAACCGGCAACAACGCCATCATCGTCAGCCCCGGTGCGGCGATGCTGATTTCACCCGCCGATATCGACGCTCATGCCGGCCTGATCGGTTCGGCAGGCGTCTTCGTCACCCAGTTCGAGCAGCCGATCGAGGCAGCGCTGCGGGCGCTGGAGATCGCGCGTGGGGCAGGGGTGACCACCATCCTCAACCCGGCGCCTGCGGCGATGCTGCCCGATCGCATCTACGCGCTTTGCGACTATGTCACGCCCAACGAGACCGAAGCCGAGGAACTGACCGGCATCAAGGTTTCCTCCATCGACGACGCCCGCCGCGCCGCCGACAGCTTGCTCGGAAAGGGCGTCGGCGCTGTCATCGTCACGCTCGGCGACAAGGGCGCATTGCTGCACACGAAAAACCGTTCCGACCATGTTCCCGTGGTCAATGCTGGGCCGGTGGTCGAGACGACAGGGGCGGGCGACGCTTTCAATGGCGGCCTGGCCGCGGCGCTCGCCAAAGGAGTGGAGCCGTTGCAGGCGATGCGCTTCGCTTGCGCCGTCGCCGGCATTTCGGTGACGCGGCCGGGCACGGCGCCGTCCATGCCGACGCTGCAGGAGGTCGAGGCGCTGCTGGCGAAGGGGTAGAAGCAGGCGCGAAATTGTTTTCGGCATGATTGGCGCGCAAGGAGGAACTTCGATGCTCTGGGTGGCCCTGGCCTTGGGGGCATTGCTTGCGGGCAAATGCCTGTCATTCGTCTCGACGCTTGCCAAAACGGCGGCCAAAATGGCGCAGCATGGCTCAGACCAGGCGTCCAATTCAGGCCAGAATGACCCCCGACTGGCTGACAGGCTTGATGGGTATCTGCTTCGTCGAACTGGTCGGGGCGGTCAGCGGCATCTGGTATTTTGAGGGATGGATCTACGGTCTCGTCGCGCTTGCCGCAGCTGTTGCTCTTCCTGCCATTTTCCATGCAGCGGTGCCGCCGCGCCCGGGCTCGATCCTGTATCTGCGCAGTGCGGCGCACACGCTGGCAGGCCAGTCCATCGACCTGGCAAAAAACGGTGATTCCAAGGGCGCCTCGGCGAGAAGAGAGATGATCAGGCGGCTCGTTTCAACCCGGCCCGAGATGGCGCGATACCTATAAATCCTGAAATTGTCAGGCCGGCATTCAGACTTCCGAGGCGCTCGTGCTTGGGGTGTCATATTAGCAACAGGTAATGTTAATCAGCAATCCGGTCTTGCGCCATTGGCATAGGTGTCCCGTAATGGGTCGTCATGTCTGGCACCGCAATTGCACTGTCAGCAATGCCGGGGGCATCCATCGCTCCCGGCGAACGGGGGGCGATTGGGGCCCGCCGCTTCGCAAAATGAAGCGGCGGGCTCTTTAACTGCCGATTTGAAAGCCGCCTGAATCGCCGAAACATGGGTGCTGGGCCATTATGTATTTTCCGCAATTTTTGGTGGGCATGTTCGCAACGTCGTTCATCGTTGCGATCTGGGCCGAGATCGAAACCGGGTCCGTCTGGAAGGCGCTCGGCTGGGCTGTTCTTGCAATGTTTGTTCTTCAGCTTGGATACATCGGCCTCGTCGTCCGCCTGATTTACAAACGGGGATCGGAAGCCATCGAGGGAGATGGTGCGAGCGGGGCTCGAGCCCGCGACCTCCGGCGTGACAGGCCAGCATGACCCTTGCTGGCTGACAGGCTTGATAGGCATCGAACGCGTCAGGAAGGCGCTGCTTCCACACGCGCAACTGCCAAGGGTCCCGAGTGACCCGGAGATGACCAACTACTGCCTGACGTAGCAGCGCTTGTGGGCGCCGGGTGCGGGATCGTCACCGAATGAATCGTTGTCGCATTGGACACCGTTCCTGAATACGTCTTGCGTGAACCGGCCGCGCCCCCCGTACCTCACCACCTTGCGGCCCCGGAAATCACAATATTCGCCTTCACGGGCACAGGCGACCCATTCGTCACGGCGAGGCTCGTCGTAGCCGCCATCGGAGTCGTCGCGATCGCGCAGCACGATGAAACACGCCTTTTGCCGGCCGGGCGCCGGGTCACCAAAGACACGAGTTGAGCACGGCACTGCGTCGCGGTCGAAAAAGCGGGAGGTGCTGCGACCCTGAACGCCGAACACCACTTCGGAGGGATAAGGCAGCCGGCAAATGCCGCCCTCGCGCGCGCATCGCTGAAGCCGATCGGCCGAGGCTGTATTGGGAAAGAGAGCGGAAGCGATCATTGTCAGTCCGACCAGGCAGATCAATGTGAACACCATGCGCATCGAAACGTTTGGGGCGATTGACATTGCAAGTCCTCCTTCCAGCTCAGACATTCTATAGCAGGCCTATTGTCCGACGATGAATCAAGCGATCTATCGGCGGATATGCAAGTGGCGTTTCACCAGAATAGTCAGCTTACCGCCGCGGCACCCCATTTGCACAGAGCCACCAATGATTCGAAGCCAGTCGTCAAGGAAGCGCGGCGGGAAATCGACAACGTCAGAAGACCGACGGCAATGGCCGGCATTCGGAGCGCCTCAGTTTGCCTGTGCAAGAACAGATTTTTGACATCAACGTCGACATTTCTCCGGCACCAAGGATCGTGACCCTTGAAGAGAAATGGCGCGAGTGACGGGGCTCGAACCCGCGACCTCCGGCGTGACAGGCCGGCACTCTAACCAACTGAGCTACACCCGCGCATGGACGAGCACGTGTCAGCCGTGTTCGTCGTTGGGGCGGTGGATAAGGGGTTCGCCACCGGGTGTCAAGCGCACCTGGACAGCATAACAGCAAACAGGAGAAGGTTTTTTGACAAGCGGGATTTTGTTGTCAAAACCAGCCGATGGCGAGGGGGCCGCCTGTTCATTTGGCCTTGCGAAGCCTGTCCTGACCGCTTAAAGGTCCGCGCCGGAGCGGGCGATTAGCTCAGTTGGTAGAGCGCTTCGTTTACACCGAAGATGTCGGCGGTTCGAGCCCGTCATCGCCCACCATTTTACAGGTCTTGCTGGATTGAATGATCGGATCGCGGCGATCCGGCCAACTACTTGACCCCGATGCCGGCGGTCAGGCCGCCGTCGATCTTGTAGTCGGCGCCGGTGCAGAAGCCCGCTTTGGACGAGCAAAGAAAGGCGATCAGCTCCGCCACTTCTTCCGGCTCGCCGATGCGGCCAAGCGGGTGCGCTTCGCCGAAACGTCTGAAAGCGGCTTCGATATCGGCGTCGCTGCCGCTGTCGCCGCGCGCCGCCTTTTCCAGTATTGGTGTGCGGATTGATCCCGGGCTGACCGAATTCACGCGGATTCCCTGGCGGGCATAGTCGAGCGCCAGCGAGCGCGTCAGCGTATGGATCGCCCCTTTGGTCGTCGCATAGGCGGCGACGTTCTGCTGGCAGGCGTGGCCCTGTACCGACGCCAGGTTGACGATGGCGCCGCCACCCCGCTTGATCATTTCGGGAATGCCGAAATGGGCTGTCAGGTAGATGGAGCCGACATTGACGGACATTGCCCGGTTCCAGGTCTCGAAATCCGTGTTCGTTGCGGTGCCATAAGGGTGCACGGCGGCCGAGTTGACGATGACGTCCAGTCCGCCGAAGCGCGCGACGCCGGCAGCGATCGCCCGGGCCACCTGATCGGGCACGGAAACATCAGTTGTCACCACCAACGCCTTTGCGCCGGAACCATCCAATTCCCTTTGCATCGCCGCATTCGCATTGCCGTCGATGCCGCACGCGATGATCGCCGCACCACCGGCCGCCAAGCGCCTGGCGCTTGCCAGGCCGATGCCGGTCGTTCCGGTCACCAGCGCAACCTTGCCGTCGAAATCCTTCATGGCTCAAACTCCGTCATCGCGTCGTTGGGATTGCCGAAGTTTCGACTCCGGCTATGGTCCAACAATACGGTTTTGGCTTCGCTTCGGAAGGGACTTCCATGGAACAATGTTGGCGCTGGTACGGGCCGGACGATCCGGTCACGCTCGACCATGTCAGGCAGGCAGCGGCAACGGGTGTCGTGTCGGCCTTGCACAACATCTATGACGGCCGCGCCTGGCCTTTGGCCGACATCCTGGAACGCAAGCGCATCATCGAGGCGGCGGGGCTGACCTGGTCGGTGGTGGAGAGCATCCCCGTCCACAACTCGATCAAGATCGGGTCGGCGGAGAGGCAGCGCTACGCAGGCTTCTACAAGGATACCATTCGGGCCCTGGCCAAGGCCGGCATTTCGACCATCTGCTACAATTTCATGCCCGTGGTCGACTGGACCCGCACCGATCTCATGTATCGGTTGCCGACCACCGGCTACGCCTTGCGCTTCGACGCGATCGACTTCGCCGCCTATGATCTGTTCGTGCTGAAACGCAGCAATGCCGAGGCCAGCTACAGCCCGGCGCGCATCGCCGAAGCGCAAGCGCGGCTGAAGACATTGAGCGGCGAGCAGATCGACAGAATAGAGCGCAATCTCATTGCCGGGCTGCCCGCCACCGAGCGCAGCTATAACAGGGAGACGATGCGCGATGCGCTTGCCGACTATGCGGCAATCGGCCCGGCGGAACTGCGCGCCAACCTTGCCTGGTTCCTGAAGGAAATCATTCCGGTTGCCGAGGAAGTCGGCGCGCGCATGTGCATCCATCCCGACGATCCGCCGTTCTCGTTGTACGGATTGCCGCGCATCGTCTCCACCGCCGATGACGCGCGTTTCATCCTGAACACGGTCGACAGTCCGGCCAACGGACTGACGCTGTGCACCGGCTCCTACGGCACGCGCGCCGACAACGACATTGTCGCCATGGTCGAGGAGTTCGGGTCGAAAATCCACTTCGCCCATCTGCGCAACGTGACGCGCGAAGACGATGGCTCGTTCTTCGAGGCCGAGCATCTGGAAGGCTCGACCGACATGGCCTCGGTGATCCTGGCGCTGATGAAGGAAGAGGTCCGCCGGCGCAAGGAGGGCAGGGCGGACTGGCGCATCCCGATGCGCCCCGACCACGGCCATCTGCTTGCCGACGACATCGGCAAGACCAGGATCAACCCCGGCTATTCGCTGATAGGCCGCCTCAAGGGCCTCGCCGAACTGCGCGGCATCATGCGGGCTGTGGAGCGCTTCGAACTGGCTTGAAACCAGGCAGCGAAAATGCCTGTCAGTATTTTATGACTCGACGCTCGACGAGAACCACGATCGCGAATAGCGCGATCGACAGCGACGACGACAGCACGATCGCCGCGTAAAGCCGGTCTGACTGGTAGTTGAAGCTCGCCTGGATGATGAGTGCACCGAGGCCCTTGTCCGAGCCGATCCACTCGCCGACGATGGCGCCGATAACCGCCGTTGCCGATGCGATCCTCAGCGAGGAAAACAGCATCGGCAGCGCGCGCGGCAGGCGCAGGCTCCAGAAAATTTCCCAGCGCGTCGCCGACAGCACCCGGAACAGCTCATGCTCATTGTCGCTGCCTGAATCCAGGCCACGGATCATGTTCACCAGCGTCGGGAAGAAGCAGATCACTGCCGCGATGACGATCTTCGGCGTCATGCCGAGCCCGAAGATCAGGGTGATGATCGGCGCCAGCGCCAGGATGGGGATGGTGTTGAAGAACAGCACGATCGGAAAATAGGCTGCCTGTAGGATGCGGCTGTGCACGAACAAGACGGCAAGCAGCACGCCGGCAAGATTGCCGATGACAAAACCGGCCAGCGCCTCGATCAGCGTCGGCCTGAGATTGGCGAGCAGCAGCGACAGGTTCTTCTGGAATACGCCGAATATGGCCGTCGGCGTCGGCACGATATAGGCGGGTACGCCCAGCCATGGGAGCAGGACCTGCCAGGCGAAAAGGAGCGACGCGGCACCAAGCACGGGCAGGGCGATGGCAAGCGTTGGCGACAAGGGAGCCGGCTTCATGAGGCCCGCTCCAGCGCACCGCGCAATTCGGCCATGGCGTTGACGATCGCCGGATCCTCGCGCGTGCAGCGGTTGCCGTCCTGCTTGAGCGGCCGCATGTCGAGATCCTTGACCAGGCGCCCAGGATTGGCGGCAAGCACGATGACGCGTTCGCCGAGATAAGCGGCTTCTGCGATCGAGTGTGTGACGAAGAGGATGGTGGTGCCGGTGCGGCGCCACAGGTTCAGAAGCTCGTCATTGAGGCGGTCGCGGGTGATCTCGTCCAGCGCCCCGAACGGCTCGTCCATCAACAGCAGCCTGGGTTGTCCGAGCAGCGCGCGGGCGATGGCCACGCGTTGGCGCTGGCCGCCGGAAAGTTGGTGCGGCAGGCGCTCACTGAGGTCGGCAAGCCCCATCAGGTCAAGCAGGTCGTCGGTGCGATCCTCGATCTTGCGGGTGACGCTGCCTTGGCCGACTGCGAGCGGCAGGCGGATATTGTCGCGCACCGAGCGCCACGGCAGCAAGGTCGAATCCTGGAAGACGAAACCGACATCGCGACGCGAGCGCACCGCATGCGGCGTGTCGCCGAGCACGCTGATGCTGCCGCCGAGCGGATCGAGCAGGTCGGCGACGACGCGCAGCAAGGTCGACTTGCCACACCCCGAAGGTCCCAGAATCGATAGGAAAGATCCGGCCTCGACGGAAAGGTCGAGGCCGGAGAGCACTTTCACCGCCGTCTGCCGGCCGCCATAGCCGACATCCAGTTCGCGGGCTTCGATTGCGTTCGCCATCAGGCGGCGGGCGCGTCGAGCTTGGGCCGGTCGGCGGCCGACAATTCGAGGATTTTTGTGGTGTAGACGTCGGCTGCGGCAGGCCTTCCGTTCGGGTATTGGCCGACCTTGTCCAGCAACGCCAGCTGGCTTTCGATGGAGGCTGGGTCGAATGTCCCCCAGCCATCCTTGGCGGTCGCGGCGTCGAAAGACAGCTTCAGCACGAGATCGATGGTTTTCTGCTCCCAGCCGAGGTCCATTTCCGGATAGGCCGCGACCATCTTGCTCACCGCTTCCTTGGGGTTGGCATGAACCCAGCCCCAACCCTTGGCCACGGCGCCGATGAACTTCGCCAGCGTCTGCGGATCCTGCTCTATCGCTGTATCCGTGGCGAAGTAGACATCGGCATAGGAGTCCAGCCCGAGATCGCGCACCAGAAGGTCGACGCGGTCATCGCCGACGACGCTGAGCGCCTGCGTGTTGGTGATCCAGCCACCGATGGCGTCGACGTCGCCACGTATCAGCGGCGCCTTGTCGAAGCCGACATTGACGACGGTGACATCGTCGGCGCTCAAGCCGTTCTTCGACAGGATTTCGTCGATGACAAAACGAGCTGTCGGCTGAATGCCGATCTTCTTGCCCTTGAGGTCGGCCACGGCGCGGATCGGATTCGATCCCTTTGAGGTGAAGGCGTACGGCCCGGTGCGGAAGCCGCAGGCGATGATTTTCACCGGCACGCCGCTGGCGCGCGCGGCATAGAGCTGCGGCGTTTCGGAGAACTGGCCAAGCTGGGCGGAGCCTGAAATCACCGGCGGCACGGTCGCGGAATTGGGCCCGCCGGGGCTGAACTCGACGTCAAGCCCGGCCTCCTTGAAATAGCCATTGGCTACGGCGGCGATATCGCCGATCTGGCCGTTCGACATCAGCCAGTCATACTGGATGACGACCTTTCCGGCTGCTTTCGCGCCTGGCGTGAGCAAAAGCTGCATGCCCTGAGATGCGGCCGCTAGGCCGATCAGGCCGGTCTTGATGAAGGTCCGGCGGTTTGTCTGGTAGCGTTGGTTCCCACTCATTTTTCGCTCCTGTTGGATCAAGATTGTTCCGTCAAAATCCGCGCCACTCCCGCCGGCGCGACGTCACCTACGGCCTTTCGTCGTGATAATCGCCTGGGCCGCCGTCGAGCCAGGCGTATAGTTCCCAGAGCGTGTCGTCCGGGTCGGTGAAATAGGCGCAGCGCGCATTCCAGACATAGTCCTGGGGTGGGCTATAGAAGGGCACACCCTTGGCAGTCAGATCGGCGTAGAGCCGGTCGATCTCGGCGGGCGCGTCGAGCTTGACCGCCACGCAGACCTTGTGCGCATGCCGCGGCGAGCGGGCATTCGACACGCCAGTGTTGCTGTTGATGTGGTCGAGCTCCCAGGCGGCGAGGGTCACCCCTTCGCCATGGAAATCGGCAAAGCCCTCGGCGCGCCGGCGCAGCCGGAAGCCGAGCTTGTCGACATAGAATTCCACGGTCCGCTCGATGTCGGCGACAAGCAGGCACACGTCTGTAATCCGATCCAGGCCACCGATCGCCATGGCTACTTGCCCTCGCCGATGCGTTCAGGGCGCAAGGCCGGCAGTTTCACGCCGACACGATGCGCGGCGCCGACGATGTGGGCCCGCATTGCCGCTTCGGCCGCCGCCGGATCGCCCGCGACCAGCGCCTCATAGATGCGCACATGCTCACCGACATTGACCTCGACGAGATCGTGCAGCGGGTTGGTGAGACGGGCGTAGTGGATCGAGCGGCGGATCTGCTCGCAGACGAAGGAAATGAAGGTGTGGATGTAGCTGTTGCCGGTGGCCCGCGCGATCTCGCGATGGAACAGCAGATCGGCGTCGATGCTTCCTTCCTCCCAGCGCTCCTCGCCACTCATGCGGTCGAGCGCCGCCTTGATGGCATCGAGATGCTCCTGGTCGCGGCGCTCGGCGGCAAGCGCCGCCGATTCGGCCTCGAGGATGCAGCGCAGCTCGAACAGCCGCTGCATATTCTGGCCTTCATTCAGCGTCTCGCGGTCGATGCGGATTGCCGCCCGCTGCTCCGGCGCCAGGACGAACGAACCGATACCTTGTCGCGCCTCCACCATGCCGTCGGCGCGCAATTGCGCGATCGCCTCGCGCACGACATTGCGGCTGACGCCGAACTTCTCCGAAAGCTGTTGCTCCGTCGGCAGCAGACTGCCCGGATTGAGGTCGCCGGATTCGATCTCGCGGCTGAGGAACGCGGCGACGCGATGTGGCAACGCTTCCACCGTGCCGATGGCAGCCAGTCGTGTTTTCATGAAAAACTCTCCATCGAGGGCAGAAGGCAACCGGGGTTCATCAGCCCGTTGGGGTCGAGCGCCTGTTTCAGCGCGGTGACGAGCCGTCTGTGCGTTGGCGATAGGCCGGTCCAGAATGCACGCTGGCGGGTGCGTCCGATGCCATGCTCGGCGCTGATCGAGCCGCCAAGCGCGGCGGTGATGGCGTAGAGCCCGGCTGCAATATCGGCGCCTCTGGCACGGGCAACGGCCTCGACAAGACCGGGCGGTGGCAGCACGTTGAAATGGATGTTGCCGTCGCCGGCGTGCCCGTAGGCTTGCGCAATCCAGCCGGGATGGCGCAAGGCGACAAAGTCGCGAGCTTGCTCGACCAGTTCCGGAATGTCCGAGAGGCGCGCCGAAAGGTCGGTGCGCACATGATAGCCTCGCTTGGCCTGGCCTTCGACCAGCCCTTCGCGAATTGCCCAGAACGACTTTGTTTGCGCGCCGCTTGCGGCAAGGACCGCCTCGGTGACGAGACCTTTTTCCATGGCGCCGGCAAGGAAATCGACCAGCAAGGTGCTGAGGTCGATAGGAGCGCTGGTCGACAATTCGATCAGCACATGGACCGGGGCTGTGACCGGCGCGACGAGGTTGGCGTCGATCAGGCGGGCAAGCGCGATGCATTCCGAGCCGATGATCTCAAAGGCGGAGATCAGATCGGCACAGCCACGGCGTGCCTCGCGAAAAAGGGCGATGGCCGCTTCGAACGAGGCAACGCCGAGATAGGCGGTCTCGACACGGTTGGGCTTGGGAAACAGCTTGACCTCGACGCCGGTGATGATGCCCAGCGTGCCTTCGCTGCCGATGAAGAACTGCTTCAGATCATAGCCACGATTGTCCTTGCGCAGGCCGGAAAAGCCGCTCCACAAGTCACCGTCCGGCAGCACGACCTCGAGACCGAGGATGAGGTCGCGCGCCATGCCATAGCGCAGCACATTGACGCCACCGGCATTGCTGGCGGCGTTGCCGCCGATCTGGCAGCTTCCCTGGGCGCCGAGCGCCAGCGGAAACAGGCAATCTTGCGCCTCGCTGGCATCCTTGATGTGCTGCAGGACGCAGCCGGCATCGGCCTGCAGGATGAAATTGTCGGCGTCGACGAGCCGAATGGCGTTCAACCGCTCCAGACTGACGATCACCGCGCCGCCGGTCCCGATGTCGATTGCGCCGGCGACCAGCCCGGTGTTGCCGCCCTGCGGAATGACGCCGAGCCCGAGCGCGCTGCAAAGCCGCACCAGCGCCTGCACCTCGGCGACGGAGCCAGGCTTCAGAACGGCGAGCGCCTTGCCGCTGTGATCGCCGGCCCAATCACCGAGATACTTCGCCATGCCGGCGGCATCAGCGATCACGCCGCTGTGTCCGACCACGCCCTGCAGCGCGTCGAGAACTGATGAGGCAATGCCGTGCGCTGTCATCCCGGGCCAGACTGGATCAGTAGGAAGGTATGGATATACATATCATCCTACAACTAGTTTATGTCAACGGTAATATGCCGAGGAGAGACGGTGCGCAGCGAGGAAGGGAAGGGGGATGCCTCTGCAGCTACGGATCAGCCAGCGCCTCTCGGCGCGATGGTAAGTCCGCTTGGGGTTGCCTGCATGGCCCCAGCGCTTGCCGGGTCATCAGGGGCTTGTTCCGAACCTTTGAAGGTTGGCGCCGCTGCGGATATGCGTGGGTTGTCGAATGAACAGCCGACGAAAGGATCGTCGGCCTAGAGATACTGGGCGACCTTCTTGCCGACCGAGAGGAAGCGCAGCGGATCGATGGCTTCGCCATTGTGGCGAACTTCGTAATGCAGATGCGGGCCGGTCGAGCGGCCGCTGCTGCCGGTCTTGCCGATGATGGCGCCGGCGTCGAGCTTGTCGCCGACAGCCACGTCGATTTCGCTGAGATGCCCGTAGCGCGTCGAAAAGCCATTGCCATGGTCGACCTCGACCATGCGGCCATAGCCGCCGTTCCAGCCGGCCTTGACGACCACGCCGGGCGCTGTGACCTTGGCGGACATGCCGATCGGCGCCCGGAAATCCATGCCCGAATGCAGCGCCGCGGTGCCCAGGATCGGGTCGGTGCGCACGCCGAACGGGCTGGTGACGGAGCGGCCGGGAGCGGGATTGGCGAGGGGCAGCCGCCGCGCCTCGGTTTTCAGATGGTCGAGCGCATCCAGCGCTTCGTCGAGTTCCTTGACCTTGCTGTCGAACATCATCGAGCTGTCGAGCGGGATCAGCGGGCCGCCGACATCGCTCTCGCTCTTGCCGAAGTCGCTGTCGACCGGCAGGCCGGCCGCCTGCAGCGCCTGCGTGATCGCATCGGCGCTCTTGTAGGCATTGTCGGCAAGCGTGGCGATGCGGGTGAGCTGCTGGCTCTCGATGGCCTTGAGCGATTCGTTGATCGACACGAACAGCTTGTCGGCGCGGTCGGCCGCCGTCTCGCTCGGCAGCGGATCAGAGCGGGTCGACCACAGCGAGAACGGCCTGGTGTCGCCGGCGCCGAGACTGGCGACGGAATAGGCCATCGGTTGCGAGATGCTGCCGGTCGCGTCGGCATGGTCGTCAGGCTTTGGGGCGGTGGCATCAGCCGCGGCGGGCGGGGTGCCGACTTCGTTTTCGGCGCGTTCGAGGATCGGGCCGAGGCGGCCATGGCGCTGGCTGAGCTGCGACTGCCGTTCGAGCAATTCGCTCACCTTGGTTTCCATGAGCTGCTGGTCGAGGAGCTGGCGGCTGGTGATCCGGTCGACCTGGGCGCGCAACGCTGAAATGCGGTCCTCATAGGCCTGCTGCATGCGTGCCTGCCGTGCCGTGGCGGCGCCGATGAGATCGTCGCGCAGCACGAGATAGGAGGTCGCCAGCAGATAGCCTATGGCAATCGCCGCCAGCGCCGAGCCGATGAAGGCGGCAAGCCAGGGGCGTATGGTGAAGTGCCTTATCTGATTGCCCCGGGCGATGATGACCGTGTGGGGCTCTCTGCGTCTGCCGAAGACCGCTGACTGACCGGTTACGTTCACGGGACCAAGCTTTCGTTACGACACCAACGACGAGCCTGATTACACATTATTAGGGTTAACAAAGCTTTGCCGGACCCGAACGGTCGGTAAGGATTGTGCGCACAACGGGCACAGGTTTCACCAGGCAGCTAGGCAAAGCCCTGTCGCTCCGGCGAGCGACGGGCGACAGTCAAAGTGCGCGCACCGCCGCCAGCACCTCTTCGGCGTGGCCCTTGACGCGGACTTTCCGCCAGACCCTGGCTATTTTCCCGTCCTTGCCGATCAGGAAGGTTGCGCGCTCGACGCCCATATAGTTGCGGCCATACATCGTCTTTTCGACCCACAGATTGTAGGCCTCGATCACTTTTCGCTCCTCGTCGGCAACCAGATCGATGGTGAGATCGTATTTGGTCTTGAACTTGTCGTGCTTCTTCACGCTGTCGGGCGACAGGCCGATCACAACGGCGCCGGCCTTTTCGAACTCCGGCTTCAGCTGTGAAAAGCCGATCGCCTCGGTGGTACAACTTGTGGTGTCGTCCTGTGGATAGAAATAGAGCACGACCGGCTTGCCCGAATATGCCGTCAGGCTAAGCGACCCGCCACCGTCGCGCGGGAGGTCGAATTGCGGCGCAAGATCGCCCACGTCGAGGTCAGCCATATCGATGCCCTTGTTTGAGGTTACGCGCCAAGCCGCATCGATATAGTGTCGAACGGGGATTCGTCCACGATCGAGTTCTTACAACGGAAAATTGCGTGGATCAGGAAGAACCGCAGCACGAGAAGATCAAGTTCAGGCGTGATGAGATCACCGACCTGGGCAAGTTTCCGTCTGCGTGCAATGTGCCGCCGCTCGGTCAGGCGCGCATCGGTCGCCGCTTCCGCATGCTTGCGCGACTGGTCGCCGGGCTTTCAGCGCTCGTGCTGTTGGCCGCTGTCGCCGTGTACGTGATCGGCGCCTCCGGCTTCGGCACCGAGCGGTTGCGGGCGGAAGCCGAAACCGCCATCGAGAAACTGGCCGGTGTCGATGTCAACGTTAAGGTCGGTCCGGCCCGCCTCACGCTCGACGGATCGAGCTTCATTGCGCTGCAGGTGAGCGACGTCAGCTTGAAGACGGCCGACGGCAAGCCGATGGCAGATGCCGGGCGCGTCCGCTTCGGCATCCGGCTTATCCCTTTGCTTTCCGGCGAAGTACGGCTGACCAGCGCCAGGATTTCCGACGCTCATATCGTCACCGCGGCGATGCCGGCAGGCGGCGACTGGACGGCCGGGCTGCGCAATCAGGACGGCCTCATCGATCCGGAAAAACTCACCGCAGCGGTCTTCGCTGGCGTCAACCATGGGCTCGATGCCGTGCGCGAGGATTCGATGCAGCGGATCGATCTGCGCAATGTCGAATTTGAGCTGCCCGAAGCCGGCACGGTCAAACTGGTCAGGATCAACACCGCCAGCGTGCTGCAGTCGGGGGCGAGCAGCATGGCATTTTCGGCCGATGCCGACGTCGATGGCCGGGCACTGGCCATCACCGCCTCGGCCAGCCGCGATACGACGACGCGGCGCGTTACCGCGCTCGACGCCATCGCGAAAGTAGCCGACGGCGACCCGGCAGCGGCGGCTGGCAAGCTGGGCGCCATTGCGCTGAAGCTGACAGGGTCGGAAGGATCCGGCGAGACCGATTCGCGGCTGACTGCGGCGCTGTCGCTCACCGGCTCGGTACTCGATCTCGGCACGCGGGGGCTGCTGCCGGCCGATGTCGATGTCGATGCCACGCTTGCCGCCGGCTCCAACAAGATCGAGGTCGACAGACTGTTGTTGAAGACCGGCCGCTCCAGTTTTGATTTCGCCGGTTCGATCGGGCCGAAACCGGCAAGCGGTGCGGCGGGCGAGGAGCCCTCCTATCGCTACGACCTGACCAGCGATGGGTCGACGCTGGCGCCATCGGAATCGCCCGAGCCGGCACTCAACTTCTTCGCCCGTATCGCCGGTGTCTACCAGACCAACAGCCACAAACTGGTCGCCGAGCAGATCGGCATCAGATCCGGGCCGACCGGCGAGGCACTCGGCACCGCTTCGGTCGCGTTCGTCGACGGAAAGGCGCCGGGCATATCGGTTGCCTTCAACGTTCACGACATGCCGGTCTCGCATGTCAAGCAGTTGTGGCCCTGGTTTTCCGCCAGGAATGCCCGCCTGTGGGTGCTGCAGAACCTGTTTGGCGGCCGCGTCGTCGATGCCAATCTGCAGTTCCAGGTCGTGCCGGGGCGTCTTGGTAACGGCGTGCCGCTTTCGGCCGACGAGGTCTTCGGCCGTTTCCAGATCGACGGCTCGCGCTTCGACACCGCTGGCCGCATCCCGCCGATTCGCGATGCCGTGGGCGTTGTCAGCTTCCACGGCAACGACGTCGATATTTCCCTGACTTCCGGCAGCGTCTATATGCCGAGCGGCCGCACCGTCGCGGCAAGCAACGGCACGCTGACGGTCAAGGCGGCGAACCATCCGCCGGTGATCGGTGCGCTCGATATCGATGTCGCCGGCGAGGCGCCGGCAATCGCAGAGCTCGCCTCCTATGAGCCGATCAACGCCATGCGCCATGTCGGCCTGCTGCCGGAAGACCTCTCCGGCACGATGACCGGGCACGTCAAAGCGGATATTCCGCTGCAGTCCGGCGTCGACACCTCGAAACTCGATTGGCTGGTGACGCTGGATTACAAGGACCTGGCGCTGGCCAAGCCGTTTGAAGACCAGACGGTGACCGGCGCCGACGGTTCGATCAGCGTTGGACCCGATCAGGCGGTGATTTCCGCCAAGGCGTTGCTGAACGGCATTCCGGCTGAACTCGATCTGGTCGAGCCGCTCAGGGACGGCGGACCGCCGCGCAGCCGCAAGGTCGCGCTGGTGCTCGACGACAAGATACGCGATGCAGCCATGCCTGGCCTGTCGCCGCTGCTTTCCGGAACCATAAAGGTGGCGATCGACAAGAGCGGCGACGGCAACCAGAACGTCTCGGCCGACCTGACCGATGCCAGGCTGGACATCCCTTGGGCGGGCTGGAGCAAGGGGCCGGGCATTCCCGCCAACGTCTCCTTCGTCATGGCGAAGTCCGGAGACACTACGACGCTGTCCGATTTCAACCTCGACGGAAAGACCTTCTCCATCGACGGCAGCGTGGTGCTGGTCAACGGCGCCCTGTCGACCGGCCGCTTCAGCAAGGTGACCTTGAACCGCGGCGACGACATTGCTGTGTCGGTCAAGCGATCCGGCAAGGGCTATGCGGTCGATGTCAGCGGCAGCGCGCTCGACGCCCGTTCACTGATCAAGCAGTTCACCTCCGACGTCGACACCGCCACCAAGACCACCGGCTCCAACGCGATTTCCGTCAGCGCCGATGTCGATTCCCTGACCGGGTTCCACGACGAGGTCCTGTCGAACCTGAAGCTCGACTACAGCGCCGCCGGCTCAAGAGTGAACGGGCTCAAGGTGAGCGCTGTCGCCAGTTCGGGTGCAGCCATAACCATCAGCAACACCACCGGCGACGGCATGCGCTCGCTCGCCATGAAATCGGCCGACGCCGGCGCCATCCTGCGCTTCCTCAACATCTACGAACACATGGAAGGCGGATCGATCACGCTGGCACTGGCCGGCGTTGGCGACGGGCCGATGAAGGGTCAGGTCGACAGCAGCGACTTCTTCATCGTCGACGAACCGAAGCTCGCCTCGATCGTATCGACCACGCCGGCCGGCGACAGCCGCAGCCTCAACGAAGCGGTCAAGGGCAAGCTCGACACCTCGCGGGTGAAGTTCGAGCGCGGCTTTTCCGAGATCGAAAAGGGCGCCGGCTATTTGAAGCTCGCCAATGGCGTGGTTCGTGGTCCGCGCATCGGCACGACGTTCCAGGGCACGCTCTACGACCAGGACAACAATATGGACATGACCGGCACGTTCATGCCGGCCTATGGCCTCAACCGCATCTTTGGCGAATTGCCGCTGGTCGGCGCACTGCTCGGCAATGGCCGCGACCGCGGCCTGATCGGCGTCACCTACCGGCTCAAAGGCAACGCCAACAAGCCGGTGCTGGACATCAACCCGCTGTCGGTGATCGCGCCCGGGATCTTCAGGTCGATCTTCGAGTATCGCTAGACCATGATCCCTAAAAGTGGAAACCGGTTTTTGGACAAGATCATGGTCAAACAAGAAAACAGGGGCCTGTCCGGCCCGGGTTAA
The DNA here is from genome assembly GCF_056404235.1 of Mesorhizobium sp. P2_E10. Classification (NCBI taxonomy): domain Bacteria; kingdom Pseudomonadati; phylum Pseudomonadota; class Alphaproteobacteria; order Hyphomicrobiales; family Phyllobacteriaceae; genus Mesorhizobium; species Mesorhizobium sp. P2_E10. The sequence goes on from NZ_JBFUEK010000002.1 coordinate 700,586, forward strand.
ACAGGCCGCACCAGAACGTGTTTTTTCTTGCCGAGCGATAGCTTTACGACGTTTTCCGGACTCAGATCCTGAAGCGTCACCATGCGGCGATCATCCGACACGGGCTGGTCGTTCAGGCGCACCGCGCCGCCCTGTATGTGCCGCCGTGCCTCGCCGTTGGAGCCGGCGAGCCCTGCGGTGACGAACAGCGACAGGATGCCGATGCCGGCCTCCAGCTCGGTCTTGCCCACCTCGACGGTCGGCAGCGTTTCCGCGGTCACGCCTTCCTCGAAAGTCTTGCGCGCGGTTTCGCTGGCCTGCTCCGCCGCCTCCCGACCGTGCAGCATGGCGGTGATCTCGGTGGCGAGCACCTTCTTGGCGTCGTTGATCTCGGAACCGCCCAAGGCTGCCAGGCGCGCGACCTCGTCCAAAGGCAGCGTCGTGTAGAGCTTCAGGAAGCGGCCGACATCGGCGTCCTCAGTGTTGCGCCAGTACTGCCAGAATTCGTAGGGGCTCAGCATTTCGGCATCGAGCCAGACTGCGCCTGACGCCGACTTGCCCATCTTGGCGCCCGACGAGGTGGTCAGCAGCGGCGTGGTCAGCGCGTAAAGCTGTGCGTTTTCCATGCGATGGCCAAGATCGATGCCGTTGACGATGTTGCCCCATTGGTCGGAGCCGCCCATCTGCAGCCGGCAGCCCAGACGCTTGTAGAGTTCGACGAAGTCGTAGGCCTGCAGGATCATGTAGTTGAATTCGAGGAACGACAGCGATTGTTCCCGGTCGAGCCTGAGCTTGACCGAATCGAAGGCGAGCATGCGGTTGACGGAAAAGTGACGGCCGACGTCGCGCAGGAAATTGACGTAGTTGATCTCCATCAGCCAGTCGGCATTGTTGATCATGACGGCATCGCCCGCGCCGCTGCCGAATTTGAGGTAAGGCATGAAATTGCGGCGGATGCCGGCCAGGTTGTCCTCGATATCCTCGGGCGTCAAAAGCTTGCGCGCCTCGTCCTTGAAGGACGGATCGCCGATCATCGAGGTGCCGCCGCCCATGAGGGCGATCGGCCGGTGGCCGGTCTGCTGCAACCAGTGCAGCATCATGATCTGGATCAGCGATCCCGCATGCAGGCTTTTGGCGGTCGCGTCGAAGCCGATATAGGCGCTCACCGTTTCCTTGGCGAAAAGCTGGTCGAGGCCGGCATCATCCGACGTCTGGTGGATGAAACCGCGCTCGCTCATCGTGCGCAGGAAATCGGATTTGAAGGCGGACATTTTTTCTTCCTGAAAGCGCCCGGCTTGAACGGCCAAGCTTGATATGAACGCGGGCGTTTAGCATCCGCGCGCGTTTAGCAAAAGTGGTTTCCGGTTTGTGCCGACGCTAGTGGCATAGGCTGCGCTGCCGCGCGAGCTTGCTTCATCGTTTCGGCTGGCGTAATGAGGCGCCGCGCCAACGGGTTCTTGCAGCCTTCGATCCGCTGGAACGGCACCGCACGGCATCCCTCAAATGCCATATCCTGTGACAGAGCCCGACGCGACATATGCCGGACGCATTGATATCCATCGTCATTCCTTGCCGCAACGAAGCGGCGAACCTGCCGCTGCTGATCGACGAGATCGAAGCCGCCATGACCGGGCGCGACTTCGAAATCATCATCGTCAACGACGGTTCGACCGACGATACCGCTTCGGTGCTTGCCGCCGAGGCGGCGAAACGTCCATTTCCCCTGCGGGAATTGCGTCATCAGAAATCCGCCGGCCAGAGCCTTTCCGTGCGTTCGGGCGCTTGGGCGGCGCGCGGCGCCATTGTCGCCACCATCGATGGCGATGGCCAGAACGATCCAAAGTACATTCCAGTGCTGGTCGATGCCTTGCGGCAGGCAGGCCCTGATTTCGGTGCCGCGCAAGGCCAGCGGCTGAAGCGCCGCGACAGCAAGATCAAGCAACTGGCGTCGCGTTTCGCCAACTGGCTGCGCGGCGCGATCCTGCACGACGAGACCCGCGACACCGGCTGCGGCCTGAAGGCCATCCACACCGACATTCTCAGGAAATTGCCGTTCTTCGACGGCACGCACCGCTTTGTTCCGGCGCTGGTCATCCAGGAGGGGTATCGCGTCGTTCACTGCGACGTCGTCGACCGCTCGCGGCGCCACGGCAAGTCGAACTACGGAATTTTCGATCGCGGTCTGCAAGGTGCACTCGACCTCGGCGGTGTCTGGTGGCTGCGCCGCCGGCGCCGCAGAATGCCAAAAACAGAGGAAATCAGGCATGGCTAACGTGCTTCAGGAACTGGCGACCTGGCTCCACCAGGTTTTCATCAAACAGTTCGATGCCTGGATTCTGCTCGGCTTCGTCGCCCAGTTCTTCTTCACCATGCGCTTCGTCGTGCAGTGGCTCGCTTCGGAAAAGGCCAAGCGCAGCGTCGTGCCGGTCGCCTTCTGGTTCTTTTCGCTGTTCGGCGGCGGCCTGCTGCTGATCTACGCCATCGTGCGCCAGGATCCGGTGTTCATCGCCGGCCAGGCCATGGGCATGCTGATCTACATCCGCAATCTCTGGCTGATCGCCAATGAGCGCAAGGCAGCGGCGATGACCAAGGTCGATTGAGCAGCCTGTCACGTAACTCTTTTTTGCATGTCGTTTATCCCAAAACCGCTGCACACTTTTGGGCGACATGCATCGCGAATGACCGGAGAGGCTGAGATATGGCGTTGAACAGGAATTATATCCTTCTCTTCCTGTTCAGCCTGGTGATGTCGGTTTCTGGGCTGGCGTCGATGCCGCCGATCGATCGCGATGAGCCGCGTTTCGTTCAGGCCACCAAGCAGATGGTCGAGACCGGCGACTATGTCGATATCCGCTTCCAGGACGCCTCGCGCTACCAGAAGCCGATCGGCATCTACTGGCTGCAATCGGCGGCCGTGGCTCTGAGCGGCGAGGGGGCGGCAGCACCGATCTGGGTGTACCGTCTGGTCTCGGCGCTCGGCATTGCCATCGCCGTTGTCGGCATCGCCTGGACCGGCGCCAATCTCTTCGGGGCCAATGCCGGCATCGCCGCCGGGCTGATGATGGCCGCGATCTTCGCGACGGCTTTCGAGGGCCGTGACGCCAAGACCGATGCCATGCTGCTGGCCTGCTGCGTTCTGGCGCAAGGCGCGCTGGCGCAGATTTACACGGGCTCGCGCCGCAACGAGCCTGTCGGCGGCCATCTGCCGTGGATTTTCTGGATCGCCCAGGGTGCGGCGATCCTGATCAAGGGGCCGATCGCGCCGCTGTTGTCGGCGCTGACCATCGTCACACTTGTCGCCTTCGAGCGCGATTGGCGCTGGCTTTCAAGGCTGAAAGCGGCGCGCGGCTTGGCGCTGGCGGCATTGATCGTGCTGCCCTGGATCGCGCTCATCACCTGGAAAAGCCATGGCGCTTTCCTGCAGCAGGCGGTCGGCAAGGACATGATCGGCAAGGTCGCGTCGGGCGAGGAATCGCATGGCCTGCCGCCCGGCTTCTATATGCTGACCTATTCGCTGTTCATGTGGCCCTTCGGGCTGGTCGCAGTCGGCGCCGGGCTGCAGGCACTCAATCGCCTGCGCGACGACCCGCGCCTGCGCTTCTGCCTCGCCTGGTATATCCCGTTCTGGCTGGTGTTCGAACTGATCCCGACAAAGCTGCCGCACTATGTCATGCCCGCCTATCCCGGCATGGCGCTGCTGATCGGCTGGCTTCTGACATTGCAGCCGCAGGACGCGAACGCCCCGCTCAAACGCTGGCAGAATTGGCTGTGGTGGTCCACTGCCTTCGGCCTTGCCGTGGTCAGCCTCGGTTTAGCGGCGGTCTGCGTCGGCGCGCCGATCTATCTCACACACACCTTCTCATGGTGGAGCATTCCGGCTGCCGCGGCGGCGCTCGCCGCCGGCTACTTCGCCTTTTCGTGGCAATTGCAGGTGCCGCTCAGCCGCATCGGTGTGACGGCGGCTTGCGCTGGCATCACCTATGGGCTGTTGTTCGGTGTCATCGCGCCTTCGCTGAAACCGATCTGGCTGAGCCCCGCGATCGAGGCCGCAGTTCGCGCCAACCGTCCCTGCGACACGACTGTACTCGCCTCGGCGGAATATCACGAGCCGAGCCTGGTGTTCCTGGTGGGCACGAAGACACTGCTGACTGACGTCGATGGCGTCGCCAAACATCTGCTTGCCGACCCTGCCTGCGCCCTGGCACTGGCGCCGATCGGAGACGAGCAGAAGCTGAATGGATTGCTGGCGGGGCAAGGCAGATCGGCGAACCGCGTCGCCCGAATCGACGGCCTCAACTATTCGTCGGGAGACAAACTGTCGCTCGGCCTCTATCGTGTGGTCCAATGACGGCTGCAGGGTCGAATTCCCGATGCTGGTGAAATCGCGCTCTTCCGTGTCCGCCGCACTGCTTGCGGTGCCCGGTCGATCACTCGGCAATTTTCGCGATACCTTGCAGATCGTGAAAAGGCGTTTTGCCGCGCGTCCGGCCTCCTATCCGAACATACTCTGGTCGGTCTGGCTCCTGGTCTGGGTCTTTTTGACGGCTGCGGCCTTTGTTCGCCTCGATACGCCTGCAGGCATGCTGCGAGACCGGTGGTCGTCCGGTTTCGTCCAGGTCGCCGATTTCTTCACCCAGTTCGGGCTCGGCGGCTGGTACCTCATTCCCTCAGCGCTCTTGCTTGTCGCCGCCAACCTGACCGATTGGCGAAGCCTTTCCCGGCAATCGCTGATGCTTGCCTACAACTGGACCTGCCTGGCCTTTCTGGTGCTGAGCGCCGTCGGCCTGTCCGGCCTGACCGTCAATGTGCTGAAATATGCGATCGGCCGGGCCCGGCCGATGTATTTCAACGATTTCGGGGTGTTGTCGCTGCATCCCTTCGCTTTTGATGCGCGTTTCGCCGGCTTCCCGTCCGGCCACGCCACCACCATGGGCGCCGTGTTCGGGATCGCTCTGCTGCTGTTTCCGAAACGCTGGTACATCGCACTGGCAATCACCGCGTGCATCGCGTCGACCAGGGTCTTCGTTGGCGCGCATTACCCAAGCGATACAGTCGCAGGCTTCGGCCTCGGCTGCGCCTTCGCGATTGCCTCGGCGCTGGTCTTTGCCCGCCTTGGCTTCGTTTTTTGCGTGATGCGCTCGGGCTTGCCGGCCCGCAAGCAAACGTTTCGGCTGGCATGGTTCGGCCAGGCGAAGCGGGCCAGCAGCTAGAAGCTAATTGCCGTCCAGTCCGCCGTAGGACCTCACCAGATGCGCCATATCGGGCGAATGGGGGTCTTCGCTTTCGAGCCCCTCGGCGACGCCGACGCGGTCGGCGACCGGCCGATTCTGGCTGACTTTCCACTTGCCGTGTATTTCGCTGATCTCGATTTCCAGCCCGATGATGCCCTTGATCTGCGACTGGATGAAGGGGGCCGGCGCGTCGGTCACCGCCCAGGGCGCTTCGCGCGCACCTTCCTGCGACGCCGTCAGCTCGGCAATCTGCTGCGCCAGCCAGACTTGGTCGTCGATCACCTTGACGGTGCCGCGCACCTGGACGATGGCATAATTCCAGGTCGGCACCACCTTGCCGGTCTCGCGCTTGGTCTCGTACCAGGACGGCGTCACATAGGCATCGCTGCCCTGGAACACGACCAGCACCGGCGATGCCGGATTCTCGGCCAGCAGGCGCCATTGCGGATTGGCCTTGGCCAGATGCGCGCGCAACCGCCCGTTCGGTGGCACGTCGGCGTCAAGCAGGAACGGGATGGCGTTGGCGACCGGCCCCTCGGCCCCGTTGGAAATCAACAGCCCCAGCGGATGCGCCCGGATCAGCCCGCGCAGGACTTCCGGCCGCGTTTCCACGAAATGAGGAGGTTGGTACATCGCCGTCCGTTGAACCTTCTATCTCAAACGCTTCGGCCGCGGATCGGACAGTTCGCCGGCGAGCCGCCGGTCGAGATAATCCGCACATTCTTCGAGCAAAAGGTCCGCATCATTGGAGAAGAAATGGTTGGCGCCGGGCAAGGTCTTCTGGGTGATGGTGATGCCCTTTTGCGTGTGCAGCTTGTCGACCAGGCCCTGAACGTCCTTCGGCGGCGCCACCTTGTCGGCATCGCCATGAATGATGAGGCCGGATGACGGGCAGGGCGCCAGGAACGAAAAGTCATAGGTGTTGGGCTGCGGCGCGATCGAGATGAAGCCTTCGATCTCCGGCCGGCGCATCAAAAGCTGCATGCCGATCCACGAGCCGAACGAATAGCCGGCAACCCAGCAGCTCTTGGAATCCGGATGCAGCGACTGCACCCAGTCGAGCGCGGCGGCGGCATCCGACAGCTCGCCGGTGCCATGGTCGAACTCGCCCTGGCTGCGGCCGATGCCGCGGAAATTGAAGCGAAGCGTGGTGAAATCCCGCTTCTGGAACATATAGAAGAGGTCGTAGACGATCTTGTTGTTCATCGTGCCGCCGAACTGCGGATGCGGATGCAACACGATGGCAATCGGCGCGCTCTTTTCCTTGGAAGGCTGGTAGCGACCCTCCAGGCGACCGGCCGGACCGGTGAAAATGACCTCAGGCATAAAATACTCCACTTGGCATATGAATGCGCGGCGCCCGGAACAACTCTTTCCTCTGGCCTTGACGCAGGGCGAGCGTCTTCTTAGAAGCTAGTTTAGAATTGTTCAAAACTGGGTGGCCAAAACGTAGTGGCTCGGCCGCCCGCGCCGCAAGCCGCGTAAATAGGACGGCTTGCCTTGCAATTTCAAGGAAATAACGCGCTATCCTCGCTGAATGGCTTTTGACGGGACCGATTGAACGAAAATGGCCGCAACACGCGCCTATCTCGACTACAATGCCAGTGCGCCGCTGCTTGCCGCGGCACGCGAGGCTATGGTCGCGGCGCTCGATGTTGCCGCCAACCCGTCATCGGTCCACGCCGAGGGCCGCGCGGCGCGCCGCCTGATCGAAAATGCCAGGCGCGACGTGGCCGCATTGGTCAACGCCAAACCCGAGCATGTCGTGTTCACCTCCGGCGCGACGGAAGCCGCCTCGACGCTGCTGACGCCGGATTGGCAGATGGGGCGCGGCGTTATCCGCATGAGTCATCTCTATGTCTGCGCGGCCGACCATCCTTGCCTGCTGAATGGCGGCCGTTTCCCGGCAACATTTGTGACGCGGATCGCCGTCGACGCCAACGGCATCGCTGATCTCGGCGCCTTGGCGGCGGCATTAGCCGGGCACGACAAGGCCGACGGCCTGCCTTTGGTGGCCATCCATGCCGCCAACAACGAGACCGGCGTCATCCAGCCGGTCGAGGCGATCGCGAAGATCGTCAAGGCGGCGGGCGGCATCCTGATCGTCGACGCGGTACAGGCGGGGGGCCGTATTCCGCTCGATATGTCAGCGGGTTACGCCGATTATTTGATTTTGTCTTCGCACAAGATCGGTGGCCCCAAGGGTGTCGGCGCCATAGTCGCCGCCGCGGATCTGATGATGCCAAAGCCGCTGATCAATGGCGGCGGCCAGGAAAAGGGCCATCGGGGCGGCACCGAAAACCTCGCCGGCATCGTCGGTTTTGGCGCTGCTGCGCGTGAAGCTCTCGCCGGACTGCAGAGCATCGATGCGGTCGGTCGCCGGCGCGATGAGGTCGAGGCCATCCTGAAAATGTTGGTACCGGATGCGGAAATCTTCGGAACCGGCGCGCCAAGGCTTGCCAATACGACATTCTTCGCTATTGCGGGCATCAAGGCTGAAACAGCGCAGATCGCCTTCGATCTGGCCGGCGTGGCGCTATCGGCGGGATCCGCCTGTTCGTCGGGCAAGGTTGGTCCCAGCCATGTCCTGAAGGCCATGGGCTACAGTGACAGCCTCGGCGCTTTGCGCGTGTCCATCGGCCACGCAACCAGCGCCGACGACATCGAGATGTTTCGCACCGCGCTGGCAGCGATCGCCGCGCGTCGGGCGAGCAGGGAAGAAGCCGCCTGAGCGTGGCAAAACGAATTCGGGCCTTTTGGCCTGGTAGAGCCGTGCGTTTCAGGGTGGCCGGGTGAATTTCCGGTCGAAACGCACTATATGGAACTTACGCCGCCTTTGAGCCCGATGGGGCTCGTTGCCGGTGCCATAGTTTGAAAACTGTCGGGCCTTGACCCCGGCGTGGATGGAGAACGCTTATGCCTGCTGTGCAGGACACGATCGATCGGGTTCGAAAGATCGACGTCGACCAGTATAAATACGGATTCCAGACCGAAATCGCGATGGACAAGGCCCCCAAGGGCCTTAGCGAAGACATCATCCGTTTCATTTCGGCCAAAAAGGACGAGCCGTCCTGGATGCTGGAATGGCGCCTGGAAGCCTATCGCCGCTGGCTGACGCTGGATGAGCCGACCTGGGCGCGCGTTCACTATCCCAAGATCGATTTCCAGGACATCTACTTCTACGCGGCGCCCAAGAGCACGCCTGGCCCGACCTCGCTCAGCGACGTCGATCCCGAACTGCTGAAGGTCTATGAGAAGCTCGGCATTCCGCTCAGGGAGCAGGAAATCCTCGCCGGCGTGCAGAAGACCGACGTCTCGGAATTCGAAGAGGCCAGCGACAATGTCTACAAGTCGGGCCGCGTCGCCGTCGACGCGGTGTTCGATTCCGTCTCCGTCGTCACCACCTTTAAGAAGGAACTGGCGCAGGCCGGCGTCATCTTCTGCTCGATCTCGGAAGCCATCCGCGAGCACCCGGAACTGGTGAAAAAGTATCTCGGATCGGTCGTGCCGACCTCCGACAATTACTACGCCACGCTGAATTCCGCCGTGTTCACCGACGGCTCCTTCGTCTTCGTGCCCAAGGGCGTGCGCTGCCCGATGGAGCTGTCGACCTATTTCCGCATGAACGAGAAGAACACCGGCCAGTTCGAGCGCACGCTGATCATCGCCGAGGAAGGGGCTTACGTCTCCTATCTCGAAGGTTGCACGGCGCCGCAGCGCGACGAGAACCAACTTCACGCCGCGGTCGTCGAACTGGTGGCGCTCGACGATGCCGAGATCAAGTATTCGACGGTGCAGAACTGGTACCCCGGCGACGCCGAGGGCAAGGGTGGCATTTACAATTTCGTCACCAAGCGCGGCGACTGCCGTGGCGACCGTTCGAAGATCTCGTGGACGCAGGTCGAAACCGGCTCGGCTATCACCTGGAAATACCCGAGCTGCATCCTGCGTGGTGACGATTCCTCCGGCGAGTTCTATTCCATCGCCGTGTCGAACGGCTACCAGCAGGTCGACAGCGGCACCAAGATGATCCATCTCGGCAAGAACACGTCGAGCCGCATCATCTCCAAGGGCATCGCCGCCGGCTTCTCGCAGAACACCTATCGCGGCCAGGTCTCGGCCCACCGCAAGGCGACCAACGCCCGCAACTTCACCAATTGCGACAGTCTGCTGATCGGCGACCAGTGCGGCGCCCACACCGTGCCCTATATGGAAGCCAAGAACTCGACGGCGCAGTTCGAACACGAGGCGACGACGTCGAAGATTTCCGAGGACCAGAAATTCTACGTCATGCAGCGCGGCATTCCCGAGGAAGAGGCGATCGCGCTGATCGTCAACGGCTTCGTCAAGGATGTCATCCAGCAGCTGCCGATGGAGTTCGCAGTCGAGGCGCAGAAGCTGATCGGCATTTCACTGGAAGGCAGTGTCGGGTGAACGCAGAGCAGATTCTCTGAACACCGGCTTGAGGGGGTGAAGTGATGGATACGTTGCAAATGGCTTTCTACGCCATCATTTGCGGAGCGCTCTCGGCGCTGGCACCGTCATTCGGCTCGCTGCCCGGTCGCCTCGCAGGCGGCGCGGTCACCGGCCTGGTCGCGGCCTTTGTCTGGCCCTTCGTGCGGCGGACCGTTGGAATGTGACTGTCGCAGCACGTGGGCGACGCCCGAACTAATTGAACGAATGAACGAAGTTGCCGCGTCGGCAAGAGGAATAAAGAAGAATGCTTGAGATCAAGAACCTGCATGCCCGCATCGTCGATGACGGCACGGAAATCATTCGCGGCCTGAACCTGACGGTGAAAGCCGGCGAGGTCGCTGCCATCATGGGCCCGAACGGCTCGGGCAAATCGACGCTGTCCTACATCCTCGCCGGTCGCGAGGACTATGAGGTCACCGAAGGCGACATCCTCTACAATGGCCATTCGATCCTCGAAATGGATCCGGCCGAGCGCGCCACCGCAGGCATCTTCCTCGCCTTCCAGTATCCGATGGAGATACCGGGCGTGGCGACGATGGAATTCTTGAAGGTGGCGATGAACGAGCAGCGCAAGGCGCGCGGCGAAGATCCGCTGAAGATCCCGGAATTCATCACGCGCGTGAAGGAAGCGGCGGCTTCGCTCAACATGGACATGGCGATGCTGAAGCGGCCGCTCAATGTCGGCTTCTCCGGCGGCGAGAAGAAGCGCGCCGAGATCCTGCAGATGAAGCTGCTGGAGCCAAAACTCTGCGTGCTCGACGAGACCGATTCCGGCCTCGACATCGACGCGCTGAAGATCGTCTCCGACGGCGTCAATGCGCTGCGCTCGCCAGATCGCGCCATCGTCGTCATCACCCATTACCAACGCCTGCTCGAACACATCGTGCCGGACAGCGTGCACGTGCTCTACAAGGGGCAGGTCATCAAGTCGGGCGACAAATCGCTGGCGCTCGACCTCGAAGCCAATGGCTACGCCGGTGTGATCGGCGAAGCCGCGTGAGATGCCACAAGGCAAGGCAAAACTGATGAACATGCATACACAACCCCAGCGAACACAGGCCGAAACGGCGCTGATCGACGCTTTTGGCGAGCGGCTGTCGCTGCTGCCCGGCGACGGCGCGGTGATGCTGAAGCGTGACGACGCCATCGAGGCGATCAAAAGCGGCCTGCCGACGCGGCGCATCGAATCCTGGCACTACACGGATTTGCGCCGCCTGTTGACTTCGGTGCCGGATTTCGATCCCGCGGCCAAGACCAAGGCCATTGCGCCGATCGTCGACGGTTCCGCCGTGTTGGCGATCCTCAATGGCGTGTCGAGCACGAAGCTGCCTGTCATCGACGGCGTCACCGTGGAGCGCCTGTCGGAAAAACTGACCGACGGCAGTATCGCGCCGGGGCTCGATCCCTATGGCAGCGACGACGCCATCGGTGCGCTGAACACCGCCTTTGTCGCCGATGGCTATTTTGTCGACATTGCCGACGGCGCCCAGCTTGAAAAGCCGATCGAATTGCAAAACCTGCAGGCCGGCGGCCAGACCCATGTGCGGCTGGCCGTCCGCGTCGGCGCCGGCGCCAAGGCAAGCATCGTCGAGCGCCAGACCGGCGACGGCGCGGCATTGGTCAGCTCGGTCAGCCAACTGGTGCTTGGCGAGGGCGCTGACGTCACCTGGCTGATCGTCCAGGAGCAGCCGGAAACGGCCACGCATCTGGCCCAGTTCAAGGCGCATCTCGGCAAGAATTCGAAGCTGACGGTGTTCTTCATGAATGCCGGCGGCAAGCTTGTGCGCCAGGAGATCGTGGTCAGGACGACCGGCGAAGGCGCTGACTTCACCTTGCGTGGCATCAACCTTCTCGCCGGCGACACGCATACGGACGTGACCATGGTGCTCGACCATGCGGTACCGCACACCACCTCGACGGAAGTGATCCGCAATGTGGTGACTGGCAAGGCGCGCGGCGTTTTCCAGGGCCGCATCAACGTCCACCAATATGCGCAGAAGACCAACGCCAAGATGGCCTGCAACACGCTGCTGCTGTCGGATGACGGCGAGTTCTCGACCAAGCCGGAGCTCGAAATCTTCGCCGACGATGTCGTCTGCGGCCATGGCGCGACCGTCACCGAGATCGACCACAACCATCTGTTCTACCTGATGGCGCGCGGCGTCGACGAGAAGTCGGCCCGCGGCCTGTTGGTCAAGGCGTTCGTCGCCGAGGTGATCGAGGAACTGAAGGACGAGGCCATTGTCGACGCGCTGGAAGCAAGGCTCGGCGACTGGTTCTTGGCGCACGGGTAGCGCCTTACATTCTCCCCTTGTGGGAGAAGGTGGATCGGCGCGCAGCGTCGAGCGGGGTGTTGGAAGGATCGCGGCTTTGGCCGACAAGGACTTCGAAATGGACCAGAAAGTCGAAAACATCCCTTACGACGTCGAGGCGATCCGCCGCGATTTCCCGATCCTGTCGCGGGAAGTCTACGGCAAGCCGCTGGTCTATCTCGACAACGGCGCCTCGGCGCAGAAGCCGCAGGTGGTGCTGGATACGATCCAACACGCCTATTCGCAGGAATACGCCAACGTCCATCGCGGCCTGCATTTCCTCTCCAACGCCGCGACCGACGCCTATGAGAAGGCACGTGAGACGGTGCGCCGTTTCCTCAACGCGCCCAGCACCGACAACATCGTCTTCACCTCGAACACGACGGCGGCCATCAACACGGTTGCCTATGGCTACGGCATGCCCAACATCGGCGCCGGCGACGAGATCGTGCTGTCGATCATGGAGCACCATTCCAACATCGTGCCGTGGCATTTCATCCGCGAACGGCAGGGCGCGAAACTGGTCTGGGTGCCGGTCGACGATCTCGGCGCCTTCCACATCGAGGACTTCGAGAAGCGCCTGACATCACGCACCAAGCTGGTCGCCATCACCCAGATGTCGAATGCGCTGGGCACGGTGACGCCGATCAAGGAGATCGTCCGCATCGCGCATTCGCGTGGAATTCCCGTACTCGTCGACGGCAGCCAGAGCGCCGTCCATATGCCGATCGACGTGCAGGATCTCGACTGCGACTTCTTCGTCTTCACCGGCCACAAGGTCTACGGTCCCTCGGGCATCGGCGTGCTTTACGGCAAGAAGGACATTCTCGCCGGCATGCGCCCCTTCATGGGCGGCGGCGAGATGATCGAGGAGGTGACGGAAGACATCGTCACCTACAACGACCCGCCGCATCGTTTCGAGGCCGGCACACCGCCGATCGTCCAGGCGATCGGACTGGGTGCGGCGCTCGAGTACATGGAAAAGACTGGCCGCGAGCGCATCGCCGCCCACGAGGAAGACCTCAAGAGCTATGCGCACGAGCGGCTGCGCGCCATCAACTCGCTGCGCATCTTTGGCGATGCGCCGGGCAAGGGTGCCATCATCTCCTTCGAACTGCAGGGCATTCATGCCCATGACGTGTCGATGGTGATCGATCGGCAGGGTGTTGCAGTCCGCGCCGGCACCCATTGCGCCCAGCCGCTGTTGAAACGCTTTGGCGTAACCTCCACATGCAGGGCATCGTTCGGCATGTATAATACCAGGGCCGAAGTCGACGCTTTGGCCGAAGCGCTCGAAAAAGCGCGCAAGTTCTTCGGGTGACGATCATGGATGACGCTAGCCACACCACCGAGACCGTGCCGGAAACGGCTGTTAACGCGCTGGTTTCCGCCTCGGCCATTCCCGCCGACGAGCTGGCGCGGCTGACCGACGACATCGTCTCGGCGCTGAAGACGGTCTACGACCCGGAAATCCCGGCCGACATCTACGAGCTCGGCCTGATCTACAAGATCGACATCGAAGACAACCGCGCCGTCAAGATCGACATGACGCTGACCGCGCCCGGCTGCCCGGTGGCCGGCGAAATGCCGGGCTGGGTAGAGAACGCCGTCGGTGCCGTCGAAGGCGTGTCCGGCGTCGAAGTCAACATGACTTTCGACCCGCCCTGGTCGCCCGACCGCATGTCGGAAGAGGCGCAGGTCGCGGTGGGCTGGTACTAGGCAGACCAAGGCTGGCGCACTTGCGCCGGTGGTAAAACTTCACCATTTTAGGTGAGGAATCATTCGGCAGGCCTTGAACCTGCATGGAATGGAAGAGGAAAAAGAATGGGACGCTTCGCCGTCATCACGATGACCGAAAAGGCCGCTGACCGGGTTCGCGAGATCGTCGCCACCCGCGACAACGCGCATGGCATTCGCCTCGGCATCAAAAAGGGCGGCTGCGCCGGCATGGAATACACGGTCGATCTGGTGACCGAGCCCAACACCAAGGACGACCATATCGAGCGCGACGGCGCCCATGTCTATGTCGCGCCTGAGGCGGCACTGTTCCTGTTTGGCACCGAGATGGATTTCGAGCAGACGACGCTGCGCACCGGCTTCACCTTCCACAACCCCAACCAGAGCTCGGCCTGCGGCTGCGGCGAATCCGTCGAACTGAAGCCGGCCGATCTGAAGGCCTTGGCCGAAGCGCGCGAGTCGGCCTGATCTTCCCCTTCGCCCCGTTTACGGGGAGAAGGTGGCCCGAAGGGCCGGATGAGGGGCAGCGCCAGCCTCTCCAGAGTTAGCGCCGCCCTCATCTGCCTGCCGGCATCTTCTCCCCGTGAACGGGGCGAAGAAGCTACTTCACCCACATCTTCGTCCGCTTGTGCCAGTCGGCGATCGATTCCTCGGGATAGGCGTCGAACGCCTTGTCCTTCTTGCCGATCACCGGCTCGACCCAGCTCGCCTTGTATTTCAGCATCAGATGGACCTTTTCCGGCGGCTTCGGTAGCTCGCTGTCGATCGCCGAGGCGAAGGGGTGGACCAGATCCGGCCAGGTCGGATCGTAGAGCCACAGCGCCGAGCCGCATTTCCTGCAGAAATTGCGCTCTCCGGTCGAAATCTCGCACGTGGGATGCTCATCATCCTCGATCTCGGCCCGGTAGACACCGAGATGGCGCTTGCCCTCAATCTTCAGCGTCTCGTAATCAGCGCCGAGATTGATGGCGAAGCCGCCGCCACCCTGTTGTTTGCGGCAGATCGAGCAGTAGCACAGCATGAAGGGCGCCGGTGTGTGGCTTTCGACCTCGAAACGCACAGCGTTGCAGCGGCAGGACCCTTTGAGCAGAAGCGGCATGAAAGAACTCCTACGAATTTCGTTCTCAACCTGTCAGCATGGTTTCGGTTGCGACAATGACAAGGCCAAATCCCGGTGACATGATCGCGGCATGGACAATGAACGCATAGAAGAACTTTTCGAAAGCCTAGGCCCGGTCAGCATCCGAAAACTGTTCGGCGGCAAGGGCGTCTATTGCGACGGCGTCATCGTCGCCATCGTGCTGCGCGGCGAATTGAAATTGAAGGCCGACGAACAAAGCGCCCCCGACTTCGAAGCCGCCGGCTGCCAGCAATGGACCTATACTGGCTCCAGGCACGGCAAGCTTGTGTCGATGCCTTACTGGAGCATTCCCGACAGCGCTTTCGACGATCCCGACGAGATGGCGGTCTGGGCGCGCCGGGCGTATGAGGCCGGACGGCGCGCCGGCAAGTAATCGCCTAGAGGGCTTTCGCGATCCTTGCCGCCAGCCGTGCATTGTTTTCGACCAGCGCGATATTCGTCTTCAGGCTCCTGCCGCCGGTGAGTTCGAGGATTTTCCCCAGCAGGAACGGCGTCACCGCCTTGCCCGTCACGTTCAGCGCCTCGGCGGCCTTCTGCGCCGCCTCGATGTAGCCGGCCATCTCTTCGGCCGGGATCTCATGATCTTCAGGCACCGGATTGGCGATCAGCATGCCGCCGCTCAAGCCCAGTGCAGCCCGAGTCTTGTAGAAATGCGCGATCTCGTCCGCGCCATGCAAGGTCAGCGGCGCGCGGAAAGGCGAATGGCGCGACCAGAAGGCCGGCATCGTCTCGCAGCCGTGGCCGACCACCGGCACGCCGCGCGTCTCCAGCACTTCCAGCGTCTTTTCGATGTCCAGGATCGCCTTGGCGCCGGCCGAGACGACGATGACCGGCGTGCGCGCCAGTTCGTCGAGATCGGCGGAAATATCAAAGCTTTTCTCGGCGCCCTTGTGGACGCCGCCAATGCCGCCGGTGGCAAACACCTTGATGCCGACCATATGCGCCGCGATCATGGTGGCGGCGACCGTGGTGCCACCGGTGCGTCCTTCGGCGACCGCGAAGCCGAGGTCGGCACGCGACAGCTTCATGGCGTCGCCGGTCATCGCCAGCGACTCTCGCTCGCCGTCGGAGAGGCCGATCTTGATGCGGCCGGCAACCACGGCGATCGTCGCCGGCACCGCGCCGCCATCGGCAATGATCTTCTCGACATTGGCCGCCATGGCGCCATTGTCGGGGTAGGGCATGCCGTGGGTGATGATGGTGCTTTCCAGCGCCACCACCGGGCGCCCGGCGGCCAGCGCCTGCGCCACCGGCGGATGGATGTCGATGAACGGGCGGGCGGTTTCCGGGGTCATTGTCATCTCCGATCTGGAGCAGCGCTCCAGAAACATGAATTCGCCGGTGTCATGCCATTTCCTGTGTATCCGGCACAAGGGCCAGCGCTTCGGCAAAACTGGCCGCTGTGAAGGCAGGCACTGCGTCGGCACATTCGATGGCAAGCGTCGCCGCTGCTACACCTTCGCGTAGCGCTTCCCGTAATGGCGCGCCGCGCAGCAGCGCGGCGACCGTTGTGCCAGCCAGTGCATCGCCGGCGCCGGTGACATCAGCGATCTTTCTGGGGGCTGGGGGCGCGATTGAGAACAGGCCAGCTTCGTCGAAGCCCAGCACCGGGCCATCGCCCGCCGTCACCACGGCGCTTTTGAGGCCGGCGCGCTTCAGGCCATCGACGAGATCTTGCTCTGTAGTGTCGGCGCTTGCGCCGGCCAGCGCTATCGCCTCGCGCCGGTTCATGAACAGCAACGCCAGCCCGCCGAGCACCGGCATCAGCCGCACCACCTTGGCCGGCGAGATGGCGATGGCGAACACCGGCTTGCCATCAGCCAACGCCACCAGCCGTTCCAGTGCCGTCGACGGCAGGTTTGCATCGCACAGGACCGCATCGGCCGAGCCGATCACCTCGCGCACCTTGGAGCGGCGGATCTGCTTGGGAAACGCCAAATCATACAGCGCCATGTCGGCAAAGCCGACGATCAACTCGCCGTCGCGGTCAAGCAGCGCAGTGTAGCTCGGCGTCGTGCGGTCGAGGAACACCGCCGACAGATCGGCAATGCCGGCCTTGGCGATGGCCGAAGACACCGTGTCGGCAGCCGCATCGCCGCCACGCACCGAGAGCAGCGAGGCCGAGACGCCGCGCCGCACGATGCTGCGCAGCGCGTTGAAGACGCCGCCGCCGACATCCTCGCGCATTGTGCCGGGGTTGGACGCCGCCGGCACATATGGGCCCGAAACCTGCCCGCGCCGGTCGATATGGGCGCCGCCAACGGCCAGTATCTTTGCGGATTTCACCATGAAGGCGATATGACCTTTGTTATTCGTCTCGGACAAGCGCTAGGCTGTGCGACTGGGCTTCACGATCAAGGCAGCGATTCGGCGGGGCGAAACAAGGAACCGGCCTCGACTAATGCTGGATGCATCGCCAAACCGAATTGTGAGACAAAAAAAGAACAAATCCGGATATTGATTGATTTTCAGCTATTTGACCCCTCTTGCCAAACAAGAACAAAAAAGGTACAAACTGGGCAGGGATTACGGATTGTCCGGCCTTCATTGACGACCAAGGGGTGATGTATCATGGCTCAGAATTCTTTGCGGCTTGTAGAGGACAAAGCGGTGGACAAATCAAAGGCTCTGGATGCGGCGCTGTCGCAAATCGAGCGTGCCTTCGGCAAGGGCTCGATCATGCGGCTCGGCGCCAACGAGCAGGTCGTCGAGATCGAAACTGTGCCGACGGGTTCGCTTGGCCTCGACATCGCGCTTGGCGTCGGCGGCCTGCCGCGCGGCCGCATCGTCGAGATTTATGGGCCAGAAAGCTCGGGCAAGACGACGCTGGCCCTGCACACAGTGGCCGAAGCCCAGAAGAAGGGCGGCATCTGTGCCTTCGTCGATGCCGAGCACGCGCTTGATCCGGTCTATGCCCGCAAGCTTGGCGTCGATCTCGAAAATCTGCTGATCTCGCAGCCAGACACCGGCGAGCAGGCGCTGGAAATCTGCGACACGCTGGTGCGCTCCGGCGCCATCGACGTGCTGGTGGTCGATTCGGTGGCGGCGCTGACGCCGCGCGCTGAAATCGAGGGCGAGATGGGCGATTCGCTGCCCGGCCTGCAGGCTCGCCTGATGAGCCAGGCGCTGCGCAAGCTGACCGCCTCGATCTCGCGCTCCAACACCATGGTCATCTTCATCAACCAGATCCGCATGAAGATCGGCGTCATGTTCGGTTCGCCCGAGACCACGACCGGCGGCAACGCGCTGAAATTCTACGCTTCGGTGCGTCTCGACATCCGCCGCATCGGTTCGGTCAAGGACCGCGACGAGGTCGTCGGCAACCAGACCCGCGTCAAGGTGGTCAAGAACAAGCTGGCACCGCCCTTCAAGGTGGTCGAATTCGACATCATGTATGGCGAAGGCGTGTCCAAGACCGGTGAGCTGGTCGATCTCGGCGTCAAAGCCGGCGTGGTCGAAAAGTCAGGCGCCTGGTTCTCCTACAATTCGCAGCGTCTCGGCCAAGGCCGCGAGAATGCAAAACTGTTCCTGCGCGACAATCCCGACACGGCACGCGAGATCGAGTTGGCGCTGCGGCAGAATGCCGGGCTGATCGCCGAGAAATTCCTCGAAAATGGCGGCCCTGAACGTGGCGAAGACGACGGCTTCGAGGAAGAATCCGGCGCCATGTAGGATGCGGGCAATCACTGCCCGAGTTCTTCTTGAGTTCGCGTATCCCGATTGAGTTTGCGTATCGATGCGTTTCAAACCGCCGGCCTTGAGCCGGCGGTTTTGTGTTTGGGGCGGCGCCGCAGGGCTGGTTCGGCTGGCCCGCGAAGCCCGCGATTTGGACCAATCCCGTGTTTCTGGACAGGCTGCGGTGTGACCGCTAAAAGGCCAAGTCCGTCCTCCAAGGGCAAAAATCTATTTTCCGCCGGGCCGACCGGCGGCTCTCCTAGAAAAGGCAGCATTCATGAGTGGCGTGAACGAGATCCGGTCGACATTTCTCGACTACTTCCGCAAGGAGGGTCACGAGATCGTCGCGTCGAGCCCGCTGGTGCCGCGCAACGATCCGACGCTGATGTTTACCAATGCCGGCATGGTGCAGTTCAAGAATGTCTTCACCGGTCTCGAGAAGCGGCCCTATTCGCGCGCCTCGACCGCCCAGAAGAGCGTTCGCGCCGGTGGCAAGCACAACGA
Source organism: Mesorhizobium sp. P2_E10 (assembly GCF_056404235.1). Classification (NCBI taxonomy): domain Bacteria; kingdom Pseudomonadati; phylum Pseudomonadota; class Alphaproteobacteria; order Hyphomicrobiales; family Phyllobacteriaceae; genus Mesorhizobium; species Mesorhizobium sp. P2_E10. The sequence continues at coordinate 719,641 of NZ_JBFUEK010000002.1, forward strand.
CCTCGACAATGTCGGCTACACCGCGCGCCATCTGACCTTCTTCGAGATGCTCGGCAATTTCTCCTTTGGCGATTATTTCAAGGAGCGCGCCATCGAGCTTGCCTGGAACCTGATCACCAAGGAGTTCGGGCTGGACAAGGACAAGCTGCTGGTCACCGTCTACCACACGGACGATGAGGCGGCCGGCTTCTGGAAGAAGATCGCCGGCTTCTCCGACGATCGCATCATTCGCATCGCGACCTCGGACAATTTCTGGGCGATGGGCGACACCGGACCGTGCGGGCCGTGCTCGGAGATCTTCATCGACCGCGGCGAGCACATCTGGGGCGGCCCTCCCGGCAGCCCGGAAGAGGATGGCGACCGCTTCCTCGAATTCTGGAACCTCGTCTTCATGCAGTATGAGCAGGTGACGAAGCAGGAGCGCATCGACCTGCCGCGTCCGTCGATCGATACCGGCATGGGCCTGGAGCGCATGGCATCCATCCTGCAAGGGGTGGAAAGCGTCTTTGAAACCGATCTGTTCAAGCATCTGATCGATGCGGCGTCGTCCGCCATCGGGCGCGGTCCAGACAAGGAGACGGTCGCATCCTTCCGCGTCATTGCCGATCATCTGCGTTCGTCCTCGTTCCTGGTGGCCGACGGCGTGCTGCCGTCGAACGAAGGCCGTGGCTACGTTCTGCGCCGCATCATGCGCCGCGCCATGCGCCATGCGCAGTTGCTCGGCGCCCATGATCCGCTAATGTGGCGCCTGGTGCCGGCGCTGGTGCGCGAGATGGGTCAGGCCTATCCGGAACTGGTGCGTGGCGAACAATTGATATCAGAGACGCTGAAGCTCGAGGAAACCAGGTTCCGCAAGACGCTGGTGCGCGGCCTCGGCCTCCTCTCGGAGGCGACGGAAACGCTCGGTGCCGGCGACATGCTGGACGGCGAAACCGCGTTCAAGCTCTACGACACCTATGGCTTCCCGCTCGATCTGACGCAGGACGCGCTGCGCCAGCGCAACATCTCGGTCAATCTTGCCGGCTTCACCGATGCGATGGAGCGGCAGAAGGCCGAGGCGCGCAAGCATTGGGCCGGTTCCGGTGACGCGGCCACCGAGACGGTCTGGTTTTCGGTGCGCGAGAAGGCGGGCGCCACCGAGTTCCTCGGCTACGAGACCGAACAGGCGGAAGGCCTCATCCAGGCGCTTGTCAGGGACGGCAAGGCCATCGACAGCGCCAGCAAGGGCGAGGCGGTGGCCGTGGTCGTCAACCAGACGCCGTTTTATGCCGAGTCTGGTGGCCAGATGGGCGACACCGGCATCATCTCAGGCGAAGGGTTCTCGATCGAGATCTCCGATACGCAGAAGAAGGCCGATGGGCTGTTCGTGCATCTCGGCAAGGTGGCCAGCGGCAGCGTCAAGACGGGTGCGACCGTCGAGCTGAAGGTCGATCATGCGCGCCGCTCCAGGCTGCGCGCCAACCATTCTGCGACGCATCTGATCCACGAGGCGCTGCGCGAGGTGTTGGGGACCCACGTCGCGCAGAAGGGCTCGCTGGTCGCGCCCGAGCGGCTGCGCTTCGACATCTCGCACAACAAGCCGATTTCGCCGGAGGATCTCGAAGAGGTCGAGCGCATGGCCAACGAGATCGTCGTCCAGAACAGTCCGGTGTCGACGCGCCTGATGTCGGTCGACGACGCCATTGCCGAAGGCGCCATGGCGCTGTTTGGCGAAAAATACGGCGATGAGGTGCGCGTCGTGTCGATGGGCACCGGCGTGCACGGCGCCAAGGCCAACCGGCCCTATTCGGTCGAGCTTTGCGGCGGCACGCATGTCAGGGCGACCGGCGATATCGGTCTGGTGCGTGTCGTCTCAGACAGCGCCGTCGCCGCCGGCGTGCGCCGCATCGAGGCGTTGACCGGCGAAGCCGCGCGAAAATATCTCGATGAGCAGGATCGCCGGCTGAAGGCCACCGCCGCGACGCTGAAGATTTCGCCGGCCGACGTGCCGGCGCGTGTCGAAGCGCTGCTCGACGAGCGCAAGAAGCTCGAAAAGGAACTGACCGAAGCGCGCAAGAAGCTGGCGCTGGGCGGCGGTGCAGCAGCTGGTGCGCCGAGTGAGAACGAGACCGTCGCTGGCGTCGGTTTCCTCGGCAAGGCGGTTTCGGGCGTCTCGCCGAAGGATTTGAAGCCGCTGGCCGATGCCGGCAAGACATCGCTCGGCTCCGGCGTGGTGGTCTTCGTCGGCGCCGGCGAAGACAACAAGGCGAGCGTCGTGGTCGCTGTCACCGATGACCTTGTCGGCCGTTTCAGCGCCGTCGATCTGGTGCGCGTGGCCTCGGCCGCCTTGGGCGGGCAGGGCGGTGGTGGCCGTCCCGATATGGCCCAGGCCGGTGGCCCGGACGCCTCCAAGGCTGCCGATGCGATCGCTGCGGTGAAGGCTGCGCTGGAAGCAGCCTGAAGGCCGCCACATGAAGGTCCTTGTCCTCGGCGGCTATGGTTTGATCGGGGAAGCCATCGTCGGCCGTTTGCTGCGCGACGGCCATCATGTGACCGGCCTTGGTCGCGATGTTTCGGATGCTCAGCGACGCAGGCCAGCGGTTCGCTGGATCGCGGCCGACATGGCGCAACTGCTTGCCGCTGAGGACTGGCTGCCGCTGGTCGCGGGCATGGATGCGGTCGTCAATGCGGCAGGCGCCTTGCAGGACGGCCCGCGCGACCGCCTCGATGCCATCCACCGACGCTCAGTGGTGGCGCTGGTCGCGGAATGCGAACAGGCCGGTATCAGCCGTTTCGTGCAGATTTCCGCGATCGGCGCCGATCTGGCTTCGGCAAATCCTTTTTTCAGCACCAAGGCGGAAGGTGACAGGGCTATCGCTACCTCTTCGCTGGAGTGGACGATCCTGCGGCCGGGTTTGGTGATCGCGCCCGCCGCTTATGGCGGCACCGCGCTTCTGCGCGCCCTTGCAGCCTTTCCCGGGTTCATTCCGGCCGTCATGTCGCGCCAGCTGATCCAGACGGTATCGGTCACCGACGTTGCTGAAGCGGTCTCGCGTGCGGTCGCAGGATCTCTGCCGCCCCGCCTCGTCGTCGATCTCGTCGAGGCTAAGGCCAGGTCTCTCGCTGATGTTCTGTCTGCCTTTCGTGCATGGCTTGGTCTGCCGCCGGCGAGGGTCGTGCCAATGCCGGCTATTTTTGGCCGGCTGGCCGGCGCCGTTGCCGATGTCCTTGGCATGCTCGGTTGGCGATCACCGTTGCGCAGCTCGGCACTTGCCGCGCTGGCGGTTGGCGTTACCGGCAATGCCGCGCTCTGGAGCAAGATTTCCGACCATCCACTGCAGCCGCTGGAAGCAACACTGGCCGACATGCCCGCTCATGTTCAGGAGCGCTGGTTCGCTCGCCTCTGGCTGGCAAAGCCCGTCATCTTTGCCTGCCTGTCCTTGTTCTGGCTTGTTTCGGGCATCATCGGCCTGATCCGGCAGGACGAAGCCGCGGATATTCTTGTCTTGCGTGGCGTGCCGGCGAATGTCGCTAATATCTCGGTTCTCGCCGGCAGTGCCGCTGATATCCTTGTCGGCGCGACGGTTCTGGTCCGACCGTTGGCCAAGCGGGCGCTGCTGGCGATGATTGCGATCACGCTGTTCTATCTGGCGGCGTCGACGCTTCTCGTTCCTGGCCTTTGGCTCGCTCCTCTGGGACCGCTTGTCAAGACGGTTCCCGCGCTCTGCCTGGTGCTTGTGGCGCTGGCGGTTCTGGACGAGCGATGAGTTTTTGGGCCGACATATTGCGTTGGGTGCACGTCATCGGCGCCACGGTTCTCTTCGGCACTGGCGCCGGGATCGCCTTTTTCATGCTGATGGCGCAGCGCACCGGCCGGCCAGATCTCGTCGCTCATGTCGCGGGCACGGTCGTCATCGCCGACACCATATTCACGGCAACGGCCGTCGTGGTGCAGCCGATCACCGGCGTGCTGCTGGCGCAGGCCATGGGCTGGCCGCTGTCCGAAGGTTGGATCGTGCTGTCTCTGCTGCTCTATGTCGTGACCGGTTTGTTTTGGTTGCCCGTCGTCTGGATTCAGATCAGGATACGAAATCTGGCGCGGCAGGCGGCCAGCGAAAACGCGCCGCTGCCGGCCGAGGAAAAGCGTCTGTTTCGCATCTGGTTTGCTTGCGGCTTCCCGGCATTCGCCGCCGTGCTTGCAATTCTCTGGCTGATGGTTACCCGGCCGGCAATCGGTCTTTAGCACCTAGGCCTGCTTTGCAACCTTCAGCGCCCGCGTCATTCTGTTGGAGTCGCCCCAGGTAGACAGCCATATCAGGGCGTCGGTGGCGATTGAAATCATCGCCCGTAGAAGGTTCAGCAAGGGGCCGGGCGATTTCAGCTGCTCTTCGGCGTGATGGAGATGGGCGAGTTCTTCCTCGCGGATCGCCAGGATGATGCCGTGCAATTCGCGATCGCGGCCACCCAGGAAAAACAGTTGGTCGTCCAGATGGCGGTGAACTGCGGCTTCGACTGCCGCTGTACAGGCCCAGATGCCTTGCGGACCGAGCAGGGCGGTCACAAAACCCAGCAGCCAACCACCCAAGCTCCAGAACTGCATCACCCGGCACGGTCGCGAATGTCGTGATGACATGGCGGCACGGAAGGCCGTGCAATGAGTGCGCTCATGCCCAAGCATCTCCGACAAAGACGGCACGCAATCGGGCCAGAAGCGCTTGGCGACAAGAATCTGCGCCGAATAGATTCGGATCGCGCCGAACTCGCCGGCATGATTGACCCTGACTATTCTGGCCACTGTGAGTGCGTCCTGGTGAGTAAGGTCAGCCACGGACGCCCACACCTATGTCAGCCGGTTGGCAAAGCCCGGCCGCTTTGCGATTTGGTTCCACCAGGCTTGGATATCCGTGAATTCGGCGAGCAGGTTTTGCCCTTCGGCGACCTTAAGGAAATAGGCGACAATGGGTGCCGCATGCAGGTCGGCCAGCGTCAGCCGATCGCCGAGCAGCCACGGCCCCGGAGCCTTGAGTGAGGTGAGCACCTTCAGCACCGTTTCGGCCTGCCGCAGTCCGTTGGCGATCAGGACCTCGTCGGGCGCCGCCTTCTCCAGCCGCTCGACGGCGACATCCCAGACCATGGCCCGGTAGCCGTAGGCGTCGAGCATGCCGATGATCTGGTTCATCGTCGCGCGGCTGCGCGGCTCCTCGGGCTGTAGCGCCGGGCGGTCGAAAGCCTCGTCGACATAGCGGGCAATCGCGCTGCTCTCGAACAGGCGAAAGCCGCCATGCTCGAAAGCCGGGATGCGGCCGAACGGGTGACGCTCGAAATACCAGTCGGGAATGCCCACAGCGGCAAAGACATCGACCGGCACAAGCTCGTAGTCGATGCCCTTTTCCTCAAGCGCGAGGCGGACGATGCGCACATAAACGCTGTAGTCCGCCCCGTAGACGATGGGCTTGACCATCTTGCTTGCCGGTCAGGCCATCGCCTTCTGCAGGTTCTCGTCGATCTTGTCGAGGAAGCCGGTGGTCGACAACCAGGGCTGGTCGGGGCCGATCAGCAGCGACAGATCCTTGGTCATGAAGCCGGACTCGACTGTCTGGATGCAGACCTTTTCCAGTGTTTCGGAAAAGCGCTTCAGTTCGGCATTGTCGTCGAGCTTGGCGCGGTGCGCGAGGCCGCGCGTCCAGGCAAAGATCGAGGCGATCGAGTTGGTCGAGGTTTCCTCGCCCTTCTGATGCTGACGATAGTGGCGGGTGACGGTGCCGTGCGCGGCTTCGGCCTCGACAGTCTTGCCGTCCGGCGTCATCAGCACCGAGGTCATCAGGCCGAGCGAGCCAAACCCTTGCGCCACCGTGTCGGACTGCACGTCGCCGTCATAGTTCTTGCAGGCCCAGACATAGCCGCCCGACCATTTCAGGCTGGAGGCCACCATGTCGTCGATCAGCCGGTGCTCGTACCACAGCTTCTTCGACTTGAATTCGGCCTCGAACTCGGCCTCGTAGACTTCCTGGAAAATGTCCTTGAAGCGGCCGTCATAGGCCTTGAGGATGGTGTTCTTGGTCGAGAGATAGACCGGGTAGTTGCGCAGCAGGCCGTAGTTCAGCGAAGCGCGGGCGAACTCACGGATCGAGTCGTCCAGATTGTACATGGCCATGGCAACGCCGGCGCCCGGTGCGTCATAGACATCGTGCTCGATCACCTTGCCGTCCTCACCGACGAACTTGATCGTCAGCTTGCCCTTGCCGGGGAAGCGGAAATCGGTGGCGCGGTACTGGTCGCCGAAGGCGTGGCGGCCGACGATGATCGGCTTAGTCCAGCCGGGCACCAGCCGCGGCACGTTCTTCATGATGATCGGCTCGCGGAAGATGGTGCCGCCGAGGATGTTGCGGATGGTGCCGTTCGGCGACTTCCACATCTTCTTCAGTTTGAATTCCTCGACGCGCTGCTCGTCAGGCGTGATCGTCGCGCATTTCACGCCGACGCCGTACTTGTTGATAGCGTTGGCGGAATCGATGGTCACCTGGTCGTTGGTGGCGTCGCGGTGCTCGATGCCGAGGTCGTAATATTCAAGTTTCAGGTCGAGATAGGGGTGGATCAATTTGTCCTTGATGAACTGCCAGATGATGCGGGTCATCTCGTCGCCGTCGAGTTCGACGACCGGGTTCGCCACCTTGATCTTCGCCATGGAAAGAATGCCTCGTTGCTGGGGGATCGGAACGGCCTTGCCCGCATGGCTTTCGGCCGGGGATGCGGCCCGTATATCAAAGCATTTTTGACCGCGCAAACGGCGATCCGCCCGGCCGGGCCCAACCGTCACTACCGATCGTCCCTTGCGGAAGCTTCATTTTCGCGGCCGAATGTGGCAGGGGACGCTGAAATGCCGCAAACCGCAGTTCATTGACACCATGCCAGCCAACGAAGACCCCGACAAAAATCCTGCCGCAGGGCCGGCGATCATCCTCGTCGAGCCGCAGCTTGGCGAGAACATCGGCATGGTGGCGCGCGCCATGGCCAATTTCGGCCTGGCCGAATTGCGCCTGGTCAATCCGCGCGATGGCTGGCCGAGCGAAAAGGCACGCGCCGCTGCCAGCCGCGCCGACCATGTCATCGATGCCGTCACTGTCTTCGACGATCTGGCCTCGGCGATCGCCGACCTCAACTTTGTCGTCGCCACCACGGCCAGGCAGCGAGACGGCTTCAAATCCGTACGCGGCCCGGTGGAGGCGGGCAGGGTGCTCCGCGCCCGTCACGGCATGGGGCAGCGCACCGGCATCCTGTTCGGCCGCGAGCGTTTTGGGCTCTACAATGACGAGGTCGGCCTGGCCGACGAGATCGTCACCTTTCCGGTGGATCCTGATTTCTCCTCGCTCAACATCGCCCAGGCGGCTTTGCTGATGTCCTATGAGTGGATGAAGTCCGGTCTGGAAGACGAGACCAAAACCAACTTTGCCGGTCCGCAGATGAAGCCGGCAAGCAAGGAAGAGCTCCACGGCCTGTTCGCCTATCTGGAAGGCGCGCTCGAAGCGCGCGGCTATTTTCGCCCGGCGCCGAAGAAGCCGAAGATGGTCGACAATCTGCGCGCGGTGCTAACGCGCGCCGGCTTCGCCGAGCCGGAACTCAAGGTGTTGCGCGGCATCATCTCATCGCTGGACAGGTTTTCACCGGCAATGCCGCGCGGCGACGGCTCGCCGGGAGATGATCCGAGACGGCTCCCGGCAGCGGCTGCGCGTGCCAGAAAAGCCGCGGACAAAGACTAGCCATTCCCCTACGTCACCGGTAACCGAATTTTATCCGGTTAGGCCCATTGTCGTGAAAACGATGGGCTCTGGGATGTTTGCTTCAAATATCGGCCGTCTGCGCTTCTTCTCCTATTCCGCGGCCGTGCTGGTCGCGGAAATAGTGGCAGTGGTGTTGTGCATTTCGGTCACCATCGGCTTCGATGGGCTGGCCAACTCGAAACCTGGCCCGGGCCGGGAAGGGGTGGCCGCGGCGATCCTGTTGGTTTCGCTGGTAGTCGTGCTGTTTCGCGCCAACTTCGCGTGGCGCCGTAGCCGCGACGCGCAAGGATCGAAGTGGATCCTGTGGGGCTACATCGTGTTTTCTGCCATCTTCGCGTTTCTGCAGGCCGGCACGGTCCTGGTTTATGATTTCGATGCTGAAGATTTCAATTCAGGTCTGAACCTGCTCGGGTTCTCGATTTTTGGCCTTTGGTGCACAATTCTGATGGCGAAGCCTGCAGGTGTCGACCTCAACGAGCTGGCGTCGGTTTTTGATTTCGACGAACCGGCCGCGCCGCTCGGCAACATGAACTCGAGATTGTATTCGTCGCCGGCCGCCGCCACCGCTTCGCAGGGTTCCACCTCTGCCACCCGACCGGTGCCGTCGCGACCGACAGGTCCAAACGCTCGTCCTCGGCCCGGCGGCTTCGGCAAGCGCGGTCTTGTGTGAGCGTCTCGCCACTTCAAGGCCATGATCGTTCCAGATAGAAGCGCCGCAGCCAGCCTCTTCTCCTGATTCCTCAGCTTCTTCTCGTGATCCAAGCACAATGACCGTTCCATCAGACGCCCGCCCGATCCTGATGTTCGATTCCGGCATCGGTGGCCTCACCGTGCTGCGCGAGGCGCGCGTGCTGATGCCCGACCGCCGCTTCATCTATGTCGCCGACGACGCCGCCTTTCCCTATGGCGCCTGGGAGGAGCCAGCGCTCAAAGCTCACATCCTCGGCCTGTTCGGCGCGCTGCTGGACAAATTCCAGCCGGAAATCTCGGTCATTCCCTGCAACACTGCCTCGACGCTGGTGATCGATGCGCTGCGCGAGAAATTTCCCGGACATCCCTTTGTCGGCACGGTGCCGGCGATCAAGCCGGCGGCAGAGCGCACGCGCTCGGGTCTGGTTTCCGTGCTGGCGACGCCCGGCACCGTGAAGCGCCAATACACGCGCGATCTGATCGGAAAATGGGCGCAGAAGTGCCATGTGCGGCTGGTCGGTTCAGACCGACTTGCCCCGCTGGCCGAAATCTACATGCGCCAGGGGTTTGTCGACGAGGAGATCGTGCGCCAGGAAATCGCGCCGTGCTTCGTCGAAAAGGACGGCGCCCGCACCGACATCGTCGTGCTGGGCTGCACGCACTATCCCTTTCTGGCCAACCGCATGCGCAAGACGGCGCCCTGGCCGGTGGACTGGATCGATCCGGCTGAAGCGATCGCACGGCGCGCCATGTCGCTGCTTGCGCCTGTAGACGGCCCTCTGCCGGACGGCGAGCCCGACATCGCTGTTTTCACCTCCGGCAAGGTGGATTTCGCCACCCGCCGGCTGATGCAGGGTTTTGGCCTGAGCGCGCGCTAGAGCAATTCCAGGAAAAGTGTGAAACGGTTTTCCCGGGAAAAGCGCGTAGCGCTTTCCCTCGAGGAATTGCGTAAAAACAAAGACATTTAGGCAGGTGCGAAGACGATACTGCGTTGATCCGGATCGGCCGAAACGAGCCTTAGCGTCAGGCCATCGCCTTGTCTGGGTCCGGAGGCCTTTACGTTGGCAACGACAGGCATGTCTGAGAGCTGAACGCGCACACGCTGATCGACGACGTCGGTGACGACGGCCTTGAACGTTTCGCCCTCGCGTCCCTTCAGCATGACTGCCTCGGCAAGGTCGATGGCGGCGTGATTGATCTGCGAGGCGCGGGCATCCGCGCGCCCCATAACCTTGGGCAATCTGGCAAACGCCTCGGTAACGGCCTGAGGCACCGGCTGACCGTTGGCGATGGCCAGCGTGCAGCGCACGACGTAGCGGTCGGCCAGCCGCCTCAGCGGCGCGGTGGCGTGGGCATAGGTCGCAGCCATCGCCTCGTGCCACGGGACAACGCGTTCCTCATAGGGTTGATACGACGCGCCAGAACCGGCGCGGCGGATTTCCAGCATCAGCGCGGCCTGTTGCTTGTTGGTGGGGTCGAGGGTTCGTTGGTAGTCGGGCAGACTGGTCGACGCCGGCCAGGACACGCCGAGAGCCCTTGCTGCGTTGCGCAGTCTTTGCACCTTGGAAGCATCCGGCGGCGCCATCACCCGGAACAGCCCGGTCCGGTGTGCCAGCATGGCGTCGGCAATCGCCATGTTGGCGGCCAGCGAAAGCGAGGCGTTGTCCTGCTCGGATTGCAGCAGCGGCCTGAAAGCAAGCTGGAACCGGCCATCGGCAAGCTGCTCGACTTCCTGCTCGGGCGGGTCGACGCGGGAGGCGCCACGACGCTCCTCGGCTGCCGCCATGCGCCGAGCAATTTCGGCGAAGCCGGCCGGAACGTCGGAGGCACGCACGCTGTCATAGGCAAGCTTGGCGCGGCTTTGAATGATTGCCCGCTCAGCACCGTCCAGTTTTACCCCTCCGTCCCCGGCGATCCGAACCGTGAAGATAACAGCCGGACGTGGTCCGTTGGGCAACAAGCTCGCCGCACCCTCGGCAATCACTGGCGGGTAAAGCCCGGCCTTGCCGTCCGGCAAATACAGGGTCTCGCCCCGCGTCCAGGCTTCGAGATCGATCGCGTCGCCGTCCTCGACGAACCACGCTACGTCGGCAATGGCATAGTGCAACAGAAGGTCGCTGCCGCTTGCCTCGATTGAAAACGCCTGATCAAGATCGGTGGAGCTTGCCGGATCGAGCGTGACGAAGGGCATCGTTGTGCGATCGGTATGCTGGGTGGGCACGCGTTTGGCCGCCGCCTCTGCGGCTGCCACTACGACTGCCGGAAATCCATCCGGCACATGGAACTCGGTGCGGATTTTTGCTAGGCCGGTAGCGAGTGCTTGCGAGGGATCGGTCAACGATTTCATGGCGTCGTCCTACACTGGCGTTCCGGACGCGGGAAGGCCGATTTGCTGGCGGGGCAGACACGAAATTGAACCGCCGGCGCTGGAACCGTCGCTGAGGCGCAACGTTTCTTCTGGCAGCAAAGGAGGAACGGATATGCCAGCCACATCGAAAGCCCAGCAAATGGCCGCCGGCGCGGCACTGTCCGCCAAACGTGGCGAGACGAAGCAGAGCGAACTCAAAGGCGCTTCCAAGGAAATGTACGAATCCATGAGTGAAAAACAGCTCGAGGATTTTGCCGAGACCAAGCGCAAGGGCCTGCCCGAGAAGAAGTCGAAGCATTGAAGGAAATCAAACGAAATAACGTCGCCCCGCAGTGTTCCGCCAGGCGGTGTTCCATCAAAAAGCCCGCGGCTAAAACCGCGGGCTTCAATTGATCGGGCTGTCACCCCTCGGAGGCCGAAGCCGGACTTACCAGCGCCACCAGCAGCGCTTTACCGTGTAACGGATAACGCGCTTGTGGCCATGACGCCAAACTACCTTCTTCTTGACCACGATGCGGCATACCTGATGATGCCGGTAACCATGCCAATGCCGGGCCATTGCCGGCTCCGGCACCGCAACGGACATCGATGCTGCCAGTACCGCCGCACCTGCCAACGAAAGGAAGAATTTCTTCATCAGAATCGGGCTCCTCTAACTCCCAGTCCCTTCCTGATGCCGTTGGCGCAACAACTTCCCGCCAGAGCCGGCACCGTATTCAACGCAGAAAATGCTATACGGTCGCGAAGCCCGGCGCTAATCACAAGCTTGACACCGGTTAAATCTCCGTTTAACCACCGCGCCAACACCGGGCCGCAATGTCCGGTGGTTTTTTTGTATGCGCAAGACCTCTTGGGAAACCGGTTAGTAGTCTCCCGGTCTTGTTTGAACTGACGTGTCCCGTGGGTTTTCCGCCGCGTTGCGTGGGAAAACCCTGTCAGGCCTCGAAAACGGAGGCCAGAGGAGGGCGCGTTTCCTTCACCCGGACCATGAGGTTCCGGGTGTGTTTGTTTTGAAAGGGAATGCGATGAGCAAGCGCGAATCCGCAAAGTACAAGATCGACCGCCGTCTCGGCGAAAACATCTGGGGCCGCCCGAAATCCCCGGTCAACAAGCGTGAATACGGCCCCGGCCAGCACGGCCAGCGCCGCAAGGGCAAACTTTCCGATTTCGGCCTGCAGCTGCGCGCCAAGCAGAAGCTGAAGGGTCACTATGGCGACGTTTCGGAAAAGCAGTTCCGCAAGGTCTATGAAGAGGCCGATCGCCGCAAGGGCGACACCTCCGAGAACCTGATCGGCCTGCTCGAATCGCGTCTCGACGCGGTCGTCTACCGCGCCAAGTTCGTGCCGACCATTTTCGCCGCCCGTCAGTTCGTCAACCACGGCCACGTCAATGTGAACGGCAAGCGCGTCAACATCGGCTCGTACCGTTGCAAGCCGGGCGACGTCGTCGAAGTGCGCGAGAAGTCGAAGCAGCTGGTCATCGTGCTGGAATCGGTAGGTCTCGCCGAGCGCGACGTGCCAGACTACATCGATGCCGATCACAACAAGATGGTCGCCACCTTCGCGCGCATCCCCGGCCTGGCCGACGTTCCCTTCGCCGTGCAGATGGAACCGAACCTGGTCGTCGAATTCTATTCGCGCTGATCGACCCCATTTTACGACACCATCGAAGGCCGCCCGTCGAGGCGGCCTTTTCTTTGTCCGCCACCTCCGCTAATCCGGGCGGCAACAGAGATTTCGGGGCCGACGCGCCATGAACATGCTGCCAGACGTCGAATCATTGGAACCGATCACTGAGGCCGAAGGCGGTTTTCATCCGCTGTTTGCCGACGTGCCGTCCTCCGTCGAGTTCAACAAGCTGCGCAAACGGCTGTTGCGGCTTACCCGCCAGGCGATCGAGGATTTCGCCATGGCCAGGCCCGGCGACCGCTGGCTGGTCGCTCTGTCTGGCGGCAAGGATTCCTACGGGCTGCTCGCCGTGCTGCTCGATCTCAAATGGCGCGGCCTGCTGCCGGTCGATCTGTTGGCCTGCAATCTCGACCAGGGCCAACCGAATTTCCCAAAACACATTCTGCCTGATTATCTCGAAAAATACGGCATTCCTCACCGCATCGAATATCAGGACACCTATTCGGTGGTAACCGACAAGCTGCCCCAGGGCAGCACCTATTGTTCGCTGTGCTCGCGGCTGAGGCGCGGCCATCTCTACCGTATTGCGCGCGAGGAAGGCTGTTCGGCGCTGGTGCTCGGCCATCATCGCGAGGACATTCTGGAAACCTTCTTCATGAACCTGTTCCATGGCGGCCGTCTCGCCGCCATGCCGCCAAAGCTGCTCAACGACGAAGGCGACGTCATGGTGCTAAGGCCGCTCAGCTATTGCGCCGAGCCCGATCTCGAAAAATTCGCCGGCGCCATGAAGTTCCCGATCATTCCGTGCGATCTCTGCGGCAGCCAGGAAGGCCTGCAGCGCAATGCCATGAAAGCGATGCTCAACGACATGGAAAAGCGCATGCCCGGCCGCAAGGACACGATGCTTCGCGCGCTGTCCAACACCAGGCCGTCGCATCTGCTCGACCGCAAACTGTTCGACTTTGCCGCCCTCAATGGCGACCTCAGCACAGGACTTGACCTTTCCGATGACATTTGAGGACCAAGCTATCGACTGGCTTGCCGAGCTTCTCGCCGATGCAGCCAGGACCGAGATCATGCCGCGCTTTCGCCGACTGGGTGAGGGCGACATCCGCCAGAAGACTTCGGCCGCCGATCTGGTGACCGAGGCGGACGTCAATGCCGAGCGGCTGATCACCGCCAGGCTGCGTCAGCGCTACCCCCAGGCGGTGATCGTCGGCGAGGAAGCCTGCTCGGACGATCCGGCGCTGCTTAGGGGACTCGGCGATGCCGAACTCGCCTTCGTCATCGACCCGGTCGACGGCACCTTCAACTTCGCTTCCGGCGTGCCGCTGTTCGGTGTCATGCTGGGCGTCTTGGTCAACGGTGAGACTGTTGCCGGCATCATTCACGATCCGGTCGGCAAGGACTGGCTGATCGGCGCCAGAGGGGCCGGCAGCCACATCAGGCATGCGTATGGCAGCCTGGAGAAGGTGCGTGTCACTGGGCCGGTACCGATATCGGAAATGACCGGCGCAGTCTCCTGGCAATATATGCCAGAACCGGAACGCTCGCGGCTGGCGCGCAACCAGACCAAGACCCTGTCGCAATTCGCCTATCGCTGCGCCGCGCACGAATACCGCCTGCTTGCCAGCGGCCACGCTCATTTCGTCGTCTACAACAAGCTGATGCCGTGGGACCATCTGGCCGGCGTGCTGATCCACGCGGAGGCCGGCGGGTACACAAGGCGCATCGACGGCAGCGCCTATCTGCCGTCGCATCTTGACGGCGGCATCCTCGTCGCGCCGGACGAGGAAAGCTGGCGCGAAATCCGCCGCGAACTCTGGGCGCAATAGCCGGCCAATGCATGTTGCCCAAAAGTGGCCCCGGTTTTGGGAGCACGACATGCATGAAACAAAGACCTAAAGCGCGCGGCGCGCTTTAGGCCGAGACCGGAGACCCGCGATGAAACCTCGCTCGGCGATTGCCGCTACGGTCCTTGCTATTGCCTTGGTCGCCGGTGCCACCGGGGCGAGATCGCAGGAACGCGCGTGTCACAGTCCCGATCCCGTCGACACCATCGACGAAATGTTCACCGCGATCTATGCCTGTTGGCAGCCGCCGCCCGGAACCGCGGGCATGACGTTGACGCTGAGTTTTTCAATTCGCCAAAACGGCACGCTGATGGGCAAGCCTCGCGCCACCTACGCCCATCTCGGCAACGATGGCCCGCTCAACCGGGCCTTCGTGGCTTCCGTCCTCGCGGCTCTCGACAAGGCTCTGCCGCTGCCCCTTTCGAAGACCATGGGCGGAGCAATCGCGGGACGTCCGCTGTTTCCTCACTTCACGGCAGCGCGTGAGGGTGCATCCTAGAGCATGATCCCGAAAAGTGGGAACCGGTTTTCGGAAAAGATCATGCTCAAACAAGATGATAGAGCCCCATCCCGATTCCATCGGGATGGAACAGGCTCTAGACCGGCTTGTTGTGCGGCTGGAACATCTTGCCGCGCTCGGCGATGAAGATCATCAGCAATGCGGCGACCGAGACGCTGCAGAAGCCGGCGGCCAGCGGCGTTACCGTGCCATTGAAAGCCTGACCGATCAGCGTGCCGAGGATGCCGCCCAAAAAGGTCTGCATGAAGCCGAGGATCGACGACGCCGTGCCGGCCAGCTGCCCGAGCGGTTCCATGGCCAGCGCGTTGAAATTGGCGCCAAGCGCGCCGAATGGCACCATCGCGCAAGCGAAGAAGGTGACGAACAGCCAGAGCGGCATCTTCATCTCCAGTGAGACGACCAGCCAGGCAAGGCTGATGACCAGAAACAACAGCAGCGCGCCCTGCGACAGGCGGCGCATGCCGATGCGGCCGACCAGACGCGAGTTCAGATAGTTGGAGAAGGCGAGCACGCCCGCCACCCCGGCGAAGATGACCGGGAACATTTCGCCGACATTGAAGACGTCAACATAGATCTGCTGCGCTGAAGCGATGAAGCCGAACATCGCACCGAAGACGAAGGTGCTGGCGAAGGCATAGCAGAGTGCGATGCGGTTGGTGAGCACGATGCGAAATCCGCCGATGACGGATGAGACCGTCAGCGGCCGGCGATATTCGGGATGCAGCGTTTCGGGCAAACGCAGCAGCGACCACGCGGACACGATCAGCGCACCGACCGCCATGGTGACGAAGATCCAATGCCAAGTGGCAAACAGCATGATGAACTGGCCAATGCCAGGGGCGATGACCGGGATGGCCATGAACACCATGAAGATCAGCGACATCACCTCGGCCATGCGCCGGCCGTCAAAGGTATCGCGCACGATCGAGACGGCGATAACGCGCGTGGCGGCGGCGCCAAGGCCCTGCACGGCCCGGCACATGAGAAGCGTTTCAAAGCTTGGCGAAATGGCGGCCGCGGCCGCCGCCGCCACATATATGATCAGGCCGGCGACAAGCGGCGCACGGCGGCCAAAACGGTCGGAGATCGGCCCGAAGAAGAGCTGGCCGCCGCCAAAGCCCAGAATATAGGCGGTGATCACATACTGGCGATGATTTTCATTTTCGACGCCAAGCGACGCGCCGATCTGCTGCAGTGCCGGCAACATAATGTCGATGGCCAGCGAGTTCAGCGCCATCAGCGCCGCGCACAGCGCGATAAATTCCCAGCGCGGAATGGGCAGCTTGAATGCCCGTTGCGGCGCGTCTGTCTGGTTGTCCACGGCAAGTCCGATCGTTCAAACGAATATGCGCCGGAAGGCCGGCGCATGAATTCGTCTTTGCCCCGCTAACGGGGAGCAACAGTCTGCCGAGGTGGGGGCACCCCCGACGTTTTCAGTGCATGTCGCCCAAAAGTGTACAGCGGTTTTGAAACAACGACATGCACAAAACGGAAGTCAGGCGGCGCCTTTGACGCTGACGCCTTTTTCGACGAGGAACGTCTGCAGTTCGCCCGCCTGGAACATCTCGCGGATGATGTCGCAACCACCGACGAACTCACCCTTGACGTAGAGCTGTGGGATCGTCGGCCAGTTGGAATATTCCTTGATGCTTTGCCGCAACTCGGCCGAGGTCAGCACGTCGACGCCCTTATAGTCGGCGCCGATGTAATCGAGGATCTGCACGACCTGACCGGAAAATCCGCATTGTGGGAAACCGGGCGTGCCCTTCATGAAAAGGACGACGTCGTTGCCCTTCACTTCGTTGTCGATGTAGTCGTTGATTCCGCTCATGGACGATCCTTTCACGCCTGTGGGAGTCAGGCTGGAAACATAGCCATCAAATAAACCCATAGGTTGCCCGAAACAAGATGTTTGCCGAGCCGCCATGCAAATGGCGCAAAACATCGCGTGATGTTGGGCCAAACGCATTGAGCCCGGGGCGTGATGAAAAGACGATATTTTGCGGCAATCGCGATCGGTCTTCTAGTCGCGGCAACGGCCTTGATCTGGTGGTTCAGGCAGCCGGAGCGTCCACCCATCGTCGGCAGTGGCGACCTGCCGGCGCCATGCCGGGATTTCAGTTTCGAAGCGGTTCCCTATGTCGTCTGTGAGGTCGATCTTCGCAGCTATGACATCGCTGTCTTCCACACCGGTGCCGACGGCAAACCCTTCGGCTCGCTGGATAAATTCGACAAGGTGATGATAGGCGAGGGCAGGCCGGTGCTGCTCGCCATGAACGCCGGCATGTATCACGAGGATCTGACGCCGGTTGGCCTCCTGGTCGAGGACGGACGCGAAAAGGCGCCACTCAACCTGGCCGACGCAGAAGGCAATTTCTTCCTGAAGCCGAATGGCGTGTTCCAGATCGGCAAGGACGGCAAGGCGGCGATCATGGAGAGCAACGCCTATGCGGTTGCGAAGCCTGACGTTGCCTTCGCCACCCAGTCAGGTCCGATGCTGGTGATCGGCGGCCAGCTGCATCCGCGCTTCGAGGCCAACGGCACCTCGCGCTACATCCGCAATGGTGTCGGCGTGCGTGACGGCGATACGGTGGTGCTGGCGATCTCGCGCTCGGAGGTCAGCCTGGGCAGCTTCGCGCGCTTGTTCCGCGACGCGCTCAATTGTCCCAACGCGCTGTTTTTCGACGGCGCGGTGTCGGCATTGTCGAATGGCCAGAGAATGGTCGTCGGCGGCACCTATCCGGCCGGGCCGATCATCGCGGTGTCGACGAAGAAGTGAGGCGCGTTAGCTACTCCGGAACGCTGGTCTGCAGCGCGAGCGCATGCAGCACACCGCCCATATTGCCCTTCAGCGCGTCATAGACCATCTGGTGCTGCTGGACGCGGCTTTTGCCGCGGAAGCTTTCGGCCACCACTTCGGCCGCGTAGTGATCGCCGTCGCCGGCCAGGTCGCGAATCGTCACCTTGGCGTCCGGAATGCCTTCCTTGATCAGCCGTTCGATGTCGTGCGCGTCCATTGCCATGGCAAAATCCTGTTTCAAGCGGGGGAGCGGTGCAGCCCGCGTCATGAGAGTCGGGGTGAGCCTAAAGCCTTTCGGGTTCGGATTGAAGCGGTTCCGCGCCACGATTGGAGGCTCAAGGGACATCTTGGTTTGTTTGGGAAGCATCGTTCTCGGCAACATCCTCGCGTGTCGAGAAGGCGCGGCCAAGGCTGAAGGTCAGCACATAGAGTGGAATGTTGATCATCAGACTGACGATGGGGAGGTAACTCGTCCACTGCCAGAGGGGTGAGAAGAACGTCTGGCCGTAGCCGTCGCAGACGAGCGAGGAACCATACGCCCACAGCACGCCAATGACGACGGTAACGGCAAAGAGCTTGACGCAGGTGACGATGTGCCGTGCCCGCGCCGGCTCCGGTGAAAGCCGGTCCCAAAGGACCAGGCACAGGATCGGCACCGCATAGACGAGGCTCTGGACGGCCAGCATCAAAATCGTGCCGTTGGCCGCGGTAAGAAACGCCGCCCGCGTTTCCAGCCGGGGACAAACCTCGCTTCCGGTCGTCGACAGCAGGAAAAAGACGAACGGTCCGAGAAACCAGAAGAAGAACAGCGACGGCCAGAAAACGACTGCAAGCAGCGCCCGGACGGCCAGCTTTGTCAAATGGCCTGATCCATGAAGCGCGGGAACCATCCCTCGTGGGCGGCGGTCAATTCCGTGACCGGTATCGCCCTGGCATCGCCGAGTTTCAATTCGCTGCCGCCGGTTGAGCCGATCCACGGCGCGAAGATGCCGAGCTTGCTTTGCTGCTCGCGAATGGCGTCCCATTCGTCGCTCTGCGGATCGATCGACAGCGTCAAGAGATAACGGCCCTGATCCTCGCCGAACCAGACCGGGATCGGATCTGTGCCGGCAAGGCCGGGCACGGTCGCGCCGATGCCGGAGGCCATCGCCATTTCGGCCAGCGCCACCGCGATGCCGCCATCGGAGACATCATGCGCCGATGTGACGACGCCGGAGGCGATCAGCGCGCGCACATGGTCGCCGACGCGCTTTTCATGGTCGAGGTCGACCGGCGGCGGCGGGCCATCGGTGCGGCCATGGATATCGCGCAAATAGACCGACTGGCCGAGATGCGTGCCCCACATGTGTGGCGCGCCGACCAGCAGGATCATCTGGCCTTGCGCCGCAAAGCCGATCCGCACCATCTTCGACCAATCGGCAATCAGTCCGACGCCGCCGATGGTCGGCGTCGGCAAGATGCCTTGGCCGTTGGTCTCGTTGTAGAGCGAGACATTGCCGGAAACGATCGGGAAGCCGAGCGCGCGGCAGGCGTCGCCAATGCCTTTCACCGCGCCGACCAGTTGGCCCATGATCTCGGGTCGTTCCGGATTGCCGAAATTGAGATTGTCGGTGGCGGCCAACGGCAGCGCGCCGGTGGCGGTCAGGTTGCGCCAGCATTCGGCCACCGCCTGCTTGCCGCCCTCGTAAGGGTCGGCTTCGCAATAGCGCGGCGTCACATCGGAGGAGAAGGCCAGTGCCTTGGTGGGATGGCCTTCGACGCGCACCACGCCGGCATCGCCACCGGGAAGCTGCAGCGAGTTGCCCTGGATCAGCGTGTCATACTGCTCCCAGACCCAGCGGCGCGAGGACTGGTCCGGTCCGCCAAGCAGCTTCAGCAGCGCATCGGCAACGTCGGATTGCGGAATATCGCTTGCGGCAAGCGCCGCCGGCTTCTTCGGCTCGGTCCAGGGGCGGTCATATTCGGGTGCCTTGTCGCCAAGGTCCTTGATCGGCAGGTCGGCGACCTGGTCGCCCTGGTGCAGCACGCGAAAGCGCAGGTCGTCGGTGGTCCTGCCGACGATGGCGAAGTCGAGGCCCCATTTGTGGAAGATCGCCTCGGCTTCCTTCTCTTTCTCGGGGCGCAGCACCATCAGCATACGCTCCTGGCTTTCCGACAGCATCATCTCATAGGCGCTCATGCGCTCCTCGCGCACCGGCACCTTGTCGAGGTCGAGCTCGATGCCGAGGTCGCCCTTGGCGCCCATTTCGACCGCCGAACAGGTGAGGCCGGCGGCACCCATGTCCTGGATGGCAATGACGGCGCCGGACGCCATCAGTTCGAGGCAGGCCTCCAGCAGGCATTTTTCGGTGAAGGGGTCGCCGACCTGAACGGTCGGGCGTTTCTCGTCGATCTTGTCGTCGAATTCGGCCGAAGCCATGGTGGCGCCGCCGACACCGTCGCGGCCGGTCTTGGCGCCGAGATAGACGACCGGCAGGCCGACGCCCTTGGCTTCCGACAGGAAGATCGCATCGGTCTTGGCAAGACCGGCGGCAAAGGCGTTGACCAGGATGTTGCCGTTGTAGCGGGCGTCGAAATTGACCTCGCCGCCAACCGTCGGCACGCCGAAGGCATTGCCGTAGCCGCCCACGCCGGAGACGACGCCCGAGACGAGATGCCTGGTTTTGGGATGGTCAGGCGCTCCGAAGCGCAGCGCGTTCATTGCCGCGATCGGCCGCGCGCCCATGGTGAAGACGTCGCGCAATATGCCGCCGACGCCGGTCGCCGCACCCTGGTAGGGCTCGATGTAGGAGGGGTGGTTGTGGCTCTCCATCTTGAAGACGACGCAGTCGCCATCGCCGATGTCGACCACGCCGGCATTCTCGCCTGGTCCCTGGATGACCTGCGGCCCGGTGGTTGGCAGCGTGCGTAGCCACTTTTTCGAAGACTTGTACGAGCAGTGCTCGTTCCACATCGCCGAGAAGATGCCGAGCTCGGTAAAACTCGGCTCGCGCCCGACCAGGTCGAGGATGCGCTGGTATTCGTCGGGCTTCAGCCCGTGCGCGGCAATGAGTTCCGGGGTGATCGGCACGGAATTGGAAATGGTCATGGGCGGCGATTGGTATCCGTGGGAGAGGGGGATTTCTGAGTCCCCTCTTATCGCAAGCTTTGGCGCGATACACCCCTTCGGATGAGGAAAAACGCCGGAAAACGGCAGCGCGTCACCTGTCAGGCCCGGCCGAAAGCGAACTCAGGAAAAACTGTCGTAGCCGGCGCGGCCTTCGTCGAGCAGCCGCCGGATAGCTTCGACGCCACCGGCAATGTCCTCGCGCCGCCTCGGCTGCGAAACGCCGAAACGAACGCCGTGAAAAACCTGCTCGGAGCGTCCCGCCTTGAACTCGTCCTCGTCGTCGAGGAGCACGCCATGTTCGAGGCAGGCGCTCCTGAAGGTGCCGGACAGCCAGGGGTCGGGCAGCGTCAGCCAGACGAAGGGCACGTTCTCATGCGACTTGAACGCAAAGCCGGCCAGCGTCTCGCGCACGATCGCGATGCGGGCGCCGATTTCGGCGATACTGCGCTTGCGGATGTCGCCGGCCTGGCCCGACAGAACCAGCCGGGCATTCACTTCTGCCAGCAGGAACGGCATGCCGCCGCTCATCATCTTGTGGGCGACGCGGATGCGATGGCGATAGGCGGGCGGGCAGGAGAGCCAGCCGCCGCGAACGCCGGCGGCGACCGACTTCGACAGGCCGCCGGCAACGATGGTGCGCTCAGGCGCATATTCGGCGAGCAACGGCGTCGGATCCGAGGTCAGGCCGCCATAGAGGTCGTCCTCGATGAGGATGACATTGTACGCACGCGCCACGCGCGCAATCGCCTCGCGGCGCGCTGCCGAGAGGATCGCCAGCGTCGGGTTCTGCACCGTCGGCATCAGGAAGATCATTTTCGGGTGCTTTTGCGCGCAGACACGTTCGAAATCCTCGGGATCGAGGCCTTCCTCGTCCGATGCCACCAGCGCCGTGCGCCGGCCGATCAGCCCGGCACTGCGCGAAATCTGCGAATAGGTGAGGTGCTCGAAGGCGACATAGTCGCCTGGCGTGGTCAACGCCGCGATCGCCGCCATCACGGCGGCATGGGTGCCGAGCGTGGGAACGATGGTCTCTGCCGCCGGGCGGAACGAATTGCGCGACAGCCAGCGTGCGCCGGCCTCGAACCAGCGCTCCGGAAAATCCCTGGTGTAGCTGGAAATCTCGTGCGGATGATCCTGCACCGTGCGCGACAGCATGTCGGCGACAATGGCGCCTTGGCCGATCTCGGGCGCGGCGGTGCTGTCGAAGCGCAGCTTGCCGGGCGGCGCATCGACATAGCGTGTGCCCTGCACGGCGGTTTCGACCAATTCGGGGCTTCCCGCTTCAGATTGCTGCGCCAGAACATAGGTGCCACGACCGACCTCGCCGCTCACCAGTCCACGCTCGCGCAACAACTGGTAGGCCCTGCCGACCGTGCCGACAGTGGTGCCGATGTCGTAGGCGAGGTCGCGCTGCGGCGGCAGTTTTGCCCCGGCATCGATCACGCCCCGGTCGATATCTGACTCAATGCTGTCAGCAAGACGCTGATAAAGCGGGCCGGTGCCGGCGGAAAGGTCTGGGAGCCAATTTGTCATGGTGACAATTTTCTATATTGCACCGAATTGGGAGTCAATACATATCAGCCGCGTACCAAAAAGGGTACAATTCGGATTTTGGCAGAAAGACAATGGATACAATCGAGACAATTCCCTATGCGTCGCTCGGGCCGTCGGCCCGGCGAACCTATGTCAGCCGCCTTGTGTACGTGGTCGCATCGGCCGCGCGCTGGATTGGCAACCTGCTGGATCGCCGGCGCGGCCGTCTGGCCTTGCTGGAGATGACCGACGAGCAACTCAAGGATATCGGCGTCTCGCGTTGCGATGCGCACCGCGAGGGCATCAGGCCGTTCTGGGATTAGGACCATGATCCCAAAAAGTGGAATCCGGTTTTTGGAAAAGATCATAGTCAAACAAGAATCATGATCTGGACCGGAGGTCCGGATCAGCTAACGGACGCTTGACGTCCTGAGGCGCGAGACGCCGCGGTCAACAACGACCGCGATGATGCACAGCACGAGAAAAAGCCCGGTGATGGCCAGCGCCGCAATGGCGACGCTGGCCGCGCCGTTTTTGGCGACATCGAGGAACGGGTAGGGCACTTCGCCGGCTATTGGCGCCCGCGCCAGCGCATAGACCAGATAGGCAATCGGATAGAGCATCCACCATGAGATGTCGCGCCACCGCGTCGAGCCGTCCGCGCCCGCCACCAGCCACCACAGCACGAACAGCACCGGCGTCACATAGTGCAGCAGGACATCGCAGAGCAGGAACAGCCCTTGCGGCTGCCAAAGCTGCGCCAGAACCGTGGCGTAGACGATGAAAACCAGCGTGATGGAAACCGCGACGCCTGCCCGTATGCGCGGCCCGGCAAAGGCCGGCAGCCAAGCGTAGCCGCTTGACGACAACAACGAGGCATGGACCAGCACGGCGCCGATGTTGGTCAAGATGGTGAAGAAGCTGAACAGGAAGACGATGGAGCCGAGCAGGCTGCGGCCGGCTTCCATCGACGCCGGAATGGTGATGCAGAATTGCAGGACAAGCCCGGCCAGACCGATGACCAGACCCGCGAGCTGCAGGAACCGGCCCATCGGGCTACGCGGCCGCGTTGCAGGCTGAATTGCCGGCCTGCCAGCGGGCAATGTCCGACCCGATGCGGGCGCCGAGCGGATCGGCCATCAGTGGGCCGAATGCGTCGACGTGGCTCGAATTGCCTTGCGCCTGCACGACCAGCAGCGGTTTGCCGCCATAATGCTTGGCCGGCACCAGCAGGAAGCGCGGCGTGCCGCTGAACGAATTCAGCTCATTGGCCATCTGATACGATTTGAAGGCCGGGTCCTTGCTGGCGATCCAGCATTTGTGGGCAGCGATCGCCACCTGCTCCATGGCGAGCAGCGAAGCGCTCTTGCCCATGGGCACCGGCGCGCTCTTTGGCGTCGACTGGCAGGAGGCGAGCACAAAGCAGGCGGTGGCGACAAGACAGAGGCGGGCGATCGTCGATGTCATGCTCAGGCCGCGCCCATCTCGAGTTCGGAAAGGAAGATTTTCAGCCCGTCCGTCATCTCGCCCCAGACCCGCGACAGCGCCGGGTGCTGCAAGGCGATCTGCTCATAGGCATCGAATTTCGGATAGGCTTCAAGCAGGTCATGGTGCCCGGTCGTCACCCGGAAATTGTTGAAGATGAAGCGGGTCGGCGTCAGCCAGGCGTCGGCGAAACTGATGTCGTCGCCGAGCGCAAACGGCCCTTGCGCCATGCGGGCCTCGATCGCCGCCAGTCCGTGATGCAGGCGGGCGAATTGCGCCTTGATCTCCGCGTCGTTGCGCTTCGGCACGAAATACAGCTCGAACAGCTTCATCATCGGGGCAAGCACATCGAGATCGGTGATGCGGGCGAACATGCGCACCAGCGCCCGGTCCTTCGAATCCTGCGGCAGCAGTGCCGGCTCCGGAAACCGCTCTTCCAGATATTCGGCGATGACCACCGATTCGACGATGGTTTCGCCGGAGCCGGTGATCAGCACCGGAATCCGGTTGAGTGGCGAAATGGCGCGGAATTCTTCGGGGATTGGAAATCCCGACGGCGGCGCGATCACCTTGAGCGGCACGTTCTTGATGTAGGCCAGCGCCCGCACGATCGACGAGTAGGGCGACAACGGCCGCGAATAGAGTTTCATGACCGTCTCTCCCTAATGTGTTGGATTTGCCCGCTTTTTGCGGTGCTTGCGTTGAGGAAATTCAAGCGGCGATGCCAAGCGCACCTTCGAACAAAGCCCGGCCGTCGCTGCCGCCATGGGCTGCTTCGATCAGGTTTTCGGGGTGCGGCATCAGGCCGAGCACATTGCCCTGGCTGTTGATGATGCCGGCAATGTCGTTGATCGAGCCGTTGGGATTGGTGCCTTCGGCATAGCGGAACACCACCTGGCCTTCACCTTCGAGGCGCGCCAGCGTCTCGGCATCGGCAAAGTAATTGCCGTCATGATGCGCCACCGGTGAGCGGATGATCTGGCCCGGCTGATAGCGGCGGGTGAACATGGTGTTGGCATTGGCGATCTGCAGCTTCACCTCACGGCAGACGAATTTCAGCGAGCTGTTGCGCATCAAGGCGCCCGGCAGCAGGCCGGCCTCGACCAGGATCTGAAAGCCGTTGCAGACACCGATGACCATGACGCCCTTGGCCGCCTTTTCGGCAACCGCCCGCATCACCGGCATGCGCGCGGCAATCGCGCCGCAGCGCAGATAATCGCCGAACGAGAAGCCGCCCGGAATGGCGATCAGGTCGACATCGGGGATTTCAGTGTCGGTCTGCCAGACGGTGGACGGGGGTGTCCCGGAAATCTTGGTAAGCGCCGCGATCATGTCGCGGTCGCGGTTGAGGCCAGGCAGAAGAACGACGGCTGATTTCACGTTAGGCTATCTCCACCGCGTAATTCTCGATCACCGTATTCGCCAGCAGCTTGTCGCACATGGCTTTCAAGTCAGCCTCGGCCTTGGCCTTGTCGGTCTCCGAAAGCTCGACATCGAACACCTTGCCCTGGCGCACCGTGCCGACGCCACCAAAACCGAGCCCGGATAGAGCGTGTTCGATCGCCTTGCCTTGCGGGTCGAGCACGCCGTTCTTGAGGGTGACGGTAATGCGGGCCTTGATCACGCTGGACATGCTCCTGTTCTATGTTGAGCGGTAGGATTGTTAGTGCGGCTTGCCTTTGATGCCATCGGTCGAGGCGACAAGCACCGGTCCGGCCGGACGCGGCGGCTCGTTCTCGTTCATGATGCCGAGGCGGCGGGCAACTTCCTGATAGGCTTCGACCAGCCCGCCCATATCGCGACGGAAACGGTCCTTGTCGAGCTTGTCCTGCGTCGCCACGTCCCACAGCCGGCAGGAGTCAGGCGAAATCTCGTCGGCAACGACGATGCGCATCATGTCGCCCTCGAACAGGCGCCCGCATTCGATCTTGAAGTCGACGAGCTGGATGCCGACGCCCAGGAACAGGCCGGAGAGGAAGTCATTGACGCGGATGGCAAGTGCCATGACGTCATCGATTTCCTGCGGGCTGGCCCAGCCGAAAGCGGTGATGTGCTCTTCCGACACCATCGGATCGTCGAGCGCGTCGGCCTTGTAATAGAATTCGATGATCGAGCGCGGCAGAACCGTGCCTTCCTCGATGCCAAGGCGCTTGGATAGCGAGCCGGCGGCAACATTGCGCACGACCACTTCGAGCGGAATGATCTCGACTTCCTTGATCAGCTGCTCGCGCATGTTGAGCCGGCGGATGAAGTGGGTCGGAATGCCCATGCGGTTGAGATGGTTGAAAATATACTCGGAAATGCGGTTGTTGAGCACGCCCTTGCCGTCGATGACCTCGTGTTTCTTCTTGTTGAACGCGGTCGCATCGTCCTTGAAGAACTGGATCAGCGTGCCCGGTTCGGGTCCTTCATAGAGGATCTTGGCCTTGCCTTCATAAATGCGGCGGCGATTTTTCATCTGATTTTTCTCTGGATTTCCGGGCAGGCGGCTAGCGACCAGTTCCTGTCCGTTAGCCTGAAATAGTGCGGCTACGATAGGGTTCAATGCCGGGTCTATCCCAATCACATCGTTTGCTCAATCGGCAAATCCTTCCAATCAACCGCTTTCGGGAATGAAATGCCGCAGCGCAGCAAGTAAGGTAGCATATTGACCGACCCGCGGCCTTTTGGTTTGTGCTTCGGCAACACATATTCACCGTCAAACGAATCGGACTGTACCGGAGGGATGCCATGAGCAGCATGAAAGACCGCGAAGAGGGCTTCGAGCGCAAATTCGCATTCGACGAGGAACTTCGGTTCAAGGCCGCGGCGCGCCGCAACAAGGCGCTTGGCCTGTGGGCTGCCGAAAAGCTTGGCAAGACCGGGGCGGACGCTGACGCCTATGCCAAGGAGGTGGTTGTCGCCGACATCGAGGAAGCCGGCGATCACGACGTTTTCCGCAAGATTCGCGCGGATTTCGATGCGGCCGGCGTTGCCCAGTCCGATCATCAGATCCGCCGCACCATGGATGAGCTGATGGCGCAGGCGATCGACCAGATCAAGAACACCTGATCCAGCCGAAGCACGTTCCGCAAAAGTGTCCTGCGGTTTTGCGACAGAACCTGCGACAAACAAAGAATGACTGGACCAATCGACCGCCCGGCCCAGCCGGGCGGTTTTTCTTTGCCTTTGCCGCCGTTTCCGGCTGAAACTGCGCCAGCCAACAAGGAAAATCGCCAATGTCCCTAAAATCACGCCTGGCGGCGGATGAAACGCTGTTCACAGCATGGTCCGGGGTGCCGGATGCCTTGACGGTGGAAATCATCGCCAAGCAGGGGTTCGACGCCGTCACGCTCGACATGCAGCACGGCGGTCATCACGAAGACAGCGTGTTGCGCGGCCTCGTGCCGGTGCTGGCCGCCAACAAGCCGGCGCTGGTGCGCATTCCCGTCGGCCGCTTCGATATGGCCAGCCGCGCACTTGATTTCGGCGCCGAGGCGGTGATTGCGCCGATGGTGAATTCGGTGGCCGACGCAAAACTGTTTGCCGCCGCCATGAAATATCCGCCGCTTGGCGAGCGCTCCTGGGGTCCGACCTATGCCTTTCCGCGCCATGGCAAGGGCGACCAGGCCGAATGGCTGCGCGACACCAACCAGCGCACCATGGCCTTCGCCATGGTCGAGACACGTGCCGCACTCGATGCGCTGGACGGCATCCTCGACACGCCGGGCATTGACGGCATCTTCCTCGGGCCCTCGGATTTCTCGATCGCCTGGTCGAACGGTGCCACCGTCAATTCGACGCTGGAAAGCATGATGGAAACCGTGGCTTCAGTCGCCGAGCGGACACGCAAGGCCGGCAAGCATGCCGCGATCTATGTCATCGAGCCGGCCATTGCCGGCCGCGTCGTGGCCATGGGCTATCGGTTGCTGGCTATGGGCTCTGACCATTCGCTGATTGCGCTTGGAGCCAAAACGCTGATCAAGAGCGTCAGGGATTCGATCGGATCCTGATCTGTCGGCTTCTCGCAAAAGCGGCCCGCAATCAGATATTGGCGGCCTCAGGCGCTGCGACCACCATACCGCCGCGGCGTCTAAGCCTGCCAACCAGATTGCCGAGCGCGGCAACCCACCAATTGTTGAAGACCACGAGTGGCAACGCAACGATGATCGAGCCCAGCATCGCCACGGCGGCGGCGATCGGAGCGGAGCCGCTGGTCAGAAGGGCCCATGATCCCAGGGAGCAAATGACCGGCGCATGCACGAGATAGAGCGGAAACGACAGATCGCCCAGGAAACGTGCCACTTTGCCCGTCATCCATGATGGCGGGCTCTCCATCGTCAACACGGCATAGACAAGCATGACGCTGGCCGGGATGGCGACGTAGGCTTGCCGCATCTCGGCGCTGAGGCCGTTGAAGTCCAGAATGGCCAGGGGGCGGTAGGCGCCGACTGCATTTCCGGCATAGCCCAGCAGGACCAGCGCGACCACCACGATCACCGCCCTCAACCGCGCATTCGGGCGAAACGTCGAGGCAAGCACCAGATAGAGCGAAAGGCCAACTGGAAAGGCCACGAGCATGAAGTTGATCGACCATGCCACAAACATGCCGATGAAAAGGGCGACCCAGGCAAGGAGGGGTGTGCGGTCATGCAGCAAGAAGAGAATTGGCGCGAGGATAAAGGCGGCAAGACTGCCCCAGAACTCGAACCACATGGTCCACAGGCTGGTGTCGTAATAGTTGTCACCGAAGACGAACGTTCGCCAGGCGCCTTCTGTGAACGCTTCGGAAAAGCTCGCCGTTTCCGGCGACAGCACCTTTGGGGCATAGGCGAAGCTGGCTAGCCAGGGCGACGCGGTCAGCGTGCTCGCTTCGCTGAAGAAGTAGAGATCAAGCTTGAAGACCAGGCAAGAGGCCAGCACCGTGACGAGGACTGGGCCGGCAAGACGCGGCAGGCGTTTGATGGCGGCCAGCCCCAGGTCTTGCATCTTGCGGCTGGTGAAATAGCGTTTCACCACCACGAAAGAAGACAGCACGAAGAACAGATACACGGCTGATGGGCCGTTGAATGCGACGAAAGCGAAGCTTGTCTGCAGCGAGTTGGCCGGACCGTCCGCGAAAATGCCGCTTGCCGAAGGCGCAAACGCAAGCAAAGTATGCCAATTCAGAACGACGAGAGCAGCGACGCCCCTCAGGAACTCAAGTGAATCGTCCTTGCGCAAGCATTGGCCTTTTGTCTCGCTGCAACAGAATCTTGGCTTGTCCGATACGCTACGATTCAAAACAGTCTAAATCGACCAGATTAACAGATCCTGACTCCTAGAGATCGGTCAGGAACTTGGCGAAGGTCATCGATCCCTCGGGCCACGGGCCGAAGCCGGAATCCGCGTTGAGGTGACCGGCCTCGCCGGCATCGATGAACAGCGAGCCCCAGGCGCCGGCAATATCTTCGGCCACGTCGAACGCGCAGAACGGGTCGTTGCGGCTGGCGATCACCACCGAGGGAAACCCCAACGGCTCGCGCGGGTAAGGACCGAAGGTCATCAGATGCCTGGGCTTTAACTTCGGATTGGCGACATCGGGCGGGGCCACGAAGAAGGCACCGGCGACCGGCCGCTCGAACTGCGGCATGGCCTGGATGGCAGCGGCGACACCAAGCGAATGCGCGACGATGACGACCGGCCGCTCGGCCTCGTTGACCGCCTTGGCCACGCTCGCAGTCCAGTCTTCGCGCACCGGCTTCGACCATTCCGTCTGCTCGACGCGGCGTGCCGTCGACAGTTTTGACTGCCACCGGCTCTGCCAATGCTCGGGGCCGGAATTGGTGTAGCCCGGCACGATGAGAATATCTGCTTCCCTGACTTTCATGGCGCTGAAATAGCGAGCACTGCTGCGTCATGCAACCGTGATGAGCCGCGCATCTGATCACAATAGTGAACACCATGTTCGCTTCTTGCCATCTTGTGTGAACGATGCCGATCGACGATCTGTCGTCAGGAAGAGAAAGACGACGTACAGTGATCGCTGGCGCCGGGTCCTTGGCTTTTGGGGGCTCGTCGGACGCCGGCCGAATGGAGCATCAGATGAGTGAACTGCCCTTTGCCGCCACGACTCCCGTCAGCGTTGCCCGCGTCGGGTTGAAGGCGCGCGACTCCGAAAATCTCGCCGCGTACTACCGCCAGGTCGTCGGCCTGCAGGAATTGAGCCGCGCCGACGGCGCCATCTCGCTCGGCGCCGCCAACCGTCCGCTGCTCGTCATCGAGGCGGATGCGGCGGCAAAGCCCGACGATCCGCGCAGCGCCGGTCTGTTCCACACCGCCTTCCTGTTGCCGAGTCGCGCCGATCTCGGCCGCTGGATCAACCATGCCGCCACCAACAAGATCCGCATCGAAGGCGCATCAGACCATCTGGTCAGCGAGGCGCTCTATTTGACCGACCCCGAGGGCAACGGCATCGAAATCTATGCCGACCGCCTGCCGAAGGACTGGAAATGGAATGGCGACAAGATCGCCATGGCGACCGAGCGGCTGAACCTGCCGTCTGTCGTTGCCGATGTGCCGGCGGGCGACGCCGGCTGGCAGGGCGCGCCGGAAAACAGCATTGTCGGCCACGTGCATCTGCGCGTCGGCAGGCCGGAAGACGCCGAAGCCTGGTGGAACCAGGAGTTCGGTTTCGACACGGTGGCGAAATATGGCGGCCAGGCGGTGTTTCTGTCGTCCGGCGGCTATCACCATCACATCGGCGCCAACGCCTGGCACAGCGCCGGCGCCGGCCGCCGCGATCCGGCTCGCACGGGCTTGGCCTGGGTCGAGATGCGCTCGGACAATGTGACCGGCGAAACCACGCGTGAAGATCCGTGGGGCACGGTCATAAGGACTGTTCCCGGCAAGGCGTGATTGGACTGTGGCACAGCTTCCTTCCCCCCGTCACTATACGGGGAGAAGGGAGCTACCTATCCAAACACGCGCCTGAAGATCGTGTCGACATGCTTGGTGTGATAGCCAAGGTCGAATTTCTCGCGGATCTCGGCTTCGGGCAGGGCTGCCGTGACTTCCTTGTCGGCCAGAAGTTCCTCAAGGAAATCAGCGCCTTGCTCCCAAACTTTCATGGCGTTGCGCTGTACCAGCCGGTAGGAATCTTCGCGCGATAGGCCGGCCTGCGTCAGCGCCAGCATGACGCGCTGCGAATGCACCAGGCCGCGGAACTTGTTCATGTTCTTCAGCATGTTGTCGGGGTAGACGAGCAGCTTGTCGACGACGCTGGTCAGCCGTGACAGCGCGAAATCGAGCGTCACCGTCGCATCCGGCCCGATCATACGTTCGACGGAGGAGTGCGAAATGTCGCGCTCGTGCCAGAGCGCCACGTTCTCCATCGCCGGCAGCGCGAAGGAGCGCACCATGCGGGCAAGGCCGGTGAGGTTTTCGGTCAGCACCGGATTGCGCTTGTGCGGCATTGCCGACGAACCCTTTTGGCCCGGCGAAAAATATTCTTCCGCCTCCAGCACTTCGGTGCGCTGCAAATGGCGGATTTCGATCGACAGCCGCTCGATCGACGAGGCGATGACCCCCAGCGTGGCGAAGAACATGGCGTGGCGATCACGCGGGATGACCTGTGTCGACACCGGCTCCGGCTTCAGCCCGAGCTTCTTGGCCACATGCTCTTCGACATAGGGGTCGATATTGGCGAAAGTGCCGACCGCGCCCGAAATGGCGCAGGTGGCGATATCCTCCCGAGCGTGCACCAGCCGCTCGCGGCAGCGCGAGAATTCGGCATAGGCCTGCGCCAGCTTGATGCCGAAAGTGGTCGGCTCGGCATGGATACCATGGCTGCGGCCGATGGTGACGGTGTCCTTGTGCTCGAAGGCGCGGCGCTTGAGTGCGGCAAGCAGGCCGTCAATGTCGGCGAGCAGGATGTCGCTGGCGCGGGTCAACTGCACCGCAAAACAGGTGTCGAGAACGTCCGACGAGGTCATGCCCTGGTGGATGAAGCGGGCGTCCGGTCCGACGAATTCGCCAAGATGAGTCAGGAAAGCGATGACGTCGTGCTTGGTGACGCGCTCGATCTCGTCGATCGCCTCGACATCGAATTTCGCCGCGCTGCCCTTTTCCCAGATGGTTTTCGCCGCTTCCTTCGGGATGACGCCGAGTTCGGCCAGCGCATCGCACGCATAGGCTTCGATCTCGAACCAGATGCGGAACCGGGTTTCTGGCGACCAGATGGCGACCATTTCCGGCCGGGAATAGCGAGGGATCATCGGTCAGTCCTGACGTGTCGAGAGCTTTTGCCCGCGTCCTAACAGAGGCAGACAAAATGCTCAACGCTGCCGGCGCGCAAACCAGACGCTGGCGAGCGCCAACGCGATGAAACCGAGTGGAAAATAGAGCCGGATGCCCAGGACAACGAACTGGTAGAGCGCCGTCAACATCGTGAACACGAACTGGAAGGCCCAGGTGATGGTGAAGGCGGGCGAATGCCACTCGGCGTAGTAGGAGCGGTATTGCAGCGCGAATAGCCCGCCGGTGAAGCCGATCGTCGCGACGAGGAGGCAGACAAAGGCCGCCGCCAGGGCGACTTCCCAATGCCGTCCAAGCGAGACCAGCCGGGCCGCGAACAGGCCGACCGGAAAGGCCAGCGCGCCGCCGGCGGCAAACAGCAAGAAGACGAAGCGGATCTTCGCCGGGGTTTCCCAATCGTCCAGCCACAGATTGACCAGCGCGCTGACGCCCATCGCCGCAGCCCACAGCAAGGCGCCGAAAAGAGCGACCCGAAGCGAGGGCAGGGCACGCCGGACTCGGCCCGGCAAACGCTCGGAGCCTGGGTTGGGTGTTGCGGATTGAACAGGAGGTGTCACAGGCGGCCGGTCACCGCGATCCAGCGAAAATCCGGCCCTTCGAAGCCGTATTGGCGCACTGCGATCAGCACCGCATAGGTGCTGATGCTGTCCATTGAAAACGTCTGCACCGCGCCGATCCGATAGCCGTTCGGGCACCCTCGGCTCTTGGGGATCGATTTGTCCTGATGCAGCAGGTGGGTCTGGCCGTCGTCGTTCGCCTCGATGCGCAGCAGGCGAAAACCGTTGATTTCGCCGTAGCTTTGGCAGGCTTCGGTGTCATTCATGCCAATCTCATCGAGCCGGAACTCGAGCGGGGGATCGACCGGCGAAAAGATGGGGCGCGGGTTCACCACCATGCGGAACGGGTCGGCCGAAAGTTCGGTCACCGGGTTGAAGCCGGCAGTGATGCCACGATTGGCCGTGAGCTCCGCCTGCTTGACGATCGCCTCGCCTTTTTGCCGCGCCTGGAGGCGCGCTGCGTCGAGCGTGGCATTCTCGTCGTCGAGCCGGACCCGGATCGGCGTGCCCGGCAGGAAACTGTCGTTGCTGGTGTCGATGTAATAGCGGTTGGCATAGGGAAAGCCCGACCCGTCATAGACACCATACTCCTCGAAGGCGAAGACGCCGCCATCCCCAGTGAAGCCAAGGATTTCAAGCTCGGCGACATCGCCGGCATGAGCGGCGATGGATGTCGCAAACTGGGCAAGCAAGGAAACGGCAAACAGGACCAGTATTCGCATCGGTTTCGCTCCGGCAGCCAATGTCGACCGATCACCTATCACGACGCGGTCAAAACGTCGTGCTGTCTAAAACACAAGGTCGATGCATCCAATCCCGTCGCCATTAGTTGTTGTCGGCAGCTTCAACGGAGACCCACCATGACCGACACCAGCAAAATTCGCGAACATATGGAAGTGATCGGCGCCGACGGCGTCCATGTCGGCACGGTCGACAAGGTCGAGGGCGAACGAATCAAACTGACCAAGCTCGACAGCGGGCAGGGCGCGCACAAGGGGCATCACCACTATATCCCGTCGAGCCTGATCGCCGAGGTCGAGGGCAACAAGGTGCGCCTGTCGGCAAACTCGGATGTCGCAGTCACTTTCGAGGAAGAACGGTCCGACCCGGTTTGATGTGTAGCCGCGCAATCAGCGCGACGACCAGACCGGGAACAGGTCGCCATCGGCCGGCGTCGCGGCGTGGACGCCGCGGCTGATGGCGCGCGCCATGGTGGCGCCGGCCGCGGCGTAGAGGTCGATCGCCGCATCGGCGGTGAGTTCAATGCCGCTTCTGCCCGTCGCCAGCGCGAACACCAGATCGCCATCGGCCGGCGTGTGGACTGGCCAGATGGCGCGGACGAAACCGTCATGCGCCGATATCGCCAGACGCTTGGCCGCCGCCTTGGTCAGAACTGCGTCGGTGGCGATCACGGCGATGGTGGTGTTGCCGCCGGCCTGTCCCGTGAAATGCTTGTCGCGGTATTTAAGCAGGATCCTTTTCGCATCCTCCGGCATCGGCGACGGGTATCCGAGCCCGCCGAATTCATCGCCGATCTCGAACGGCGCCGCCCAGAAATGCCTGGTTCGGGCGACAGTGACCGAGCCGGTCGGATTAACGGCGGCGAGCGCACCGATGGTGACGCCGCTGTCCAGCACCAACGAGGCCGAGCCAAGTCCGCCCTTCAGGCCGGAACTCAGCGCGCCGGTGCCGGCGCCGGCCGTGCCGAGCGCAAAGTCGATTGCCGCGGCCTGCGCCGCTTCATAGCCAAGGTCGCGATAGGGTGGATAGCGGCCCCAATCCTTGTCGCCGCCATTGCGCAGGTCAAACAGGATGGCCGCCGGCACGATCGGCACGCGAAAGCCGCCGACCTCCACGCCGATGCCCTTTTCGCGCAATGCCGCTTGCACGCCGGAAGCGGCATCCAGGCCGAAGGCCGAGCCGCCCGAAAGCACCACGGCATGGATCGCCTCGATCGAATTGTGCGGCTCGAGCAGATCGGTCTCGCGCGTGCCCGGCGCGCCGCCCAATACCTGTACGCCGGCGACCGCCGGTTCATCGCACAGCACGGTGGTCACCCCCGACTTCAGCCTGGCGTCGGATGAGTTGCCGACACGGAGGCCGGCGACATCGGTGATGAGATTGCGCGGACCGGTGCGGAACATCAGTTGGTCTCCGCCGGCACGAAATGGGCGCCGTCGTAGCGGTAGGCACGGAAGGGGTTGTGGCTGAGGTCGCCCTTTTCATCGAAGCGGATCGGTCCGATCGCGGTGGTGAAATCATGCGCGGTGAGCGCCTCAGTCAGCGGCTTGCCGGTGGTTTCCGAAAGAGCGGAGGCGGCCTTGGCGATTTCCACCGCAGCATAGGCCGGCAGTGTGTAGCCATCGGGCGCAATGTTTTGTGCGGCAAACGCTTCCAGCACCTTGGGATCGGCGACTTCGGCCCATTCCGGCGGCGCAATCATCAGCGTGCCCGTGGCATAGGGCACGTCGCCGGGCGGTGTGCGCATGTTCTCGCCGCCGGCAAAGACGATGCCGGCTTCGAGCTGGCCGGCGTCGCGGCCCATGATGGCGATGTCGTCGCCATCGCCGCCGGCAAACACACGCGTCGCGCCGGCCTTCTTCAGCCGTCCGATCAGACCGATCTGGTTGTCCAACTGCGGCCGGAACGTATCGACGAACACCGGCTTCAGCGCCGCCTGCTCCGCCGCGGCGCGAAACGTCTCGGCCATTTCGCGGCCATAGATGGTGCCGTCATCGACGATGGCGAACAGCTCGTTTTGCCACAGGCGGGTGAGGATGGTTGCGACAGCATTGCGTTCGTCGTCGCCGCGCGGTCCGAGGCGGTAGACCGGCCAGCCAGTCTTGGCGCGGCGATCGGTCAGGCTTTCGGTGCGCACGCCAACGGTGATGACCGGTATGTTGGCGTCTTTCAGGATCGGCAGCGCCGCCGTGATCGCGTCGGTGCAGAGAAAGCCGACGACCACGCTGACCTTCGCTGCAACGAAATCCCGGGCGGCGGCAGCGCCGCCATCGGCCGTGCAGGCATCGTCGACCGTCCGGAGTTCGACGCCGTTCGCCTCGGCTGCGAGGCCGGAGCCCGTCTCGATCTGCTTGCCCAGCAGCGCCGACGGACCCGACAAGGGCGCGGCGACGCCGACCAGCAGCGTCTGCGCGTTCGCGCCGCCGGCCACAGACAGCCAGACCAGCGCCGCTATTGTTCTTGTCCAGGGTCGCATTCGAGCGATGGATTCCTCCGTGCCGGCCTTACGCTTCTGGCACTATTTGCCGCCAAGACCTAAAGGCTGCCCGGCCTTGGTGCAACACGCTAATTCCGGGAAGAGAGGTCAACCACTTCGCTTGTGGCATATCGTATGCCGCCATATATAACGCTTGGGTTCTGACTGTGGAAAATCATCCGTGCTGAAGAAGAACGACATCGGGCCGCAGGCCTATCGCGACGCGATGGCCCATTTTGCCGGTCACGTCCATGTGGTCACCACCGACGGTCCTGCCGGCAGGCGCGGCGCGACGGTCATCGCCGCCTGTTCGGTATCGGACACGCCGCCGACCATTCTGGTCTGCCTCAACCGCGAAAATCCCAAGAACGAGCCGTTCGTGAAAAACGGCAGATTCGCCTTGAACACGCTGGCTTCGGACCAGGAGCCGCTGTCGATCGGCTTTTCCGGCATCACCGGCCTGCCGGTCGAGGAGCGCTTTGCGCTCGGCGAATGGGATGTCATCTCGACCGGCGCGCCGACGCTGAAGGGCGCGCTTGCCGTGTTCGACTGCGAACTGATCGACACCAAGGATCTGGCCACCCATCGTGTGCTTTTTGGCAAGGTGACAGGGTTGCGCATGGGCGATAATTTGCGGCCGCTGATCTACCACAACCGCGGCTACCACGTTCTGTGAAACGGACCGGCGGCGCTGATGGAGAAAGAATGACCGAGTTGAAACCGCGCCCGGCACCGCGGACGATCGACGAGACGCTCGATCTCCTGACCGGCGCGGACTATGTCGCGGACCGTTCGCTGGCGACCGTGCTGTTTCTGTCGCTGCGCATGAAGCGGCCGCTTTTTCTCGAAGGCGAGGCGGGTGTCGGCAAGACCGAGATCGCCAAGGTGCTGGCGCAGGCGCTTGGCCGCCGGCTTATCCGGCTACAATGCTATGAAGGCCTTGATGTCTCGTCAGCCGTCTACGAGTGGAACTACGCCGCGCAGATGATCGAGATCCGCATGGAGGAGGCAGCCGGCAAGGTCGACCGCTCCGACATGGAGCGCAACGTCTTTTCCGAAAAATACCTGATCCGCCGCCCGGTGCTCGATGCACTGACCGGCAAGGCAGGCGCCGCGCCGGTGTTCCTGATCGACGAGCTCGACCGCACCGACGAGGCGTTCGAGGCGTTCCTGCTCGAGATTCTCTCCGACTTTCAGGTGACGGTGCCAGAACTCGGCACGATCAAGGCGGAGGAGCCGCCGATCGTCATCATCACCACCAACCGCACCCGTGAAATCCACGACGCGCTGAAGCGGCGCTGCCTCTATCACTGGGTCGATTATCCCAATGCCGAGCGCGAGCTGGAGATCGTGCGCCGTAAGGTGCCGCAGGCCAACCAGCGGCTTTCGGCGGAAGTGGTGTCGTTCATCCAGAAGCTTCGCCAGATCGAACTGTTCAAGGTGCCTGGCGTCGCAGAGACCATCGACTGGGCCGGCGCGCTGACCGAACTCGACAAGGTGGCGCTCGACCCGGAGACGGTTTCCGACACGATCGGCGTCCTGTTGAAATACCAGGACGACATTGCCCGCATCGAACAGGGCGAAGGCCGGCGCATCCTCAACGAGGTGAAAGCCGAGCTTGCGGCGGCGGAGTAGGAGCTATGGCACGCCCCGAACCGAAAGAGGCCACCCCCGACGGGCGCATCGCTGACAACATCGTCTATTTCGCCCGCACCTTGCGCAAATCAGGCATGCGGGTCGGGCCGGCCTCGGTCAAGGATGCCATCGAGGCGGTGCTGGCCGCCGGCATCGGCTCGCGCGACGATTTCTACTGGACGCTGCACGCCGTGCTGGTGTCGCGGCACGAGGATCATCCCACCTTCGACGAAGCCTTCCGGCTGTTCTGGAAATCGCGCGAGCTGATCGAAAAGATGCTGGCGATGTTTTCGCCGGTGGCGCCGGACGCCAGGGAAAAGCAAAAACCGCGCGCGGCCGAAAATCGTGTCAGCCAGGCGATGTTCGAGGGGCACCAGAAGAACCAGCCGGTGCAGGAAATCCCCGAGATCGAGGTCGACGCCCGCTTCACCTTTTCCGGCAATGAGGTGCTGCGAGGCAAGGACTTTGCCCAGATGAACGCCGCCGAGATGGCCGACGCCAAGAAAGCGATCGCCCAGCTGCGGCTGCCCTTCGACATGGTCAGGACGCGGCGCTTCAAGGCCGACGCCCACGGCCGCCGCATCGATCCGCGCGCCATGATGCGCTCGGCCGCGCGCACCGGCGGCGAATTGATCCTGCCAAAATTCCGGTCGCCGCGCGAGGTTCATCCACCGCTGGTGGTGCTGGCCGATATCTCCGGTTCGATGAGCCAGTACACGCGCATTTTTCTGCATTTCCTGCATGCGCTGACCGAAAAACGCCGGCGCGTGCATGCTTTCGTCTTCGGCACCAGGCTGACCAACCTGACCCGGCAGATGCGCCACCGCGATCCCGATGCGGCACTTGCCGAGAGTTCGGCGGCGGTCAAGGACTGGTCGGGCGGCACCCGCATCGGCGACACGCTGGCCGAGTTCAACAAGCTATGGTCGCGGCGCGTGCTGGGGCAGGGCGCGGTGGTGCTTTTGATCACCGACGGGCTCGAGCGCGACGATGTCGCTGGCCTCTCGGAGGAGATGGAGCGGCTGCACAAATCCTGCCGGCGGCTGATCTGGCTGAATCCTTTGCTGCGCTTCGACGGTTTCGAAGCCCGCGCCCGCGGCGTCAAGGCGATGCTGCCGCATGTCGACGAGTTCCGCTCGGTGCACAATCTCGATGCGCTCGCCGATCTCTGCGCCTCGCTGGACAAGAAGTCGGCTGCTTCCGTCGATCCGCGTCGTTGGTTGGACGCTGGCGCCAGGCACGCCGCATAGCCATATGTTTATCCAGCGGAAAACAGACTCCCGGAAAAAATCACCGCACCGGAGACCCGATAGATGACGCTCCAAAGCATCAATCCCAAGGACCTGCCAATTCCGCAGACCTACAGCCAGGTCGTCGTTGCGACAGGGAGCAAGTTGGTCTTCATCTCGGGTCAGGAGCCCGAGGACCTGGACGGCAAGCTTGTTGGCCGCGGTGATCTTGCGGCTCAGGCGCGCCAGGTGTTTGCCAATCTCGGCCGGGCACTTGCCGCTGCCGGTGCGGCGCCTACTGAGGTCACCAGGATCACGATCTATGTCGTCAACTACGA
This sequence comes from Mesorhizobium sp. P2_E10, assembly GCF_056404235.1. Lineage (NCBI taxonomy): Bacteria > Pseudomonadati > Pseudomonadota > Alphaproteobacteria > Hyphomicrobiales > Phyllobacteriaceae > Mesorhizobium > Mesorhizobium sp. P2_E10. The sequence goes on from NZ_JBFUEK010000002.1 coordinate 758,634, forward strand.
TCGCGATGAATGCCTGCCGATCATCGAAAAGGCTCGGCTAGGGCTGTTCGGAGATCACAAACCGGCTGACGTGGTGCTTGGTGTGGCGAGCCTGTCGCCCGGCTATCTGATCGAAGTTGACGCATTCGCGGTGATCGATTGACCATGCATTTGCTTGCGCGAATTGGCGATAGCCGGATCATAAACAGACTCTGAGAGAAGCGACGATGGACAACAGCATTTATCTCGATGAGGCCCGCGACCCGCTGATCATCGCGGAAGGCTGGATGAAGGACGGCAAGGATGTCGCCATTGCCACTGTGGTCGAAACCTGGGGCTCGGCGCCGCGTCCGGTGGGCAGCCATCTGGTCATCGACGCGGAAGGCAATTTCCACGGCTCGGTCTCCGGCGGCTGTGTCGAGGGTGCTGTCGTGACCGAGGCGATCGACGTCATCGACTCAGGGAAGGCCAAGATGCTCGAGTTCGGCGTCGCCGACGAGACCGCCTGGCAGGTCGGCCTGTCCTGCGGCGGCCGCATCAAGGTCTATGTAGAGCGGCTGGGCTGACCATGGACCCCTATGCGCTGAAAACGCTGAACGCCGAACGCCGCGCTCGCCGCGCGGCGATCCTGGTTACCGATCTTGGCGACGGCCGCGACCGCATCGTGCGCGAGGGCGATCCCGTTGCCGGCGATTTGGGAGCGGCCATCGCCAAGGCGTTTCGTACCGGCAATTCCGGTTCGGTCGAGGCGGAGGGACGAACCTTCTTTCTCAACGCCCATCTGCCGCAGCCGCGCCTGGTGGTGATCGGCGCCGTCCATATCAGCCAGGCACTGGCGCCGATGGCGAAGATCGCCGGCTATCCGGTCGAGATCGTCGATCCGCGAACGGCCTTTGCCACCCCGGACCGCTTTCCCGATGTCGCGCTGCATGCCGAATGGCCTGAGGATGTGCTAGAGCGCCAGCCGCTCGATAGCTATACGGCGCTGGCCGCCGTCACGCATGACCCGAAGATCGACGATTTTGCGCTGAAGGCGGCGCTCGACGCCAATTGCTTCTATGTCGGTGCGCTTGGCAGCCGCAAGACGCACGCCAAGCGCGTCGAGCGCCTGCTGGCCCTGGGCGCCACCGCCGACCAGATCGCCCGCATCCACGCGCCTATCGGCCTCGACATTGGTGCGGCAAGCCCGGCCGAGATTGCGGTTGCGGTGCTGGCGCAGGCGATCCACGCCTTTCGTTCGCGCGGCCTCGAAGCCAAGGGTGCCGCGGCGTGAAATTCGGCCCGATCCCGATCGAGGCGGCCGAAGGTGCTGTGCTGGCCCACGCCACCACGGCCGGAGAACGGCGCTTCCGCAAGGCGCACCGGCTGAGCGCCGACGACGTGTCGCTGCTGAAGGCTTCAGGCATTTCGGAGGTTGTCGCGGCGGTGCTGGCCGCAGACGATCTGAGCGAGGACCCAGCCGCCGAAAAGATCGCCGCGAGCATGCACCATCGCAACATCGAGGCGAGGCCGGCGGCGACCGGCCGCGTCAATCTGCACGCTGACGCCGCCGGCATCTTCACCGTCGACGCCGCGATGATCGACGCAATCAACGCCGTCGACCCGACCATCACCATCGCCACGCTGGCGCAGCACGCGCCGGTCGAAAAAGGCCAGATGGTGGCGACAGTGAAGATCATTCCGTTCGCGGTCGCCTCGGCCTTGGTCGATTCGGTGACAAAGATCTGCGCCGGCGGCGAGATCTTTGCCGTCAACGCCTACCAGCCGGTACGCGTCGGCGTCATCCAGACGGTTCTGCCTGGCATCAAGTCGAGCGTGCTCGACAAGACGCTGCGCGTCACCGAAGCGCGGCTGGCGCGCTCGGGCGGCCGGCTGACGGCGGAGCGCCGCACGCCGCATGAGATCATCGCCGTGGCCGAGGCGGCAGCCTCGCTGGCGCGCGACAATGACATGGTGGTGATTTTTGGCGCCTCGGCGATGAGCGACTTCGGCGACGTCGTTCCGGCGGCCATCGAGCGCGCAGGCGGCACCATCGTCCGGGCGGGCATGCCGGTCGATCCCGGCAATCTGCTGGTGCTCGGCATGCTCGACGGCAAACGCGTCATCGGTGCGCCGGGTTGCGCCCGCAGCCCCAAGGAGAACGGCTTCGACTGGGTGCTCGACCGGCTGATCGCCGGCCTCGACGTAACCGCCAAGGACATTGCCGGCATGGGCGTCGGCGGGCTGTTGATGGAAATCCCGACACGGCCGCAGCCGCGCGAGCCGCTGCCGGCCAAGGCGCAACTGGCGGTCGATGTCGTGCTTCTGGCCGCCGGCCGTTCCAGCCGCATGGGCGGGCCAAACAAGCTGTTGGCATTGTTCGACGACAAGCCGCTGGTGCGCCGCACCGCCGAGCGCGCTCTTGCCTCGAAAGCCTCTCAAACAATCGTCGTCACCGGCCATCAGCGCGAGCGGGTGCGGGCAGCCTTGTCGGGCCTTGACGTCACCTTTGCCGACAATCCGGATTTTGCCGAGGGCCTGTCCTCATCGCTGAAAACCGGCATTGCCAGGGTTGCCGAAGACGCCGCCGGCGCCATGATTGTTCTCGGCGACATGCCGGGCGTCTCATCAGCCGACCTCGACAGGCTGATCGACGCTTTCCGCAAGGCCGAAGGCCGCTCGGTCGTGCGTGCTTCGCATGATGGCCGCCGTGGCAACCCGGTGCTGTTGCCGCGTGCGTTGTTTCCCGCGATCGCCCATCTCGAAGGCGATACCGGCGCGCGGCATCTGGTCGAGGCCGAGGGGCTGGATGTCGTCGATGTCGAGATCGGCGACGGCGCATCGATCGACGTCGACACACGCGAGGCGTTGGAAGGCGCCGGCGGCGTGCTCCAGGATTGACAAACCGAAGCTGAAAAACGCATGGCTTGGGCATGGCTTTCAGATTCCGCTACGCCCTTCTTGCCTCAGCGCTCGTATTGTTTCCTGGCGGCGTCGCCGCTCGCGCCGAGGCGCTGAAACCTTTCAAGGACGATCTGTTCGCCTACCCGGCGACGCTGTCGTCGGCGGATAACGGCGCCTACACGGTCATCGACTACCAGGAACTGCGCGACATCAACGCCCGTGATGAAGTGCCCGAGCGCCGGGTGCATGCCCAATACACCGACACCAGCGTGCGCAAGGTGCAGCAGGATCTGCTGCTGAAAACCGATGCCGGCGATGTCAGGCACATCGCCGTCGGCAAGACCGAAGGCGCCGCCATCATCGTGCTCTACCTGCACGGGCAGGGCGGCAGCCGCAAGCAAGGCGTCGACGACTTCACCTTCGGCGGCAATTTCAACCGCATCAAGAACCTGATGGCAGCCAATGGCGGCCTCTATCTCTCTCCGGATTTCACCGATTTCGGCGACACCGGCACAGCCCAGGTCGCGGCGCTGATCGACCACTATGCGGAAAAATCGCCGGGCGCGAAAATCTTCGTCGCCTGCGGCTCGATGGGCGGATCGCTGTGCTGGCAACTTGCCGCCCGCAACGACACCGGCCGGCGCATCGACGGGCTGCTGCTGCTTGGCTCGCTCTGGGACGAGAGCTTTTTGGCGAGCCCCGCCTTCAGGCGTCATGTGCCGGTTTTCTTTGGTCAGGGCAGCAAGGACCCGGTATTTCCGGTGGAAAAGCAGGAAGCCTTCTTCCGCTCCATCATCGCCAAATCGAAAGCCTATCCGTATCCGACCCATTTCGTTCGCTTCGAGACGGGCACGCATGGCACGCCGATCCGCATGACCGACTGGCGCGGCACGCTCAACTGGATGCTGTCGAAAGCGCCTTGACCCCCTTGGGTAGCCTCTACGGGGCGGTGTTGTAGTCCACCACCGTCTGCGGGTTTTCCTCGCCGTCATAGGATGCATCCACATCGTACTGGACCAGGGAAAAGTCACCGTTGCGGAACAGGTACGTCCCTGAGTCCGAGGCATCGCCGACGCCGCGCCATTTGTTGAACGTGCTGATCGTCTTGGTATCTTCGTCGTAGTCGGAGTTGGTCGCCCAGCCGGTCGTGTGGAAGCCGACTATGGTCATGCCCAAAAGTTTGCCGTCGCTGTCATTGTTCTCGTAGCGGATATCCATCTGGGGTTCGGCGAACTGCAATTGCCGCACGCCCGCCACTTCATCGCTCAAGTAGTAGACGGAGCTTTCATTGTAGGCCGCAGCCGCGCAGGAGAAATGGAAAAGCCGCATTTCCTTGTCGGGATCGCCAGCAGCAGCATCCTTTTCCTTGTATTTGATAGAAAAGATTTCCGGCTCCTCGCCGAGAAATTCCTTGTCGCACTGGCCGCCGTAGTCGGCGGCAAACATCTTCTTGGCTTGCTCCAGTGCGGTGTCTTTCTTGGGCGGCGGCGGTCCGTCGCCGCAGCTTGCCGGCAGCGCTTCCTCGAAATCGGCCTTTGACGGTTTCAGCGCGCCCTTGTCGATGAAGATCGGTTGGAACGGTGGAGCCTGAACCTGGGCATTGACCTGGCGCAGCGTGTAGCAGCCGGCGAATACCGCCTCGTTGCCGTCTTTGCCGGTGGCGCGGATTGCGACGGGGACGCTGTAATAGATGCTGCCGGCCGCGCCCTCATCGGAAACAGCGCCTGTTTCGACATCGACCTTGTCGGTGCCGTCATAACCCTTGACGAATGTATCGAAATCCTTGGCCGGTTTGGTGTCGCCGTAATAGCCCCAGGCGCGCGCGAATTCGTGCCGGTTGATGGCACTGTAAAGCGAGCGGACGACAGCGGCGGCGTCCGACCGGTCATCGACATAGGGCGCTTCGTCGGCGGCAAAGGCAGTCTGGCTGATGGTGGCAAGGGAGAAAAAAGCGGTCGCTGCAAGAAGGGCGCTTCTCATCGGGAATCTCCAGTCGATGCGGAAATTCTAGCATAAGGATTACGGCGACGCGGTGACGCTTGAAAAGTCACGCGCGAAGGCGCTACGTGCCGCTGTCGGCGTCCCGCCGCGTGGAGATTTCAAGTGACACTATCGATGTATGAAGCGTCCGTGCCGGTGTTTTCCGCCAGGCTCAAGGCGCTGTCCAATGTGCTGTCTGCAGCCGAACAGAATGCGGCTGATCGCAAGATCGATCCGCAGGTGTTTCTGACGGCGCGGCTGGCGCCCGACATGTTCGCGCTGGTGAGACAAGTGCAGATCGCCACCGATCATGCCAAAGGTGCGCCGTCGCGGCTTGCCGGCCGCGAGGTGCCGAAATACGAGGACAATGAGGCGAGTTTTGCCGACGTCCAGGCCCGTATCGCCAAGACCCTCGAGCATCTCGCAACCTTCTCGGCGGCCGACCTCGATGGCTCCGACCAGCGGACGATCGAACTCAGGCTTGCGGGGCGTGAAGTCTCGATGCCCGGGCTGCAATACCTGTTGCACGCCGCCATGCCCAACTTCTACTTCCACGTGACCACGGCCTACGACATCCTGCGTCACAACGGCGTGCCGCTGGGCAAGGCAACTTTCCTCGGGCGTTGAAGGTCAAGAAGGCTTCCCGGCGCTGCCGGGAAGCCTCGCGTCAGGCTCGGCTAAACGCCTTGTTCAGCGCAGCGACATTTCGCGGGCGATGCGCGGAAAATCGGCCGGCTTGATGCCGATGTCGGCGCGGTCGCTGCTGCTCATCGCATGCAGCAGTGCCAGTGCCGAGCGATAGCGCAGATGTTCCTGCGGACGCGGACGAGCGAACATTTCAGTGAAGAACCCCATGATCATGGCCCCTTGTTGATCCTCCACATCAAGCAATATAGGCAAATCATGAAGATTGTGCAGTGCAGCATTTGCATGGCAGCCATGCTGCGCAATTTTTTTCGTCACAATCGAACCGGCCGGTGAAACTTCCGGCGCGTCCCGACCGTATGCTTCAACGCTGGCACATGGCCGGCTTTTCCTCGCCACTCCTGGCGAATTTTCCGGACTGTATGAAAATGCAGTCCGGCTTTTTTTTGCATAGAGGGTTCGGCTGGCAAACGCCGTAAGCCAACGGCTAAATTGGTTAAGATCGGTCGCATTCATTTTTAACGAGCCGATTCTATGTTGGACGCCGGTACAGGTGCGCTTACGACAGGGGAGGCTGAGATCGGCACCGGGAGCAAGCGGGATTTCGCTTCGTTGCTCGACGACCTCTTCGTCGCCCCCGAGAAGGGCGAGGAGGCCGGCGCACGGCCGTCGATTCCGTTCGATTATCTGTCGGTGGCGGACGAGCTTCATTCCGGCCGCATAAAGGTTGCGGGCGACACGTTTGCCGCCGAGTATCGCGAGGGCGCCGACCTGGCGAGCGAGTTCGCCGCACTGCTCGATCAGGCGAAGATCGCGCTGGCCGGCGAAGAACCCAAGCCGGAAGACAAGTTGCCGCCGATCGATCCCGAATCCATCGCCTTCGAACTTGGCCTCAACCAGCCCAGGGATGTCGCCGATTTCGGCCGCATGCGCCGCAGCTTCGCCTTCGCCAACCATCCCGACCGTGTCGCCCCGCATTTGCGCCAGCGCGCCATGATCCGCATGCAGGTGGCCAACATGCTGATCGACGAAGCCAAGCGGCGCGCTTTGGCCGGCGCCAGGCGCTGACTTTTCCGGAGTTCACGCAAAAGTCGGTCCGCCGAGGCTTGGAGAGCGCGACTGCTTTCCCTATAAATGCGATTTCCTTCTCGCGCCGCCGCGCCCAGTCTTCCCTCCGGAGCAGAAATTCCATGCACAAACGCCGTCTCGGTCGGACCGATCTTCTTGTTACCCAGATTTGCCTCGGCTCGATGACCTGGGGCCAGCAGAACACGGAAGCCGACGGCCATGCCCAGATGGACCTGGCCTTTGCGCGCGGTGTCAATTTCATCGACACCGCCGAGCTTTACCCGATTCCGCCCAAGGCGGAGACACAAGGCCGCACCGAAAAGATCATCGGCAGCTGGATGAAAGCGAAGGGCAACCGCGACCAGGTCATCCTGGCCTCGAAAGTGGTCGGCCGCACCGCCAACACCTGGTTTCGCGGCGACCGTCCCTCGAAGCTGGTGCGCGCCGACATCTTTGACGCCATCGAAAAATCACTGACCAAGCTCGGCACCGATTATCTCGATCTCTATCAGATCCATTGGCCGGAACGCGACATACCGTGGGGCGCCAATCCCAACCGCATCGGCGCCGTGGGGCCGCGTGCCGATTCCATCGGGGCGCCGGCCGGCGAGACGCCGATTGCCGAGACACTCGCCGTGTTCGACGAGTTGGTGAAATCAGGAAAAATCCGCCATCTCGGCCTGTCGAACGAGAATTCCTGGGGCGCCATGCGCTTCATCGCCGAGGCCGACAAGGGCATCGGCCCGCGCGTCGCCTCGATCCAGAATGCCTATAATTTCGTCAACCGCACTTTTGAGGTGAACCTGGCCGAAGTCTGCGACCGAGAGCAGGTGTCTCTGCTGGCCTATTCGCCGCTGGCGCAGGGCTATCTCACCGGCAAATACGACCATGGCGCACGCCCGCAAGGGTCGCGCTCGCAACTGTTCAACCGCGGCCAGCGCTACGAGACGCCCAACGCGGCGGAGGCGCAGCTCGAGTATAACGAGTTGGCGCGCTCCTTCGGCCTGGAACCGGCCTTGTTTGCCAACGCCTATGTGTCGAGCCGGCCGTTCGTCACCTCGAACATCATTGGCGCGACGACCATTGCGCAACTTGAAATGGCGCTGTCGTCAGTCGACGTGACCTGGACCGAGGAGATGCAGAAGGCGGTCGATGCGATCCATCAGCGCGTCGGTAATCCGTGCCCGTGAGCAAGGGATCCGTAGGCCAGTTGAATTGATCGGGGGAACAAAAATGGCATTTCAGATCGACGCCGTGCGGGCAAAATTTCCGGCGCTTTCCCTCACCGACAAGGGCCGCCGCCGCATCTACCTTGACAATCCTGCCGGCACGCAGGTGCCGCAGGCGGTCGCCGACGCGGTGTCTCACTGTCTTTTGACCACCAACGCAAATCTCGGCGGCTTCTTCGAAACCACTGTTGCCGCGCAACAGGTCGTCGACGATGCCCATGCCGCGATGGCCGATTTCCTCGGTGCCGCGTCGCCCCAGGAAATCGTCATCGGCGCCAACATGACGACGCTGACCTACCACATGTCGCGCACGCTCGGCCGCACGTTCAAGCCTGGCGACGAGATCATCCTCACCCGCATGGACCACGAGGGCAATGTCTCGCCCTGGCTGCAACTGGCCGAGGACCTTGGCCTTGTCGTGCGCTGGCTGGCTTTCGACGAGCAGAGCTGGCAGGTCGAGGAGACGGCGCTCAGCGCACTGCTCACCGACCGGACACGGCTCGTCGCGTTGAACTATGCCAGCAATTTGACCGGTTCCATCAACCGGGTGAAGGCGCTGGCCGGCATCGCCAAACAGGCGGGCGCGCTGGTCTATGTCGACGCCGTGCAATTCGCGCCGCATGGCCTGGTCGATGTGCAAGACCTCGGCTGCGATTTCCTGATCTGCTCGGCCTACAAATTCTTCGGCCCGCATATGGGCATTCTTTGGGGCCGGCTGGATGTTATCGAGGCGCTGAAGCCGTACAAATGTCGCTGTTCGTCCAACGGCCTGCCGGAACGTTTTGAACTCGGCACGCCGCAAATTGAACTGATGGCCGGCCTCACCGCCGCCGTCGATTATTTCGCCGAACTGGGCACGGCGGCGGGCGAGGGTGGGTCAAGAAGGCGCAAGATTGCCAAGGCGTTCGAAGTCTCGATCGCCTACGAGAATCCGCTGGCGCAACGACTGATCGACGGGCTGTCGGACATTGCAGGCCTGACGATCCACGGCATCACCGACCCGGCGCGGCTCGGGCATCGCGTGCCGACGGTTTCCTTCACCGTCGATGGCATCGTGCCGGAGACGATCGTGCGCCAGATGAATGCCGAAAACATCTTCCTCTGGTCGGGCCACAACTACGCCTGGGAGATCGTCCACCAGCTCGGCATTCCGGCCGAGCACGGCGTCGTGCGCATCGGCATCGCCCACTACAACACGGTCGCCGAGATCGACGAGACGCTGGAAAGCGTGCACCGCGTCATCGCCATGCTGAGGCAACAGCGCTAGTCCGCTATCGCCGCTTGCCGCCGAAACCCGTGAGGAAGGCGGTGAGATTGTCGCCAAGCGCTTCGCAGAGATAGCCGCCTTCCTGCACAATCACCGTCGGCAGGCCGAGCTTGGCAATCGCCTCGCCAATGCGTGAGAAGCCGGGCGTGGTGACAGAAAGCCCGCCGAAGGGATCGCCCTCGAACGCATCCAGACCCAACGCCACGACCAGCGCGTCCGGCGAGAAGGCACGGATACGCTGGAACGACACCGCGAGTGCCTCCAGAAAGGCCGCGTCGCCGGATTTGCGTGGCAAAGGCAGGTTGAAATTATAGCCGAGACCCGGCCCTTCGCCGCGCTCGTCAGCATGGCCCCAGAAGAACGGGTAGAAGCGCACCGGATCGGCATGCAGCGACACCGTCAGCACGTCGGGTCGCGCATAAAAAATGCCCTGCGTGCCGTTGCCGTGATGCAGGTCGACATCGAGGATCGCCACCCGCGCGGCCTGCTTGCGCAGCACTTGCGCCGCGACCGCCGAATTGTTGATGAAGCAGAAGCCGCCGGCGACATCGGCAAAAGCGTGGTGGCCGGGCGGGCGGCAGAGAGCATAGGCGGCCGGTGCGCCTGCCATCACCGCTTCGGCAGCTTCGACCGCGCTCCACGCGCTCCACAGCGCGCTGCCCCAGGTCTCGCCCGAGATCGGGCAAGCGGTATCGGCCATATGATAGCCGGCCTGTCCCACAGCCGAGGCCGGGTAGGAGCCGTTGCGCGCAATCGGGTGAATGTTGGGGATCACCTCGGCCGAGGCGCCTTCGATGCGCTGCCAGCGCACGAAGATGTGCTCGAGGAAATCCAGATATTCGGGGGTATGCACCGCAGAGACCGGGCCGAGCCCATGATCCCGTGGCCGCTCGATCGTGCAGCCGGCGGCCTTGGCACCGGCAAGCAGTCGCTCTGCGCGTTCCGGCTTTTCCGGATTGGGCTGCGGCGCCCCGCTGGAGAGGAAGGCCTTTGGATCGTGGCGTTTCTGTTCCTCGGCATAGAAGGCTTTCATCATGTCTCCCAATACAGTAGCCGGCTATACATCGTCCGGCCCATCGGCAAAGGCGAAGAAAGCGTCGCCGACAATCTTCTGAGTCTGTTCGTAGCTCGACCAGGCGATGCCCAATCGTTCGTAGAAGGCCTTGGCGGTTTCGTTGTCGGTGTCGACCGATAGCCTGAGATAGACGCCACCGTCCTTCCGGCATTGCGCAGCGACACTGCGCAGCAGGCGTTCGCCGATCTTGCGGCCGCGAAAGCGGCCTTCGACATAGAGGTCCTGCACATAGACGCCGGGCCGGCCCATCCAGGTCGAGAAGATCGGGAAATGCAGGCACAGCCCGGCAAACTCGCCGCCGACTTCGGCGATCAGGGTCGAAAAGGCAGGCTTTTCGCCAAAGCCGTAGCGGCGCAGGTCGTCGGCGGTGGACGTGATCTCCTGATGCGCGCCAATATGGTTGCCGAGGCGCAACAGGGCGGCGTAGATGGTGTCGACGTCGTCGATGGTGCCGGGGCGGATGATGGTATCGCGGGTCGTGGCTCGGGCTTTCTCTCGCATGGATCAGGCTGCGGTTCCGGCTGTATCAGGCTTGGCCAGGAGGTCATCAAGCTCGCCAATGCCGTCTTCCGAAAAGACGCGAATGCCGTTCGCCTCCAGCAGCGCCGTGGTCGTGCCAGAGCCAGCCACCCGGTTGCCCGAAAAACTCCCATCATAGATGAAGCTACTGCCGCACGACGGGCTGCCGTCAGTCAGGACTGCATAGCGGCAGCCTGTTTCCCGGGCGAGATCGAGCGCGAGCTGCCCGGCTTCGAGATAGAGTGCAGTCACATTGTTTCCGGTTTTCTCGACCACCTGGCCTTGGCCGTGCAGCACAGCAAGGCCGTCGCCGGTGCCGCGAATTTCAGCCGGCGGGCGCGGCGTCGAGAAACCCGCGGCGACCTCCGGGCAGATCTGCACGACCCGCCCTTCTGCCTGCCATCGCGCCAGAACGGGATGGTCGTTGAGCCGGTAGGAACCGTTGTAACGAACCTTGCTGCCGAGCAGGCAGGCTGAGACGAGAACCCTTTCTATATCAGCTCCTCCCTTTGCCACCCGGCCTCCACCATGCGCCTAGAACGCCACCCGGTCGCCACCCTTGAGCGCCAGCATAGCGCGCGCCTCGGCCGGCGTCGCGACCTCCAGGGACAGCCCGTCGAGAATGCCGCGGATGCGGCGCACCTGGTCGGCATTGGATTTGGCCAGCTGGCGGCCGTCGTAAAGACTGTCCTCCAGCCCGACGCGGACATTGCCGCCCATTGCCGCGGCGATCGAGATCAGTGGCATCTGCTGGCGGCCGGCTGCCAGTACCGAGAACTGAAAACTGTCGCCAAAGAGTTTGTCGGCGATGCGCTTCATGTGCACGAGATTATCCGGATCGGCGCCGATGCCACCCAAAATGCCGAAGACGAACTGGATGAAAAACGGTCCCGACACCAGCCCGCGGTCGCGGAAATGCGCCAGCGAATAGAGATGGCCGACATCGTAGCATTCGAATTCAAAACGCGTGCCGCAGCCCTTGCCGAGTTTATCGAGCACCGTCTCCATGTCGGCAAAAGTGTTCTTGAAGATCGTGTCGCGGGTCGCCTCGAGCAGCTTCGGCTCCCACTCGTGCTGCCATTCCCTCGGTCTGTCGAGCATCGGGAACAGCGCGAAATTCATCGAGCCCATGTTGAGCGAGCACATTTCGGGTTCGGCCCGCAGCGGCGCGGCCAGCCGCTGGTCCAGCGTCATCAGCGACGAGCCGCCGGTGGTGATGTTGATCACCGCATCGGTCGCCTGCTTGATGCGCGGCAGGAATTGCATGAACACATCAGGGTCGGCGGTCGGCCGGCCGTCGCTTGGATCGCGGGCGTGCAGATGCAGGATCGACGCGCCGGCTTCGGCGGCGGCGATCGCCTCAGCGGCGATCTGGTCGGGTGTCACCGGCAGATAGGGCGACATGGACGGTGTGTGCACCGAGCCGGTGACCGCGCAGGTGATGATGACTTTCCTCGGCGCCATTTTTCCCCCTCAGCCTTCGACCGGGAGGTCGAGTTCGGCGGCCAGCACCTGCAGCGAGTCGCCGATGATGGAAATGATTTCGCCGATCTGTTCGCGGGTAACGATCATCGGCGGCGCCACCATGAAATTGTCGCCGTCGACGCCGCCCTTGACCCTGCGGCCGTAGATGATCAGGCCGCGCTCATAGGCCAGGTCGAGCAGGCGCTGCGTGGCTTTCTTGCTCTGATCGATCGGCCGAAGCGTCTCCGGATCGGCGACCATCTCGGCTCCGGTGAGCAGGCCTTTGCCACGCACGTCAGCAATGAAGGGGAAGCGTTTCGCAAGCCCTTTCAGCCCGTCCATCAGCACGTCGCCCATTCTCGCCGCATTGGCGATCAAATCGAGCCGGTCCATCTCGCCGAGCACCGCAAGCCCGGCGGCGCAGGCCAGCGGGTTTCCGGCATAGGTGTGGCCATGCTGGAAGCCGCCGGAGGCGAGCAGCGGCTGCACCAGCCGCATCGGTGCGGCCAGCGCGCCGAGCGGCGCATAGCCGGAGCCTAGCCCTTTCGACAGCGCGACGATGTCTGGCTTGCAGTTCCAGTGATCGCCGCCAAGGAATTTGCCGGTGCGGCCGGCGCCGCTCATCACTTCGTCATGGATGAGCAGGATGCCGTAGCGGTCGCAGATTTCGCGAATGCGCGGATAGTAGCTGTCGGGCGCCACCAGGGCAGAAGTCGCAGCGCCGCCGATCGGCTCCATGATGAAGGCGAGCACGCTGTCCGGTCCTTCGGCCTGGATCTTGTCCTCCAGCATGTCGGCGTATCGGATGCCGCGCTGTTCCATCGACAGATTGTCGCGGTCGCGCCACGCCGTCGGCGCCGGCACGCTCGGCATCACCTGCATCATCGGCGTGAAGCTTTCGGCCAGCGCATCGTCGCCGGTGACCGAGAGCGAACCCAAAGTGCCGCCATGATAGGAGGGAAAGCGCGTGATCACCTTCCAGCGGCTGGCTTGCCCGGTGGCGACCGCCCATTGCCGGGCCAGCTTGATGCAGGATTCCGTCGCCTCCGAGCCGCCAGAGACGAAGAAGATGCGGTCCATGCCCTCCGGCAGTTTTCCCGCCAGTTGCCGCGCCAGTTCTTCCGCCGGCTCGTTCTCGAAATGCAGCCGATAGGCAAAGGTGGCGCGGTCCATCTGCCGCTTCATCGCATCGAGCACGTTGCGGTTGGAATGGCCGATATTGGCGACCATCGGCCCGCTTGATCCGTCGATGAAACGGCGACCGTCTTGCGTCCACATATAGATGCCCTCGGCGCGATCGATCAGCGGCCGGCGCAGGCTGGAGAGATAGAACAGATGCGACGGCGCGCGCGTTTCTGATGCGGCGGTGGAGGGCTTTGGCATGTCAGGTCTTTCCGAGATAGCGGTCGATTACATTCTTGGTCACGCGTTCGACCATCGCATCCTGCCGTAGCAGGCCAGCAACCCATTCGCAGCTTCCGGCGTGGAAAACCTCGCCCTTGCCGCGTGGGAAATTGACGATCATGCCATTACCGCGTTTGACTTTTTCCAGATTGGCGTCGCTGGCCTCGCCAAACAGAGTCTCGGCGGTGAAGCGGCCGTCCTCGTCGCCGAGGAACTGGTCTTCGAACGGAATGTCGGCGCTTTCCTCGACCTGGCTCGCCATGCCGACTGCCAGCACCTGCAAACCATCAGGCGCGCCGCTGTCTGGCGTCGGGTAGGGCAGGCCACCGCGGATCTCGAAATCGAGCCCGTCCACCTCGTAGCCATAGACATGGCTGTCGGCGCCGAGCAGATCGCCATAGTAGATGCCGGTGCCGGCAAAGGCCCAATGCTCGGGCCGGTAGACTGGAAAGCCGCGCACGCCGCGCGGCGCGCAGCCACCCCACCCGGCATAGACGCCCCTGGTCGCGTTGAGGCCGAAAGTCAGAGCGCCGGGACGGCCGATCTCAGGTGCTTCCCACGAATTGCTGGCGCGCGTCACGTCGCCGCCGTGATAGGCCGGATCTTCCGCACGCGCCCGGTATTTGTAGCAGACCTGCCGGCGTCCCTCGTCCTCCAGCCTTGTCTGCCACATGAAATTGCCGGCAAAACGCGCCGCGTGGCCGCCCCGTTCGACATAGGCGTCGACCGCGTCGCGCATCTCCCAGGTCCAGTATTCGTCATGGCCGACAAAGGCGACGCAGTCGTAGCCGTCGAGAATCTCCGGCGAGAAATGCAGATCGTGCTGGCTGGCAAGATCGATGCCATAGCCGGCGCGCTCGGCAAAACGGAAGAAGTGGCTGTCATAGCTCGCCCAGCCTGATGAGGCGTATTTCTTCGAATGGCCGGTGGCATAGGCCCATTCCATATGGGGATAGCGCGGCGCGGTCTTTGGCGGCACCGCGACCTCCAGCGGCACGCGCGGCGCATCTTTTGGCAGCACGACGAAGCCGCGGCACCACGGCCGTTGCGTCGATACCATCGTCGCATACTGGTCGCGGTTTGGGCCGGTTATGCCTTGGTAGTGGTTGGAGCCGCCCCAGGTGTTGTAGCCGAGCCAGGTGCCGGTCGCCGCGATTTGCAACACGCGGCCAGGCCTTTTGCCGGGCGGCGGGGCGACGATGAACAGATGGTGGCAAAGGATCGGCTTGCCGTCGCGGCCATCGGCTGTCAGCGTCACGCGATAGGCGCCGGAGGGCCAGTGGTCCGCGACGCGGAATTCGAAGGACGTCTCCCAGCCGCAGCCCTCGACCGAACATTGGTCCGGCGTTTCCTGCCAGCGCGCCACGATTCCGGCCTGCTCGAACATCTTGGTTTCGGTTGCGCCGTCGCGGATGATGACGATGCCGAAGCTTGGTGCCGTCGAGCTGACATGCAGCGCCACCGTCTCGCCGGGGCGATAGGAAAACCGGTCCGTGTAGCACCAGATCTCGCCACGCTCGCCATCCATGCCGGGCCATTCGTAATAATGGCCACGCACCGCCTCGCGGCGCTGCTCGGGCGTCAGCCCGAAATCGGGGAACTCGGTCGGCAGCTGCGTCAATGAACACCTGAGATCAGTGGCCGCCATTGAGACCATCGGCCAGCCAAGCGTCAAATGGAAACGATCGGGCCAGCATTCGTCCACAGCGCCCTTGGCCCTGTTGGCCAAACAGACTATCTCAAGGGCAGGCGGCATTTCTGCCGTGGGAGCCAAAATGCTGAGAGTGCAAAAGGTCAAGGTCGACGAAATCTACGTGCCGACCGCGCGCAAGAAGACATTGCACCCCGAGACCGTCCGGCATCTGGCCGAGGACATTCTGGAAAACGGCATGAAGACACCGATCCAGGTGCGCCATGACGGCAAGCGCCACATCCTGGTCGAGGGCCTGCATCGGCTGGAAGCGGCCAAGTGGCTCGGCGAAACCGAGATCGACGCCTATCTCGTGCAAGCCAAGCGCCACTAAGTTTCCGACCTCGGTCCACCGTTCCCGTGATTTTTTCGCCGGCCACTGTCGGCTCGTGCTCCGTTGGCCCGTCCTTGGGGCACAACCCAGAACAATCCGAGGAGACCATCATGACCACCAAGCTCGACATCGCCCCCGGCAATGACCGCGAACTAGCACTTGCCCGCATCATCGATGCGCCGCGCGAAAACGTCTATCGTTGCTGGACCGACCCCAAGCTGGTGACGCAATGGTTCGCGCCAAAACCGTGGACGACGCCGCGCGCCGAGATGGACGTGCGCACCGGCGGCTCCACCCTGGTCGTCATGGCCAGCCCCGACGGCCACGAATTCCCCAACCCCGGCGTCTTTCTCGAGGTCATCCCCGGCAAGAAGATCGTCTTCACCGACGCCTACACCACAGCTTGGGATCCCTCGGAAAAGCCGTTCATGACCGTTGTGCTGACCTTCGAGGATGAGGGCGCCGGCAAGACCCGTTACACGGTGCGGGTCCGGCACTGGAGCGTCGCCGACCGCGAACAGCACGAAAAGATGGGTTTTCACGACGGCTGGGGGCAGTGCACCGACCAGCTCGAAGATCTCGCCAAGACGCTTTGATGCCAACAAGACGGGAGGAGATCGATATGTCCAGAACCTTGCTTTTCGCCATCCTTGCCGCGGCGGCAGCGCTTCTTGCCTCACCGGCCACCACCAATGCAGAGGAGACCACCATGACGACCGAGACCAAAACCTTGCCGAAGCCGGAAAAGTCCGGCCTGCTGCCGATCGACGGCCTGAACTACTATTACGCCGTCTACGGCAAGGGCGAGCCGCTGCTTCTGCTGCATGGCGGTTTGGGCACGACCGATATGTTCGCACCGATCCTGCCCAGGCTTGCCGAGCATCGCACGGTTATCGCCGTGGACTTGCAGGGGCATGGCCGCACCGCGCTTGGTGAGCGGCCGTTCGGCCTGGAAGCCATCGGCGACGACATGGCTGCGATCGTCAAGGCACTCGGCTATGACAAGGTCGATGTCATGGGCTATTCGCTGGGTGGCGGCGTCGCCTTCCGCATGGCCGTCCAGCATCCCGAAGCGGTGCGCCGGCTTGTCCTGGTCTCGACCGGCTATGCAGCCGACGGCTTCTATGCCGAGATGCGCGGCCAGCAGGCGCAAGTCAGCGCCGCCGCCGCCGATTTCATGAAGGACACGCCGATGTACAAATCCTACGTCGCGGTGGCGCCGCAGCCGCAGGATTTCCCAAAACTGCTCGATGCACTCGGCAATTTCATGCGCAAGGACTACGATTATTCCGCCGACGTCACCAAGCTGAAGATGCCGGTGATGCTGGTCTATGGCGACAGCGACATGTACCGGCCCGAGCATGAGATCAAGTTTTACCAGATGCTCGGCGGCGGACTGAAGGATGCCGGCTGGATGCGCGAGAACCTGTCGCAGAACCGTTTGGTCATTCTGCCCAATCGCACCCACTACGACGTCTTTTTCGCCCCGGAACTGACCGCCGCGGCGCTGCCTTTCCTCGATGGCGAGACCAAGGTGAAGACCTGGGACGAGGTCGTCAGCGAAACGGAATAACCATCGCCGGAAACGGTTGCCGGCCGTCCCCAAAGGGCGGCCGGTCCCATTCCCATCACGACAGGTGATACCGTCATCAAAGCTTTTCAATTGACCGGGCCAATCCTGCCGTTACCTCTAAGCTTCCTCAGGGAAACGGAACCGGGCGATGGCTGGATATCAGGGCGGGTGCCTGTGCGGCGCGGTGCGTTACCGCACCGATGCTGCACCGATCAATGAACGCGTCTGCCATTGCCGGCTCTGCCAGAAGGTGATTGGCGCGGCCTTCAATGCCCGCGTGCTGTTTCGCGTCGACGATGTGACGATCGACGGGGCGGTGGCGACGGTCAACACCTCGCCCGACCTCAAGCGCGGCTTTTGCTCCAGCTGCGGCACGACGATGTTTTCGCGGCGCGAGTCCGCCGGCATCATCGGCATCACCACCGGCTCGCTCGACGATCCCAAGCTGTTCAAGCCACAGATGCATATGTGGACCGCCTCGAAGCAGCCCTGGGTGCAGCTCGACGACGGCCTGCCGCAATTTGAAGGCGCGCCGCCGCCGAACTGAATCGCATGACCAAAATTTAATCCAAATAGTCACGACATAGCCGGCAAAGCGTCATTGGCGGGCCATGATTGTCTCCCTATCTATCGGCTGCGGGCCGGCATTCGAGGAGGCGACGGATGAGCGACAGCATCAACACCCTGGATGAGCTTTTGAGCGATCCGATGGTCTTGCTGGTGATGGAGCGTGACCGCGTAAAACCCGAACAGCTGCGCATCTTGCTTGAACGTGCCCGTCGCCCCGCCGTCTATGGGCCGCTGGTGCCACCGGCGCATGTCGTCGCCAAGACCTGCCTGCAACAGTGGCTGGGCAGATAGGTCAGCCGGAGTTTGCCGGCAAATAGCTGTAATGGCTGCGGAAATAGGCCAGCTTGAAACCGAGCCGCGCATAGTTGCTATAGGCCGGACCGTCGCGGTCGGGGTGCGGCGCCTCGATGTCGGCGACAAACAGTTTCGCGCCGGCCGCAAGGCCGTCGCGAACCATGGCTTCGCCAAGCATGGCATCGAGATCGAAGCTTGGCGCCATGATGCCAGGCACCGGCGCGTCGATGCCGCTCCAGGCCGTGCCGTCAGCGCCGATGAACAGCGAGCGCACAGCCACGACCGCGCCGTCCCGCCGCGCCATGTAATGATGCCAGCCCTGTCGGCCGACCAGCGCCTTGAGCCACGGTGAGGTCGGCAGCCGGTACTGGCTGTCGATGAAGCCTGCCCATTCGCTTGCCGTTGCTTGCGTCACGCGCTCGACCGAAACGCCCTCGATCAGGAAGAGTGGCTCAGCCGCCAGAGGGGCTGCCTCGCGAAAAATCCGTTCCCAGCCGCTCAGGCGCTGCAGGCCGCGCGCCTCGAGCCAGCATCGGAGCGCAGAAGGCTCTGCGTGCGGATTGGCATAGAACCATGGCCTCGCAATGCCGGCGGCGCGGTAATGCGCCAACAGCGCGTCAAGCTGGCTCTCGGTGGCCGGGCCGGCGACACCGAAATTCTTCACGCAGTTGAAATGGATGAACGGGATTGCCGTGCAGGTGGTCCAGACCAGATTGCCGTCTTCGGCGATCGCCAGTCCGAGCCGCGCGGCAAAGTCGGCGGGAGCGGCGCGATAAAGGTCGAGCCAGGCATTGACCTCGGCGCGTTCGATGGCGCGGCTGAAATCGCGGGAGACGTCCTCCATCGCGATGGCCGGCTGATGCGGTTCCGGCAGGGCGACGGGTTGCAATTCGGACAGAGCGGCGGACGACATGGGCTTCCTCCCGATTCATTACCTTACGATGTAAGGTTAGCGCAGAGTAATATTAACACGGAAGTTGTCAAGCGGGATTGGGGGGCTCATCGGCCTCGATGCCAATGCCACCGCTGGAAATTTGCCGAGATGCGGGCGCCAGGCTCCCCCTTCTCCCCTTGTGGGAGAAGGTGGCCGAGCGAAGCTCGGTCGGATGAGGGGTGTTCCAGCTTGGCAATGACGGCGATCCTTCCAACACCCCTCAACCGTCTCGGCGCTGCGCGCCGATCCACCTTCTCCCACAAGGGGAGAAGGGAGAGCCACCTTATGGCTAATATTTGATTCAAACTTTGTTGGTAATTTCTCGTTAGTAATCGAAGCCAGTTTTGTCCGGCGGCGAATGTTGGCTTTCGGTCTGTTGTGTTCTGCGTACAGGTCCAGATGCGGTTATCAGGCGTCGTCATTTTCTCGGTCGCGGCTTTGTGCCTTGCCGGCTGCTCGTCGACGGCAGGCGTCGATGCCTTGCAAATGCCGTCCAACGAAACCACCAGTTCGGTCGTGCGGCCAAGCGTGCCGGTCGCGGCGGCTCCGGTGGAGACGGCCATTCTCGCGCCGATGCGGTCCGATGCGGCGACCGACAATGCGCCACCCTTTTCCATGGTTGAGGAAGAAGAGGCCATGATCGCGCCTTCGCCGGCGCCGCAGGAGAGCGCCGAACCGCAGGCCGAGCCCATTGCCCTGATGTCGCCGCCGAAGCGGCTGAGCCGGGCGGCACCCGCGATGCTGGCCTCGCCGGTAACACGCTACGGCTTTCGTGACGCCAAGCCGATCAATTTCGGCAAGGTATCGCCAAGGCGCCTGGCCGTTCACGGCGTCGACATCTCGCGCTGGCAGGGCAACATCAACTGGGACAAGCTGCGCGCACAGGGTGCCAACTTCGCCTACATCAAGGCGACCGATGGCGGCGACCATCTCGATCCGATGTTCATGAAGAACTGGCGCAATGCCGATGCCGCCGGGCTGAAGCGCGGCGCCTATCATTTCTTCTACTGGTGCCGCACCGCCGGCGAGCAAGCCGACTGGTTCATCCGCAACGTGCCAAAAATGGATGGCGCACTGCCGCCGGTCATCGATGTCGAGTGGAATGGCGAATCCAGCTGCAAGCGGCGCCCGTCGCGCGAAAAGGTGCTGGAGAAGATGCAGGTGTTCATGGACAGACTGGAGCGCCACTACGGCCAGCGGCCCATCATCTACACCAGCCCCGATTTCTACCGCGACAATCTGCAGGGCGCCTTCCTGGATTACCCGTTCTGGCTGCGTGCGGTGGCGCGGCATCCCTCAAAAGTTTATCCCGGCCGCAAATGGCTGTTCTGGCAGTATTCCGGCTCCGGCCTGTCGCACGGCGTGAGCGGCCGCATCGACCTCAATGTCTTCCATGGCGACGAAAATGCCTGGCGCGCATGGGCGGGCGGGCGGCAAATGGTGGCTGACGCCGACTGAACGCCTCGCGACGCAGGCTGATGACGGCAGCGCCCGCGCCGGCGGCCCTATGGTCGCCTTGGCTTGAATTTACAGCGTTTCGCTAACGATCCGCTCACTTTGTCCTTTAGCGCTATCGCAACAGCCTTCCGGTAACGTGCCCGTGATCGGGTTTCGGAGGGATCAATGCGCAATCCAGTCGTGGCAATCGCTGTTGTGGCCGGCGTCGGCTACGGGTTTTTCAACTCGCTCGCCCACATGCCGGGCACCGACACCTCGCTGGCGGAGTCGAAGCAAAACGTCGTCTCCTATTCCACCGAAGACAAGGCGATGCAGGCCGCCAAGAAGAGCGGCCGCTCGACGCTGCCGCGCTTCCACCAGCTGATCGCCGCCGGCACGCCCGGCACCTACACGGTGAAGTTCCCGCTGACGCAGAACGGCGCCACCGAGCACATCTGGCTGCAGCTGGTCGGCTACAGCGACGGCTCGTATATCGGCCTGCTCGCCGATGTTCCGGTCAACGGCAACAAGTACAAAATGGGCGACCGAATGACCGTGGCCGAGGCCGACGTTGAGGACTGGATGGTCAAGGACGGCAACGTCATTTATGGCGGCTACACCACACGTCAGGCGTTTGCGGATATGCCCAAGGAGCAGGTCGCAAAGTACGGGCTGACCTTCAAGGATTGAGGCGGCCTTTCGCAGCGCGCCCTGAAGGCCTATCGGGCCGCGCGCGTCTCGCGCTCCCTTATATCCGCCGTCTGGGCCAGCACCCAGTCGCGGAACACCTTGATCTTGGGTGTGTTGCGACGGCTTTCCAGATGCACCAGCCAATAGCCGTCGCCGTCGGATCCGACGATGTCAAAGGGCTGTATCAGCTGTCCCTTCGCCAGCAGGGCGCTGTAGAGGTTCTGGGTGAGGATGGCAGCGCCCTGATCGGTGATTGCCGCCATCGCATCATAGGCCTGCCCGCCAAGCGCCGGACGCGCGATGACACGATCGGGATCGAAGGGCACGCCGGCTGCTTCGAACCAGATTTTCCACCAGGGATCGTCAGGGCCGCACAGCGGCACCTTGTAGAGATCCTCGGGGTGGTGAATGCCACCGACGCTCGCGGCCAGTCTTGGACTGAGCATCGGCGTGTAGTCCGCCTTGAACAGATAATGGGCGGTCAGGCCGGGCCATTTACCAGTGCCGGTGCGAATGCCGATATCCATGTCCTCGCGCGTGAAATCGACCAGCCGGGACGATGTATCCACCTTCACGGCAAGATCGGGATGCATCAGCTGAAATGTTCCGAGCCAGACAGCCAGCCAGTTCGACGCAAACGTTCCCATCGTCGTGACGGAAAGCACCCCGGTCGCTCCACCCTTGGTGGCGAGCCACGCATCCGCCAAAGCTGAGAATGCGCCGGTTGCCAGCGGCGCCAGTTGTTGTCCGGCCTCCGTCAGGGCGATCTGCCTTGTTTTCCTTATGAAAAGCGGCGTTCCGGCGCGTTCTTCCAACAGCTTGATCTGATAGCTGGCCGCCGACTGGGTCATGCCGAGTTCTTCGGCCGCCTTGGTGAAGCTGCCCAGCCGCGCTGCGGCCTCGAACACCCTGATAGCGCCTAATGGCGGCAGCTCCCAACCCATGACGCATCAATCCTCCTGATGCATGCTACGCGACGTTCGATTGGAAACCAAGACCGGAAAACGGCATGCTCAGGTCATCAGATCGAACCCTGGAGGATATGGCAATGACCACCACCATCGCTCTTTACAACTCGCTTCGTCGTCCGATGCTCGGCCTCTTCACCGCTCCGTTCAGGCCCCGCAAGCGTGGCCTGCTCGACCACCGCGGCTTGTCGGACCACTTCCTGCGCGATATCGGCATGCTCGACGGACATGTTCCCAATGGCAGCATCCGCTGAGGCAAATCGGGCTCATTGACCGACGTAGAATGCAAGGGAGGGAAGATGAGCGCGTCATCGGAGGATCTGGCGAAGAGCCGGCAAACGATCAGTACCTATGAGGACTATGCGGAACGCTACGATGCCATCGTGCGGCATGTTCCTAACGAGAGAGAGCAGGCATCGCTGAAGCGCCTTGTGGCGCTCGCCGGCACAAGCGGCCAGATTCTGGAAGTCGGGTCAGGAGCGGGATACGACGCGGATTTTCTGGAGAGTTTGGGCGCCAAGGTTCGGCGCACCGACGCAACCAAGCGGTTTCTCGAGCTGCAGGCCGCACGCGGCAAGCACGGTGGGCTGCTCGATCTCATCACCGACGATCTCGGCGGCCCTTACGACGCGGTCCTGGCCCTGGCCGTCCTGATCCATGTGCCGCGCGCCCAGACCGACCAGGTGCTTGCCAAGATAGCCGGATCGCTGCGACCTGGCGGCGCCTTCCTCGTCTCGATGCGCAATGGCGATGGCGAGACATCAGGCGAATATCATACGGTCTACTGGCGCAGGGACGACTTCGCGGCCCGTATCGAAGCCGCCGGGCTGGTTCTCATCAGGGACGATTTCAACTTGGGACGCGGCAGCGACGAATGGAACACGTTCCTGGCTGTCAGGCCGTCATGACGCGGCATGGGCTTTGCTTCTGAGAGACCGTTTGAAGACGGTGTGGCGGTTTGAGGCAGTCCATGGTTCAAGCTTCTGATGTGGACAGCAGCTTGGAGATTGGAAACATGGCGCTCAAGCGGATGGATAACGTAGGAATCGTCGTCGAAGACCTCGCGGCGACGATTGATTTCTTTCGCGAACTCGGCCTCGAACTCGAAGGGCAGGGCACGATCGAAGGAGAATGGGCCGGACGTGTCACTGGACTGGGCGATCAGCATGTCGAGATTGCCATGATGCGCACACCGGACGGCCACAGCCGGCTCGAGCTCTCCCGCTTCCTCAGGCCGCCTGTCGTCGCAGATCACCGGAACGCCCCGGTAAACGCCCTGGGCTACCTCCGCGTCATGTTTACCGTGGACGACATCGACGACACGCTTGAAAGGCTCAGCAAGCGCGGCGCGCAGCTCGTCGGCGAAGTCGTCCAGTATAAAGACGTGTATCGGCTCTGCTACATCCGTGGGCCTGAAGGGCTTCTCATCGGACTCGCCCAGGAACTCAGCTGAGCGCAATACGAGCGCGCCCGCGCCGTCTGTTAGAGATCTCCACGGTCGGCCGCGTTCTCCCCAAGCACCAGGTCGCAAATAGACATCGGCTTTGCCTTGATGTCTATTTGCAGCTCCTGCACCCTTGGGCATCGGAGGCGAGTTGGAGATCAAATTTCTGCTGGTCGGCTTTGCCTGCGTGATCGCCGGCGTGTTGTCGCTTATCACCTTCGTCAAATGGCGAGAGGTGCGGGCAATGAGCCACTGGCTGCCGACGCTGGGAAAGATCATCTCGTCGCGAGCCGAGGCACGCAAGGTGAGGGTCTCGGGCGTTGGCGTGGACAGCAACGATGCCACA
This sequence comes from Mesorhizobium sp. P2_E10, assembly GCF_056404235.1. Classification (NCBI taxonomy): domain Bacteria; kingdom Pseudomonadati; phylum Pseudomonadota; class Alphaproteobacteria; order Hyphomicrobiales; family Phyllobacteriaceae; genus Mesorhizobium; species Mesorhizobium sp. P2_E10. Next base: position 782,427 of record NZ_JBFUEK010000002.1, read on the forward strand.
GAAGTCCGCAATTTTCCGGCAATCACCTTCGAGTACAAGGTGGGCGGCAAGAAATTTCGCGGCTCGCGCTACAGCGTGAAGGAGAATCTGGGGAATTTCGAAGTCGCCGAAACGCTTGCGCAGTTTCCGAGCGGCGCCGAAGTGACCGTCTTCTACAATCCGGCCGATCCGAGCAAAGCCGTGATCGAGCGCACCCTGCCGGATGGCGCCTTCAAGTTCATGGTCAAGCTTTCGGCTGGGCTGGTGATCGGCGCGGTGGTGCTGGTGTTTTCGCTCAGTGGCGTGCTGGACGCGATCAGACCGCATCTGCCCAAGCCTGAGAATCTCGGCCCAGCCGTGCTGCTGCTGTTCATCGGCCTGTTTATCCTGCTCATGGGCTTCGCCCATAAAGTGATCGCCCGGCGGGCGAAGAAATGGCCGGTCGCCACTGGGCGCATCGACGCGTCGGGCTTGGAGGCGCTCCGCGCCCATGGAATCTATCGAAGCTGGCGCACCGTCTTCCGGTCTCGCATCGTCTACAGCTATAGCGTCGCCGGCCAGAATTACAGCGCCGACCGCGTCACCTTCGGTGCCGGCGTGACGGCGTCGTTGCCCAGCCTCGTCAGCGGCCAGGCGCGGCGCTATGCCGAGGGCAGCAAGGTCGATGTGCACTATGACCCCGCCAACCCGGCCTCGGCCGTGCTCGAATGCCGGGTGCGCGGGCTCTGGCTGCTGTGGGTGTGTGCCCTCGGTTTTGTTGGTGGCGCTGCCTGGTTGGTTGGGCTGCTGCCTGCACTTTGACAGGATGCAGTGATGAATCACGCCATGAGATCGATCATCTGGGCCAGCGCCCTGGTTGCCTCCGCTACACTATCCGCCGCAGCACGCGCGGACGAGCCGCCGCCATCGCGCCCGCCGATCGACAAATGCGTCTGGGAAAATCTGGCCGACAAGACGATCGGGCTGGCCGCCTGGGTTCAGCGCTTCGATTTCGGCTTCCGCCAGATCCATTTCGAATTCGTCGGCAACGCACTCGCCATCAAATACAGCGATGGCAGCGCGCTCGATCCGCTGGTCGAACTGTTCGACATCACATCAGGCGAAACCGCCGACGCTGCAATGCTATGCCTGCTGCGGGAAAAGACCGACAAATCAGTCAGCGCCCGCTGCGTGCTCACCTACATCGGGCGCACCGTGCCCGCCGGCGTCAAACGCTACACATTCAGCCCCGACGCCGCCTACGCGAAAGAGCTGAAGGCGCTCGCCAACGATGACGTCCCCCAACCACCCTGCGGCAACTGGGGCGAAATGCCGGACGGCATCCAGTATTTCGATTTCGAAGTACCGGCGGATGAGGGGAGGAAAGTGCTGTTCGTGCGTGCAGGCCAGGACGAGCCATTGTTTGACGAGCAGACCCTGCGGGTGTCGCCGGCGGGGTAGGTAGGCCAATACCTAACCAATCTCGGTTTCACTTCGGTGACCATCGCACTAGTCACACTAAAGCTCGCCAATATACCTCTTAACAGCCGCTGGAAGGTAGCGACGATCTCGCCGCGCGCGTTGCTCTAACTGTATCTTGGCAGCTTGGTAGGAAACGCCACATGCCGTACTCAAGGCAATAGGACAACTAAAGCTTTCAACGATCCATTGTGGCATCAAAAATGCTGCCGCAAATTTGTCAGCCTGTTTTTCCGTGCTGGCATAAGCTGGCAAATCTTGCATTTTTTTGTACTGTTCCGGAGCGCGAGCCAGCGGCACCGCAGAGTCGTGCAGCATCAAGTGTCCAAGTTCGTGAGCAAAAGTCCACCTCGCCCGGCCGTCCCGCTTGATAGCGGACATGTAAACATTCTCTCGAACTACGATCGTCGGAGGTTCAAACTCGGTGTAAGCCTCTATGCCATCGAGTATTGACGCCGTCTCAATCACCAGAGAAAAAGGTGGATATACAACAGGTAGGACATTCTCAACGATCTTAACGACGTCGACAGAATGCAAGTACGGCTCTATGCCAAACGCCTCGCGCCATGCATACGCGATCTCGGCGATGCTTTCGTTGCTAAGTGGCTTTGCAAAGTATTCATCCGGCATCTGGCTTATCTCTGGCTTTCAATCCTAGGGAGCGAATCTGGACCGGTGTAAGCGTATTCATCTTTTTTCTGTAGAGGCGAGCGTTTCCCTCACTTATTGCTGTTGCGATGCGAGGTGTGGCAAATGCACTCCTTCTCAATTCTTGGTGTGATATAAAGTCAGCCCCAATCCATCTGGCAAAGTTGTCAATGTAAGATTGATCCGGATGACGTATGCCGGTTTCCAGTTTGGAGATATCGCTTGCAGAAATCTCTAATGCTTCCGACTGGTCAGCCATAGTAAGTCCCTTGTCTATCCGCAACCTGCGCGCAAGTATACCGAACTTACTTAACGTGGGCATGTACTTATTCTTTCTCTTGATATTTTCTACTAACTGCAGCCACTAGTGGATCCGCATGTGTCGCACTTCTCGCAAGTGCCATTTCTGACCATAGTAAAGTTCTGACATTCAGAACACATGTTCCCGGTGTAACCTTGGGCCAAAGATTGGCGGCGGCGCGACGCGGCTAGAGCTTTAGCTGTTAGCGCATCCTTGTGTGCCGAATCCGAGAATAGACGGTCAATGTCGCTATCATCCGCTAAAGCATCAGCTCCCTCTTGATCGCTTTCAAGCCCAGTTTCAAGGTCTAACTCCCTCGACTTTTCTTCATAGTCTCGCCTAAATGCAGCTGGCTCCTCGTTTAAAACTGATACCACGGCTAAATTAGCCGAGGTTCGATATAGCCGAACCGGTGAGGATCCTCCTGACGGACGATCAGATTCTGGACGTGAGTCACTTTGGACGCCTCCAAAGCCTTTCGGTTCGGCGCCCATGCCTGATACAAGCTTCACTGGTGAGGCGCCCCGAGTAAGGCCTTTGGAGAACGGTGTCATTTTACCTTCATTGATGCCGCGACCGAGCGATGTCTTATCGAAGTCCGACTGGTCGACATGGGCAAGGTCGTGGCGGCCGAGATAGGACACGGCGAGTTCACGGAACACATAGTCGAGGATCGAGGTGGCATTCTTGATGGCGTCGTTGCCCTGCACCATGCCGGCCGGCTCGAACTTGGTGAAGGTGAAGGCCTCGACAAATTCCTCGAGCGGCACGCCATATTGCAGGCCGAGCGAAATGGCGATGGCGAAGTTGTTCATCATCGCCCGGAAGGCAGCACCTTCTTTGTGCATGTCGATGAAGATCTCGCCGATGCGGCCGTCGTCGAACTCGCCGGTGCGCAGATAGACCTTGTGGCCGCCGACAACCGCTTTCTGGGTATAGCCCTTGCGGCGGTTCGGCAGTTTCTCGCGATCGCGGTAGAGGCGTTCGATAACGCGTTCGACGATCTTCTCGGTGACCTGCACGGCGCGCTGTGAGGCGGGCGCCGCGATCAGCTGCTCGATGGCATCATCCTCGTCCTCCTCGCCATCGGCGAGCAGCGAGGCATTCAGCGGCTGCGACAGTTTTGAGCCGTCGCGGTAGAGCGCGTTGGCCTTCAACGCCAGCTTCCACGACAGCATGTAGGCGCCCTTGGCGTCTTCCACCGTCGCGTCGTTCGGCATGTTGATGGTCTTGGAGATGGCGCCGGAGATGAAGGGCTGTGCCGCCGCCATCATCTGGATGTGGCTGTTGATCGACAGCGAACGCTTGCCGATCTTGCCGCACGGGCTGGCGCAGTCGAACACCGCGAGATGTTCAGCCTTCAGGAACGGCGCGCCTTCCAGCGTCATGGCACCGCAGACGTGAATGTTGGCAGCCTCGATGTCTTTCCTGGAGAAGCCGATCGCCGGCAGGATCTCGAACGAGAAATCGTTGAGCTGCTCGTCGGTGAAGCCAAAGGTCTCCTTCACCCAGTCGGCGCCCAGCGTCCACTGGTTGAAGACGAACTTGATGTCGAAGGCCGACTTCAGCGCCGCATTGAGCGCCGCGATCTTTTCATCGGTGAAGCCCTTGGCCTTGAGCGAGCCGGGGTTGATCGCCGGCGCCTGGTTCATGTTGCCGTGGCCGACCGCATAGGCCTCGATCTCGGCAAGCTGTGCTTCCGAATAGCCAAGCGTGCGCAGCGCTTCCGGCACGGCGCGGTTGATGATCTTGAAGTAGCCGCCGCCGGCGAGCTTCTTGAACTTCACCAGGGCGAAGTCGGGCTCGATGCCGGTGGTGTCGCAATCCATGACCAGGCCGATCGTGCCGGTCGGCGCGATCACGGTCGCCTGCGCATTGCGGTAGCCATGCTCCTCGCCGAGTTCGATGGCGCGGTCCCAGGCAGCCTTGGCGTGCTCGACAAGCTCCTGCTGCTTGAGGTCGGAAGCGACCAGCGGCACCGGGTTGACGGCGAGCTTCTCATAGCCCTGCTTCTCGCCATAGGCGGCACGGCGGTGATTACGCATGACGCGCAGCATGTTCTGCGCGTTGCGGTCGTAGTCGGCGAAGGCGCCGAGCTCGGAAGCCATCTCAGCCGAAGTGGCATAGGCGATGCCGGTCATGATCGCGGTGAGGGCGGCGCAGATGGCGCGGCCTTCGTCGGAATCATAGGGAATGCCAGACGTCATCAGCAGGCCGCCGATGTTGGCATAGCCGAGGCCGAGCGTGCGATATTCGTAGGACTGCTTGGCGATCTCTTTCGACGGGAACTGCGCCATCATCACCGAGATTTCGAGAACGATGGTCCACAGCCGCACCGTGTGCTCATAGGCGGCGATGTCGATCGTGCCGTCGGCGTTGCGGTAGGGCAAAAGGTTGATCGAGGCGAGGTTGCAGGCCGTGTCGTCGAGGAACATGTATTCCGAGCACGGGTTGGAGGCCCGGATCGCACCGGCCGAAGCGCAGGTGTGCCAGTCGTTCATCGTCGTGTTGAAATGCAGGCCTGGATCTGCGGAAGCCCAGGCGGCATAGCCGATCTTTTCCCACAGGTCGCGCGCCTTTAGCGTCTTCAGCACCTTGCCGTCCTTGCGGGCGGTCAGGTGCCAGTCGGCGTCCTGTTCGACGGCGCGCAGGAAATTGTCCTTCAGCGACACCGAATTGTTGGAGTTCTGCCCCGAAACCGTGAGGTAGGCATCCGAATCCCAGTCGGTGTCGTAGGTCTTGAACGACATCGAGGTGTAGCCCTGCTTGGCGAACTGGATGACGCGGTAGATGTAGTTCTCCGGCACCGCGTTCTTCTTGGCCGCCTTGATCTCGCGCTTCAGCGCGGTGTTGATCGACGGGTCGAAGCAATCGTCGTCATGGCCTTCGCAGTTGATGCAGGCCTTCATGATCGCTTCGAGGTGCTTTTTGACGATCTTCGAGCCGGTGACCAGCGACGCCACTTTCTGCTCTTCATTGACCTTCCAGTCGATGAATTCCTCGATATCGGGGTGGTCGGCGTCGACAATGACCATTTTGGCGGCGCGGCGCGTCGTGCCGCCCGACTTGATGGCGCCCGCCGCGCGGTCGCCGATCTTGAGGAAGCTCATCAGGCCGGACGAGCGGCCGCCGCCCGACAGCTTTTCGCCTTCGCCGCGCAGCATGGAGAAGTTGGAGCCGGTGCCGGAGCCGTATTTGAACAGCCGCGCTTCACGCACCCATAGGTCCATGATGCCGCCTTCGTTGACGAGATCGTCCTGCACGCCCTGGATGAAGCAGGCATGCGGCTGCGGATGCTCGTAGGACGACTTCGACTTGGTCAGCTTGCCGGTGAACGGGTCGACATAGAAATGGCCCTGGCTCGGGCCATCGATGCCATAGGCCCAGTGCAGGCCGGTGTTGAACCATTGCGGCGAATTCGGCGCGACGCGCTGCGTGGCCAGCATATAGGCGAGCTCGTCGCGGAAGGCGCTCGCGTCTTCTTCCGACTTGAAGTAGCCGCCCTTGTAGCCCCAATAGGTCCAGGTGCCGGCAAGGCGGTCGAACACCTGGCGGGCGTCGATCTCGGAGCCGTAGCGCTCGGCCTCCGGCAGTTTTGCGAGTTCGGCCTCGTCGGCAACGGAGCGCCACAGGAAGGAGGGAACGTCGTTCTCCTCGACCTTCTTCAGTCGTGCGGGAACGCCGGCCTTGCGGAAATACTTCTGCGCCAGGATGTCGGCGGCAACCTGGCTGAACTGAGCCGGCACATCGATGTTATCCAGGCGGAACACCACCGAGCCATCCGGATTCTTGATCTCCGAAAGCGCCTTGCGGAATTCGATCTCCGCGTAAGCCGATTGCCCTTGCTTGGTGAAACGCCGCTCGATGCGCATTGGTCCGATCCCTTTTGTCTATATATAGCGCTTTTCCCCAGGGATTTCTGCCCCCAATAGCGAAACGCGCAGTCCGCCGTTTGCCGGCGTTCGAAAACAGCCGGCTCTCCATTTCACAGTCTCCGCCGTCCTGCTGGTCAAAACTCCTTGCGAAGCGCCTGTCCAACTCTGCGACGAACCCTGCGGGTCCCTCAAAACTGATTTTTTGTCGATTCCCTCACCCGAGGGAAATTCACACTATCTAGCGTCGAACCTACCTGCAAACACTAAATATAGTGTTAACAGACAATTTATTCCAGTCCGACAATTCGCCCTATCGTCCCCCACGCCCCCACAATCCCAACGCTTCCGCCAGCCTCGTAAACGGGCGGAAATACGGGCAAAAACGCACATAATCCGGGAAAAAGACCGGGCTCAGAACTTTCCGGTCACGCTCTCAACAGGAACGCATGGCCTATAAAAGGCGACTCGTTTTGCGCCGTCAAGGATTCGTTTCTGAAGGTTTTATGACCCCAACATCTTGTGTGTCACATATGTGGATAACGGGGATAGATTGCCCCCTCGGGAAAGCCCGGTTTTCCCGGCGTACCACCATAGGTGGGCGATCCATCCGGGGCATGCACGGCCGCATCCAGTCCACAGCCTTTTCATTTCGGCTGGCATGTTCTATGTCTGGCGCCTCGCGCGGGGGCGCGTCTTGTCAACCATAAAAGCATCCGTTACGCCCCGCTCATGACAGTTACCGTCCGTTTCGCCCCTTCACCGACCGGCCGCATTCATATCGGCAATGCGCGCACCGCTCTGTTCAACTGGCTGTTTGCCATGAACAACAAGGGCCGCTTCATCCAGCGCTTCGATGACACAGACATTGCCCGCTCAAGGCAGGAATTTGCCGACGCCATTCTCTATGATCTGCACTGGCTGGGGATTTTCCCTGACGCCACCGAATACCAGTCGCGGCGCGTCGACGCTTACGATGCTGCGGTCGAACGGCTGAAGGCGGCGCGCCTCCTCTATGCCTGCTATGAGACGCCCGAAGAACTCGATCTGAGGCGCAAGGTGCGCCGCACGCGCGGCCTGCCGCCGGTCTATGGCCGGGAGGCGCTGACGCTGACGCCAAGCCAGATCGCCGAATACAAGTCCGATGGCCGCCGGCCGCACTGGCGTTTTCTGCTGCCCAATTTCACCAACGACCCTCAGCAGCCGGAACGCACCGAAATCCACTGGAACGATCTGGTGCGCGGCGAAGAAACCGTCGACCTCGCCTCGCTTTCCGATCCCGTGCTGCTGCGCGAGGACGGCACCTATCTCTATACGCTGCCATCGGTGGTCGACGACATCGAGATGGGTGTCAGCCATGTCATCCGCGGCGACGACCACGTCACCAACACCGGCGTGCAGATCGCCTTGTTCAAGGCGCTGGGTGCCGAGCCGCCGATCTTCGGTCACCACAATCTGTTGACCACGGCTTCGGGCGAGGGGCTGTCGAAGCGCACCGGCGCGCTGTCGATCGAGAGCCTGCGCGAGGATGGCATCGAACCGATGGCGGTAGCGTCGCTGGCCGTGCTCGTCGGCACCTCGGAAAATGTCGTGGCGATGCATGACATGCGGGAGCTTGCCGAGCGCTTTGATCCGGCCGCGACGTCAAAATCCGCCGCCAAGTTCGATCCGGACGAGCTTTTCGTGCTCAATCGCACGCTGCTGCACAAAATGCCGTTCGCCGAGGCGCGTGACCGGCTGGTGGTGTTCGGCATCTCCGGCGACAAGGCTGAAGCCTTCTGGCTGGCGGTGCGCGGCAATCTCGACACGCTGGCGGACGCCGTAAACTGGTGGCGCATCCTCGGCGAAGGCCCGCAGGAGCCGCCGGAGTTTTCCGGAGAGGATCGCGAGTTTCTCGAGCAGGCGTTCGAATTGCTGCCTGAGGAACCCTGGAACGGCACGGTGTGGAAGGATTGGACCGGCAAGGTCAGGGAAGCAACCGGCCGCAAGGGCAAGGCGCTGTTCATGCCGCTCAGGCTGGCGCTTACTGGACTGCCTTCCGGGCCGGAGCTTGCAGATCTATTGCCGCTCCTGGGTCGGGAAGGAACGCTGGCCCGACGACCCTGACCTTGCGCTGATCCGGCGGCAGCACTGACGACGTGACAGGCTTGGCGGACAGGCGCTTGATCACCTCGCGGTCGAGCCCGCCTTGCATATTGGCCAGCGTCTCCGGGTCGGCGCCTGGATCGGGCTTGGCGACCGGCACCGGAACGAACGACGTCGTCTCCGTATTGGCCTGCGACGGATCCGGCGGGTTGCCGCCGATGATGTCGAAATTCTGCGCAGCATTGCAGCCGCAGGTCGGCGGGCGCGGTATGTTGGTCTGCTTGTAGAGATAGGCTCTCGGCAACTCGCTATACGGCCTGCCAGTCACCGACGATGTCATGTTGGCCGAATCGTCGTCCATGCCACGCGAATAGAAAACCTGCATTTCGGTGCCCGGGCAGGCCGATTCGCAGTTCTTCTGGTCGCGTTCGAAGTCGCTCAGCGAGGCCGCGTTCGACATCGGGAAGAAATAGCCGTCGCATGTGCGCACGCACATCGTGTGGAACTCGCCGCCGACGCTGGGGAAATCCGGGACGCCGGGTTCGTTGAGCACCCGGCGGATGTTGCGCTCCTCGCCGGGATCGTCGGGTTGGTCGAGCGTGTCGACCGTATCGGATTGGTGGCTGCCGCCACCGAAAAGCTGCTCGAACAGATTTCCATTGCCACCGTCGCGGTTTGCCTCCTGGACGGGTGCGCGCTGCGGCGCAACGGCGTCGTCACGACAATCATTGGCGTCGAGCGCGGCCAGGATGCGGCTGCGGTCGCGCCGCGAACCGCCGCCGGCGAGCCGCGCGCGCTTGGCCTGCAAGGCGTCGAGATTAGCATTCATGCGCTCGATGGTGCCGTTGAGCGCGGCGCACTGGTTGACGTTGCGGGAAAACAGTGAGAAGCCGCAATTGGCATCGCTCGCCCGGCCGCGGACCTTGGCAAGCTGTTCGCGCTGCCGATCGATGGCATCATCATATCTTCGCAGGATCGCCGAGCCGCCGCCACCATTTGAAGCTGCCGCGAGTTCGGCCTCGAGCTGGCGACAAAGGCGCGATGCGGCCTGCGGCTCGGTGACAGCAATGGCAGACAACGCCAAGGCGCCAAGCAGCGCAGCAAGGTGCGTCAGCTTCCACCCTCCGCCCATCATTGCCCGAAACCTCGCTTGCTTGCCTGTTACGATGCTACCGGATTCGCGGTTAACCGTTCGCTCAAATCCACAACCAAAGATGGCCTTAGCCCATAGACGCGCCGGCGAAGATGTTCGGACAGACCTGCAATAGCGACTTCAGCACTGCATGAAAAAGGCGTATTCGCCCGGGAAAACTGCCGGGATCCAGCAAGGCCCGGAGGCTTGGCGTGAGCGCGATTACCCGTCGAGCCGCACTGCAGTTCGGGCTGTTGTGTTTGGTGACGCCCGTCGCCATGGCGCAGGAGAAACCCGACGCGCCGGGTTGGCGCACCAGACTGGTCGATGCCGCCCGGGAACAGATCGGCGTCACCACCCTCTACGATCCGACCTATGTCCGCATCGGCTATCCCGGCGGCGATGTCGCGCCGGAGCGGGGCGTGTGCACCGATGTCGTGGTCCGCGCCTATCGCCGCGCCTTCGATCTCGATCTGCAAAGGCTGGTGCATGAGGATATGGCGGCCAATTTCGCTGCCTATCCGAAGACCTGGGGGCTGAAAGCGACCGACCGCAATATAGACCACCGGCGGGTGCCCAACCTTGCTGTCTTTTTCGGGCGGCGGGGTGTCTCCTTGGCCGTCAGCCAGGATCCCGCCGACTATTTGCCGGGCGATCTCGTCACCCAGATGCTGGCACCCAACGTGCCGCACATCGCCATCGTCTCGTACAATCGTTCAGCCGCAGCGCCGGAAAGGCCGCTGGTCATCCACAATATCGGGCGGGGCGCCCAGGAGGAGGACACCTTGTTCGCCTTCGAGCAGACGGGGCATTTTCGCTTCGCGCCGGCCTGAGAGGTTCACCCCAGATCGACCACCGCTTGCGCCTTGTGGGCGGCTTCGACCACCGCCAGCGCCGTCATATTGACGACACCGCGCGAGGTCACCGACGGCGTCAGGATGTGCGCCGGTTTGTCTGTGCCGAGCAGGATCGGACCGACATGCAGCGCGTCCATCATCGTGCGCAGCGTGGTGAGCGTGATGTTGGCAGAATCGAGATTGGGGAAGACCAGCAGATTGGCTTCGCCCTTCAGCGGTGAATGCGGATAGACGCGCTGGCGCAGATGCTCAGACAGGGCCGAATCGGCATGCATCTCGCCGTCTGACTGCAGGTCGGGCGCTATCCGCGCCAGGATTGCCGCTGCCTGACGCATCTTCAAGGCGCTCGACGAATCGCGCGAGCCGAAATCCGAATGCGACAAAAGGGCGGCCTTCGGCTCGATGCCGAAGCGCTGGATTTCTTCCGCCGCCAGCACCGTCATCTCGGCGATTTCTTCCGCCGTCGGATCGACGGAGACATGGGTGTCGGTGAGGAAAATGATGCCGCGCTGCGAGATCAGCATCGAAAGTGTCGACAGGTCTCGGTCCCTGACGCCAGCACGTGGGCCTATGACGAGCGTCACGTTGCGCAAATGGCGCTCGAAACGCCCTTCGAGCCCGCAGATCATGGCATCGGCGTCGCCGCGCTTCAGCGCAAGTGCCGCGATCACCGTGTTGTCGGTGCGCACCATGGTGCGCGCGGCTTCCGTCGTCACGCCACGCCGTCCCGCAAGTTCGATCAACAGGTCGACATAGTGGCGATAGCGCGGATCGTCTTCGGGGTTGATCAGGCCGAAATCGACGCCCGGCCTGATGCGCAGACCGTAACGCTTCAGCCTGACTTCGATGACGTGCGGGCGGCCGATCAGGATCGGCTCGGCGATGCCTTCCTCCAGCACCACCTGGGCGGCGCGCAGCACGCGCTCGTCCTCGCCATCGGCATAGATGACGCGCTTGGCGCTCGACGCCTTGGCCGAGGAGAACACCGGCTTCATGACCAGGCCGGAGCGGAAGACGAAGCGGTTCAGCTTGTCGATATAGGCGGCAAAGTCGGTGATCGGCCGTGTGGCGACGCCGGTCTCGCACGCAGCCTTGGCGACAGCCGGTGCAATGCGCAGGATCAGCCTCGGATCGAAGGGCGAGGGGATCAGGAATTCGGGGCCGAAGATCGGCGTTTCGCCGGAATAGGCGCGCGCCGCGACATCCGACGGCTCTTCGCGGGCAAGTGCCGCGATCGCTCGCACCGCCGCCATCTTCATCTCTTCGTTGATGGCCTTGGCGCCGCAATCCAGCGCGCCGCGAAAGATGTAAGGAAAACAAAGGACATTGTTGACCTGATTGGGAAAATCCGAACGCCCGGTGCAGATCATCGCATCGGGGCGCGCCTCTCGCGCCGTTTCCGGCATGATCTCGGGATTAGGGTTGGCCAGCGCCAGGATCAGCGGTTTTGGCGCCATGTGCTGGAGCAGTTCCGGCTTCAGCACGCCGGCGGCGGAAAGGCCGAGGAAGACGTCGGCGCCCGGGATGACATCGGCCAGCGTGCGCGCCTCGGTGTCCTTCACATAGGGGTCTTTCCAGCGGTCCATCTCGTCGATGCGGCCCTTGTAGGCGACGCCGAAACGGTCGGTGACCCAGATGTTTTCGACCTTGGCGCCGAGCGAGACCAGAAGATTGAGGCAGGCAAGCGCGGCGGCTCCGGCGCCCGAGGTGACGATCTTGATGTCCGAAATGGTCTTGCCGGCGAATTCCAGGCCGTTGAGCACGGCGGCAGCAACGATGATGGCAGTGCCGTGCTGGTCGTCATGGAACACCGGAATGCCCATGCGGGCCTTCAACTGTTCCTCGACCTCAAAGCATTCCGGCGCCTTGATGTCCTCGAGGTTGATGCCGCCAAAGGTCGGCTCCAGCGCCGAGATCGTCTCGACCATGCGCTCGATCCCCGGCGCGTCGATCTCGATGTCGAATACGTCGATGCCGGCGAATTTCTTGAACAGCACCGCCTTGCCTTCCATCACCGGCTTGGAAGCCAGCGGGCCGATATTGCCGAGGCCGAGCACCGCCGAACCATTGGTGACGACGCCGACCAGGTTGGCGCGTGCCGTGTAGTCGGCGGCGGTCTCCGGATTGTCGCGGATTTCGAGGCAAGGGGCGGCCACGCCCGGCGAATAGGCGAGCGCCAGGTCGCGCTGGTTGCCGAGAGGTTTGGTCGCCTGTATTTCAAGCTTTCCCGGCGTTGGGTATTTGTGAAAGTAGAGCGCGGCTTCGTCGAGATCCGACCGTGCCGTCTTGTTGCTTTCGCCTTCCATGCCGGCCTCCCTGCAATCCTGCTTTGAAGCCTTTTAGCATGCGGCAGCGGTTTTTCGCGACGCCAAATGACGCATTCGCCGAATAGACCGGCGAAGCGTCAAAAATCAAGTTATCTCAGATGCTTGTGCTGAAATCCTGTCGAATGGATCAGGTCGCGCTCCGGGCCGCGCGATCAGAACGCGCTGACGTAGAGGCCGCCGTCGACCGGTATGTTCTGACCGGTGAGATAACCGGCATGGACCGAGCACAGGAAGGCGCAGATCTGGCCGAATTCCTCCGGCGTGCCGAGCCGCTTGGCCGGGACGTCGGCGCTGATGCGGGTCTTACGCGCCGCAGCGGCTGCCGGATCTTCCACGGTACCGGCCTCGTGCGGGCCGCGCAGCCGGTCGGTGTCGAGCTTGCCCGGCAGCATGCTGTTGATGGTCACGTTGCCGTCGACTACCGTGCGCGCCACGCCGGCCAGGAACGAGGTCAGCCCGGCGCGCGCGCCGGACGAAAGATCAAGCCCTGGGATCGGCACGTAGACCGACAGTGAGGTGATGTTGACGATGCGGCCGAAGCCGCGCGCCGCCATACCGTCGATCACGGCTTGCACCAGCTCGATCGGCGTCACCATGTTCTGGGTCACGCCTTCGAGGATCTTTTCGCGATCGAGCGTGCGGAAATCGCGCAGCGGCGGACCGCCATTGTTGTTGACCAGGATATCGGGATCGGGGCAGGCGGCAAGCAGCGCCTTCTGCACCTCCGGCTTCGAGACGTCGCCGACGATCTCAGTCACCTTGACGCCGAATCTTTCGCGCAGCTCCGCTGCAGTTCTGGCCAGCAGCTCGGCATTGCGCCCGTTGACGACCAAGTCGCAGCCGGCCTCGGCCAGCGCCATGGCGCAACCGCGCCCCAGCCCTTTGCTCGAAGCGCAGACAATGGCCTTCTTGCCGCGAATGCCGAGATCCATGACGAAATCCTCCAATTGATCGGCGGCAAGCTAGTCCTTTGGCTGGACCAATCGCAACCGTCATACGGTTGTTGCATGAATCGGGGCATAGCCTGCGCGAAAGCAACGGTGACAATCTGATGTCTGGCGAAGAGCCCCGCACTTTCCGCAGCATGTTCATCTCCGATATCCATCTTGGATCGAAGGCGGCCAAGGCCGAGTTCCTGATCGATTTCCTGCGTTACCACGACGCCGATATCATCTATCTCGTCGGCGACATCGTCGACGGCTGGCGCCTGAGACGCAGCTGGCACTGGCCGCAGAGCCACAATGACGTCGTCCAGAAACTGCTGCGCAAGGCGCGCAAGGGCACCAGCATCACTTACATCGCCGGCAATCACGACGAGTTCGCCCGCCAGTTCCAGGGCGTGCATTTCGGCGGCATCGTCGTTGCCGATCGCGCCATCCACGAAACCGCCGACGGCAGGCGACTGCTGGTCATCCATGGCGACCAGTTCGACACTGTCGTCCACAATGCGCGCTGGCTCGCCTATCTCGGCGACTACGCCTATGACGCGGCCATGCTGGTCAACCGGGTGGTGACGCGGCTTCGCCAGCTGCTGGGCCTGCCCTACTGGTCGTTTTCGTCCTGGGCCAAGGTCAACGTCAAGAAGGCGGTGAACTTCATCGGCTCGTTCCAGACCATGCTGACCGAGGAAGCGCGCCGATCGCATGTCGACGGCGTCATTTGCGGCCATATCCATCACGCCGCGATCGAAGACTACGAGGATGTGCAATACATCAACACCGGTGACTGGGTGGAAAGCTGCACGGCCGTGGTCGAGCATTTTGACGGCCGGATGGAAATCCTGCACTGGGCGCAGGTCCTGCCTGAAGCTCCGGATGAACCGTTCATTCCGATGCTCATCGACGACAGGGTGGTCGAGGCCGCCTGACGCGAAACGCGTTGCGGATTTCGGCGCCAATCGGTTGGTCCAGCCGGTTTCGTCCTGATTTCCTCCGTGTTAAGGGGTCTGTACGTTGCTGGCCGGCCGGTCGAATGCGGCGTAATTGGATCGATTCATGTCGCTGCCGCCGCTCTCGCCCGAACAGCTCGTCAAACCACGCCGTTTCGAACTGCGCATGAGCCTGATCTTCGCGACACTTTTCGTGTCGCTGGGGACGCATCTGCCCTATTTCCCACTCTGGCTGCAGGCGAAGGGTTTCCATGCCGGGCAGATCGCCGTCATTCTCGCCGCGCCGATGTTTCTGCGCGTGGTGACGACGCCGTTGCTGACCTCGCTGGCCGACCGGGCCAGGGACCGCGCCAATGTCTACATCGCGCTGGTGCTTGCGACGCTGGTGCTTTCCGCTGGTTATTTTCTCCCCGCCACCTACGCCATGGTGCTCGCCGTATCGCTGGCGCTGACCATCGTCTGGACGCCGCACTCGCCGATTGCCGATTCGCTGGCGCTGTCGGGCGTGCGCCGCTTCGGCTCGAACTACACCTCGATGCGCAAATGGGGATCGATCTCCTATCTGTGCGCCAACGTTGCCGGCGGCTTCATCCTGGCGGCAACCGGGCCGCAAGCCGTTCCGGTGATCATCTTCGTGGCGCTCAGTGCACAACTTGGCGCCGGCCTGCTGGCGCCGCGCCTTGGCCGGCCCCGCCGCGCGTCGCCGCTTTCGGCCACCGATATCCAGCAATCGGCGCCAAAGCTGCTCAACCCATATTTCCTGTATTTCTCCATCGGTGTCGGCACCATCACAGCCAGCCATGCGTTTCTCTACGGCTTTGTCTCGATCTACTGGAAATCGATCGGCATCAGCGATTCGGTCGTCGGACTGCTGTGGGCCTGGGGCGTGGTGTCCGAGGTCTGCATGTTCGTGATCTTCACCCGCGTTTTCGGGTCGTTCTCCGTCGTTTCGATCATGGCCATCGCCGGCATCGGCTCGGTCGTGCGCTGGGTCGCCTTTCCGTTGATCTGGCCGCTCGGCCTGGGCATTCCAGGGTTTTTCGGCGTTCAGACCCTGCACGCGGTTTCGGTGGCGATGGTGCTGATCGGCCTGCAGAAAATGATCGGCGAGACGGTTTCCGAAGAGCGCACCGGAGCCGCGCAAGGCATCGCCTACTTCTCCAACGGCTTCTTCATGGCAGTGGCGACGCTGGCGTCGGGTCCGCTCTACGACCGCTTCGGCGTCGATGGCTTCTTTGCCATGATCCCGATCGCCTTGATTGGACTGACGCTGATCGGCTTTGCCGCGCGCTCAGCCCCACAGCGCCGTATCGGGCGGTGATACCATCGATCCGCGGTAGACAAGACCGGGATCGCGGTCGCGGGCAAGCAGCAGCGGACCGTCGAGATCGACGAAGTCGGCATCCTGCGCCAGCAGCACGGCCGGCGCCATCGCCAGCGATGTCCCGACCATGCAGCCGACCATTACGCCGAAACCCAGCTCACGGGCGCGATCGCGAAGCATGAGTGCTGCGGTCAGCCCGCCCGATTTGTCGAGCTTGATGTTGACGGCATCGTAAAGGCCGACAAGTGCTGCGAGGTTTTCTGCCTCATGCACGCTTTCATCGGCGCAGATCGGCACGGGGTGCGCGATGTGGCGCAAGATGCCGTCCCGGCCAGCCGGCAGCGGCTGTTCGATCAGCGCAATGCCCAGCTCGGCGGCGAAAGCGAGGTTTGCGACGATGTTGTCGTCGGTCCAGCCCTCATTGGCGTCGAGGATGATGCGGCTGGCCGGTGCAGCGTCCCGGACCGCGCGGATACGGGCGACATCATTGTCGCCGCCGATCTTGACCTTGAGCAGCGGCCGCGCCGCATTGGCGCGGGCCTGTGCCGCCATCGCTTCGGGTTCGCCGAGCGACAGCGTGTAGGCCGTCTCAAGCGCCCGCAATGGCTCGCTGCAGATGCTTGCGGCCACCGTCTTGCCGCTGATCTTCGCCTCCAGGTCCCATAGCGCGCAGTCGATGGCGTTGCGCGCCGCACCGGCCGGCATCGCGCTGAGCAGGGCGGTGCGGCTGATGCCGTCCGCAATCGGCTTGCGCATGGCCTCGATCGCGTCGTGCACGCCCTCCATGCTCTCGCCATAGCGCTTGTAGGGAACGCATTCGCCGCGACCGCGTTGGGCGCCGTCGCCGATCGTGCAGGTGATGACCTCGGCCTCGGTCTTCGAACCGCGTGAGATGGTGAAGGTTCCGGCGATGGGAAAACGCTCGGCCTCAACCGAAATGACACGCGCCATATTTTTCTGCTCCGGCCGTGCGACAAGCGTCGTCGGCAAATCGACAGGTCAGACCCGTCAGGCTAAACAGGACGCCATGTTGACCATCGGCAAACGCGACGCAAGCGGCACGACCGCCAAGGAGGCTGACCGAGAGCCGCGTGTCGCGGTTGGCGAAGAGGGCAATATTCTCGGCTGCGCTTTCTCCGGTATCTGGACAACGCGCACCGTTGCGCTGGTCGACGCCGAAATGCGCAAAATCGAGAAACGAAACAATTTCAAGATTTTGGCGCTCGACCTTTCCAAGATCGAGAAGATTGATACCGCCGGCGCCTGGCTCATCGACCGTCTGGTCAGCGCCTTCGAGAAGAAGGGCGTCGAGGTCAAGATGCAGGGGCAAAGCGAGATAGCCTCGATCCTGCTCGGCGCTGTCGGCGAAGCTGTCCGGCGCGAGTCCGAATCGAGCCGCGTTCGGCCGCCCAACATCGTCATTCGCGGGCTGGAGGCGGTCGGGCGCCGCGTCTATGAGATGCGCGACGATTTCCTTGCCTCGATGAACATTCTCGGCGCCACCATCGGCGGCGCGCAGATGAAGCTGGGGCGCGGCCATGCCATCAACCCGGCGGCGATCTTCAATCAGATCGATCGCATGGGTGTCGGTGCCATTCCGGTGGTTGTGCTGATGTCGGCGATCGTCGGCGCAATCGTTGCCCAGCAAGGCGCCTACCAGCTCAACTATTTCGGCGCCAACATCTTCGTCGTCGACCTGGTCGGCGTGCTGATCCTGCGCGAACTTGGCGTGCTGATGACCGCCATCATGATCGCCGGCCGCTCCGGCAGCGCCATCACTGCCGAAATCGGCTCGATGAAGATGCGCGAGGAAGTCGATGCGCTGAAGGTCATCGGCCTCAATCCGATCGGCGTGCTGGTCTTTCCGCGCCTGGTCGCGCTGGTGATCGCGCTGCCCTGCCTGACCATCATCGCCAATTTCGCAGCCCTTGGCGGCGGCATCCTCGCCGCCTGGCTTTATTCGGGCATTGCGCCGTCCGCTTTCATTGACCGGCTGCGCGGCGCGATCGATATCAGCACCATCTTCGCCGGCCTGATCAAGGCGCCGTTCATGGCCATGATCATCGGCACCATTGCTTCCGTGGAAGGCATGAAAGTCGGCGGCAGCGCCGAATCGCTGGGGTTGCACGTCACCGCCTCGGTGGTGAAGTCGATCTTCGTCGTCATCATCCTCGATGGGCTCTTCGCCATCTTCTACGCGGCGATCGAGTTCTGACATGATGTTGCGAAAGAAGAGAAGGGCGAGTGCACTGGCGGTCGATGCAGGCGAGGGTGATATCGTGCTTTCCGCGCGCGACGTCACCGTGGCCTTTGGCGACAAGATCATTCTCGACAAACTGTCGCTCGATATCAGGCGCGGCGAGATTCTCGGCTTCGTCGGCGCCTCGGGTGCCGGCAAGTCGGTTCTTTTGCGCACCATCCTTGGCCTGACAAGCAAACAGTCGGGAACGATCAAGCTGTTCGGCATCGATGTCGAAAAAATGAGCGACTTGGAGCGCCTACGCATCGACATGCGCCTTGGCGTTCTTTTCCAGCATGGCGCGTTGTTTTCCGCACTGACGGTGCTCGAGAACGTTCAGGTGCCGATGCGCGAATATCTCGATTTGCCGAGAAAACTGATGGATGAGCTGGCGATGCTCAAGGTCGAACTGGTCGGGCTGCCGCCGGACGCGGCGCAGAAATTCCCCTCCGAGCTTTCCGGCGGCATGATCAAACGTGCGGCCCTGGCGCGCGCCCTGGCGCTCGATCCGGACATCGTCTTCCTCGACGAGCCGACTTCCGGTCTCGATCCGATCAGCGCGGCGGAGTTCGACGAACTGGTGGTCAAGCTGCGCGACACGATGGATTTGACTGTCTACATGGTCACGCACGATCTCGACACGCTGTTCACTGCTTGCGACCACGTAGCGGTGCTCGGCAACAAGAAAGTGCTGGTTGAAGGCACGATCGACGACATGCTGAAGAGCGAGGAACCGTGGGTAAAATCCTATTTCCGCGGAAAACGCGCCCGGCAACTTGATCTTGCCGCGCGCGCATAGCCATAAGTGAAGCAATGGAAACCCGAGCCAACTACGTCATTGTCGGCATCTTCACCCTGGCTGCGATCCTGGCGGCCTTCGCCTTCGTCTATTGGACCGCCCAGATCGGCGACAAGGGCGAGACGACGTTGTTGCGGGTGCGCATTCAGGGTTCGGCTTCTGGCCTCGGCCCCGGCAGTCTGGTGCTGTTCAACGGCGTCAAGGTCGGTGTGGTCAAGCGCGTCTATTTCGACCCCAAGGATCCGAATGCCGCCATCGCCAACACCGAGATCGACAAGACAACGCCGATCACCAAATCGACGCAGGCCGATATCGGCATCGCCAGCCTTGCCGGTCAGGTCAACATCGAACTCAAGGGCGCCGATCCCAAGGAGCCGAGGCTGCTCGAGCAAGCGGAAAAGGAAGGCAGGACCGCCGAGATCGTCGCCAACCCGTCCGCCGTCAACAATCTCCTGCAGACGGCGCAGAACATCTTCACCCGTGCCGACAAGGTGCTTTCCGATCTCGAAGGTTTCACCAAGGATGTGCGTGGGCCGCTGACCCAAACCGTCAAGAACGCCCAGACCTTCTCCGATGCGCTGGCCAAGAATGCCGATGGTATCGACAAGTTCCTGTCGAGTGTCAGCGCGCTGGCCGACGAATTGAAGGGGGTTTCCGGCAAGCTCGACGGCACGCTGAAGGCCGCGGAAGGCTTGCTCAATGCCGTCGACAAGGACCAGATCAAGAGCATCGTCGCCAATGTGAACACCGTGACGGGCAACCTCAAGGAAACCTCGCAGCAGCTCGACGGCGTGATCAAGAACGTCGATACAGCGGTCGGATCGGTCAATGACTTCGCCAAGCAGACGCAAGGCACGCTGGCCAAGGTCGACGGCGTTCTCGACGGCATAGATCCGGCGCAGGTCCGCACGGCGCTGGCCAACATCCAGAAAGCCAGCGAAAGCGCCGACAAGGCGGCTGCCGACATCGCGAAGGTGACCGGCAAGTTCGCCGACCGGGCCGACGATATCGACGAGACGATCAAGGATGCCAAGCAGCTGGCGCAGCGTCTCAACGACGCCTCGGTGCGCGTCGATGGCATCCTTGCCAGGGTCGATACGCTGTTGGGCTCCGGCCAGGCGGATGGTGTGATGGCGGATGCCAGGGACACGCTGAAGTCGTTCAAGCAGGTCGCCGACACGCTGAACGCTCGCCTTGGCGTCATCACCGACAATCTGGCGCGGTTCTCCGGCCAGGGGCTCTCAAATGTCGAGGCGCTGGTCCAGGACAGCCGTCGTTCGATCAGCCGCATCGAAGAGGCGGTAACCGACCTCAGCCGCAATCCGCAGCGGATTCTTTCCGGTGGCGACGGTGAGGTTCGGCAATATGATGGCAGGGTGCGGCGTTGACTTCGGCCTCCGCTCGCCCCAAGAACATGAGCTGCGAGTGCGGGTTGATCTTACGATCCGGGGACAACGGGGATCGCGCGTGAAGTCGGTGTCGGTGAGAACGGGCGGGTTGACGTCGGCTGTGGCATTGCTTGCATTGACGCTTGCCGGTTGCGCGGCGCTGGGCGGCAAGCCTGCCCCGCTTGATACGTTCGAGCTTTCGGCGCCGTCGCTCGATGCGCGCGGCCACAGCCGTCGCCAGATACTCATCGCCCAGCCGTCGGCGCTCAAGGCGCTGGACAGCCAGAACATCGTCATCAAGCCGTCCGATCGCTCGATCCAGTATCTCAAGGGTGCGCAATGGGCCGACCGGCTGCCGCTGATCGTGCAGGCGCGGCTGGCCGAGACCTTCCAGCGCTCGGGCAGCTTTGCCGGCGTCGGCAAGCCCGGCGAGGGGCTGGCCATCGACTATCAGGTGATCGTCGAGATCCGTTCCTTCGAAGTCCGCGTCGACGGTGGCGACCACGCCGAGGTCAACCTGTTCGTGCGCATATTGAACGACCGCAATGGCGAGGTTCGCGCCTCGAAGAGCTTTACCGCAACCGCGCCAGTCTCGGGCAGCGGCAATGCGGCCTACGTCGCCGCACTCGACAGCGCCTTCGGCGACGCGGCCAAGCAGATCGTCCGCTGGACGGATTCGCTGATCTGAGGGCCTGACAATCGGTTGCCCGGATAGTTCGTCAAGCGTGCTGCCAAGCCACCAAGTCGTACTGGGCACCTTCGTTGCGAAAGAAGTGCGCGATCGCCTTGTAACATTGCTCGATCGAGATGCACCACGAGAGCGGATACTCGTCGATCTGACCGTTCGCGAGCGTGTAGGCGCAGGTCCCATCCCCACGGTGGGCACCTCGTGTCACCGAGCCGCTGTCGCCTTCGAAGCTTAGGTACATTAGCCAGGCCTTGTCGCCATTTCGCAGCATGGAAATCGATTGGCCACCGGGGGCTGAAATCCAAAGCTCAAACAGCGGCTCCAGATCGAATCGGCTCAAGGCAGAAGCAAACTCTTCGAAGCCTTCATATGACTGAGAGATTCCGTTGAGTGTGACTTCCACCGGGTCAGCCTGTCGCCGAAAGTGGTGGCAATGCGGTCACCACCATCGGAGCTTGCAAGGAGCAAGCGTTGCCGTGTCCACTGCGGAAGACCGGGGGTCTCCCGCATGCGGATCGGAGCTAGTGCAACCGGCCGCTGGCATGCGCCAGCATGGTGTAGACCTTGCCGGTGTCTGACGTCAGGTAGGTCTGCGCCATGATGTTGTCGCGGTCGTTGCGCGACACGTCCTTGAGCAGCTTCTCGAAATCGTCGCAGTAGCGGTCGACGGCGGCGCGGAACTCGGCCTCTGACTGATACTTGCGGCGGATCTCGTCAAACGTCTGCTGGCCCTTCAGCGTGTAGAGCCGCCGAGTGAACACGTCACGCTCGCCGCGTCGGTAGCGGTTCCACAGCTCGATTGAGGCGTCGTGATCGATGGCCCGCGCAATGTCGACGGACAGCGAGTTGAGCGACTCCATGACGTGCAGCGGCGAGCGCTGGGCGGGAGCCGAGCGAGGTGCTTCCGCCGGTGCGACGGGTCTGGCGTCTTCCTCACGCGAAGCCCCGGTCAGCAGATCGCGCACCCAGCCGCCTTGCGGCGTACGGGCGTTTTGATCGCGCTGGCGCTGGGCCGTCTCGGTCGGGCGTTCAAGATCGAGCGTGCCGCGCAGTGCGGTGCCGCCCAACGGCGCCTGCGGGGCCAGACGCTCCGCCTGCGGCTGCGGCGGCGCCGGGGGACGGCGCTGCGGCTCGGCCGGACGCTGAACAGGCGCTTGCGGTGCCGGACGCAGGTTGCGCTGCTCGGAATTGTCGCTTCCGCGGCCCGATTTCGCAACGATATCCGACAGTTCCTTCAGCGCGTTGATCTGTTCGGCGACGGCGCGACGGATGGCAGAGGTCGATTCCTTGGCCTCTTCCGGCATCTCGATGACGCCCTTCTTGAGTTCGGCGCGGGTGAGGTCGAGCTCGCTCTTGATCGAGCCGGCCGTGCGCCGGATCTCCTCGGTGGCTTCGGCGAAGCGCGTTGTCGCCGAATCGACGACCTCGGAAATAGCGGTCCGAATCTTTTCCGCCGATTCCATGGTTCTGCCTTCGGCGTTCTGCATCGTCTGGCCGACCAGGCTCTCGAACGAACGCATGACCTTTTCGAGATCCTCCGACTTCTTGACCAGGCCGACGGCGAGGTCCTCGAGCGACGACTGCCGCTCGAGCGTATGCTCGAGGTTGCTCTGCGCCGAACTCAGCAGGTCCGAAGCGCTGGACAGCAAGCGGCTGTGCTCGTCGAACTTGGTGGCGATAGAGGCGACCTCGCGCAACGTCGACGACGACAGTTCGGTAAGCCGTGTCGTGTTGGAATCGACCAGGCGCGCCGAGCTGGCAAAAGTCTGCGCGGCCTTTTCCGTCGTTGCGGCAAAGCTCTGTGTGCTGCCGCTCAGGCGTTCGTCGACCTGGCCCAGATTGACCGCGGCCTGCTCGATGAGCTGACCGAGCTGCGAGCTGGAGGTGGACATGCGGCCGATGAGATCGGCGACACTGTCGGAGAGCGACGAGCGCGCGCCTTCGACCGCCGACAAGGTTTCGGCCGTGCGGCTGGCGAGCGCGTTGACGAGGGCGGCGTTTTCGCTGCGCAGCTTCTCGGTCGCACGTTCGGTGACCTCTTCCATGCTCTTTTGCAATTCCGAGCCGCCCTGGGCAAAACGTTCGACCAGCGGCCGCGCCGTTTCGTCGAGGATTTTGGCCATCTCGGCGGAACGCGACGCGAGCATGGTGTTGAGCTCGCGGGTGTTGGCGCCGATGGTCTTGGCGGCATCGTTGGTGCTCTGGCCGATATGCTGGCCGACCGCGGTGAAGGTTTCCGCGATCACATTGGCGCGCGAAACCAGCTGAGCCTCGGCGCTCGACACCTGCTCGTTGAGCCTCTGGCCCATCGTCTCGGCGGTGTAGGCGAGGCGGTTTTCGACACCGGCGATCTGCTCCTCGACACGGGCAGCCGCAGCCGCGGCGCTCGAGGCAAGGCGCTCGTCGGCGCCGGCAAGCGCCTGCTCGATTTCGCGGGCGTGGACGGCCAGTTCCTGACCGGTCTGGCGTGCACGGTCGGCAACCCTCTGCTCGGTGCTGGCAAAGGCGCCGACAATGGTCTCGGCGTGCCCACCGATCGCGCTGCTGCTGTCGGCGATGCGCGACACCAGGCGCTGGTCCGCATCGTCGAAGATGCGGGCGATTTCGGATGCACGCGACGACAGCGCTTCCGAACCTTCGGCGATACGCGAGAGCAGGTGCTGGTCGGCGGCATCGAAGATGCGGCCGAGATCCGATGCGCGTGACGCCAGCGCCTCGGCCGATTCGCCGATGCGCATGCTCAGCCGCTGGTCGGCGCCTTCGAAATTGCGCAGGATGTCGCCGGCGCGTGCTGCCAGCGACTGCGCCGTCTCGACGGCGCGGGCAACCAGCTTCTGGTCCGCCGCGTCGAAGGTGCCGGCGATCTCGCCGGCGCGGGCGGCCAACTGCTCGGCCGTCGCCTCGGCGCGAGCCAGCAACGTGTTGTGCGTGTCGTCATGCCGGGCAAGCAGCGCGCTCGAAGTATCCTCGGCCCGCGCGATCAAGGCACTCGACGTGTCTTCTGCACGTGCATGCAGGCGGCGATCCGCCTCCTCGAAGGTGCGGGCGATGTCCTCGGCCCTGGCCAGCAGGGCCGCCGAAGTCTGCTCGGCGCGTTCGGCGATCTTGCGGTCGGCATCGCTGAAGGCGGCACCCGCCTGCTCGTGCAGCGCGCTGGTGACTTCCATGACCTTCTCGCGCAAGGCGCCGGCGACGAAGACGGCGCTTTTCTCCAGCACGGCGCGGACATTGTCGACACCCACCGACAGCGCACGCTCCATGGTTCCGGCGCGCTCCTCGATGATGCCGGTCTGCCGGCTGAATGCCTGCTCGATCTTCTCGACATCGGCGGCGATTGCAGCGGAAATATCGGTGCTTCTGGCGGCGATCTGATCGATATGGCCGGACAGCGAGCGGTCGACGTCCTTGCGCGTATCGGTCAGTTTTACGAGATCGTCTTCCAGCGCACGGGTCAGCATGTTGCGGCCTTCGGCCAGCTTGCCGACGTGCCCGGCGATGATGTCGTCGACCTCGCTGCGGCTTGCCGCAAGCTTCTGCATATCGGCTTCGAGCGCGCGCCTGAGGATGTCGCGGCCCTCGGCCAGCTTTTCGACCTGGCCGGCGACCAGCCCGTCGATGCTGGAACGGCTCTCCGCCAGTTTGGCGAGATCGTCTTCAAGCGCCTTCGACAGGGTCGAACGATCCTGGACGAGCCTTTCGCTGTGGCCTTGGAGGAGGCCGTTGACGTTTTCCAGATCGGCTTCCAGCACCCGTGCGAACTCCGAACGGTTTTCGGTCAGCTTCTGCGACTGGTCGGCGATGGTGCCCTTGATCATGTTCAGATCGGCTTCCAGCGCACGCCTGAGAATGTCGCGGCCTTCGGCCAGCTTTTCGACCTGGCCAGCGACCAGCCCGTCGATGCTGGAGCGGCTTTCCGCCAGCTTGGCGAGATCGTCTTCGAGCGCCTTCGACAGGGTCGAGCGATCCTGGGCAAGCCTGTTCATATGGTCGGAGACAATGCCGTTCACGCTCTGCAGGTCGGTTTCCAATGCGCGTGAAAGCTGGCTGCGATCCTCGGCCAGTTTTTCGGACTGGCTGGCGAGGGTGCTCTTGATCGTATTCAGATCGGCTTCGAGCGCGCGCTTGAGGATGTCGCGGCCCTCGGCCAGCTTCTCGACCTGGCCAGCGACCAGCCCGTCAATGCTCGACCGGCCTTCCGCCAATTTGGCAAGGTCGGCTTCGAGCGTCTGCGACAGCAGCGTGCGATCGTCGGCGAGCCTGGTCGAATGACCTTCGATCAGATTGCGTATGCCCGACAGATCGCTCTCCAGCGCTCTGCTGAGCTCGGTCCGGTCTTCGGCCAGTTTCGCCGAATGATTCTCGATCACGCCCTTGATGCCGATAATGTCGCTTTCCAGGGCCTTGGTCAGAATGGCGCGGCCTTCGGCGATCTTCTCGACCTGGCTCGCGACCAGACCGTCGACGCTGGCGCGGCTGTCGGCCAGCTTGCCGAGATCGGCCTCGAGCGCGCGCGAAAGAATGTTGCGGCCCTCGGCGAGTTTGCCAACATGCCCGGCAACCATTTCATCAATGATCGTACGGGCTTGCACCAGTTTTCCGGAGTCGTCGTTCAAGGCCTGGGACAGCCGGCTGCGGCCGTCTTCGAGCCGCTCGAGATGGCTACCGAGTGAAGCGTCGATGGCGGCGCGCGACTCGTTGACCTTGCGCAGATCCTCTTCGAGAGCGCGCGAGATCAGGTTGCGGCCTTCGGCCAGCTTCTGAACCTGGTTGGTCACGGCGGCGTCGATGCCGGCGCGACCTTCGGCGAACTTCGCCAGATCGGCCTCCATCGCAGCCGCCATGCGGTCCCGGCTTTCGGAAAGCTTGCGGCTGTGGTCTTCGATCGCTTCCTCGATGCCGACGCGGGCATCGGAAAGCCGCTGGATGTCGGTGTCGAAGGAACGCGATACGACATGACGGGCCGCTTCCATGCGGCCGGCGAAATCGCTGGCGCGGGCTTCGAGCATCGACGAGGTGGAGGAGACGATGTCGGCCATATCGGCGCCGATCTGGGTCTTGCCCTGATCGATCATCGCCGACAGCGTGTCCTTGCTCTCCGCGAAGGTGTGCGCGATCTCACGCGCGCGCTCGACCAATGTCTCGTTGATCTGGCGTGCGCGGGCTTCGAGAGCGGCATTGAGTTTCTGCGTGCCGGTGTCCAGCGCCTCGGCGCGGGTCTGGAATTCGCTGATCAGAGCCTGGCCGCGCTCGGCCAGCGTCCGTTCGATGCCGTTGAGGCTGGCTTCGAATTCGGAATTCAGCGTGCGCGCGGCGCCGCCGAGCAGCGACACCATGCCGGTGGTGCGGTCGTCGAGCAGGTCGGTCAGCGATCGGGTGAGACCGTCGGTCGTGTCCGTCAGCTTGGCAATGCGGGTGTCGAGCAGGCTGGCGAAGGCTTCGCCGGACGTTGACAGCCGGTCGGTGATCGAATCGAGCCGGCCCTCGACGGAATCGAAGATCGACATCGAGCTTTCGTTGATCCTGTCGATCAGCGTGTCGCCGGAATTGGTGATCGTCATCGACAATTTGGTCGATGCGTTGAGGATCGAGTCACGAATGATGTCGCTGGCAGCGCCGATTTCATCCTTTAGCGTCTCGTGGGCGCCGGTGATCGAGGCGCGCACCCGCTCGGCGTGGGTGACAACGGCTTCGCGTTCGCTGCCGAGCCCGTCGACGAGCGAACGGATGCGGGATTCGTTCTCCGAATAGGAGCGTTCGATCTGGTTGACCTCGCTGTGGACCAGGGTTTCGAGCTCGACGGCACGCGCCAGCGTGCGTTCGATGCCTTCACCCATGGCCGCCACCTCGCGGCGAACGGCCTGCCCGACCATCATGACGCGGTCCTGGGCAAGGTTTTCCGGTTCGGCCAGGCGGAAGGCCACTTCGGTCATCGATTGTGCGGCAATGCGCATTTCTTGCGCGCGCCGGATCATCGCCGCGAAGGCCCAGAACAGGATGATAGGAATGATCGCCGCGACCGCCAGCCCGATCAGCTCGGGGCGGGCGAGAAACTGGTCAAGCGTGCGGATTTTCCAGATGCTGGGCCCGAACAAAAGATTGGCCAGGCCGCCAGCGCCCGCAATCCAGGCCAGCGAAACGAATGCCACGACCCAGTAGATCGTGTTCGAAGCGCGGCGATTGAGGGTATGCAGAAGCGACTTGTAGTCTTTTTGACGGTCGTCATTGGCTGGTGCGAAACCGGCCGGCTGCGAGCTGTTGCGGGTTTCCACAGGGCGCAACTCGGCCGGCTTGGCCTTGGCTGCGGGCTTTGCGTTCTGGCTCTGATTGGCAGGAGCGGCGGCGGGTTGCGGGCTGCGGCCTTCGCGCGCCAATTCGTCCGCGGCTTGCGATATCTGTGCTTCCAGGTCTTCCATCGAAGCGGCGATGTCGAGGTCGCCGGTGTCTCCGCTCAGATCGAGATCAAGTGCCTTTTCGAGTTCCCTGGCTACGTCGCTGTCGAGAGTTCTGGTCGTCGTTGTTGGTTTCTTCGCCATGCCTTCGCTACCCTGTACTAGCTGCCGCGGGACTTATGATTCTGGTTGTCTTATCCCATGCAGGAGGCTGAAAATGGACCCCTCGTATCGTAATGACACACAGGGGTAAAGAAAACCTGCATTCCGCGAGATACGTAAAACTTTAAATATAAGGTTAACACGAACGTGATTTCGCGGCCTCTGCGGCAACAATTTTCCGGGCCATTCATTAACGCGATAGCTACGGAAATCGCGTAGTTTTTTCGGCGGTCGGGACAAGGAGTTTCAAATTGGTACGCGGTGAAAGCGGCATTGCCTTTTCAATGCCCGGTGGCGATGTGTCGGGTACGGGGCGCGCGCGACCGGTGGACCTGGCCCATCTTGCACGTCAGACGATGGGTGATCGGGGCCTCGAGCAGGAGGTGCTGGCGCTGTTCGTGCAGCAGGCGCTTTCCGTCCGCGACAAGATAGCCGACGCCGACGTGCGGGAACGGCTGCTTCTGGCGCATGGGCTGAAAGGTTCGGCGCGAGGGGTCGGCGCCTTTGCCATCGCCGACTGCGCAACCGACATCGAACGTCAGCCCGAAGACGTCAGAATCCTCAAGCGTCTTGGCACTTTGATCGAGGAAGTGCGCGATTTCATCGCCGCCATCAGTCGCTGAAATCGGTTTTCCCTAAAAAACGTCACGCAGCGCCGCTTTCGCACGGCAGTTGACTTGTCTGGCGGAGTGATTATCTCGGCTGGGACTCCCTTCAGGTGACAAATGACCAAGCTGACCTTCATCGCCCATGACGGCACTCATTTTGACGTCGATGCCGAAAACGGCTCGACCGTCATGGAAAACGCAATCCGCCATGCGGTGCCGGGGATCGAGGCCGAATGCGGCGGCGCCTGCGCCTGCGCGACCTGCCATGTCTATGTCGACGAGGCATGGACGGCCGAGGTCGGCGAGCCGGAAGCGATGGAGGAAGACATGCTGGACTTCGCCTACGACGTCCAGCCGAACTCGCGGCTGTCGTGCCAGATCAAGGTGCGCGACGCTCTTGACGGCCTGCTAGTGCGCGTGCCCGCCCGCCAGGGCTGACATCCGGGCTTTTTTTCTGCCGCCGCTTGGCAGCGGGCCTATGGTCATGCAGTGTCGCGCGGTTTCCGCATCGAGGCGCTTTTCATGACCGATATTATCAAGACGGACGTACTCATTGTCGGGGCAGGGCCTGTCGGCCTGTTCGCTGTGTTCGAACTCGGCCTCTTCGACATGAAGTGCCATCTGATCGACATTCTCGATCGTCCCGGCGGACAATGCGCCGAACTCTATCCGGAAAAGCCGATCTACGACATTCCCGGCTGGCCGCTGATCACGGCGCAGGGCCTGGTTGACAAACTGCTCGAGCAGATCCACCCGTTCAAGCCCGAATTCTCCTACAACCGCATGGTTTCCAGCCTCGAAAAGCTCGAGGATGGCAGCTTTCGCGTTACCACCGACGAGAACGAGGTGTTTGAAGCCAAGGTGGTGGTGATCGCCGCTGGCGGCGGCTCGTTCCAGCCGAAGCGGCCGCCGATCCCGGGCATCGAGCCCTATGAAGGCAAAAGCGTCTTCTACTCGGTTCGCCGCATGGAGGAATTCCGCGGCCATGACCTCGTCATAGTCGGCGGCGGCGATTCAGCGCTCGACTGGACGCTGAACCTGCAACCGGTGGCAAAAAGCGTGACGCTGGTGCACCGTCGCCCGGAATTCCGCGCCGCGCCCGACAGCGTCAACAAGATGTACGCCATGCAGGCGATGAAGGAGCTGGATTTTCAGGTCGGCCAGGTGACCGGCCTGACCGGCGCCGACGGCCAGCTTGCCTCGGCGATCATCAAGGGGCCTGACGGCGACGTCGAAGTGCCTTGCACGCGCATGCTGCCGTTCTTCGGCCTGACGATGAAGCTGGGACCGATCGCCGAATGGGGGCTCAATCTCCACGAGAACCTGATCCCGGTCGATACCGAGAAATTCCAGACCTCGGTATCAGGCATTTTTGCCGTCGGCGACATCAACTGGTATCCCGGTAAGCTGAAGCTGATCCTGTCGGGCTTCCATGAGGTGGCGCTGATGGCGCAGGCCGCCAAGCGCATCATCAGCCCCTGCGAGCGCATCGTGTTCCAGTACACTACGTCGTCGACCAGCCTGCAGAAAAAGCTCGGCGTCCACGATTGAAGTCTGGAGCATGATGCCGAAAGTGGTTCCGGTCTTCGGACAAGATCGTGCGAACAGATAGAGCCTACTCCGCCAGGATTGGAGCCGCGGTCTCGTCATTGCCGCGCAGCACTTTTTCCGGCATCAGCGCGAGCATCACCAGCGCCAGGACCAGCGTCGCTGCGGCGGCGAGAAAGATCATCACGAACGGCAATCCGGATATGACCTGTCCCGCGGCCGGCGTGCCTTCGCCGGCAAGCGGCAAGCCGTAGCCCAGGGCGACGGCGCCGAGCATGGCGACGCCGAGCGCGCTGCCGAGGGAACGCAGGAACGTCAGCACGCCGGTGGCGACACCGAGATGCATGCGGTCGACGGCATTCTGGACCGAGACCGTCACCACCGGAAAGGTTGTTCCCGAGCCCAGCCCGATGCAGATGGTCAGCACTTCGACCAACACCAGCGGGGCATGTTCGGCAACGAGGCTGAGCAATCCCAGGCACAGTATGGCGAATGTCACCCCCACCATGGCGATCCGCTTGTAGTGGGTAAAGCGCGGGATCGTGCGGCCGCTGAATGTCGCGCCGGCCACCGTGCCGAGCAGCAAGCCGAGCATGGCGATGCCCGATTGGCTGACCGACAAACCGACGATCGATTGCAGATAGACAGGCAGGTAGACCGCCAGCCCGATATTGGCGGCCTGCAGCATGAACATCGAAAGCGTGCCGGCCCGAACAATCGGATTGCCAAGCACTTCGAGCGAGATCAGCGGTTCGGCCGCGCGCCGCAGCCGCAGCGCAAAGGCGGCCCAGAAAACCGACGAACAGGCGACGAGCCCGAGGATTTCGCGCGACATCCAGGGATAGGTGCTGCCGCCCCAGTTCAACGCCAGCAGCAGCAGCGCCGTCGCCACGACCAGAAGCACCGCGCCGAGACCGTCGATGCTATGATGTTTTGCCGCGATCGGCAGTTTCTTCAGCGGCTTGTTGATGATCGCCATGGCCACAAGGCCGAGCGGAATGTTGATCCAGAAGATCAGCGACCAGTGCAAATGTTCGGCAAAGGTGCCGCCAAGCAGCGGACCGGCGATGCTGGCGACAGCCCATGTGCCGGCGATCCAGGCGGCATAACGCGCCCGCTCGCGCGGCGGCACGAGGTCGCCGATGACTGTCTGCGCCAGGGCAAACAGCCCGCCGCCGCCGGCGCCCTGGATCGCCCGGCCGATGACCAGGACGAGCATGTTCGGCGCCATGGCGCTGACCAGCGATCCCAGGAGAAAGATCAGGATCGCCGCGTAGACGGTCGGCCGCCGCCCGTAGACATCGGAAATCTTGCCGTAGAGCGGCGCCACGGCGGTGGCGGTCAAGAGATAGCCGGTGACGATCCATGGCAAATATTCGGCATGACCGAGCGCCCGCCCGATTGTCGGCATGGCCGGCGAGACGATGGTCTGGTCAAGTGCCGCCAAAAGCATCGACAACAACACGCCGGCGATGATGGCGTTTTTCTCGCCTTCGCTGAGCGGCGTGCCGGCTTCCACCATCGTTTGCTTGTCGACAGCCTGGTCCATGCTGGGTCGTCCATGTGTTTGCGTGCGCTTCCTAAGGCCGCTGGCTGGGCCGATGAGGTGCGTCTGCCGCGTCGAATGATTGCGTCTCGTGCTCTGGAGGTTGCGCCTTTGCCAACCTCAACTATGTCGTCCCGTATAGGCCGATTTCGACAGGGGCTCGAAAGTTTTTCGGCACTGGCACTACGCTTCGGCGAAATTGGCTTGCCGTCGATGCTACACTTTTGCTTGGCGAAATTCAGGCGGGTGGCAGCTGGCCACTCTCGATGCGCTGGATGCGGTAGCGCAGCAACCGCAGGATGCGGCTTTCGAAATTGACGCTTTCGATGCGATCGAACTGCACCTGAGCCTTATCGTGCTTGGCAAGGATGGCGGCAGTGATATCGGCGGCCTTTGCCTTGGCCGCATTGCAGTTCTTCTGCGGATAGGCCGCCCTCAACGCATTCTCGAGTTCGCGGGCATGGTTCTTGGCGATTTCGACGTGGCGTTCCTCGTGGCGTTTGATGTCGGCCGACAGCGTGTCCCAGAACAGCTTTACATCCGGATCGGCTTTGTGCGGACGCCGCCACTCGGGAAGGATCACCTTGACCTTGACGGTGACAAAGGCCTCGGCAATCCCGCAGGATTTGGCGGTTTGCGCGTAGCTGATGCGGGTGGTGAACGCCATCTGGGTGGCGCCCGGATGCCGCGTCCCGGTGCTTTTTACCTGGGGGCCGTGTTTCGACAGCTGAGCCTCGATGTCCTCGAGCGTCCTGCCGCCAATGGCGAAGTAGCTATATGTCTTCACCAGGTTAGCCGCGCCCGCCGGCAAGGCGGTCAAAGCGAGCATCAGGGCGCACAGCAGGGGTCGTTTCATCATGTTGCCTCTTCAGCCACCTTGCTTTACGGCCGTTCCCGGCGCAACGGAATTGATCTTGGGCAGATCACACATGGTTGATGGACAATGACGACAAGGCGATGGCAGCTGGCGCACGGGCGCCATCTCGATCTTGGCGGTAAGGCCGTGGTCGTCGGCATCCTCAACGTCACGCCGGACAGTTTTTCCGATGGCGGCCTGTTCGTCACGCCCGATCAGGCGCTGACTCAGGCACGCCGCATGCTGGAGGAGGGGGCGTCCGTCATCGACGTCGGCGGCGAATCGACCCGTCCCGGTGCATCGCCGGTAACCGCCGCGGAAGAGCAAGCCCGCATCCTGCCGGTCATCGCGGCACTCGCCGGACTTGGCGAAGGCCTGATCTCGGTCGACACCTATCGTGAGGCGACGGCCCGGCTTGCCGTCGCTGCCGGCGCGCATATCGTCAACGATGTCTGGGGCTTGCAGCGCGAACCGGGCATCGCCCGCGTCGCCGCAGATACTGGCGCCGGGCTGGTCATCATGCACACCGGGCGCAATCGCGAAAAGCTGCCCGACGTGATCGCCGACCAGTTTCTGTTTCTCGGGAAATCATTGGAAATTGCCCGCCACAACGGCGCCGGCGACGAGCATATCGTGCTCGATGCCGGCTTCGGTTTCGCCAAGGAGACGGCGGAAGAGAACCTCGACCTGATGGCGCGGTTTGCCGAACTCAATGCGCTCGGCTTTCCGCTGATGGCGGGGACATCGCGAAAGCGCTTTATCGGCAACGTTACCGGTCGCGATGCGATGGACAGGGCCGCCGGCACGGCAGCCACCAGCGTCATTCTGAGGCTGAAAGGCGCCGATCTGTTTCGCGTCCATGATGTCGCAATCAACGTGGACGCACTGGCCGTCGCCGATGCTATGCTGGCGCGCGAAACAGGCCAGGCAGGACGCTGAGCGATGTATGTCATCCGCATGAAGAATTGCGCCTTCTTTGCCCGGCACGGCGTGCTGGACGAGGAGGAAAAGCTCGGCCAGCGCTTCTATGTCGATGCCGCCCTTACCGTCGACCCCGGCAGCGCACTGGTCGATGATTCCATCAACGACACCGTCAACTATGGCATCGCCTTTGCGGTGATCGAAAAGATCATCACCGGACAGCGGCGCTTTCTGATCGAGGCGCTGGCGCTGGAGGTTGCCCGGGCGCTTACAGCGCGGTTTCCGCAGATAAAAAGGGCCGAGATCACCGTGCGCAAACCGAATGCGCCGGTACCCGGTGTGCTCGATTATGTCGAGGTGACCGTTGTCTGGCCCGAATAACACCGTCTATCTCAGCCTCGGTGGCAATCTCGGCGACCCCGCGAAATCGATGGGTTCGGCGTTGCGCATGCTGGATGCCGATCGCGATACGCGCGTCGTTGCCGTCTCCTCGCTTTATCGCACGCCGCCCTGGGGCAAGCTCGACCAGCCGGATTTCTTGAATGCGGCGGCCGAAATTTCGACGGCGCTGGCACCGCGCGCGCTGCTCGATCTCTGCCTCGACGCCGAGCGCCGACTAAAGCGGGTGCGTGAGGAACGCTGGGGTCCGCGCCTGATCGACATCGACATCCTGGTATTCGCAGACCGCATCATCCATGAGACCGGGCTCGAAGTGCCGCACCCCAGGATGCTGGAACGCGCCTTCGTGCTTGCGCCGCTGGCCGAAATCGCACCTGGCCTAGCCGTTGGCGGCCGCAGCGTGTCGGAGCGGCTGGGCGCCGTCGACATTTCGGGCATCGAGCGGCTGCCGTCTGGCCAGAAGTGGTGGCTGGCTTAG
This sequence comes from Mesorhizobium sp. P2_E10, assembly GCF_056404235.1. NCBI lineage: Bacteria > Pseudomonadati > Pseudomonadota > Alphaproteobacteria > Hyphomicrobiales > Phyllobacteriaceae > Mesorhizobium > Mesorhizobium sp. P2_E10. Next base: position 816,319 of record NZ_JBFUEK010000002.1, read on the forward strand.
CGGATTGCTATGGTTGGCCGACAGCACCATCAGTTGGTGGAAGACGGACCTTGGCTGTGGCAATCATCCATTCAACCACTTCCACGGGCACTTCAGGCTGAGATAAGATAACTGTCATCTTCCCATCGACATCTGAGAAGAAAATCTCGCCCACTATGTGATCATCTTGGTCGGCGAGTTCCAGATACATTCCGTCGCGTTGGACATCGCTTCCAATTGTGGCTGTATAGTTCCGCCCTGCCAGCTCAACCATGTGGCAAATACCCGAGTCTACCCAATTAACCTGAGAATCCACCACCGTCCAAAAACGTCTGTTCGTCCGGCGTCGTCTCGCGGCCCAGCATCCTGTTCCGATGCGGAAAGCGGCCGAAGCGCTGGACGATGTCGCGATGCTCGACCGCATATTTCAGATATTCCGAGGCCTTGGCGGTGGTCAGTTCCACCGACCTGAGCTGGTCGGCGAGGTGTTCCGAATGCTCATACGGCAAATAAAGAAAAACGCGGAGCACTTCGTCGAGCAACAGGTCCTGGCCCGCGGCAATCGCCTTGCCCGCAAAATGCCGCGCCAACGCATCGGTGGCGTACATGTGGCCGGTGCCGCGAAAGCAGTTTCGCGGAAACTGGTCGAGCAGGATCATCAGCGCCAGTGAGCCCTCGGCATGGTCCGACCAGTGGTCGCATTCGCGCCGGGCGGCGGCGAAGTGCAGGTCAAGGAACCGGTCGCGAAAGTCGGTATCGAAGGCATCGTTTTTCTCGAACCACGCATCTTCTCCGGCCTCACGCCAGAATTTGGTGACGGCGAGCGCCCGTTCATCCAGTTCGGTCATCGGCTTACTCCCCCGCAGGCTCGGATTTGTGCAGCACGCCGGCCGTCTCTTCGTTGAGCGCCTGGCCGGGACGGCGCGGCGGGGCAAGCGGCGTCGGGATGGGCGTGTTGATGTTGCCTTTCAGGAAGCGCCGGCCGGCGCGAACGCCTTCAGCCAGTTGTATCTCGAAACGGGCAGCATCGCGGCGCCGCACATCCTCGATCACCTCGGCGACGTCTTCGGGGTCGACACCCAGCGCTTCCAGGGTGGAACCGCCGAAAATGAGCGCCGATTCGAAGGTTTCGCGGAGCTGGAAGTCGACGCCGGCGCGAATGAGCTGCAGCGCGGTTCCGCGATCGAAGGCGCGCGCCAGCACCGTCAGCAATGGAAACTCCGCCTTGATCAGCTCCGCGATGCGCACGGCGGCGTCCGGCTTGTCGACGCAGATCAGCACGGCGCGCGCCCTTCCGGCGCCGGCGGCACGCAGAATGTCCAGCCGCGTGCCGTCGCCATAGTAGACCTTGAAGCCGAAATCCGCGGCCGCCTGGATCATTTCGACATCATTGTCGATGATCGACACATCGATGCCGCGCAGCAGCAGCGGCTGGCTGGCGATCTGGCCGAAGCGGCCGAAGCCGATGACCAGAACACTGCCGGTGAGGCCGTCGGCAATGTCGACGCCTTCGAGCGATTGCTCGTCGCGCGGCGTCAGATATTTGAGCGCGATGATTGCCAGCGGCGTCAGCACCATCGAGATGATGACGATCGCAGTCAGGGTCGCATTGGCCCGGCTGTCGATGATGCCGACCGCCGCGGCTGCGGAATAGAGGACGAAGGCGAATTCGCCACCTTGCGCCATGAACACGGCGCGCTCGAGCGCTTCCCGGTGACCGGTCTTGAGCAGGCGGGCGACGATGTAGATGCCGAGCGCCTTCATCACCATGTAGGCGACGACGTAGATGGCGACCAGGCGCCAGTTCTCGACCACCACATGCAGGTCGAGCGACATGCCGACGGCAAGGAAGAACAGGCCGAGCAGGATGCCGCGGAACGGCTCGATGTCAGCCTCCAGCTGGTGGCGAAAGGTCGATTCCGACAAAAGCACGCCCGCCAGGAAGGCGCCCATCGCCATCGACAGGCCGGAGAGCTGCATGGCGAGCGCCGAACCGAGCACGACCAGCAGGGCCGCCGCGGTCATCACTTCGCGAGCGCGGGCGTCCGCCAGTATGCGGAAGAACGGATTGAGCAGATAGCGACCGGCCACCACCAGCCCGACAATCGCGGCAAGGCCAATGCCGACCTCGGTCAGCCGTTGCGTCAGGCTCATATCGGCGCCACCCGGCGCCAGGAAGGCGATCAGCGCCAGCAGCGGCACGATCGCCAGATCTTCGAGCAGCAGGACGGAAACGATGCGCTGGCCTTTTGGTGAAGCCATTTCGCCGCGTTCTTCGAGCAGTTGCATGACGATTGCCGTCGACGTCAGCACAAAGCCGGCCCCGGCGACGAAGGACACGGCAATCGGAAAACCGCCCGCCAGTCCGACGCTGGTCAGCAGAAGCGCGCATACGCCGACCTGCAGCGCGCCCAGGCCAAAAATTTCCCGGCGCAGGCCCCAAAGCCGCGATGGCTGCATCTCCAGCCCGATAATGAACAGGAACATGACCACGCCGAGTTCGGCGACGTGGAGAATGGCTTCCGATTCGGAGAAGATGCCGATGCCGAACGGGCCGATGACCACGCCGGCTGCGAGATAGCCGAGGATAGAGCCCAGCCCCATGCGTTTGAAGATCGGTACGGCAACGACGCCTGCGGCAAGCAGCGCCACCACCTGAATGAGATCGCTGCCCGATACGTCCGCTGCCATGCCTCTTGTCCCTGTCTCTCCCAGCACTCCTTGCATGCAGTTGGAGCGGGAGGCAAGGGCGAGAAGCCTGCCAGGAAGGGTAGGGTGCGTTAGAAGCGATTCCCTTGGTGGAACAACGGTCACCGCTTGCCTGCCGGACGTTCGGCATCTATATCTGATTAATGCTTGACCATTCGTCCCGTCCGTCGCCGCTGCCGCATATCCCGATGGACGCACTCAGCGAAGTGCTGCGGGACTTTCGCTTGAGCGGTGTCAACTATGGCCGCTGCGAGCTCCGACATCCCTGGAGCATAGAATTTCCGCAACAACAGCTGCTTCGGTTTCACTTTGTCGGCCAGGGTCCGTGCTGGATTCATACCGAAGCGCAAGGCTGGCAGGAGTTGCGCGATGGCGATCTTGTGTTGCTGCCGCAAGGCGTCGCCCATCGGCTGGCGAGTGCGCCGGACGTGGTGGGCGACTCGCTCGAGGGGTGCCAGGTGACCAAGTTGGGGGGCAATGTCTGCGAAGTGGTAAGGCAGGGAACGGGCGCGACAAGCACCCTTTTCTGCGGCTCGATGGCCTTGGGCTCCTGTGCGCTCAATCCATTGATCACATTGATGCCGCCCATCATCAAGGGTTGCGACGTGGCCGGCAATGACCCTGTCGTCGGCCCTTTGCTGGCGGCCATGACGGTGGAGGCCGCACAACCGCAGATGGGCAGCGCCACGATTCTGTCGCGTATGGCGGACTTGCTGACGGCCCGGCTCATCCGCTGCTGGGTCAATTGCAATGGCGCCGTGACCACCGGTTGGCTCGCAGCCATTCGCGACCCCCATATCGGCCGCGCCCTGGCAGCCATGCACCGAGACCCCGGCCATAACTGGACGCTGGGAAGCCTCGCCGGTGTGGCAGGCCAATCGCGCTCGATTTTCGCCGAGCGTTTCAGCGCTGTCTTGGGGGAGGGTGCCGCACACTATCTCGCCCGCCTGCGTATGCAGCTTGCCCGCGAATTGCTGGGGCAAAACGGCATGTCGGTTGCCGAAGTCGCTACCCGTTTGGGCTATGATTCCGAGGCATCCTTCGCTCGCGCGTTCAAGCGCATCACCAATGTCTCGCCGGGCGTTGTGCGCCGCACAATTCCCGGACGAATGGACATGAATTTCGGATTTTAAGGTACATATCATCCGGGCTGACTCGCCTATCTAAGATCTCCAACCTTTGGAGATCCTCCCGTGACTGACACAACATTACAGCTTGAAGACGCCGCGATCGGCCTTGACGCCGATGCGCCGTCCGCATGGAACGCAGCCACCTGGTTTGCGGTCATTTCATTGGCGGCCACCAGCTTTGCCCTAGTGTCGGCCGAGTTCCTGCCGGCGGGTCTGTTGACCCCAATGGCGCGCGATCTCGGCATCAGCGAGGGCACAGCCGGGCAGGTCGTCACCGCCACCGCCTCGGTCGGCGCCGTGACGGCCATGCTGAGCAATGTTCTCATCGGCCGATTGAACCGCAAGACCGTGCTGGTCGGCCTCATGGCCCTGGCGGTCGCTTCCAATATTCTTGCAGCGCTGGCGCCCAATTTCTGGCTGCTGTTGCTAGGCCGAGCCGGGCTGGGAATTGCTCTCAGCGCTTTCTGGGCACTTTCGGTTGCCGTCGTGGCTAGGCTGGTTGGCGCCAATGCGACAGGTCGGGGCATGGCTATCGTCACCCTCGGCGTTTCGCTTGCCACCATCGCCGCGCCGTCGATGGGGGCCTTGATCAGCGACTGGCTGGGATGGCGCAGCGCGATGGCGATGACAGCGGGGCTAGCCGTGGTTGCCATGCTGCTGCAGTTTCTCAGCCTGCCGACCTTGCCAGCAACCGCCAGCAATAGTCTTGGAGACGTGTTTCGGCTGACGCGGCGGCGTGGCATTCAACTCGGCATGCTTGCCATTGTCTTGCTGATGACAGGACATTTCGCCGGTTCGGTCTATGTGCGCCCCTTCCTCGAACACGTGACGCTGCTTGCAACCGGGCCGATTGCACTCGCGCTGCTCGGATTTGGCATCGCCGCTGTGGTCGGCAATATTGCCGGCGGCCGTTTGGCCGATGCCAATATCCGCGTGGCTCTCGTGGTCACCGCCGTGTTGATGGCGTTTGCGGCGCTGGCATTGGTGCTTTGGGGCGTGCAAATTGGCGCTGCCTTCGTATTCGTTACACTTTGGGGCTTCGCCTTCGGCATGGGGCCGGTGGTGCTGCCGACCAATCTGTCCCGCGCGGCACCTGATGCGCTGGAAGCAGCGGGCAGCCTGATGGTCGTCTCTTTCCAAATTGCCATCACCATTGGCGCGGTCGTCGGCGGCTACGTCGTGGACAATTACGGTGCCACGGCGCCCCTGACGCTGACCGCCATCCTTGCCGCATCGACAGCCGTGCTGGCGCTGCTGCAGCCTCGTGGCTGAACCCTGCCCCAACTGACACGGGCGGCCTGAATCCGGGGCCGCCGCGATGTTGCAGCCGCGTTACACAAGTTTACGCGACGGTTGCGTTGCGTGTTGCCACAATCGGGCGCTAAGGACAGTCGGCTTCGGCCATTGGAGGACCAGTGACGATCAAGTCGCGGCCTTTCTGAGGAGATGACTGACATGAAGAAGTTTTTGCTTGTTGCCGTTGGCATCGCGGCGCTTGCCGGTTCGGCCTGTTCGAAGGCGCCGGAGTGCACGACGGAAATGCTGACCAAGAAGGCTCAGGATGTGACGACCGCTCTGCAGGAGGCGATCACCAAGGATCCGTCCAAGGCCGCCGATCTCACCGCCAAGGTCCAGGCGGTCACCACCAAATATTCGGGCGCGACCACGGCGGCAGAGGCCTGCAAGGCCTATGACGACGTGCTTGCCGCCATCAAGGGCTGAGCGAAGCGCTGATCTGTTTGCTTTGAAAGGAGGCGGTGGCCATTGGCTGCCGCCTCCTTTTTGCGTTCAGGACGGGTTCTCAGTTCGGCTCGATGGAACCGACTTCGACGGCATCGATCCGCTTCAAGCTCATGCCGATAACCGGCACCAATTGCTTGTCGACGCGCACTGCAATCGTCACCGTCATCGAATTGTCGTCGGGGATGCGGGCCTGCATCACCCCGCGCAGCTGGTTGCGGTTGATGGTGAAGACGACCTTGCGGGCATCGACCACATTGCCGCCGATGATGTCGAGGCCGGTTCCGGCAGCGCCACCCATAAAATTGCCCTTGTAGCCGTCGCGCCCCTTGCGTTCGACGGTCGCCGACATTTTCTGCGTGAACACGCCGACCCGACAGTCACCATCGAGCGTCATGCCGGTTCCGCCGTCAGGCGTGGAGCCGGTGAAATTGCAGGAGAATTTCGTGCCCTTGTACTTGCCGGCGACGATTTCACCCGGGCCGACCCATTGGCCTTCAACCGTGTGAAAGAACTGCTTGTCGGGCTCTGCCGCAAACGCCTTCCCCGCCAGGCCCACAGGTGCCGCAGCCGCGATCGTCAGGGGCAGGACGGTGGACAGAATTACGCTTTTCATCGACGACACCCGGCAACAAAGTGACTGTTGTTGGAACTCGTCTGACCATGAACAAGATTGGTTAATGCTTGATGACCGTCACTTGCCGGGAACAGGTGTTTCCTCTTCCTTTTTGGTTGCAAACGATGTCAGCGCCGACAGGAAATCGCCCATGCCTGGCCGCTTGCCGGCGATGAAGGGCAGGGGCCGCGCCGTTTCCATCGCCGCTATGCCGATGCGTGCCGTCATCATGCCGTTGACGACGCCTTCGCCAAGCTTCGCCGAAAGCCGGGCGGCAAGGCCGTGCCCGACGATTTGTTGAACAAAGCTGTCGCCGACGGCGATCGAGCCGGTGACCGCCAGATGGGCGAGAACGCTGCGCGCCAGCCGGAAGAAGCCCAGCGTGCCCGGCCGGCCGCCATAAAGCTCCGACAGGCGGCGAATGAGGCGCCCGGCTTCGAACACGACATAGGCGACATCGACGATTGCGCGAGGGCTGACTGCCGTCACCAGCGATACGCGCTTTGCCGCTTCGAGGATCATCACCTTGGCCCTGATATCGAGCGGCCCGAGGATTTCGGTCTCGGCCAGGCGCACCAGATTGCCGCCGTCAATGATCTCGCCGCGCAATTCGGCCAGCGAGCGCCGGCCGGCCGCGGTTTCGGGTTTGGCGGCGACAAAGGCCGAAAGCTCGTCGACAACTGAGCGTGCGGCCTTCGGATCGTCGCGCGCGACAGCATCCAGCGCCCGTTTCTGCAGCTTTTCGACTTCGGCGAGGCGGGCAATCGCCAAAAACTCGCGGAAAAGGATAATCACAAGCGCCAGTGCCGCGACCGTGGCCATTCCGGCGGCCAGCCAGCCCAGCCATTGCGCACGCTCGAACAGGTCGCGAATCAACTGGTCGGTCCACAGACCAACAGCCAGCGAAACAAGCACGCCGAACGCGCCGAAGAAGATGCTGGCGAGCAGCGAACGCTTGCGCGGCGCGGTGGCGGGCGGCGGTTCGGCAGCAATGATATCGGGCTCGTCGAAGACGTCGATCTCGGCCGGCACGACAACAGCCATGTCGGTCTTCGTCGTGCGCGGCTTTCGCGCCGGCGCCACCTCGACTTGCGCGCGATGGTTTGCCGCCTCTTGCCTGGTTGCGGCCTCCGGCTCGATGCGGAATGCCGCCGGTCTGCGGGGCGCGGTCATGCCAGATGGTCTCCGATCAGGAACTGCAGGGCACGGTCAAGCCTGATATGCGGCAGCGACAGCGTCACGCCTTCGGCCGTGCGTTCGAGTTTTGGCGGGCGAAAGCGCACGAAGCGGATCGCCGGGTCGTCATTGTTCTGCCGATGGTCTGGTTCGGAAATGTCGAAAACGGCATCAATCTTCTCCGGTAAGTCACCGGGAAATATAGCTGTTTCGGTTCTCCCATCAAACGTTTCGCCATTGATCCTTTCACCGCTCAACGGCGTGCCGATGATCACCGGCAGTGTTTCCCGGCCTTGTTTGACCGTGCCTTCCCTTGTCGCGCGCATGGCGGCCATGGCGACCACATCGACATCTGCGCCGGTGAAATTCGCCCGCGCCACGGCGCGGTCGGCAAGCCGCCGCACGATCGCCTGCAACCGGTCGTGGCTTTCGTGATGCAGATGGTCGGCCTTGGTCGCGGCCACCAAAATGCGGTCGATGCGCCGTGCAAACAGGTCGGTGAGAAAGCCGCCCCGGCCGGGGCGAAAACAGGAAAGGATTTCGGTGACGGCGCGTTCCAGGTCGGCCATCGCGCCGGGACCGGCGTTCAGGGCCTGCATGGCATCGATCAGCACGATCTGGCGGTCGAGGCGGGTGATGTGCTCGCGGAAGAACGGTTTGACGACATGCGTCTTGTAGGCCTCGTAGCGCCGCTCCATCATCGCCTGCAGCGATCCCGAGCGCGGCCGCCGGTCGTTCCGGATCGGCAAGGGCGCAAAAGTCAGCGCCGGCGAACCCTCCAGGTCGCCAGGCATCAGGAAGCGGCCTGGCGGCAGGGTCGAAAGCGCCCGCTCGTCGAGCTTGCAAGCTTTGAGATAGGCGGCAAAGCTCTCGGCGAGACGACGTGCCGTCATCTCGTCGGCGTCGGCATTGGGATCGATCGTGGCGGCAAGCGCCCGCCATGCTTGCGAAAGATCGGCGCGCACCGGCAGCGCCGCCATCTCGAAAGCTTCGCGCGAAAAATCGGCGAAGGATTTGCCGAGCAATGGCAGGTCGAGCAGCCATTCGCCCGGATAGTCGACAATATCGACCGACAATTTTCCTCGGGAAAACATACGGTCCCAGCCGGAAGCCGATTCGAATTCGATGGTCAGCCGCAGCTCGGAAATGGCGCGTGTCGAGTCCGGCCAGACGCGGTCGTTGACCAGGGCTGCGATGTGATCCTCGTACTGGAAACGCGGCACGGCATCGTCCGGTTGCTCTTCGAGGAAAGCCCGGGCGATGCGCCCCGACCTTTGCGCTTCGAACAGCGGCAGGCGCCCGCCATGGATCAAATTGTGGACAAAGGCCGAGATGAACACCGTCTTGCCTGCACGGGAGAGGCCGGTGACCCCCAGCCGCAGCGACGGAGAAAAGAGCCCGGCGGCGCGCCCGGACAGCGTATCCAGTGCAATCCGCGCCTCGTCGGTGAAAGTGGTCAGCGATGATGCCAAATCGGTTCTCTCGGGGTCTCGGTGAGTTCCGATATAGGCTCTGCATCAGGGCTTTGTAATGGTCTCAGAGATCGGCGGGGGTCAGGAAGGCCTCGAGATAGCCACTGCCTTGCGCGGCTTCGGCAAGATTGCCGTTGAACCGCACGACGGCAAGACCGGAAGTCGGGAAACCATGGTTGAGCATTCCCCTCGCAGCCTCGTCGCCGTCGCCCGAAACCGCCATGGCAAGATCTTCCGTCATCGGATTGTGGCCGATGACCAGCAGCGAGCCCGGCCCGCCATTCTTGCGGATAATGCCGAGGTAGCCGGCGGCGTCTTCGCTGTAGAGCGTGTCGAAAAACAGCACCCGGCCGGTATCGGTATGGCCGGCGAGGCCTTCCAGCGTCTGGCGGGCTCGCCTGGCGTTGGAGCAAAGCGTGATGTCGGGGACGTAGTTGCGGGTCCGCATGGCCGCCCCCATCACCTCGGCGTCGGCGATGCCGGACGCGTCGAGTGGACGATCGAAGTCGCGCACGCCGGGCAGCGCCCATCCGGCCTTCGCATGCCTCAACAGATAAAGTCTGCTCACCGAACCCTCATTGGCGCCGCAAAGTCTAGCAATGACATTGCAGGATTAGCCATGAGAAAGTCTCGCGCACAATGGCTGGCGCCCTCAAGCACAACGAATCATGTGGGAATTTGGCCGCACCCTTGCTGCAAAAGCTGTTGCCGGTGCCAGTTCACCAACATTAAAATTTGCGTGAGACTGCGGCCGATTGCGCTTGTGCAGGCGTCGGACGGCGAATATATAGGCGCAAAATTTGGGGTTGTTGGGTGAGTCGAATGAACGACATCGTTACCGCCGATTACGTACCCTCCGAAGACGAGCCGTTTATGAATGAGCGGCAGAAATCCTACTTTCGCCTGAAGCTCGTCACTTGGAAGAACGACATCTTGCGCGAAGCGCGCGAAACTCTCGAAATCCTGCAGCAGGAAAACGCCAACCACCCCGATCTTGCCGATCGGGCATCCTCGGAAACCGACCGCGCCATCGAGCTTCGCGCCCGCGATCGCCAGCGCAAACTCATTTCCAAGATCGATTCCGCGCTGCAGCGCATCGACGAAGGCACTTACGGCTACTGCGAGGAAACCGGCGAGCCGATCGCACTGAAGCGGCTCGACGCGCGTCCGATCGCGACCTTGTCGATCGAGGCGCAGGAGCGCCACGAGCGCCGCGAGAAAGTCTATCGCGACGACTGAGGCGTTCAGCTGGAGCAAAATTCGTAAGAAATGGCCGGTTTTCCCGGCCATTTTTTTGGCTCTCGGCTAATGCATGTCGCCCAAAAGTGGTCCCGGTTTTGGGACAACGACATGCATAAAAACAAAGACTTAAAGCGCGTTGCGCTTTATCGTTTCTGGCTGGAGAGCTCGCCGAGAAGTTTTGTCATCTCGTCGTCGAGTGAGGGCGGCGCCTTCGCTGCCGCCTTGCTCGCAGGCTTGGCGGCGCGCGGATCATCGAGCGAAACCTCAAGCTCCTTCATCAGCGTATCGTCGATGGAATCTTGCCTCGGCGGCGGCGCATGGCGAACGACATTGGCGTTGGCTGAGCCATAGGCAGGCAGCGGGGTGATGTTGGAGGGCTGATAGCTTGGCGCGGCCGGTTTCGGCGCCGGTGTTACCGGACGGGGTTTAACGGGCGCTGGAGCCGCATTGACCGGCTGCGGTGCTGGCGCCTGCCTCGCAGGTGCTGCGCCGGGTTGCGGCGCGCGCGGTCGCGGCGCCTGTTGCTGGCCGCCATCTCCGGTCAAGGCCGGGCGCCGTGGCGCCGCCAGTCGGATGTCGCGTTCGACGACGACATCGGTCGGGCCGCCGATCAGCAGCAGATGTTCGATATCGTCGCGCCGCACCAGCACCAGCCGGCGGTGGCTGTCGACGGCGGTGGCATCCATGACCGCCAGCCGCGTCTTGCGGTTTCTGCCACCGGCGACGAATGTTCCAAAAGTCAGGTTGCGGACAAGCTTGACGATGACGAGGATGATGACCAGCAGGACAAGCGCGGCAAACGTCCACAGGATTGCCGCGGCATATCCAGGACCGGCCACGCTATCCAGCATCTGCAGCATCGGTGCCCCCAAATCGCCTTGTCGAAGTGACGCGACACTAGACCGTTGCGGCAGGCGACCGCAAGTTGCGTTTCACGCGTCGTGAACAGCTTGAAACACTGTAAGCCCAACGGCACCATTTTTAACGGACATTTGCCGTCGGGGCCTTTTCCGGACTAGGAGAATGTGATTCAACCGGGCCAGGTGTCGGACACCGGAATTCACGAGCAGGGGGCACATGGCCAAGGAAACGCGCGGCGATTTCTATCCGGTACCTATCGTCGACCAGAACACAAGGCCGGGCGCGGTTGCCCGGCTCGTCGTCTTCATCGTCGTCCTGACCGGGGCTGCGATCGTTTTTGGGCTGTTCCGCGAGCGTCTTGGCGACCCCTTCCTGCTGGGCATGCTTGGCGTGCTGGCAATGATCGGTGTCGGCTTCCTGTTCGCCACCGCGATCGGTTTCGTTCAGATCGCGCCGCGCTCGACCAGCGACGAACTGTCGAAAGCCTTCGTCGATTCGATGTCGCAAGGCCTGCTCGTCACCGACACCAAGGGCCGTGTCGTCTACGCCAACCGGGCCTATGCCGACATGACGGGTGCCGCGTCGGCGACGGATCTGAAGACGGTCGAAGGGCTGCTTTCCGACATTCCCGAGGCCTCGGTGACCATCTACCGGCTGGCGTCCGGCCTGCGTGACGGCCAGCCGGGCGACGGCGAGTTCCGGCTGGCGCAATCCATTCGCCCAGGCGCCGAACCCGGCGCGCGCTGGTATCGCGCCCGCGCCCGTGCCTTCAGTGTTCCGGGCCAGCGGCTGCCTCTGCTCGCCTGGCAGCTTGCCGACATCTCGCAGGAGCGGGCCGAGCAGGAGCGCTTCTTTCTCGACCTGCAAAAGGCCATCGATCATCTCGACCATGCGCCGGCTGGCTTCTTTTCCGCCGACCAGGAAGGCCGCGTCACCTATATCAACGCCACGCTCGCCGAATGGCTGGGCGTTGATCTGGCCAGCTTCACGCCCGGCGCCGTCACACTGTCGGAGATCGTTGCCGGCGACGGCATGGCGCTGGTCCGCTCGGTCAAGGCCGATCCCGGCACCACCCGCAATGCCGTCATCGATCTCGATCTGACGACAGCCAAGGGCGAGGCACTGCCGGTGCGCTTCATGCACCGTGTTTCAGCCAGCCGCGAAGGGTTGAACGGTCCGACCCGTACCATCGTGCTCAACCGCACGCAGGGCGAGGACGCTTCCGCCGATCTTCGCGCCTCGGAGGTCCGTTTCACCCGCTTCTTCAACTCGACGCCGATGGCGATTGCCGCGGTCGACAAGAGCGGCCGCATCCTGCGCACCAACGCGCCGTTCCTGTCGCTGTTTTCCTCGGTCGTCGACGGCGACGCAGTCGATCGCCGCGTGCGGCTGGATACGGTGATCCACGAGCGCGATCGGCCGGCCTTTGCCGCGGCCTTCGAAAAGGCCCGGCAGCGGCAAGCCGACATCGAGCCGATCGACACGCTGCTGCCCGGCAACGAAGACCGCCACATACGCTTCTACGTCAACGCGGTTGCCGATAGCACCGGCGGCGAGGGCGCCGAGGAATCCGCCATCGTCTATGCCGTCGAGACCACCGAGCAGAAGGCGCTCGAAGGTCAGATGGCGCAAAGCCAGAAGATGCAGGCGGTTGGCCAGCTTGCCGGCGGCATCGCGCACGATTTCAACAATGTGCTGACCGCCATCATCATGGCGTCCGACCTTTTGCTGACCAATCACCGTCCGTCGGACCCGTCCTTCCCCGACATCATGAACATCAAGCAGAACGCCAACCGGGCGGCTTCGCTGGTGCGGCAGCTGCTGGCCTTCTCGCGCAAGCAGACATTGCGGCCGGAGGTACTCAACCTGACCGACGTGCTCGCCGATCTAAGGATGCTGCTTGCGCGCCTGGTTGGCAACGACATCAAGCTGAAGGTCGATCATGGCCGCGACCTGTGGCCGGTCAAGGTCGACATCGGCCAATTCGAGCAGGTGGTGGTCAATCTGGCCGTCAACGCGCGCGATGCGATGCCGGCCGGCGGCGACCTCACCGTGCGCACCCGCAACGTCACCGAAGCGGAGTGCAAGACATTCTCCTACCGCGAACTCACTCCGGCCGACTACGTGGTGGTCGAGGTCGAGGATACCGGCAGCGGCATCGCGCCGGATATCCTGAAGAAGATATTCGAGCCGTTCTTCACCACCAAGGAGGTCGGTAAGGGCACCGGCCTCGGCCTGTCGATGGTCTACGGCATCATCAAGCAGACCGGCGGCTTCATCTTCTGCGATTCCGAAGTCGGCAAGGGCTCGACGTTCCGCATCTTCCTGCCGCGCCACATTGCCGAAGTGAGAAAGGCGGGCGATCCCGCTGACGCGCCGGTGGCACCCGCGAAAATCGCCGATGCGGCCAAGGATCTCTCAGGATCGGCCACGGTGCTGCTTGTCGAGGACGAGGATGCCGTGCGCATGGGCGGCATGCGGGCGCTCACGTCGCGCGGCTATACCGTGCACGAGGCGTCCTCGGGCGTCGAGGCGCTGGAAGTGTTCGAAGCACTTGGCGGCAAGGTCGACATCGTCGTTTCCGACGTGGTCATGCCGGAGATGGATGGGCCGACGCTGCTTGGCGAATTGCGCAAGCGGCAGCCGGACATCAAGTTCATCTTCGTGTCCGGCTATGCCGAGGACGCGTTTGCCAGGAACCTGCCTGCGGACGCGCAGTTCGGCTTCCTGCCAAAGCCCTTTTCGCTCAAGCAATTGGCCACCATCGTCAAGGACGTGCTGGAGTCCTGATTTAGAGCGCCCCGCATGAAGTGCGTCGCCCGAATGTGAACAAGCGCACAGACGCCCGTGCCATGCCGTTTACACGTGCCGGCGCCGGGTAACGAGCCGTCCGTTCATAACCAGTGAGGTCCGGCGACTGGAGCTTCGCAATCGCCGCTTGCGCATCGACGCCAGCCTGCCATGATTGTGATGACAAACGCGGCAGGATTTGGGGAAGATGCCGTGACGCCACACAATGAGGCCGACAAGGGCGATTATGCGGAAACGGTGCTGTTGCCGGGCGATCCGCAACGCGCCGAATGGATGGCTGAGACATTTCTCGAGGCGCCGCGCTGCGTCAACCGTCGCAGGGGCGCGCTGGGCTTCACCGGTCTGTTTCGCGGCCAACCTGTCAGCATCCAGGCTACGGGCATCGGTGTCCCGTCATTCCTGATCTACGTGCATGAATTGCTGGATTTCTATGGCGTCAAAACGCTGATCCGCACCGGCACCTGTGGTGGCCTGACCGATAGCGTGAAACTGCGCAGCCTGGTGATCTCGCAATCGGTGCGCGCGGAAAGCGGCATGAGCGGTCAGGCCTTTGGGCTCTATGACGCCGCCGCAGGGCCTGATCCCGCGTTGCTCGCCCATGCATTGGCCCGGGCCGGGGCACTCGGCATTGAACACTCTGCCGGGCTGACGATCGGCAGCGACATATTCTATCATCCCGAGGGGCGCACCCGCTTCGCCGAAGGCCAGGCCCTTGGCGCGCTCGCCGTGGATATGGAAACCAGCGCCCTCTATGGCATCGCCGCGCATTTCGGCGCTCGCGCCCTGTCGCTGCTGACCGTCGTCGACAATGTCGTGACCGGCGAGCAAACCGACTATTCCGAACGCCAGGCGCTGTTCACCGATATGACCCGGCTGGCGCTCGAAGTCGCTGACGCTTCCTAATTTAGCCGAGCATCAGAAACAAGCGACCCGCGGCCGCCGCTCAACGCCTGGTGCAGGTCGAAGCGGTAAAGGCGCCGTCCTGCTGTCGCATGATGATGTCGAAGGATGGGGTGCCGTCCAGTGTCGCTTGCGTCAGCGACAGGCTGTTGCCGCCCGCGGTGTAGCCGCCTAAGGGGCCGAGCCAGGTCACGACGCCGTTTGCATCCATCTGGTAGTTGTAGCCCTGCTGGGCGGTCCCGAACGTCACCGGGCCGCTGTAGACATTGCCCTTGATGGTGATGTCGCCGAGGCTGAGGAACATGCCAAGCAGATAGACCTCGCAATGATAGGTCCCATCCGGCAGCTTGCCGTCGGTGAAGTCGGCACGCGCAGTGCCGGTCGCCGCAAGCATCAGCACGATGCTGAAAACACAAGAAATCCTGGAGGCCATGGCGTCGCTCGTTTGAGGATCGACCTTGCCCTATTTTCCGGCAATGCCGCAACGGTCGTCGACAGCGGTCCACTGACGCACAGCAGATCAAAATTTAGGCAGATAGGAGATTTGGGTGAAAATTAGGCAGGGGTGCGTAATTTTTTCTCAATCAATTTTTAACCAGCGCTGTTCGTTGTCAATGTATATTCGACGGCTAACATAATAACCATCTGATAATATTGGAAATTTCCGTGGTTGTCGACGTTGCTCCAGCGGTTGGCACAGCCGTTGCATGGTCTGTTGCGGTACCATCAACCAGCTTGGGAGTCTGTAATATGAGGGGTAATTTCTCGACAATAACAAAGATGTTTTCGGCAAGCGTGGTGGCGGCGGGGCTTTTGATGTCCGCTCCGGCCAAGGCGGCTGACGACACCATCAAGGTCGGTATTCTCCATTCGCTGTCGGGGACCATGGCGATTTCGGAGACGACGCTGAAGGACGCGATGCTGATGCTCATCGACGAGCAGAACGCAAAGGGCGGCCTGCTCGGCAAGAAGCTCGAGGCGGTCGTCGTCGATCCGGCTTCCAACTGGCCGCTGTTCGCCGAAAAGGCGCGCGAGCTGATCTCCAAGGACAAGGTCGCTGCCGTGTTCGGCTGCTGGACGTCCGTGTCGCGCAAGTCCGTGCTGCCGGTGTTCTCCGAACTCGACAACATCCTGTTCTACCCCGTCCAGTATGAGGGCGAGGAAAGCGAGCGCAACGTGTTCTACACCGGTGCTGCGCCGAACCAGCAGGCCATCCCGGCCGTCGACTATCTGATGAGCGAAGACGGCGGCTCGGTGAAGCGCTGGGTGCTGGAAGGCACCGACTATGTCTATCCGCGCACCACCAACAAGATCCTCGAGGCCTATCTGAAGGCCAAGGGCGTTGCCGCCGAGGACATCATGGTCAACTACACGCCGTTCGGCTTCTCCGACTGGCAGACCGAAGTCTCGGCGATCAAGAAGTTCGGTTCGGCCGGCAAGAAGACCGCCGTCGTCTCGACCGTCAATGGTGACGCCAACGTGCCGTTCTACAAGGAGCTCGGCAACCAGGGCATCAAGGCCGAGGACATCCCGGTCATGGCCTTCTCGGTCGGCGAGGAAGAGCTTGCCGGTCTCGACACCGCGCCGTTGGTCGGCCATCTCGCCGCCTGGAACTACTTTGAGAGCGTCGATACGCCCGAAAACAAGAAGTTCATCGCCGACTGGCACAAGTTCATCAAGAACGACAAGCGCACCACCAACGACCCGATGGAAGCTCACTATATCGGCTTCAACATGTGGGTGAAGGCCGTCGAGAAGGCCGGCACCACCGATCCGGACAAGGTCATCGACGCCATGATCGGTGTCTCCGTGCCCAATTTGACCGGTGGCTATTCGACCATGATGCCGAACCATCACATCACCAAGCCGGTGCTGATCGGCGAAATCCAGGCCGACGGCCAGTTCGAGACCGTTTCGCAGACGCCCGGTCTGGTCATGGGCGATGAATGGTCCGATTACCTGCCCGACTCCAAGGACCTGATCTCCGATTGGCGCGCGCCTCTGTCTTGCGGCAACTTCAATGTTGCCACCGGCAAGTGCGGCGGCAAGGGCACAAACTGATCCCTCCCGGGCCTGACCGATCGTGGACGTATCCACGATCGGCACTGCGAAGCGTCCGGGTGGCTCCAGCCCGCCCGGACGCCCGAATTTTCAGCTCACAACGAGTATCTGAACGGATGATCCTGTTGCGCAATCTCGGCCTCATGCTGGCGTTCCTGATGGCAAGTCTGTTGCCGTCAAACGCAGCCGAAGCCGATCTTCGCGCCATCATCGCCCAATTCGCCACCGCCTCGAATTTCTCGGCCACCGAAGCTGTGGTGCATGAGCTTGCGGCAACCGGCGATCCCCTGGTCGAACGTCCGCTGGCCGCGCTTGGCGACGGCAATCTTTACATCCGCAAAGCCGATTCCCTGGTCTTTGTCGGCAAGGAGGCCGGCGACAGCGTCGAGCTGCTCGACCCGCTGAGCGGTGAAAAATCCGCTGAGGCGGCCAAGGCCGATCTCACCAAGATCAAGGTCAACAACACGCTGCGCCGCGTCATCCGCGATGCGCTGGGCACGCTGACGCTGCGCGCCAAGGATCCGGCAGTGCGCATCGCCGCCGCCGACACCATGTTCAAGACGCCCGATGCCGCCAACATCGAGCCGCTCGATGCCGCGATCGCTGGCGAAACCGTCGCCAGCGTGAAGGCCTTGTTCGAACAGGCCCGCGCGGCGTCCATTCTGGTTTCCGACCGCCCGGAGGCCGACAAGCTGGCGGCCATCGCTCTCATCGGCGCCCGCGACGATCGCGACGCACTGTCCCTGCTCACCTCCGTCGAGGCCAACTCCGAAGGCGCGGTCAAGGAAGCGGCGACGGCAGCGATGGCAAACATCAACTCGACGCTGGCATTCTGGGATGCTGGCCAGAACATCTGGTACGGCATATCGCTGGGCTCGGTGCTGCTGCTCGCGGCAATAGGCCTTGCCATCACCTTCGGCGTCATGGGCGTGATCAACATGGCGCATGGCGAGATGGTCATGCTCGGCGCCTACACCACCTTTGTCGTGCAGGAGGTGATCCGCAATTCCTTCCCCGACCTGTTCGACT
This sequence comes from Mesorhizobium sp. P2_E10, assembly GCF_056404235.1. Lineage (NCBI taxonomy): Bacteria > Pseudomonadati > Pseudomonadota > Alphaproteobacteria > Hyphomicrobiales > Phyllobacteriaceae > Mesorhizobium > Mesorhizobium sp. P2_E10. The sequence goes on from NZ_JBFUEK010000002.1 coordinate 834,045, forward strand.
GGTCGCTGGTCATCGCGCTGCCGCTGGCTTTCCTCGTCGCGGCTTTAGTCGGGCTCATCATCGAGCGCGGCGTCATCCGTTTCCTCTACGGTCGGCCGCTGGAAACGCTGCTGGCGACATGGGGTGTGTCGCTGATCCTGCAGCAGGCGGTGCGCACCATTTTTGGCCCGACCAACCAGGAGGTCGGCAATCCGTCCTGGATGTCCGGCTCCTTCTCCATCGGCCAGCTGGCCGTGACCTGGAACCGTCTGTGGATCCTGGTCTTCGCGCTCTGCGTCTTCGGCGTGCTGCTCTATGTCATGAAGCGCACGCCCTGGGGTCTGCAGATGCGCGCCGTCACCGCAAATCGCCGCATGGCCGCCTCCATGGGCATCAGGACGCCGTGGGTCGATGCGCTGACTTTTGCATTGGGTTCCGGCATTGCCGGCATCGCCGGCGTCGCGCTCAGCCAGATCGACAACGTCTCGCCCAATCTCGGCCGCGGCTACATCATCGACAGCTTCATGGTCGTCGTCTTCGGCGGCGTCGGCAATCTCTGGGGCACGCTGGTCGGCGCCTTCTCGCTCGGCATCGTCAACAAGGTCCTCGAACCCTATGCCGGCGCCGTGCTCGGCAAGATCGTTGTCCTCGTCCTCATCATCCTGTTCATCCAGAAGCGCCCGCGCGGCCTGTTCGCGCTCAAGGGCAGGGCGGTGGAAGTATGATCACCGGACGCTTCTTCGCCGCTGGCGCCGACCGCCGCGTCGCCATTACGATTCTCATTCTGCTGGCAGTCGCCATCATCGTGCCGCTGCTCAATCTGGCCATCTCTCCGACGAGCGCGTTCTACATCCCGCCCTACATCGTCGCGCTCACCGGCAAGTATCTTTGCTACGCGCTGTTGGCTTTGGCGCTCGACCTCGTCTGGGGCTATTGCGGCATTCTCTCGCTCGGCCACGGCGCCTTCTTTGCTCTCGGCGGCTATGCGATGGGCATGTATCTGATGCGCCAGATCGGCTCGCGCGGCGTCTATGGCAACCCTGTCCTGCCGGACTTCATGGTGTTCCTGAACTACAAGGCACTGCCGTGGTTCTGGACCGGTTTCGACCATTTCTGGTTTGCCGCCATCATGGTGCTGGCCGTGCCCGGCCTGCTCGCCTTCGTCTTCGGCTGGTTCGCCTTCCGCAGCCGTGTGACAGGCGTCTATCTCTCGATCATCACCCAGGCGATGACCTACGCGCTGCTGCTCGCCTTCTTCCGCAACGACATGGGGTTCGGCGGCAACAACGGCCTGACCGATTTCAAGGATATTCTCGGCTTCAACGTGCAGGCCGACGCGACACGCTCGGCGCTGTTTGCCGCCAGCGCGGTGACGCTGGCACTCGCCGTCTACCTCACCTGGGCAATCGTCGGTTCCAAATACGGCAAGCTGCTGATGGCGGTGCGCGACGCCGAGAGCCGTACCCGTTTTCTCGGCTGGCGGGCGGAGAACGTCAAACTGTTTGCCTTCACCGTGTCGGCGGTGATGGCCGGCATCGCCGGCGCGCTTTACGTGCCGCAGGTCGGCATTATCAATCCGGGCGAGTTCGAGCCGTCCAATTCGATCGAGGTCGTCGTCTGGGCCGCCGTTGGCGGGCGCGGCACCATCGTCGGACCGATCATCGGCGCGCTGCTGGTCAATGCCGGCAAATCCTGGTTCACCGGCGTGCTGCCGGAATTCTGGCTGTTTGCGCTGGGCGGGCTGTTTGTCGCTGTCACGCTCTTCCTGCCCAAGGGCATCATCGGCATGTGGGACAGCTGGCGCGGCAACGCCAGGGCGATGCGCGCGGCCTCGATCGCCGAGGAAGCCGGCACCGATGCTGATGGTCCACCGCCGGCAAAGATCGTTCGCAGCGCGGCGACAAAGCCCGGCGACTGGTCCACGTCCAGTCCCGAACCGCAGCCGGCGGAGTGAGCGATCATGTCCAAGTCGAACACGATCCTCTATCTCGACGGCGTCTCGGTCTCCTTCGACGGATTTCGCGCCATCAACAATCTGTCGCTGGTGCTCGACAAGGGCGAGATGCGCGCCATCATCGGTCCCAATGGCGCCGGCAAGACGACGATGATGGACATCGTCACCGGCAAGACGCGGCCTGATGAGGGCGAGGTCTTCTTCGACGGCCAGGTCGACCTGACCAAGCATGACGAAGCCGAGATCGCCATGATGGGCATCGGTCGCAAATTCCAGAAGCCGACCGTATTCGAAAGCCACACGATCGAGGAAAACCTGATGCTGGCGCTGAAAGGCCCGCGTTCGATCTTCCCGGCGCTGTTCCATCGCCGCTCGGCGGCCGAGGCGCGGCAGATCGACGACATCCTCGGCATCACCAGGCTCGGCGACAAGCGCAGCGAACTGGCGGCAAATCTGAGCCACGGCCAAAAGCAATGGCTCGAGATCGGCATGCTCTTGGCGCAGGATCCAAAACTGCTTCTGGTCGATGAGCCGGTCGCCGGCATGACCGACGCCGAGACCGCGGAAACCGCTCGCCTGCTCAAGGACATCGCGCGCGACCATTCGGTCATCGTTGTCGAGCATGACATGCATTTCGTTCGCGAGCTCGGCGTCAAGGTCACCTGCCTGCATGAAGGCTCGGTGCTATCCGAAGGCACGCTCGATTTCGTTTCGGCCGACGAGCGCGTCGTCGAAGTCTATCTGGGGAGATGAGCATGGTCTGGCGGGTTCAATTCCATCGCTTCGATCTGTCGTTCCTCAGGTTCTGGAAAAGGCGCTGACATGCTCGAAGTCTCCAATGCCACGCTGCACTACGGCGCCGCCCAGGCGCTGCGCGGCGTGTCGCTCAAAGCCGGCGCTGGCAAGATCACCTGCGTGCTCGGCCGCAACGGCGTCGGCAAAACCAGTTTGATGAGATCGATCGTCGGCCACCACCGGCTGACGAGCGGAAGTGTTGCCTTCGAGGGGAAGGCGCTCGACCGGAGCGCGGCGTATGACCGCGCCCGGTCGGGCATCGCATTCGTACCGCAGGGCAGGGAGATCTTTCCGCTGCTCACGGTGCGCGAAAACCTCGAATCAGGCTTTGCGCCGCTGAAGCGGGCCGACCGCAACATTCCTGCCCATGTCTTCGAGCTGTTTCCGGTGCTGAAGCAGATGCTCGGCCGTCGCGGCGGCGACCTCTCCGGCGGCCAGCAGCAGCAGCTTGCCATCGGCAGGGCGCTGGTGATGCGGCCGAAGCTTTTGGTGCTCGACGAACCCACCGAAGGCATCCAGCCGTCGATCATCAAGGATATCGGCCGCGCCATTCGCTATCTGCGCGACCAGGCGGGCATCGCCGTGCTGCTGGTCGAACAGTATCTCGATTTCTGTCGCGAACTCGCCGACGAGGTCAATATCATGGACCGCGGCCTCATCGTCCATACTGGCCCGGCGCAAGATCTTGACCGGGCCGACGTCCGGAAATTTCTGACGGTGTAGCTCAGAGAGCGTGGCGGTTCTCCTCTGTGGCGAATCGCAACCTTGGAGATTAGCCGGAGCCCTCCATCACGTCGTCATCCTGGGGCGAAGCAAGGAGCGCAGCGACGCGGCGCAGACCCCAGGGTCCATGCCATGACATCTGCCGAAGAGTGTAGCGGCGCAGAATAAACCCGTTCTCCGAAGCCCCATCCATTTCCAGATTCTGCACCGTTGGTGACGCGTCGAAGTCACGGCATGGATCCTTGGGTCTTCGCTCCGCTTCGCGTTCACTACGCCCAAGGATGACGAAGTGATGGGCGCCTCTGGCACGCCGAATATTGCGTGCTAGTCTTTGCTTGGCCTTGGTGAGTCGGCCGCTTCCGTTTCAGTCTGGTTTGTCGCAGATCGAGGGGAATGCGCGGGTCAAGCCGGCAAGTTCCACACAAGCAAGCACACCTAGCTTCCCTCCTGCGACCTGTTTTGTGTTCAACGCGTTTGAGCATTCAGGCCAGGAGAACAGCCGATGGAACGTTTCGTCGAAGACTACCAGAAGCGACGGCTCACGGAGCGCGTCGACATCATTACCGCCATCAACATTCTAAGGTCGCAAGGCTACGACCGCGACGAATTGATCGGCGAGATCACCAAGGTTTTTTACGTCGATCTCGATGCCTACAATGAGATCGTCCTGGCGGCGTGAGATCGTCGCCGGTTTGGAGTCCACTGTAGGGAAATGAAGCATCGGCCTGCCTGCGGTTGCGGGCAGGCCGAAATCTAGCCGACGCGCTTCATCAGCGCCATGGCGCCGAATGGCGCGCGCACCTTGCCCTCGGTGATGAAGTAGACGAACACGTCGCGCGGTTTGACCGGCGCTTCGGTCGCGGGATCGGCGCGCGGCAGGTCGGCCGGGACCTTGCCCTGCGCCCAGATCTTTACCCGCGCTGCCCATTCGTCGAGACCTTTCGGCGTATAGCAATCGGGATTGTCGTCGCTGCCGGTCTGCAGCCGCGCGTAGACGAAATCGCCGGTGACGTCGGCGATTGCAGGATATCTGGCATGGTCGGCGTAGACGATCGACACCTTGTATTTGCGCACCAGGGCCGCGAATTCCGGCACGATGAAGCTGTCGTTGCGCACCTCGACCGCATGGCGCAGCGCCACGCCATCCTGCTTTTCCGGCAACAGTTTCAAAAAGGCTTCGAAATCGTCCGGATCGAACTTTTTCGTCGGCGCGAACTGCCACAGGATCGGTCCGAGCTTTTCGCCAAGCGCCGTCACGCCCGATCCGAGAAAGCGCATCATCGATTCACCGGCCTCGCCGAGCACGCGACGGTTGGTGACGAAGCGGTTGCCCTTCAGGGAATAGACGAAACCGTCCGGCGCCTCGCTGGCCCATTTGACGAAGGTCGGTTCCTTGAAGCTGGAATAATAGGTGCCGTTGACCTCGATGCTCGGCACCTGCCGGCTGGCGTAGTTCAGCTGCTTGGCCTTGGAGAGCTTGTCCGGATAGAACGACGTGTCCCAAGGCTCAAAAGTCCAGCCGCCCATGCCGGCGCGGATTTTTCCCTGACTGCTCATTGTCGTCCTCCCAAATGCTGAAAAAGATCAGGCGTCCAAGGCTTTCGCCATGTCGACCAGCGTCCATCCTGGCCGGTATGGATTGGACCGGCGACCCGTCTCGTGAAAGCCATAGGCAGTGTAGAGCGCGATGTTCCGCTCCATCCTCGAATTGGTGTAGAGCCGCACCTCCGGCAAGCCCCATAGTCGCGCCTGCTCTTCGGCGAAGTTGAGCAGCGCTATGCCGAGCTTTCTGCCCTGGAAGGCAGGGGAGACGGCGACGCTGAAGATCATCGCATGATCGGGATGCCGCTCGATGACGATCAGCCCGGCCAGCTCGGAGCCACTCTCCAGCAACCAGACTTCACCACGCTCGATGCGCGGTTCATAATCCTCGGTGACCGGCATCGGCGGCGCGCCGAACAAGGGGGTATAGGGCGCATAGGCCGCTTCGGTCAGCGAGACGATAGCTTGGAGATCACCGGCAAGCGCTCTTCGGAGTGTCATTCAAAAGCTCTCCAGGCGCCGAACGGTCGGACCATCACTCCGCCGCTTCGCGTTTGCCTCCGGGGCGCCGCTCCAGCAGTTCCTTGAGGAACTGGCCGGTGTAGCTGCGCTTTTCGCGTACGATCGCTTCCGGCGTGCCTTGGGCAACCAGTTCGCCCCCGCCGTCGCCGCCCTCGGGGCCGAGGTCGAGGACCCAGTCGGCGGTTTTTATCACTTCGAGATTGTGCTCGATAACCACCACCGTGTTGCCCTGGTCGACCAGTTCGTGCAGCACTTCCAAAAGCTTGGCGACGTCGTGGAAATGCAGGCCGGTGGTCGGCTCGTCGAGGATGTAGAGCGTCTTGCCGGTCGCCTTGCGCGACAGTTCCTTGGCCAGCTTGATGCGCTGCGCTTCACCGCCCGACAGCGTCGTCGCCTGCTGGCCGATATGGATATAGCCGAGGCCAACCTGCTTCAGCGTCTCCAGCTTGTCGCGCACGCCGGGCACGGCGGCGAAGAAATCGACGCCTTCCTCGACCGTCATGTCGAGCACGCCGGCGATCGACTTGCCCTTGAACACGACATCGAGCGTCTCGCGGTTGTAGCGCTTGCCATGGCAGACGTCGCAGGTGACGTAGACGTCGGGCAAAAAGTGCATCTCGATCTTGATGACACCGTCGCCCTGGCAGGCCTCGCAGCGGCCGCCCTTGACGTTGAACGAAAAACGCCCCGGCTGATAGCCGCGCGCCTTGGCTTCCGGCAGGCCGGCGAACCAGTCGCGGATCGGCGTGAAAGCCCCGGTATAGGTGGCCGGGTTGGAGCGTGGCGTGCGCCCGATCGGCGACTGGTCGATGTCGATGACCTTGTCCAGGAATTCGAGACCCTCGATGCGGTCATGCTCGGCCGGATGCTCGCGCGAGCCCATGATGCGGCGCGACGCCGCCTTGAACAGCGTCTCGATCAGGAAGGTGGACTTGCCGCCGCCCGACACGCCGGTGACGGCGGTAAAGGTGCCCAACGGGATCTCGGCCGTGACGTTCTTCAGATTGTTGCCGCGCGCGCCGACGATCTTCAGGCGCCGGTTCTTCTTCGGCTCGCGCCGTACGCCAGGCGTCGCCACTTCGAGCGCGCCCGACAGATATTTGCCGGTGATCGAATTGGGATTGGCCATCACCTGCTGCGGCGTGCCCTGGGCGATGATCTCGCCGCCATGGATGCCGGCGGCCGGTCCCATGTCGACGACGTAGTCGGCATGCAGGATGGCGTCCTCGTCATGCTCGACGACGATCACCGTGTTGCCGATGTCGCGCAGATGCTTCAGCGTGTCGAGCAGGCGCGCATTATCGCGCTGGTGCAGGCCGATCGACGGCTCGTCCAGCACATAGAGCACGCCGGTCAGGCCGGAGCCGATCTGCGACGCCAGGCGAATGCGCTGGCTCTCGCCGCCCGACAGCGTGCCGGAATTGCGCGACAGCGTCAGATAGTCGAGCCCGACATCGTTGAGGAAGCGCAGCCGCTCGCGGATCTCCTTGAGCACGCGCACCGCGATCTCGTTCTGCTGGTCGTTGAGATGTGGCGGCAGGTCGGTGAACCAGCGGTCGGCGCTGCGGATCGACAGCTCGGTGACCTCGCCGATGTGCTTTCCCGCGATCTTCACCGCCAGCGATTCCGGCTTCAGCCGATAGCCCTTGCAGACCGGGCACGGCGTGGCCGACATGAAGCGCTCGATCTCCTCGCGCATCCAGGCGGATTCGGTCTCTTTCCAGCGCCGCTCGAGATTGGGGATGACACCTTCAAACGTCTTGGTCGTCTTGTAGGAGCGCAGGCCGTCATCATACTGAAAAGTGACCTCGCGCTCGCCGGTGCCGCGCAGGATGGCTTCCTTGGCCTCTTCGCTTATGTCTTTGAACTTGTCGCCGAGCTTGAAGCCGTACGCCTTGCCCAGCGCTTCCAGCGTTTGTGAATAATAGGGCGAGGTCGACTTCGCCCACGGGCTGACGGCGCCGTCGCGCAGCGAGACGTTCTCGTCGGGCACGATCAGGCTGGCGTCGATGGCGCGCTGGCTGCCGAGACCGTCGCAGGTCGGGCAGGCGCCGAACGGGTTGTTGAAGGAGAACAACCTGGGCTCGATCTCCGGAATGGTGAAGCCGGACACCGGGCAGGCGAATTTTTCCGAGAACAGGATGCGCTCATGCGTCTCGTTCTTCGACTTGTTGACCGAATCCTCGCCGGTCTGGCTGGCGTCGAGCGGCCGGTCGGCGAATTCGGCCACGGCCAGCCCTTCGGCCAGCTTCAGCGCGGTTTCGATGGAATCGGCAAGCCGCGTCGCCAGGTCGCCGCGCACGACGATGCGGTCGACGACGACGTCGAGGTCGTGCTTGTATTTTTTGTCGAGCGCCGGCACATCTGATATCTCGTAGAAAACGCCGTCGACCTTGACGCGCTGAAAGCCCTTCTTCTGCAGCTCCAGCAGTTCCTTGCGGTATTCGCCTTTGCGGCCGCGCACCATCGGCGCCAGGATGAACAGGCGCGTGCCTTCCTCGACCGCCAGCACGCGGTCGACCATCTGCGACACCGTCTGGCTCTCGATCGGCAGGCCGGTGGCCGGCGAATAGGGGATACCGACGCGCGCGAACAAAAGCCGCATATAATCGTAGATTTCGGTGACGGTGCCGACCGTGGAGCGCGGGTTCTTCGACGTCGTCTTCTGCTCGATGGAGATGGCCGGCGACAGACCGTCGATCTGGTCGACGTCAGGCTTCTGCATCATTTCGAGGAATTGCCGGGCGTAGGCCGACAGGCTCTCGACATAGCGGCGCTGGCCCTCGGCATAGATGGTATCGAAGGCGAGCGACGACTTGCCGGACCCAGACAGGCCGGTCATGACGATCAGGCTGTCACGCGGCAGGTCGAGATCGACATTCTTCAGATTGTGTTCGCGCGCCCCGCGAATGGAAAGATATTTATGGTCGGCCATTGCCGGTCGCCGCCTCAGATCTGGTGTCAGTGGGATCGGCGGGGTTTTCCCGGCCATCCCCTATGTAGGTATTTTTGCCGCCACGTCGAGAGACGCCACAATTCTCGACAAAAGCGTTTAACCGTCTTTCGCGCGAAGGGGCAAGCGGAAAGAACAAAGGCCGAACACGCTCCTGACAAAGCTATGCAGAAACCTGACTTGCACGTAACCTCCCGGCGATCACTTTTTTCGGTAATCGGCTATTCAAGGTTGACGTCTCCGAATCGGGGGAGCAGTCTCCAAAGGGTCAACGAAGCCGGCCGTCTTTCGATGGCCTCGCCGCCCCAAGGCGGCCTGCGAGACGCCGCAGGTAATTGCGATTTGTGCTTCGGATTGACGACAATCGCAACGGACACAGGAGCGGAGCATGACGCCACCGGATAGTCCATTGAGGCTCCATTTATGGCTGGAGCCGCGGCAGGCATAAGTGCCAGGGTTGATTCAAAGCCTTAGAGTTCACGTTGTGCGTGTAAGCGGACACTTGTCGTTCTAGTGCTTTAATTCCACCCGACAAACCGTGACCTGCCGTCCCCCACGAAAATCAGAGACTGCTAGTCGGATCGTCGGCTGAATGCCGCGAAGCATCCGAAATCAAGGTCGGTATAACCCTACCGGCAGGTTGGATCTGGAATCCAAAAAAAGCCCCGACCGTTTGCGGAAGCAACGGCGGGGCTGCTTTTATAGGCGGTGGTGAGTGCTGCACTCTTCCAAGCCTTCACGTGCTCCGACGAAGTCCCCGGCCGGAGCGATGTCAATGACGCGGGAGCCCGGTCTTTCCGACGCCGACATCGACGATGATGCTGCCGGAAATCCTGACATCGGTATCGCCGATTTTGAACGTGCCGTTATCGCTGGCGGGTAGCGTGTCGTCGGGTTCCGGCTGCGGTGCAGGCTTGGCGATGCGATAGTCGCTGGTTACGCCGGGCAGGGCGCCTTTCGACGACGAGGTCGTGCTGTCCCCGGCGAGAGCCGCGCTGGAGGCCGCGGCGGTGACAGCAATGGCGATGATCAGTCTGTTCAGGCGGAAATGCATCGCAAGACCATAGTGCTGCGATGAAGGCGAGACCAGACCGGCGACGCCAAAATTGCCCTGGGGGGCGGCCGGTCCGAATTTCCGTTCTCCGGTGCCGCCGCTCTATGCCGCCTGTTTGCGGGTATCAAAGACATGGTCGACGATACCCCATGCCTTGGCCTCCTCGGCAGTCATGAAATGGTCGCGGTCGAGCGTGCGTTCGACCTCTTCCAGGGGACGGCCGCAATGGCTGGCGTAGAGGCCGGCCATCCGCCGCTTGGTTCGCAGGATGTTTTCGGCATGCAGCTGGATATCGGAGGCCTGGCCCTGGAAACCGCCCAGCGGCTGGTGCAGCAGGATGCTGGCATTGGGCAGCGCGATGCGCCGTCCCGGCGTGCCCGCCATCAGCAGGAACGACGCCATCGACGCGGCAAAGCCCATGCACACGGTCGACACCGGGCAACTGACATATTGCATCGTGTCGTAGATGGCGAAGCCGCTGGTCACCACGCCGCCGGGCGAGTTGATGTAGAGCGAAATCTCCTTGTCGGGATTGTCCGATTCCAATGACAGAAGCTGCGCGCAGACCAGTGCCGACATGCCATCTTCGATCGGCCCGTTGATGAAGATGATGCGCTCGCGCAGCAGCCGTGAAAAGATGTCGAAGGCGCGTTCGCCGCGGCTCGATTGCTCGATCACCATCGGCACCAGATTGGCAAGGCCGCTCATCTTTTGTCTCCGTTTATTTTTTCCAGCTCAGGCCGCGCGCAGCCGAAGGCGCGTCGCGTTCGCGGCGATAGGTTGTTTGGGTTTGTATGTGTTGAGCGAAAACCGGCAACTGCCGCCGGCCATGGCAACCACAGGCATTGCTGTTCTGGCAAACCCATCGTGGACGATGCGCAGATGCGTACCGCCGGAAACCGTACGGTCGAGCGTGAAAGTAACGATGCTGTCCAATGCGTCCTGGCGCGCGGCATCGCCTGGCTCGGCTCGTTCCCGCCAGGAATAGCGCAACAGCCGCCCGGGTTCGGCGTCGAGGATTTCGCAGTCGATCGGCGCATCCGGCCCGGCAAAGGCGAAGCGGCTGCCGATTTCAGGCTTGATGTCGTTGGGCATCATCCAGGCCGCGAGCAGCTCCGGCACCGTCAACGCCCGCCACACCTTTTCTGGCGGTTCGGCAAGCTCGCACTCGAACGCGATCGTGTCTTCTGCTTCCGCGTGTTGTTCGTCCGTCACTGGTCCATGTCCTTCAAAACCGCCTTGAGCTTTTCGATGCGCTCGGGCCAGAACGCCCGATAGCGTTCGATCCAGCCGAGCAGGGGGCCAAGCCCTTGCGGGTCGGCGCGATAATAGGCGTTGCGGCCGGCCCGCCGCTCGACCACGAGGCCGGCGCCGCGCAGCACCGCCAGATGCTGCGACACCGCCGGCTGCGACACGCTCATGCCGCTGCGCAGTTCCGATACGCTCAGTTCGCCGGCGGCGAGCCGTTCGTAGACGGCGCGTCGCGTCGGGTCAGCCAGCGCGCGAAAAATCTCTGCTTCGATCATGACCAAAGCATAAGTCGATACTTATTGATTTGGCAAGCGGTGATTTACGGCGCCGCTGGAAGCCAGCGCCTCACCGTGTCAGGCGATCCCTCGAACGTCGCCTCGAAGATCGGTGACGCCAGCACGGCATGGATGTGAAGCGTCTTGGCTCCGACGTTTCTAAAACCGTGTTTTCTCTCTGCGGGAATGAGGAGTGACTGTCCGGCAGTCAGCGTCACGCAGTCTTCGTCGATCCACATGTCGGCGGTTCCGGCGATGACGGTGAGCACTTCCTCGGCCGGATGCCGATGTGTCGGAGCCCCGACGCCTGGCTGAACCCATTGTTCGAACAGGCAAAGCTCGCTCGCTCCGTTGCCGGCGGAAACTTGCATGCGGGTCTCCACGCCCGCTCGCCACTGCTCTCGCGGCTGATCCAGATGCGCAATGACTTTCATTCGCCACCGCCTTTCGATCCCGGCATAGTCGCAATTTCATGCGCACACCCTACCTCTTGCTGACATTCTTGACAGCCGGGGCCGACAAGAATAGAACAAAAAAAGAACAAAAACCTTGTGGGTAAAGGCAGCCACAGCAGGCGGGGATTGTCCGTAGCCTGTAAGGTGCGGCGGCAAAAATTTGGTTTCGGATGAGCGCGGAGAAGTATCATGGCGGGTAGCGTCAACAAGGTCATTCTGGTGGGCAACCTCGGGGCGGACCCTGAAATCCGTCGTTTGAATTCGGGCGAACCGGTCGTCAACATCCGCATCGCCACCTCGGAAAGCTGGCGCGACAAGAATTCCGGCGAGCGCAAGGAAAAGACCGAGTGGCACAACGTCGTCATCTTCAACGACCAGCTCGCCAAGGTGGCTGAGCAGTATTTGAAGAAGGGTATGAAGGTCTATGTCGAGGGCCAGCTGCAGACGCGCAAATGGCAGGACCAGACCGGTAACGATAAGTACACGACGGAAGTCGTGCTGCAGAAATTCCGCGGCGAGCTGCAGATGCTCGACGCACGCGGGCAAGGCGAGGGCGGTCAGGTCGGCGGCTATTCCGGCGCCGGCGGTGGCGCTGCCCGTGGTTCCGATTTCGGCCAGTCCGGTCCGGGCGAGAGCTTTAGCCGTGGTGGCGGCGGCGCCAAGAGCGGCGGTGGCGGCGGTTCGTCGCGTGAACTGGACGACGAAATCCCGTTCTGAGCACAACACGGTCCTGAACGCGAACGCCATGTGGTGAAGCCACACATAGTGCCCCGAAAGTCTTTCATGGATTTTCGGGGCTTTGCTTTGTCGCATGACCGCTGCGAGGACAACCAAGGAATTGCAGGGAAGGACGTATCAGGTGAAGGCACGGGTCAAATGGGTCGAGGAGCGCACCTTCGTCGGCGAGTCCGGCAGCGGCCACAAGCTGGTGCTAGGAACCGCGTTTGGACCGGAAGGCAACACGCCGGGGCCGAGCCCGATGGAACTGGTGCTGATCGGCACCGGCGGCTGCTCGGCCTATGACGTCGTCCACATCCTCGAAAAGGGCCGCGAGGCGATCGAGGACTGCGTCGTCGAACTCGATGCCGATCGGGCGGAAACCGAGCCAAAAGTGTTCACCCGCATCCACATGCATTTCGTCGTCAAGGGCCGGGCGCTCTCGCATGACAAGGTGAAACGGGCGATCAACCTGTCGATCGAAAAATACTGCTCGGCCTCGGCGATGCTGGCCAAGTCCGCCGCAATCACCCACGACTTCGAAGTCGTTGATACGGCGGGGCAGTAAGCAGTAGGCAGTAGGCAGTAGGCAGTAGGCAGTAGGGGTTGCCGCTATCCCGCCATCAGCGCCTTGATGCCATCCGCCACGAACTGCACGGCAAGCGCCGCCAGGATGACGCCGAGCAGCCGCGTCAGGATCGAGCGGCCGGTGTGGCCGAGAATGCGGTCGATGCGCTCGGACAGCACGAACACCAGATAGGTGATGGCAAGGCAGACAAAGATGATACCAACCAAGGCTGCCTGCGCGGCAAGACCCTGAAACGAGCCGGAGAGCAGGACCGTCGCTGAAATCGCACCCGGACCGGCGATCAGCGGGATCGCCAGCGGGAAGGCGGCGATGTTGTGGATCATGTCCTTGGTGATGGCGACGTCGCCGATCTTCTCCTTGCGGTCCTGCCGGCGCTCGAACACCATTTCGAAGGCGATGAAGAACAGCAGAAAACCACCCGCGACGCGGAAGGCCGGCAGCGTGATGCCGAACACCGACAGGATCGAGGCGCCGGCAACCGCAAACAGCGCCATGACAAGGAAACCCATGATCGAGGCGCGGATCGAAACCTGCTGGCGCTCCTCGCGGTTCATGCCGCGCGTCACCGCGAGGAAAAGCGGTGCCAGGCCGGGCGGGTCGATGGTCACCAGAATGGTGACGAAGGCATTGAACAGGCTGTCGAAGCTCGGCATTTCTGGCCCCTCCCGCCGGGCGACGCCCGAACCCTTGCATTGGTAGAGCAAAGCAGGGTCAGAGGAAACCGTTTGAACCGAGGGAATTCGGCCGACTAGCCAGCCGCGCCGCAATAGGCCTCGATGCGGTAGCCATCGGGGTCGACGACAAAGGCGGCGTAGTAGTTGTCGCCATAGGAGGCGCGCAGGCCGGGTGCGCCATTGTCGCTTCCGCCTTCACGCAAGGCGCCGGCATGGAAGGCATCGACGCTGCTGCGCGTCGACGCGGCAAAGCAGAAATGCAGGCCGGACTCCATATCGGCCGCAACCGGACGCGGGGCTTCGTTCACCCAGAGCGCCACCGCCTCAGTGCCGTAGCCCAATGAGCCCGGCGACTGGCTGAGGCAGGTATAGCCAAGCGGTTTTAGTGCAGCGTCGTAGAAGCGCTTCGAGGCGTTAGCGTCGCGGACACCGATCGAGACATGGTCGAGCATCGTTTTCTCCATTGTTACAATTGGTTGGGTCGTCAGGCTCAGGCCGTGCGGCGCGCCAGAAACTCGACTTCGAGCCGCCATGTCGCGCCGTCGTCATGCGACCGTTCGCCCAGCCAACGGAAGGAATTCTCGGTAATCCGGGAAAAGCTCCAGCGCACCGAAGAGCCGGGGCCGTCGACGCCTTGCTGGGCGATGCTATCGCCCTCGGCACGGCCAAGCTGGCGGCTGTAATACTGGTTGCGCGGATCGCTCCAGAAAATGTGCCAGGCATCGACGCCGGGATCGTAGACGCGCAATGTCGTGCCATAAAAGGTCCATTTGCCGAGCGATGGCGAGGGACCGGCATCCCACGCGGGCAAGATCCACACATCCTGGATCGCCCGGCCTTCGAGAACCCAGCCGAAATGCACCTCGCCGCGCCCGGTGAGAACCGTGCCGTCCTCGAGATGGCGTGTGGCATCGAATACCCAGGCGCCGACGAAGCGCCCGTAAAGGTCCAGCTTTTCAGACAGGCCGGGGTTGGGTCCGTCGTTGTGCAAGGCTTCGCTAAAGGAGGTTGGATCTGTCATGGTTGCTGCCTTCGTGCTGTCAGGAGTCTGCAGACGTTAGGCCCGGGCAGGGTTCTGGGCTTGGGAAAAATTGCTATAGTTCGGGCCATGACATCGAGCACGCAAACCCTGACATCGGGACGAGGCTGGCACGTGGCGGACGTGGTCTGCACCGCCGGCGCCGCCGACAGGCCGTTCGAGGAAGAGCACCGGAACTTCTGTGTCGCCGCGGTGAACAGCGGCACGTTTCGCTACCGCACGCGCCAAGGCACCGCGATGCTGGCGCCGGGCGCCATTCTGCTCGGCAACCCCGGCTCGTGCTACGAATGCGGCCACGAGCATGGCGCCGGCGATCGCTGCCTCTCCTTCCATTTTTCTCCGGCCTATATGGACCGGATCGCCGCCGACGTGCCGGGCGCGAAAACGCTGACCTTCGAGATGCCGCGCCTGCCGCCTCTGCCGGCGCTCGCTTCGCTGCTGGCCGAGGCGGAAGCCGCGCGCGAAACGGCCGATCTGGAAGCGTTCGAGGAGCTTGGTCTGCGCATTGCCGGCGCCGCTGTGGCTGCTGCTTCCGGCGCTGCACAAGCTGGCCGGGCGCCCAGCCGCCGCGACCAGAAACGGGTCGCTGAAGCCGTGCGGCGCATCGAACTCGATGTCGATGGGCCGATTTCGCTTGCCGGGCTTGCCGACGAAACAGCCACCAGCCCGTATCATTTCCTGAGGACGTTCCGGCAGGTGGCCGGGATGACGCCCTATCAATTCCTGCTGAGAACCCGGCTGCACCGGGCAGCGGTACGGTTGCGTACCTCGGATGAGGCGATCTCGGCGATCGCCTTTGATGCCGGGTTCAATGATCTCTCGACCTTCAACCGCCGTTTCCGCAAGGTGATGGGTGAGGCGCCCGGTACCTATCGCGCCCGGGCTGCTGCCCGTTGACGCAGCACAGGCCCTCAGTGGTCATTTTGCTTGCGGCTGCTTGTCTGGACCTAGCGTCCTGATGGCGTCATCGACGCTGTGAAAAATCCGCTGCGGGCCGACGAGTTCGGCAATGCCGAACCGCGCCAGCGCCGACTGGGCGCGCAGCGATTCCAGTCGCGCTATGGCAAAGATCGCGCCCGTCTTGCGGCAATGGGTGATGGTTTCGATCAAGGACTGGGCGGCGGTGTAGTCGATCTCGACGATGTTACTGGCTTCCAGCACGACCAGCTTCACGCTTTCGCTTCTGGCGTCGATCAGATCGTTAAGGCCGCGCTTGAAGCGGTCGGCGTTGACGAAGGACAGCGGCGCCTGAAACGCCGCGACCAGCACGCCGGACAGTTGCTCGCCCGCGCCTGGCGTGCCCGGCGGCCACCACACCGAAGTACCCGGAACCTGTTCCAGCTCGATCGGCTGCGTGCGCGTAGCGCTCCAGATGCCATGCAGCAGCGACAGGCCGATGCCGATTGCGACGCCGGTCTGGATGGGCAGCACGACGATGGCAGCCATGGTGATGAGGATCAGCGCGAATTCGATCGATGCCTGCCTGTAGACAGCAGCAAAAACCTTCCAGCGCAGAATGTGCTGGGCGACAAACATCAGAACGCCGGCCAGTGCTGCTTGCGGAACATCGGCGAGCAAGCCACCGCCAAAGGCGCCGAGCGCCAGCACGATGGCCGCGGCAGTCAGGCCTGACAGTTGCGAGCGGCCGCCGGTCTGCGCGACGATGGCCGTGCGCGGCGGGCTGGCATTGACCGCAAAGGCACCGAACAGGCCCGACGCGATGCTGCCGGCGCCGACGCCGACAAAATCGCGGTTGATGTCGGGGGCTTCACCGACGAAGGAGCGGGACGTGGCCGCCGTCTGCACCATGACGACGATGGCGATCAGTAACGCCAGCGGAAACAGCGTTTGCGCATCGTCAAGGCTGACCAGCGGCACGCTCGCCCGCGGCAGGCCGTTCGGCAAGGCGCCGAGCACCTCGACGCCACGATCCTTTAGGTCGAAGGCGGCAACCGCCGCAGTGGCCAGCAACATGCCGATCAAGGCGCCCGGTATACGGGCGCTGATGCGTTCCGCGCAGAACACGATCGCGAACACACCGAGGCCGAGCGCCAGGCTCCAGGGATTGGTGAGATGGAGATCGCCGGCGATCGCACCGATGCGCCGCAAGGTTTCACCGCTCTCGGGCGGCAGACCAAGCAGTCCGGGCAGTTGCGAAACGACGATATGGACGGCTATGCCGGCCAGAAAACCCGTGGTGACCGGCACCGACAAAAGATCAGCAACCCAGCCGAGGCGAAAGATGCCGCTGAGCGTTACGATCAGCCCAACCATCAGCGCCAGCATGGCCGCCAGCGCCAGATAATGCGTGGAACCAGATGTGGCGAGCAAAGCGAGGCCGCCGGCAAACAAAGGCGTGATGGTCGAATCCGCACCGGCCGACAAATGACGGTTGGCGCCGAACAGCGCGAATGCCACCGAACCGGCGACAAAGGTGAAGAAGCCGATTTCGGGTGCAAAACCGCCGAGACGAGCCGTGGCCATCTGCTCTGGGATGGCGATTGCGGCCAGCGTAATGCCCGTGACCAGATCGCCGTTGAGATCTCTCGGCGTCCAACCGCTCAACGCTCGCAAGGGCAGCCACGGGGTCCAATTCATCGCGCTCGTGGCTTTCGCTCGAGGAAAACGGTCCATGGCAGGCTTTTGCCCTGGCGGCGGCGAAATGCGCTTTGGCCATATCGTCGCAATCAGTGGTATCCTTTTGAAATTACCACCAAAATTGACACTGGAAAAGTGCTGCAGACGTTGGAGTTTCGATCCTGCTTCCTATATAAGCGGCAAGTGATTCCTGATTAGATTGTGACCTAGATTTGACCGACCAGAAGACACCGCGCGGCGCCGACGGCGGCCCCACCGGCATCGAGCCGATATCCATCATCGAGGAGATGCAGCGCTCCTATCTCGATTACGCCATGAGCGTGATCGTCAGCCGTGCGCTGCCGGACGTGCGCGACGGCCTGAAACCGGTGCATCGCCGCATTCTCTACGCCGCCCATGAGAGCGGCTACCACTGGAACCGCAAATATGTGAAGTCGGCCCGCCCGGTTGCCGACGTGATGGGTAAATACCATCCGCACGGCGACGCCTCCATCTATGACGCCTTGGTGCGCATGGCGCAGGACTGGTCGCTGCGCGTGCCGCTGATCGACGGGCAGGGCAATTTCGGCTCCATCGACGGCGATCCGCCGGCGGCGATGCGCTACACCGAATCGCGACTGACCAAGGTCGCACACGAGCTGCTGGAAGACATCGACAAGGAAACTGTCGATTTCCAGGACACCTATGATGCCTCCGACACCGAACCGAAGGTGCTGCCGGCTCGCTTCCCGAACCTCCTGGTCAACGGTTCCGGCGGCATTGCCGTCGGCATGGCCACCAACATTCCGCCGCACAATCTCGCCGAAGTCTGCAACGGCGCCATCGCCATCATCGACAACCCGGCGATCGACCTGCCGGCGCTGATGGAGATCATCCCGGGGCCGGATTTTCCCACAGGCGGCATCGTGCTCGGCCGCTCCGGCATCTACAGCGCCTATTCGACCGGCCGCGGTTCCATCGTCATGCGCGGCAAGGTCAATGTCGAACAGCGCGGCAACGACCGTGAATCGATCATCATCACCGAGGTTCCCTACCAGGTGAACAAGTCGTCGATGATCGAGAAAATGGCCGAGTTGGTGCGCGACAAGCGCATCGAGGGCATTTCCGACATCCGCGACGAGAGCGATCGCCAGGGCTACCGCGTCGTCATCGAACTGAAGCGCGACGCCGTAGCCGACGTCATCCTCAACCAGCTCTACCGCTTCACGCCGCTGCAGACCTCCTTTGGCGCCAACATGGTGGCGCTGAACGGCGGCAAGCCGGAAGTAATGACGCTGACCGACATGCTGAAGGCGTTCGTCGGCTTCCGCGAAGAGGTGATCAGCCGGCGCACCAAATTCCTGTTGCGCAAGGCACGCGACCGCGCCCATGTGCTGGTCGGTCTGGCCATCGCCGTCGCCAACATCGACGAAGTGATCAAGCTGATCCGCACCGCGTCCGATCCGCAGACGGCGCGCGAACAGTTGATGGAGCGGCGCTGGCCCTCCGGCGACGTCGAGTCGCTGATCCTGTTGATCGACGATCCGCGTCATCGCATCAACGAGGACGGCACCTACAACCTGTCCGAGGAACAGGCCCGCGCCATCCTCGAACTGCGCCTGCAGCGCCTGACCGCGCTTGGCCGCGATGAAATCGCCGACGAATTGAACACGATCGGCGCGGAAATCATTGATTATCTCGACATTTTGTCGTCCCGCGCCCGCATCCAGCAGATCGTCAAGGACGAGCTGACCGCGGTGCGCGACGAGTTCGGCACGCCACGCCGCACCGAGCTCACCGACGGCGGCGCCGACATGGAAGACGAGGACCTGATCCAGCGCGAGGACATGGTCGTGACGGTGAGCCATTCCGGCTACATCAAGCGCGTGCCGCTGTCGCTCTACCGGGCGCAGCGCCGCGGCGGCAAGGGCCGCTCCGGCATGTCGACCAAGGAAGAGGATTTCGTCACCCGGCTGTTCGTCGCCAACACGCACACGCCGGTGCTGTTCTTCTCCTCGCGCGGCATCGTCTACAAGGAAAAGGTCTGGCGGCTGCCGATCGGCAATCCGCAGTCACGCGGCAAGGCGCTGATCAACATGCTGCCGCTGGAGCAGGGCGAGCGCATCACCACGATCATGCCGCTGCCCGAGGATGAGACCAGCTGGGGCGAGCTCGACGTGATGTTCGCCACCACGCGCGGCACCGTGCGCCGCAACAAGCTGTCCGACTTCGTCCAGGTCAACCGCAACGGCAAGATCGCCATGAAGCTGGAGGAGGAAGGCGACGAAATCCTCGGCGTCGAGACCTGCACCGACAATGACGACGTGCTTTTGACCGCAAGTTCGGGCCAGTGCATCCGCTTCTCCGTAGGCGACGTGCGCGTCTTCCAGAGCCGCAATTCGGTCGGTGTGCGCGGTATAGCCATGGCCGACACCGACAGGGTGATTTCCATGGCGGTGATCGAGAGCGTCGATGCATCGCCGGCCGTGCGCGCCGCCTATCTCAAGCGCGCGGCGGCCGAACGGCGGCTTGCCGCCGGCATCGCCGCCGGCGAAGAGGAAGAGATCGCACTGACCAATGAAGAGGTGGGCGAGGAGGCGGAGCTTTCCGACGCGGACTACGAGAAGCTCAAGGCACACGAGCAGTACGTCCTGACGGTGACCGAATATGGTTACGGCAAGCGGTCGTCTTCCTACGATTTCCGGGTGACCGGGCGCGGCGGCAAAGGCATCCGTGCCACCGACGTGTCGAAGGTGGCCGAGATCGGTAGGCTGGTGGCGACCTTCCCGGTCGGCAATGACGACCAGATCATGCTGGTCTCCGATGGCGGCACCGTCATTCGCGTGCCGGTCAACGGCATCCGTTTCGCCAGCCGCGCCACCAAGGGCGTCACCATCTTCAATACGGCCGAGGGCGAGAAGGTCGTTTCGGTGGAGCGGATTTCAGAACCGCAATCGGATGAAGAAGAGGCCGAGGGCGACATTGGGGCCGGCCCGGATGTGGGTGCTGGCGACGCCGCTCCGGACAACGCCGAATAGGTTTTGACATGGAAACGCCGGCCCGATGGGCCGGCGTGGTCAAATATTCCAGTGAATTCAGTAGTGGCGAAAGGGCTTGCGGACGCCGGAGCCTTCGAAGCGCTTGGTCTTGACGCGGACGCGCTCGGCTTCCTGATGCAGCCCGAAGGCGGTGGCAATCAGCATTACGACGGTCATTGCGGCGGCGAGCATGTAGATCAGCATGTGCGTGTTCTCCTGCTTCAACAACGATTTTGGTCCGATTTGGTTTCACCGTCTGTGAAACCACTTACATGGTCGCCGTTGAATTCTTCGTGAGCGGCCCGTTCATCTGTCGTTCATGGCGGCCAAAAGGTTCACCTGCGCATTTGCGTTTGCCCGAGAGGCTCGCTAGAAGCACCTGCCATGACCGAACGTATCGCTCTTTATGCCGGCTCCTTCGATCCGCTGACCAACGGCCATCTCGATGTGCTCAAGGCGTCGCTGGCCGTGGCCGACGTCGTTTATGCGGCGATCGGCATTCATCCCGGTAAGAAGCCGTTGTTTTCCTTCGAGGAACGGGTGAAGTTGATCGAAATCGCGACCAAGGCCGAATTCGGTAGCGACGGCGCCCGCATCAGGGTTGTCGCCTTCGACGGGCTGGTCATCGACGCCGCCAGGAGAGAGGGCGCCTCGATCATGATCCGCGGCCTGCGCGACGGCACCGACCTCGACTACGAGATGCAGATGGCCGGCATGAACGAGACCATGGCGCCGGAATTGCAGACGGTTTTCCTGCCCGCCAGCCCCTCGGTGCGAACCATTACCGCCACACTTGTCCGCCAGATAGCCTCGATGGGAGGCGACATCCGCCCCTTCGTGCCGGCGGCCGTGGCCGGTGCGCTCACAGCCAAATTCGCGAAATAAGATCCCGGAGATAGTTATGCAGCTGAAGAAGCTCGCCTCGTTCCTCATTGTGCTTGCCGGTCTTGTGACCGCTTCGGTTTCGGCCTTCGCCGCCGATCCTGAGAAGACGATGATCATCACGCTGAAAGACGGCGATGTGACCATCGCGTTGAGGCCGGACCTCGCGCCAAAGCATGTCGCGCAGATCAAGAAGCTGGTGCGCCAGGGCGCCTACAACAATGTCGCCTTCCACCGCGTCATCGACGGTTTCATGGCGCAGACCGGCGACGTGAAGTTCGGCAACATGGAAAAGGGCTTCAATCCCCAGGCTGTCGGCACCGGCGGCTCCGATCTTCCCGACCTGCCGGCCGAGTTTTCGCAGACCGAGCACTACAAGCGCGGTGTGGTCGGCATGGCCCGCTCGCAGGATCCAGATTCCGCCAATTCGCAGTTTTTCATCATGTTCGCGCCGGCGCCGCCGCTCGATGGCCAGTACACCATTGTCGGCAACGTCGTCAGCGGCATGCCGCTGGTGGATCACATCCAGAAGGGCGACGAGGCGGACAACGGGACGGTCGCCAACCCCGACCGGATGATCAAGGTGCGCATCGCCGCCGACAAATAAATCTCTATTATCAAAAGGATATCTGACATGGCTGAGATCAAGGACCGCGAGAACGCGCTCATCCTGGAAACGACCAAGGGCAAGGTCGTCATCGAACTTTTCCCCGATTTGGCCCCCGGCCACGTTGCCCGCATCAAGGAACTGGCGCGCGAAGGCGCTTATGACGGCGTGGTCTTCCACCGCGTCATCGAAGGTTTCATGGCGCAGACGGGCGACGTGAAGTTCGGCAATTCCTCGAAGCCTTCGTTTGCGCCTTCCCGCGCGGGCATGGGTGGTTCCGACAAGCCGGACCTGAAGGCCGAGTTCTCCAACGCCAATCATGGCCGCGGCACCTGCTCGATGGCACGCTCGCAGAACCCGAACTCCGCCAATTCGCAATTCTTCATCTGCTTCGACGATGCCGCCTTCCTCAACCGCCAGTACACGGTCTGGGGCCAGGTCATCGAAGGCATGGACAATGTCGACAAGATCAAGCGCGGCGAGCCAGTGCAGGATCCCGACAAGATCGTGTCGCTGAAGGTCGCGGCCGACGTCAAGTAAGGCGAAACGACGATGATGGGCGCAGTCTGGTCGCTGCTCGGCATCCTGTCCGGCGCCTTCATCGCCATTCAGGCGCCGATCAACTCGCAGCTGGCGCGCGGCCTGGGGCTCCCGGTCGCCGCCGCGGCGTTCTCCTTCCTGTCGGGCGCCATCGTGCTCGGCATCATCTCCGTCGCGGCGGTCAAGCTGCAAGGGATTTCGCTCGACTGGAAGGCGCCGGCGCCCTGGCTGTTCGTCGCCGGCGGCATGCTCGGCGGCTTCTACGTCACGCTGTCGACAATCCTCACGCCGCGCATCGGTGCTGCCGCGCTGATGGCGTTCCTGGTTGCCGGCCAGCTCTTGGCCGGCATGCTGATCGACCGCGTCGGCTTCCTCGGCGTCGCGGTGCGCGAAATTTCGCTCGGCCGCGTCGCCGGCGCGGTGCTGCTCTTGGCCGGAGCGCTGCTCGTCCGGCTCTACTGATGCGCGTCGACCTCTTCGACTTCGACTTGCCCGACGATCGCATCGCGTTGCGCCCGGCGGAGCCGCGCGACAGCGCCAAGATGCTGGTGGTCAGGCCGGGCGAGGGGCTTGAGGACCGCACGGTGCGCGAGTTGCCGTCTTTGCTGCGGGCCGGAGACGTGCTGGTCTTCAACGACACCAAGGTTATTCCGGCGCAATTGAAAGGCATCAGGCGGCGCGGCGAAGCGGCAGCGCAGGTCGAAGCC
The DNA here is from genome assembly GCF_056404235.1 of Mesorhizobium sp. P2_E10. Taxonomy (NCBI): domain Bacteria; kingdom Pseudomonadati; phylum Pseudomonadota; class Alphaproteobacteria; order Hyphomicrobiales; family Phyllobacteriaceae; genus Mesorhizobium; species Mesorhizobium sp. P2_E10. The sequence continues at coordinate 856,918 of NZ_JBFUEK010000002.1, forward strand.
ACGCTGCATATGCGGATCGCGCCCGACCGCTGGCTGGCCTTCATGCGGCCGGGCAAGCGTATCGCCGCCGGCGACCGCATCCATTTCGGCCATGACGGCAATTCCTGTTTCCTCGGCCAGCTCGATGCCACGGTGATAGAGAAAGGCGAGGGCGGCGAGGCGCTGCTCGGCTTCGATCTGTCCGGCGCCTTCCTCGATGAGGCGCTGCACGCCGTCGGCCACATCCCGCTGCCGCCCTACATCGCCTCGAAACGCGACGACGACGAACGCGACCGCAGCGACTACCAGACCATCTATGCCCGCGAAGAGGGCGCCGTTGCCGCTCCGACCGCCGGCCTGCATTTCACGCCTGAGCTGTTTGCCGCGCTTGACGCCAAAGGCGTCGAGCGCCGCTTCGTCACCTTGCATGTCGGCGCCGGCACCTTTCTGCCGGTGAAGGTCGACGACACCGCTGACCACAAGATGCATGCCGAGACCGGCTCGGTCGCCCAGGAAACCGCTGATGCGCTCAACGCAGCAAAGGCAAGGGGCGGACGCATCATCGCCGTCGGCACGACCTCGCTGCGCCTGCTGGAAAGTGCGGCGCGCGCCGACGGCACGCTCGCCGCATGGTCCGGCCCGACCGACATTTTCATCACGCCCGGCTACCGTTTCAAAACTGCCGACGTGCTGATGACCAATTTCCATCTGCCGCGCTCGACGCTGTTCATGCTGGTTTCGGCCTTTAGCGGCCTCGAAACGATGCGCGCGGCCTATGCGCATGCCATCGATAGCAGCTACAGATTCTACTCCTACGGCGACGCCAGTCTTCTGGTCAGGGAGGTGAACGATGGACGATGATCTCGATGGTCTGGACCGCGAGGCCTTGATCGCGGAGGTAAAGAGGCTGCGCGCCGGCATTCGCGGCCACCGCGACACATCAGGCCACGATCTTTGCTGGCATCATCCCGATCTGTGGAGCCTTTTGCCGGAAAAGACCGAGCCGGCGATCGCCGTGCCACCCTGGGAAAAGTTCATGCGCGGCTGCATCCGCTACCGGCAGTCGCTCGACGAGCAGGCGCCGGGGGCGCCGGTATTCGACAAGGAATTCAATGGCTGAGGCGTTTACCTTCAAGGTTCTGGCGACCGACGGCAAGGCGCGACGCGGCGCGATCACCATGCCGCGCGGCGAAATCCGCACGCCGGCTTTCATGCCGGTCGGCACCGGCGGCACCGTCAAGACCATGTATATGGACCAGGTGCGCGGTGTCGGCGCCGACATCATACTGGGGAATACCTATCATCTGATGCTGCGGCCCGGCGCCGAGCGCGTGGCGCGGCTCGGCGGCCTGCATGAGTTCGCCCACTGGCCGCACCCGATCCTCACCGACAGCGGTGGTTTTCAGGTGATGTCGCTGTCGAAGCTGCGGAAGCTGACGGAAAAGGGCGTCACCTTCCGCTCGCATATCGACGGCGCCGCCTACGAGATGTCGCCGGAGCGCTCGATCGAGATTCAGGGGCTACTCGATTCCGACATCCAGATGCAGCTCGACGAGTGCACGGCGCTGCCGGCCGAACGCAAGGAAATCGAGCGCGCCATGGAATTGTCGTTGCGCTGGGCCGAGCGCTGCAAGACGGCCTTCGGCGACCAGCCCGGCAAAGCAATGTTCGGCATCGTCCAGGGCGGCGATGTGCCGGACCTACGGCTGCGCTCGGCGCAGGCGCTGAAGGCGATGGAGCTGAAAGGCTATGCGGTCGGCGGGCTGGCCGTCGGCGAGCCGCAAGCGGTGATGCTGGACATGCTTGAAATCACCTGCCCGGAACTGCCTGATAACAAGCCGCGCTACCTCATGGGCGTCGGCACGCCGGACGATATCGTGAAGTCGGTGGCGCGCGGCATCGACATGTTCGACTGCGTCATGCCGACCCGCGCCGGCCGCCACGGCCTTGCCTACACCAGGCGTGGCAAGGTCAATCTGCGCAACGCCCGCCATGCTGACGATCCGCGTCCGCTGGACGAGGAAAGCGACTGCCCTGCGGCGCGGGACTATTCGCGCGCTTACCTGCACCATCTGGTGCGCTCGCAAGAGGCGCTGGGGGCGATGCTCCTGACCTGGAACAATCTGTCCTACTATCAGAAGCTGATGCAGGACATTCGCGCCGCGATTGAAGCCGGCGCGTTCGAAGCCCGTACAGCCGAGATTTCCGAGGGTTGGGCGAGGGGCGATATTCCGGTTGTATAGCTCTCAGGTGCTCAACGAATTCGACGCGCGCAGGCTGCAGCCGGTGATCTGAAAACTGCCGTCGGGCTGCTGCTCGAGCGTGTAGACGGCCTCATAGTCCTTGCCGTCCGGACCGACGATCAGCACCTGCTGGACAATTGAGGTCGGGCCGGTCTGCTGCACCTTGCCGAAGGAATAGTTTTGCGGCTTGCGCACCGGCGGATAGCCGTTGGTCACCATGCTCATGAACGTTTCTACGGTCGGAAAGATGCGCTTCACATTCGGTGCGGCAAAGCTGTAGGCCGCAGCCCCGTCGTTGGCGATGAAGGCCTTCAGCTGGCCGTCGATGACCGTCTGCGCCGCCTTGATTTCGGCATCGCCGGCAAATGCCCCGGACACCAAAAGGGACGACAGGAAAAGCAATGGAACGACTGCGAATGCAAATAGCGCGCGGCGCATGGCCAGCCTCCGTTGTCCCCTAGAGGAATCGCTGCAAGAAAATCGCTGTCCGAAGACACATCATACCATACGCTTGGCAGTGCTTCACGGTTTCAGCGAGCGCCAACATTCGCCACGCAGATGCCACACAATTGCGCTTAACCCCCCTTTAAGGCGAGGCGCGCATCGTCAGTCGGGTGGGGCCTGTTCGCGCAATCAAGGGACGAACAATGTTTGGACAGCCGATCGACCGGCGTCTTTTGCTGACGGGCGTCGCCAGCCTGGCCGTTGTGGCCCCCTTGCCGGCCTGGGCAAGCGCGGCGCCGACTGTCACCGAAGTGGCGTTCGATCCGATCATTCCAGCCCTTGGCAATCCCGATGGCGATGTCACCATCGCCGAATTCGTCGACTATCAGTGCCCGATCTGCAAACTCGCCTTTGTCGAACTGAAGAAATTGATGGAGCAGGACAGCGGCATCAGGCTGGTGATGAAGGATTGGCCGATCTTCGGCGACACCTCGCGTGACGCGGCGCGCATGGCGCTTTTGACCGGTGACCGCTATGCCGCGGCGGTGGAAGCTCTGATGACCAATGAGCGCGGCCTTTCCGAACGCCGCACCAATGACATCCTGGCTTCTGTCGGCGTCGATGTCGCTATGATCCGCGCCGGTCTCGCTGCCCGCGAACCCGACATCGACGCGGCTCTCTCGCGCACCGATGCCCAGGCGAGCGCCTTCAAGTTGCAAGGCACTCCGGCGCTGGTCATCGGCGGCAGGCTGTTCCGGCGCGGCATGCCGGTGGCTGAAATGAAACAGGCCGTCGCCAGGGCGCGGGCCGCCTGAGCTCTAGCCCTGATGCTTGAAAGCCGGGCCTGATGCTTGAAAGCCGGGCGGCAGTCTGCCACAAGGGCCGCTTGTACGTGGAAGCTTGAGCAGGGCCGGTCAATGAAGGCGTTTTTTGTGCAGATAAAGTGCGATCTGGGCAAAGCCTATGACGTTGCCAGCGCTTTGGCCGACGCCGAGATCGCGTCGGAAATCTACTCGACCGCCGGCAATTACGATCTGCTCGCCAAATTCTACGTCGACGACGAAGAGGACATCGGCCACTTCGTCAACGAGAAGGTGCAGATTCTACCCGGGATCAAGGACACGTTTACCGTCGTCACCTTCCGAGCGTTCTAACCCCCATCCAGCACGTGCCCGGGCACGAGGCAAAGCCTGACTAGAGGCATATTGCGGCTGCCTTAATTTTAGGCAGTTGTGACATACTGGTCGCCGGCATCTTCCAAATTACCGATTGCGCTTGATTTTCTCCGGCGACGCCAGTGAAATGGCGTCACAGGGGAGTATGCGATTGGCAGCGTTCGATGAAATGCTTCCGGAAGTTTCCGGATTGAGAAAACCGTATACGGCATATGACCGCTGGCTGAAGGAGCAGGATCCGGCCAGGCTTACCGAAAAAATGCAGGATGCCGAGCGCGTCTTCCGCAAGACCGGCATTACCTTTGCCGTCTATGGCGAACAGGAAGCCTCCGAGCGGCTGATTCCCTTCGACATCGTTCCCCGCATCATCTCAGGCAACGAATGGCGGCGGCTGACGCAAGGCATCGAGCAACGCGTGCAGGCGCTGAACGCCTTTCTCGACGACATCTACCATCGCCAGGAAATCCTGCGCGCCGGCCGCGTGCCGAAGGAACTGATCGCCAAGAACGAGGCGTTCCTGCCCGAGATGATCGGCGTGCGCCCGCCCGCCGGCGTCTACACCCACATCATCGGCGTCGACATCGTCCGCATCTCGGAGAACGAATTCTACGTGCTGGAGGACAATGCGCGCACACCGTCGGGCGTCTCCTACATGCTGGAGAACCGCGAGACGATGATGCAGCTTTTCCCCGAGCTGTTCCAGCAGATCAAGGTTCGCCCGGTGGAGAACTATCCGCAGCTGCTGCGCCAGTCGCTGGCGGCGGTCAGGCCACAAAGCACCAAGGGCACGCCGACGATTGCCGTGTTGACCCCGGGCAGCTTCAACTCCGCCTATTTCGAGCACGCCTTCCTTGCCGACCAGATGGGCGTGCAATTGGTCGAAGGGCAGGATCTGCGCGTCGTCGACGGCCATGTCGCGATGCGCACGACCGAAGGCTACAAGCAGATCGACGTGCTTTACCGCCGCGTCGACGATTCGTTCCTCGATCCGCTGACCTTCCGCCCCGACTCCGCTCTTGGTGTTCCCGGCATCATGGACGTCTACCGCGCCGGCAACATCACCATCGCCAACGCGCCGGGCACCGGCATTGCCGACGACAAGGCGATCTATTCCTACATGCCCGAGATCGTCGAATTCTACACCGGCCGCAAGGCGATCCTCGGCAACATCCCGACCTGGCGCTGTTCGGAACCGGACAGCCTGAAATACGTGCTCGAGCACATCGACGAGCTGGTGATCAAGGAAGTCCACGGCTCCGGCGGCTACGGCATGCTGGTCGGGCCGGCAGCGACCAAGAAGGAATGCGAGGATTTCTCCAAGAAACTCGCGGCAAAACCGTCCAACTACATCGCCCAGCCGACGCTGGCGCTGTCTACCTGTCCGATCCTGACCGACAAGGGCCTGGCGCCGCGCCACGTCGATCTCAGGCCCTATGTGCTGGTTTCCGACCGCATCCAGATCGTGCCCGGCGGGCTGACCCGTGTCGCCCTCAAGGAGGGTTCGCTCGTCGTCAATTCCTCGCAAGGCGGCGGGACGAAGGATACGTGGGTGCTCGATGATTAGAGCGAATAGCGAATAGGGAGTAGCGAATAGGGAAAAAGAAGGAAAAGGGGGCAGTCAGACGACGATCAATTCTTACAGGGACCTGATTGTTTGGAAGGCGGCGGTTGAGTTGGCCGTAGACTGCTATTCGGTGACGAAGGCCTTTCCGAGCAGCGAAGTCTACGGGATGACCTCTCAGATGCGGCGGTCGTCCGTATCGATAGCGGCGAACATCGCCGAAGGACACGGGAGAGAAAACACAGGGTCATTCATTCAATTTCTTCGCGTGGCGCAGGGGTCTCTGAAAGAGTTGGAAACACACCTGATCTTGTCTGGAAAAGTAGGATTGATGGTTGAGGTGGAGGTGGTGCGTTTGCTTGGCCAAGCCGATGAGATCGGGAAAATGCTGCGTTCGATGATCAGGAGTCTGCAACAAAAATCATGAGTCACTTTTTTCCCTATTCGCTACTCCCTATTCGCTACTCGCTCATCGAGGCAAATTGACATGCTTCTCGGCCGTACCGCCAACGGGCTTTACTGGATGAACCGCTACATCGAGCGGGCAGAAAACATGGCTCGGCTTGTCGATGCCGGTCTGCGCATGGCGCTGACCCGCACCCAAAGCGCCTCGGAAGAGTGGAACTCGGTGCTGCTCAGTGCCGGCTCGGACGTCGCCTTCACCCAGAAATACCAGGATTATACCGCCGCCAACGTCGCCGATTTCCTTTTGCGCGACACCTCGAACCCGTCGAGCACGATGGCGGCGATCGAGACGGCCCGCAACAATGCCCGCATGGTGCGCACAGCGCTGACCCGCGAGACCTGGGAAAGCATCAACGAGGCCTGGATGTCGCTGAAGCGGATGCTGGCCAAGCCGATCGACGAACGCGACCTGCCCACCGTACTCGACGCCATCAAGCGCGAGACGGCGCTGATCCGCGGCTCGTTCTACGGCACCATGCTTCGCAACGAGATCTTCGATTTCTCGCAGCTCGGCACCTATGTCGAGCGCGCCGACAACACGGCGCGCATCCTCGACGTCAAATACTACGTGCTGTTGCCGTCAATTTCCTGGGTCGGTTCGACGCTCGACAATTATCAGTGGGAATCGATCCTGCGTTCGGTGTCGGCGCACCGGTCCTACCGCTGGGTCTACGAGGCGGACTACAAGCCGACCAACATCGCCGACTATCTGATCCTCAATGTGCGCATGCCGCGCTCGCTGATGTTCTGCTATCGTTTTCTGGCCGAGCACCTAAAATTCCTCGGCGACGACTATGGCGAGCGCCATGCCTGCCACACGACGGCGGAGAAGACCCAGGCCATGCTGAGGGCAGGGTCGATCAAGGACATATTCGACACCGGGCTGCACGAATTCCTGGCCAGGTTCATTCAAGAAAACACCAGGCTCGGCGACGAGATCGCACAGGATTACCGGTTTAATTGAGCATGACCCCTAAAAGTGGGAACCGGTTTTCGGACAAGGTCATGCTCAAAACGGAAGATAAGCTATGCGGCTGAAGATCACCCACCGGACCGAATACCGCTACGATGCGCCGGTGCAATATCTGCTGCAGCGGCTGCGGCTGTTGCCGGTCAGCGGCTCGACGCAGACGGTTTTGTCCTGGGCATTGAAGACCGAAGGTGCGCGCGAAGAGGTGCGCTTCGTCGATCATTTCGGCAATGACACAAGGCTGTTGAGCGTCGAAGGCGAGCGCGACTTCATCACCGTCGAAGCATCGGGCGAGGTGGTGACGCGCGACACGGCAGGCGTCTCCGGGCCGCATCAGGGTTTTACGCCGCTCTGGCTGTATGGTCATGAAACACCGTTGACGGTGATCGGCAGCGGCATTCGCGAGCTTGCCGCATCGGTCGGCAAGGGCACCGATATCGAAAGACTGCACCGGCTGATGGCCATCATCTCCGAGCGCGTCGCCTACACGCCGGGCACCACCAATGCGGCGACGCCGGCCGAGGAGGCCCTGGCGCTGAAGACCGGCGTCTGCCAGGACCACAGCCATATCTTTGCCGCCGCCGCGCGCGCCATGGGTTTCCCGGCCCGCTATGTCAGCGGCTATCTGATGATGGATGCGACGGTCCAGCAGGCGGCCAGCCATGCCTGGAGCGAGGCGCATGTTTCCGGCCTCGGCTGGGTCGCCTTCGATGTCGCCAATGGCATCTCGCCTGACGAACGCTATGTAAAGGTGGCAACGGGCCGCGATTACCGAGATGCCACGCCCGTATCGGGAATTCGACTGGGACAGGCGGAAGAACAGCTTGCGGTCACGGTCACGGTAGAGCAGTAGTTTCCGGCAAGATTGCTGCCAAAAGAGATTCCATGACCTATTGTGTCGGCCTGAAGATCGATCGCGGGCTCGTGTTCATGTCGGACACGCGCACCAATGCCGGCATGGATTCGATCTCCACCTTCAAGAAGATGCATATCTGGGAGGAACCGGGCGAGCGCGTCATCGTGCTGATGTCGGCCGGCAACCTGGCGACGACGCAAGCCGTGGTTAGCCTGCTTGACGAGCGCACCAAGGCAGTGGCGGATCGCCATGCCACGCTGTTGGAAACGCCCTCAATGTACCAGACGGTGCGGTTGGTCGGCGATACCGTCAAGGAAGTCATCGCCAGTTCGTCGCCGGCGGGCGAGAAGGCGGATTCCTACTTCAATGCCTCGTTCATTCTTGGCGGCCAGATCAAGGGCAGCGCGCCGCGCCTGTTCATGATCTACCCCGAAGGCAATTTCATCGAATCGACCGACGACACGCCGTTCTTCCAGATCGGCGAGACCAAATACGGCAAGCCGATCATCATCCGCGCCTATGAAAAGACGATGAGCCTGGCCGAAACGGTTAAGCTGCTGCTGGTGTCGTTCGACTCGACGCTGAAGTCGAACCTGTCGGTCGGCCTGCCGCTCGATCTTTTGTTCTACGAGAAGGACGCCTTCAAGGTCAGCCTGAAGAAGCGGATCGGCCAGGACGATCAGTACTATCGGACCATCTCGGATGGCTGGTCGAGCGCGCTGAAAGCTGCCTTTGCCAGCCTGCCCGATTTTCCGGGATAGGCCGCTTCCCGGTTCGACAGCCGATGGCCCGAACATATTTCATGCTAAGCAAATGAATGATGGCGCTTGCGCCTTGGTCGGCTGTGTCCGGTCGGATTCCGGGAGGATGCCATGAACAATGATGATTTCCGGCAATGGTCGCGGCGCGCCGCCGATTGGGGCGCCGAGTACCGCAACACGCTGCGCGAACGGCCGGTGCGGCCATTCGTCAACCCGGGAGACATCTTCAGAAGCATAGAGGTTTCGCCGCCTGAGGCGGCCGAGCCGATGGAGCGGATCTTCGCCGATTTCGAGGAGAAAATTGTGCCAGGAATGACGCACTGGCAGCATCCGCGCTTCTTCGCCTATTTCCCGGCCAATGCCGCACCCGTCTCGGTGGTGGCCGAATATCTGGTCTCGGCGATGGCCGCGCAATGCATGCTGTGGCAGACCTCGCCTGCGGCGACAGAACTCGAGACACGCACTGTTGATTGGATGCGCCAGGCGCTCGGTCTGCCGGATGGATTCTCCGGCGTCATCCAGGATTCGGCGTCTTCGGCGACACTGGCCGCCGTGCTGACCATGCGCGAGCGCGCGCTCGACTGGCAGGGCAATAAAAGGGGCCTGAGCGGGCAGGCGAGGCTGCGCATCTATTCCTCCGACCAGGTTCACACCTCGATCGACCGGGCGATCTGGGTGTCCGGCATCGGCGAGGAGAACCTCGTCCGCATTCCGGTTGCCGGCCGCTTCCGCGCCATGGATACCGCAGCGCTCGAGGCGGCAATCGTCGCCGACCGGGAGGCCGGCATGCTGCCGGCCGGTATCATCGCCTGTGTCGGCGGCACCAGCACCGGCGGCACAGATGATATCGCTACCGTCGCCGACGTGGCGAAGCGGCATGGACTCTATCTGCATGTCGATGCCGCCTGGGCCGGGTCGGCGATGATCTGCCCGGAATACCGGCATTTCTGGACCGGCGTCGAAAACGCTGATTCGATCGTCTTCAACCCGCACAAATGGCTGGGGGCGCAGTTCGACTGCTCGATCCAGTTCCTGCGCGATCCCGAGAGCCACGTCAGGACGCTGGCCATCAAGCCGGACTATCTGAAAACCCACGGCCATGACGGCATCATCAATTATTCCGAATGGACGGTGCCGCTCGGCCGGCGCTTCCGCGCCCTGAAACTGTGGTTCCTGCTGCGCGCCCATGGGCTGGAAGGCCTGCGCCTGATGATCCGCAACCATGTCGCCTGGAGCGAAGGGCTTGCCGCGCGGCTGGCAAAGGAGGCGGATTTCGAGATCGTATCCGAGCCGATGCTGTCCCTCTTTTCGTTCCGCCACAGGGCCGCCACGGGCGTCGATCCCGACGAACACAACCTTCGCCTGGTCAACGCGATCAATGACGATGGCCGCATCTACCTGACCCAGACTAGGGTGGAGGGGCGGGTAGCGATCCGCTTTCAGGTCGGACAATTCGAGACGACCGCGGCGGATGTCGATGCGGCTTTCGAAGTCGTCACCGAAATTGCACGCGGCCTGGCCTGATTCAGCCCCTTTTTGAGTTGCACCGGGGTTTGCCTTTGCAATCATGTGATTTTCATTAGCCGGCTCATGCCTTTTCATCGCTTTCGTTTTACGCTATAGACAAGAAAAACGAAAACGGGAGGCTCCTCAATGTATCTGTCGCCGCGGCATGCCGAAATCATCCAGATGGCCAAGGACCATGGCCGCGTGCTGGTTGACGACCTGGCCACGCATTTCAACGTGACGCCGCAGACCATCCGCAAGGATCTCAACGATCTGTGCGACCAGCGGCTGCTTTCGCGCATCCATGGCGGGGCGCTGTTCCCGTCCGGCATCGAGAACATGGAGTATGAGGCAAGACGCAAGATCGCCGCCGAGGAGAAGGAGGCGATCGGCCGCGCGGCGGCTAGGCTGATCCCCGACAACGCCTCTCTGTTCATCAACATCGGCACCACGACGGAGTCAGTCAGCAAGGCGCTGCTTGATCACAGCGGCCTGATGGTCATCACCAATAACATCAATGTTGCCAATAGGATGCGCATATATCCTTCGATCGAAGTGGTGATCGCCGGCGGTGTCGTCCGTGGCTCCGACGGCGGTGTGGTCGGCGAGGCGGCGGTCGATTTCATCCGGCAGTTCAAGGTCGATTACGCAGTGATCGGAGCCTCGGCGATCGATCATGACGGTGCGCTGCTCGATTTCGATTTTCGCGAGGTCAAGGTGGCGCAAGCCATCATCGCCAATGCCAGGCATGTCATCCTGGTTTCCGACCAGACCAAGTTCGAACGCACGGCGCCGGTTCGCATCGGCCATTTGTCACAGGTCAACACCTTCATCACCGACCGTTGCGACATCCCGTCGGTGCGCAAAATCTGCGAGGAGGCGGAGGTTCAGCTGATCGAGACGTCGCTTGGCTAGAGGCCCCGAGAACTCCGATCACGGGCCTGTGACTTTTCGTTTGACATTCGTTCTCATTTCGAAATAATCCCGATACGGTTTCGTAAAAACCTAAAAATGCTGCAATGCGAAATCGCGGGAGGATTTTGTGGACGCATCCCCGATCCATGACATTTTCGTCATCGGTGGCGGTATCAACGGCTGCGGCATTGCCCGCGACGCCGTCGGGCGCGGCTTTTCGGTCTTCCTTGCCGAAATGAACGATCTGGCCAGCGGAACCTCCTCCGGCTCCACCAAATTGATCCATGGCGGCCTGCGCTATCTCGAATTCTACGAGTTCCGTCTGGTGCGCGAAGCGCTGATGGAGCGCGAGGTTCTGTGGCGGAACGCGCCGCACATCATCTGGCCGATGCGTTTCGTGCTGCCCTACGCCAAGGGCCTGCGTCCGGCCTGGCTGATCCGGCTCGGTCTTTTCCTCTACGATCACATTGGCGGTCGCAAATTGCTGCCTGCGACCAGGACGCTGGACATGGCCAAGGATCCGGCCGGCAAGCCGTTGAAGCCCTTGTTCACAAAGGCTTTCGAATATTCGGATGGCTGGGTCAACGACGCACGGCTGGTGGCGTTGAACGCCCGCGATGCCGCCGATCGTGGCGCAACAATCCGAACCCGAACGAAAGTCGTTGGCGCTCGCCGCGAGGGTGACCTGTGGGCGATCAAGCTTGAGAACGTCCAGACTGGCGAGGCCGAAGAGGTCAAGGCCCGGTTGCTGGTCAATGCCGCCGGTCCGTGGGTCGACCATGTCCTGTCCGCCACCGTCGGTTTGAACGACGTGCACAATGTCCGCCTCGTCCAGGGCAGTCACATCGTCATCGCCAAGAAGTTCGATGACCCGCGCGCCTATTTCTTCCAGAACAAGGATGGGCGCATCATCTTCGCCATTCCTTACGAGGAAGAGTTCACCCTGATCGGTACCACCGACCGGGACTATCCCGGCGACCCGCATGACGTGAAAATCAGCGACACCGAAATCGATTATCTGTGCGCTGCGGCGAGCGAATATTTCGCGCAAGCCGTCAAGCGTTCGGACATCGTCTGGACCTACTCAGCCGTGCGCCCGCTCTATGATGACGGCGCCTCGAAAGCGCAGGAAGCGACCCGCGACTATGTGCTGAAGGCCGATGGCGGCGAGGGCGCCGCTCCCATCGTCAACGCCTTTGGCGGCAAGATCACCACCTATCGCCGGCTGTCGGAATCGATGCTGGAAAAGATCGAAGGTTTTCTCGGCAGGCGCGGCAAGCCGTGGACGGCCAACGCGCCGCTGCCGGGCGGCGATTTTCCGGCCACCGGTTTCGACGCCGAAGTGGCCAAACTGAAGTCAGCCTATCCGTTCCTTGACGCGCGGCTCGCGCGCCGGCTGACCCGGCTCTACGGCACCCGCGCCAGGATGCTGCTGGGCCTCGCCAAGTCGAATGCCGATCTTGGCCGCAACTTTGGCGCTGATCTTTACGAAGCCGAGGTGCGCTACCTCGTTCAAAACGAATGGGCGGTCATCGCCGAAGATGTATTGTGGCGCCGCACCAAGCGCGGCCTGCATCTCAGCCGTGAGCAGGCTGCAGCACTTGACGAATTCATGCGTGGAATAAGCCGACGCCATGTCGCCGCTGCCGAATAGGGATGGCCGACTGATGAAAGCCTGGGAGGAGGCATCATGCTGGAACTGAGAAACGTGACGAAGACGGTCGGCGCGTCGGAGCATATCCGCGATGTCTCGCTGACGCTTCAGCACGGCTCGCTCAACGTTCTTCTCGGACCGACGCTCTCCGGCAAGACCAGCCTGATGCGGCTGATGGCCGGCCTCGACGTGCCGACCTCCGGCTCGATCTGGTTCGATGGCCAGGATGTCACTGGCGTGCCGGTGCAGAAGCGCAAGATCGCCATGGTCTACCAGCAGTTCATCAATTATCCGGCGATGACGGTCTACGAGAACATCGCCTCGCCGCTGCGCGTGGCCGGCACCGATCAGGCAAAGATCGACAAGGAAGTCCGCAATGCTGCAAACCTGCTCAAGCTGACGCCCTATCTCGACCGCACGCCGCTCAGCCTCTCCGGCGGCCAACAGCAGCGCACCGCGCTTGCCCGCGCCATCGTCAAGAACGCCAGCCTGGTGCTGCTCGACGAGCCGCTCGCCAATCTCGATTACAAGCTGCGCGAGGAATTGCGCGCCGAACTGCCGAAGATTTTTGCCGCCGCCGGCACCATCTTCGTCTACGCCACGACCGAGCCGCACGAAGCCTTGCTGCTCGGCGGCAACACGGCGACGCTTTCACAAGGCAAGATCACCCAGTTCGGCCCGACCATCGAAGTGTTCCGCAAGCCGGCCGATCTGGTGACCGCAAGGACGTTTTCCGATCCACCGCTCAACACCATCGTGCTGGCCAAGAAGGGCCGCGATTTCCTGCTCGAGGGTGGCGTCAACCTGCCGGTGCCCGCCGAACTCGCCGGCATTGCCGATGCCATCTACACGATCGGCTTTCAGCCGCATCATTTGTCGCTCGAGCGGCCCAATGCGGCTGCCGTGCCGGTGCGGGCAAAGGTCACGATCACCGAGATCACCGGGTCGGAAAGCTTCATCCATCTCGACTTTGCCGATGCGCGCTGGGTCATGCTGACCCATGGCATTAGGCATTTCGAGCCCGACGAGGTGGTCGAGGTGTTCATCGATCCGCGCCACATCATGGTTTTCGACGAGCACGGCCGCGCCGTGACCGCGTCGAAGCTGGCGGCTTAGGAGAAAACGATGGCGCGCATCGACGTCAACCACATCCGTCATTCCTACCTGCCGAACCCGCAGAAGGATGCCGATTTTGCGCTCAAGGAAGTGCATCACACTTTCGAGGACGGTGGCGCCTATGCGCTGCTCGGCCCCTCGGGCTGCGGCAAGACCACGCTTCTCAACATCATCTCGGGATTGCTGCATCCCTCGCACGGCCAGTTGCTGTTCAACGGCAAGGACGTGACCAACCTGTCGACGCAGGAACGCAACATCGCGCAGGTGTTCCAGTTTCCGGTCATCTACGACACCATGACCGTCTACGACAATCTGGCCTTCCCGCTGCGCAACCGCGGCGTGCCGGAAGCCGACGTCGACCGCAAGGTGCGCGAGACGCTGGAGATGATCGATCTCGCCTCATGGGCGAAGAAGAAGGCGCGCGGTCTGACCGCCGACCAGAAGCAGAAGATTTCGCTCGGCCGCGGGCTGGTGCGCGCGGACGTCAACGCAATCCTGTTCGATGAGCCACTGACCGTCATCGATCCGCATATGAAGTGGGTGCTGCGCTCGCAGCTGAAGCAGCTGCACCGCCGCTTCGGTTACACCATGGTCTATGTCACGCACGACCAGACCGAGGCGCTGACCTTCGCCGACCGGGTCGTCGTCATGTATGACGGCGAGATCGTGCAGATCGGTACGCCAGCCGAACTGTTCGAGCGCCCGCGCCACACCTTCGTCGGCTATTTCATCGGCTCGCCGGGCATGAACGTCATGCCGGTGGCCATCGACGGCAAGACGGCGAAACTCGGCTCGCAGCGCATCGACCTGCCGGGCGCGCCCAAGACTTCTACTGGCAGCACCGGCAGCGGCGCCATCGAGCTCGGCATCCGCCCCGAATATGTGCGGCTGGGTAGCCAGGGCATGGCTGTCTCGATCAGCAAGGTCGAGGATCTCGGCCGCCACAAGGTGGTCCGCGCCAATCTGGAAGGCCGCGAGATCGCGGCGGTGATCGGCGAGGACGAGACGGTGCCTGCCGATCCAAAAGTGCGCTTCGACCCGGCCGGCATCAACATCTATGCCGATTCCTGGCGCGTCGAGATGGGGGCATAGATGGACAAGACCTGGAACAACAAGGCCTGGTTCCTTGTGCTGCCGGTGCTGGTGCTGGTGGCGTTCTCGGCGGTCATCCCGCTGATGACGGTCGTCAACTATTCGGTGCAGGACACGTTCGGCAACAACGTCTTCTTCTGGGCCGGCACGGAGTGGTTCGAGGAACTGCTCTCTTCCAGCCGCTTCTGGGAAGCGATGGTCCGCAACCTGATCTTCTCCTTCATCATCCTGGCCATCGAAGTGCCGCTCGGCATCTTCATCGCGCTCAATATGCCCAAGAAGGGCTGGGGTGTGCCGGTCTGCCTGGTGCTGATGGCGCTGCCGCTGCTGATCCCGTGGAATGTCGTCGGCACCATCTGGCAGGTTTTCGGGCGCAACGACATCGGCCTGCTCGGCTACTACGTCAATGCGCTCGGCATCGACTACAACTACGTGCAGGATCCGTTCGACGCCTGGGTCACCGTCATCGTCATGGATGTCTGGCACTGGACCAGCCTCGTCGTGCTGCTCTGCTATGCCGGCCTGGTTTCCATTCCGGATGCCTTCTACCAGGCCGCCAAGATCGACGGCGCCTCGCGCTGGGCGGTGTTCCGCTACATCCAGCTGCCGAAGATGAACCGCGTGCTTTTGATCGCCGTGCTGCTGCGCTTCATGGACAGCTTCATGATCTACACCGAGCCCTTCGTCGTCACCGGCGGCGGTCCCGGCAACTCGACGACGTTCCTGTCGATCGACCTCGTCAAGACTGCGCTCGGCCAGTTCGATCTCGGTCCGGCCGCGGCCATGTCGCTGGTCTACTTCCTCATCGTCCTTCTGCTGTCATGGGTGTTTTACACAGTGATGACCAACTACGACGCGGAGCGCTGAGATGAGCGGCGCCAATGAAAGAACCACTAGGCAGGACAGAGTGAGCGAAACGACGGCTTCGGAAGCACTGGCCAGCGCCATGTCGCAGGACCAGATCGCGCGGCTGATGCGCCGGCGCGGCGAGGAATCGCGCTGGTGGTGGATCGTGCCGACGGTCTACATCATCGTGCTCTTGCTGCCGATCTACTGGCTCATCAACATGAGCTTCAAGACCAATGGCGAGATCGTTTCCTCGCTGACGCTCTATCCGCACGCACCGACGATCGCCAACTACGTCACAATCTTCACCGATGCGTCCTGGTATTCGGGCTACATCAACTCGATCACCTATGTGGTGATGAACATGGTGATTTCGGTGGCCGCAGCACTGCCGGCGGCCTACGCGTTCTCACGCTATCGCTTCCTCGGCGACAAGCATTTGTTCTTCTGGCTCTTGACCAACCGCATGGCGCCGCCGGCGGTGTTTGCGCTGCCGTTCTTCCAGCTCTACTCGGCCTTCGGCCTGATCGACACGCACATTGCGGTGGCACTGGCGCATTGCCTGTTCAACGTGCCGCTGGCGGTGTGGATCCTCGAAGGCTTCATGTCGGGCGTGCCGAAGGAAATCGACGAGACCGCCTATATCGACGGCTATTCGTTCCCGCGCTTCTTCGTCAGGATCTTCATGCCGCTGATCGCCAGCGGCATCGGCGTCGCCTGTTTCTTCTGCTTCATGTTCTCATGGGTCGAACTTTTGATCGCCCGCACGCTGACCACCACCGACGCCAAGCCGATCGCCGCCACCATGACCCGCACGGTTTCGGCCGCCGGCATGGATTGGGGCCTGCTCGCCGCCGCCGGTGTGCTGACGCTGATCCCCGGCGCGCTCGTCATCTGGTTTGTCCGCAACTATATCGCCAAGGGCTTTGCCCTGGGGAGGGTGTGACCATGAACTTCGACCTCTCCTGGATGGCATGGACGTGGCCGACGGCGGCCTTTTTCGGCACCATCTTTCTGCTGCTGTGCGGCATGGCGGTCTGGGAATATGCCTCGCCGGGCGGCAATCCACGCGTTGGCGTGCTGCGCTTTGAAACGACGCGCGGCGACCGCCTTTTCCTTTCGCTGCTTGGCAGCGCCTTTATCCATCTCGCTTGGTTGGGTCTTGTCGGATCCAACCTGTGGTGGGCTCTCGCTCTCTCCGTGGTCTACGCCATTGGCGTGTTCCGCTACGTATAGAGGGGGAAACTGTTGGAGCGACCGCGTGCCGGCGGCCGCTCCAGATCGCACTTGAAACCTGTAAAGTGGAGGAAACGAAATGCGACGGCAATTTTTAACATCAACGACTGCCCTTGTCCTGTTGCTCGGAATTGGCAATGCCTACGCCGGAATGGACGAGGCCAAAGCGTTCCTGGACAAGGAGATCGGCCCGCTGTCGACGCTCGACCGCGCCGGCCAGGAAGCCGAAATGCAATGGTTCATCGATGCTGCGAAACCCTTCGCCGGCATGGACATCAAGGTCGTGTCCGAAACCATCGCCACCCACCAGTATGAATCGCAGGTGCTGGCGCCGGCCTTTACCGCCATCACCGGCATCAAGGTCACGCATGACGTCATCCAGGAAGGCGACGTCGTCGAGAAGATCCAGACCCAGATGCAGACCGGACAGAACCTCTATGACGGCTGGGTCAACGATTCCGACCTGATCGGCACCCACTGGCGCTACCAGCAGGTGCGCAACTTGACCGACTGGATGGCGGGCGAGGGCAAGGACGTCACCAACCCGAACCTCGACCTGAAGGACTTCATCGGCACCTCGTTCACCACGGCGCCCGACAAGAAGCTCTATCAGCTTCCCGACCAGCAGTTCGCCAACCTCTACTGGTTCCGGTACGACTGGTTCAACGACGAGAAGAACAAGGCCGACTTCAAGGCCAAGTACGGCTACGATCTCGGCGTGCCGGTCAATTGGTCGGCCTATGAGGACATCGCCGAATTCTTCACCGGCCGCGAGATAGACGGCAAGAAGGTCTATGGTCACATGGACTACGGCAAGAAGGATCCGTCGCTCGGCTGGCGGTTCACCGACGCCTGGCTGTCCATGGCCGGCAATGGCGACAAGGGCCTGCCGAACGGTCTGCCTGTCGACGAATGGGGCATCAAGGTCGACGAGAATTCGCGACCGGTCGGTTCCTGCACCGCGCGTGGCGGCGACACCAATGGCCCGGCCGCCGTCTACTCGATCCAGAAATATCTCGACTGGCTGAAGGCCTACGCACCGGCCGAAGCCCAGGGCATGACCTTCTCTGAATCGGGACCGGTTCCGGCTCAGGGCGCGGTTGCCCAGCAGATCTTCTGGTACACCGCCTTCACCGCTTCGATGGTCGATGCCGGCGCCAAGGCAGTGCTGAACGACGACGGCACGCCGAAATGGCGCATGGCCCCGTCACCGCATGGCGTCTACTGGAAGGACGGCATGAAGCTCGGCTATCAGGACGTGGGTTCCTGGACACTGATGAAGTCGACGCCGACCGACCGCGCCAAGGCCGCATGGCTCTATGCGCAGTTCGTGACCTCGAAGACCGTCGACGTGAAGAAGAGCCATGTCGGCTTGACCTTCATCCGGCAGAGCACGATCGACGACAAGAGCTTCACCGAGCGTGCACCGAAGCTCGGCGGCCTGATCGAGTTCTACCGTTCGCCGGCCCGTATCCAGTGGTCGCCGACCGGCACCAACGTGCCTGATTATCCGAAGCTGGCACAGCTTTGGTGGCAGGCGATCGGCGATGCGTCGTCGGGCGCCAAGACGGCGCAGGAGGCGATGGACTCGCTCTGCGGCGAACAGGAAAAGGTCATGAGCCGTATCGAGAAGTCGGGCGTCCAGGGCGATATCGGCCCGAAGATGGCCGAAGAGCATGATCTTGCTTTCTGGAACGCCGACGCGGTCGCCAAGGGCAATCTCGCTCCTCAGCTCAAGATCGAGAACGAGAAGGAAAAGCCGATCACCATCAACTACGACGAACTGGTGAAGAGCTGGCAGAAGTAAGACCATTTGATGCGGGCGTTCGCGCCCGCATCGCAACAATCGGGGGGAGGCGGCATCTTGCCGTCTCCCCTGTTTGTGTAAAAGACTAATGCATGTCGCGCAAAAGTGCGCAGCGGTTTTGGACAACGACATGCACAAAAACAAAGACTTAAAGTGCCTCGCGTTGCCGTTTCAACGCGACGCGCTTTAAGTGGGAGGCAGAATGACCGGATACATCCTAGCCATCGACCAGGGCACGACATCGAGCCGGGCGATCCTGTTCGACGACACGATGAAGGTCGTGGGCAGCGGGCAGAAGGAATTCACCCAGCACTATCCGGCCTCCGGCTGGGTCGAGCATGACCCGGAAGAGATCTGGTCGAGCGTCGTGACGACGGTGAAGACCGCGCTGAAGAATGCCGGCTGCGACGCCTCGGATGTCGCCGCGATCGGCATCACCAATCAGCGCGAAACCGTCGTCATCTGGGACAAGGCGACCGGCAAGCCAATCCACAACGCCATCGTCTGGCAGGACCGGCGCACGGCGCCGCTGTGCCAGAAGCTGAAGAAGCAAGGGCTGGAAAAGACATTCACCAAAAAGACCGGCCTGCTGCTCGACCCCTATTTCTCCGGCACCAAGATCGCCTGGGTGCTCGACAAGGTGAAAGGTGCCAGGAAACGCGCCGAGAAGGGCGAGCTTTTGGCCGGCACCATCGACAGTTTTCTGATCTGGCGGCTGACCGGCGGCAAGGTGCACGCCACAGACGCCACCAACGCCTCGCGCACGCTTGTCTACAACATCGAAAAGAATGTCTGGGACGACGAACTGCTGGCCATCCTCAACATCCCGGCAAAGATGCTGCCTGAGGTGAAGGATTGCGCCGACGACTATGGCGTGACGGAGAAAAGCCTTTTCGGCGCCGAGATCCGGATTCTTGGCGTCGCCGGCGACCAGCATGCCGCGACCATCGGCCAGGCCTGCTTTGAGCCGGGCATGATGAAATCGACCTATGGTACCGGCTGCTTCGCCCTGCTCAACACCGGCAGCGATCTGGTGCGTTCGAAGAACCGGCTGCTGACCACCATCGCCTACCGGCTGAACGGCAAGACCACCTATGCGCTGGAAGGCTCGATCTTCATCGCCGGCGCTGCCGTGCAGTGGCTGCGCGACGGCATCAAGGTGATCGGCAAGGCCGAGCAGAGCGGCGTGCTGGCGGCGACCGCCGACCCGACTCAAGCAGTCTATCTGGTGCCGGCCTTCGTCGGGCTCGGTGCACCGCACTGGGACGCCGAGGCGCGGGGCGCCATCTTCGGCCTGACCCGCAATTCAGGCCCGGCGGAGTTCGCCCGCGCCGCACTCGAATCCGTCGCCTATCAGACCCGCGATCTGCTCGATGCCATGCGCAAGGACTGGAAGGGCGCGTCGGCGAAAACTGTGCTCAGGGTCGATGGCGGCATGGTGGCCTCGGACTGGACGATGCAGCGGCTGGCCGACATCCTCGATGCGCCGGTCGACCGTCCGACCATTTTGGAGACGACCGCGCTCGGTGCCGCGTGGCTCGCTGGCTCGAAGGCGGGTGTCTGGCCAAAAGCAAAGGACTTCGCCAGGAGCTGGGCGCTCGAGCGGCGGTTCAAGCCGGAGATGGATGCTGCTGTCCGGTCCACCAAGCTCGCAGGCTGGCGCGATGCGGTGCGCAGAACGCTGAGCACGCAATAGATAGCTATCAAATACCCATCAGGTGATTGCTAGGGTGAGGGGAATGAAGCCAGATTGGTATCCTGATTGGCTGGACGAGGCTGTCGAACAGCTGGCTACCAAGAATGCGCGCCTTGAGAAGGATTTCCGCCTCGGCAGTTGGCCCCGCTATGACTACGACCTGACGGCTGGAAAACTCCTGTTCTCAGAGGAAGGCGAAGTCAAGGTCGTCGCCGAGATCCAGATTGCAGGCTCAACCAGCGCCAAGGCCAGCAACTGGCTATGGGCCTGGGCAAACTCAAACTTGCCTGGCGAGTTCCTTAGCGACGCAAAGCTGGTTCGATCCTACGGCGAGGAGAACGGCATTGACGAACTGGCTCAGGCTTATGTGACGGATATGGACAATGACCTGGAAGCGCTCGGCTGGGAATTGACCGGGGCAATGGTTCGAATCTGCAACGCCCTTGGAGCCTACCGTTCCCCGCGAGGGGAAGGCGGAGCGCTGTATCTGATTTTCAAGAGCATCAGCTGGGCAAGCTAACCGAGATATTGTTTCCAACCAGTCGAGACATGCGCCGCGCGGCCTCAATGAAGCCCGCGCCGTCGCCGGCGCGGGCTTCATCAACGTCTGCTCAACTCCGCCCAGACTCAATAAGGCGAATTGCACTCCTGCCGAGGACCGTAGTTCGGCTGGAAGGTGTTGTCCGATGCGCGGTAGGAGCGGTAGTGGTCATAGCACCACTCCACATGCGCATCGCCTCGATGGACGCGGTTCTGGTTGTTGTTGATGATCGCGCCGGTGATCAGCGCACCTGCGATGAAGGCACCAGCCGGGAACCAGAAATCGCCGTGGCGACGATAGCCGCGATGATATTCACGCGAGCCGCGATGGCCGTTCCAGTAAACGTCACTGTTGTTGCGAGAGAAATTTCGATTGCCGTTGAAGTTGCGATGCTTCATCCACGGCTTGTAATCGACCGCCTGCACATCGGACGACGCCGAAGGCGCCTGCGGCGTGAACATCTGGGCGGCGCCGGCAGGCATGACAGCCGTCGCCGCGAACGAAACTGACAATGTGGCCGCCAGCAAGCCCGACAGGGTCTTGTTCATGATCTTCTCCTTGAAAGGGTAGTTGACGTCCCTTGTGAGGAGGAAACGGCCCGGCGATGCTATGGTTCCGCGCAAACGGTAAGTTACTGATTTGTAATGTTTCTCCAATCCGATCTCGGACGGAAGCCATACTTCGACTGCTGGTGGACTGGGCGTTTAGCCCCTGCGCCGAAGCGGGTCGCTAGATCTCAGGCGACGGCAATAAAGCCCGGCTTGCGAGCCATCTTTTTCCGGTTGACCGGTCGCGGCACTCTCCCTATGTTCCGCGCAATTTCGAGGGCAGCTTTTCGAGCCCGCGGGAGCGCGTAGCTCAGCCGGTAGAGCAACTGACTTTTAATCAGTAGGTCATGGGTTCGAATCCCATCGCGCTCACCAGAAATCCCCCAAGAAAAACAATACGATAAAGTTTCGCTACCAAAACGAGTAGGCTGCGGGATTTCTGCAGGGCTAACAGACGGCTAACAAAAACAGGCGAGGGCGGACAAATGATCGATTGGGCGCAGATTCGAAAAGACCGCCACGCAAAAGACCGGTCACCTGCAGAATGGCCGGCAGGAGTACAGGCCATCAGCAGCAGCGGCCTTACCTTGCTGGGGATACATGAAAAGAGCGGAGAACTGTACTGGGACGGGCAGCAGGTCGTCACGGCGCGGCGGCTCGCCAACTTTGAACGCTGGATGGCTGCGCTGGTGACTGCGGCGACGGTGGCCATGGCCTTGATCGAAGTTGGACGCGCCGCAGGCTGGATCACGCATTAAAAAAGCCCGCCACCAACGCGTCTTTGAGTTTTGTCACAGACGCATCGACGCATCGGACCTAAGCTTGCAGCGGGGTGTAGTTTCCTGCAGCGGTGAAAGGAGTACTCCGATGCTTGTGAACCTTCCTATGCTTGTGAACCTTTCTCTTGTCGCAGTTGTTCCCCTTGCCGATTGGTTCCGTCATCGAGCCGAGCAGAAGGCGCTGTTGAAGGCAACGGACGAGTTGAGCGTGTCACCAGACGACATGCTCAGCGACATCGGGATTTCCCGTGACGACATCACGACGTTTGGGTTCCGCAGCTCGGCGTCGAGACGAAGGGGCTGAGCATGAAAAAGCCCGCCACCGTAAGGCAGCGGGCTTGGAACTTCCGATGATGAAGCGCCTAGGTTGCGGCTCGCTGTCTTCGTCTTCCTCGGCGTCCTTGCCATCATAGGCGGCTTGCCGACAACTATTCCTGCTGGAATTGACAGGGCCAATCTTCAGGCCTCGTCAAGCCAGAAGGCAACTCGGTCCGGGCGTCTCCGCAAGCCATGTTGAGCTGCCACTGGGACAGACCCGCCGAATTGGAAAGATCGAGGCCCTCGATACGGGTCAGAAAGAAAAAAGCGCGGTCAAAGTCTATCGGCGCGGTGAACGTCGCTCCTCGGAAGTCCGCCCGCGCGAGATTGGCAAACGAAAAGCGGCTGCCGCTGATATCGGCGTCATGGAACTGCGCTCGTCCCAATTCCGCCTTTGTGAAATCAACATTGGTCAGATTGGCGTCCTGGAAATTCGAGCGCTGCACTTCCGCGCTCGCAAACACAGCGCCCTGCGCGTCCATACGGCTGAAGTCGGTCCTGTAGGCCTCGATTTTGTCGAACCGGGCACCTTTGGCGGTCGAGTCGGCCAGGGAAGCACGCACAAGCGTTGCCTTCTCAAAATTTGCCGCAAGGAGATTGCTGTTCCTGAGGTCGGTCGAAGTGAAATCAACACCGAACAGGTTCGCTCCGCTCAGGTCCTGTCCTTTTAGGATGAGAAGCTTTTTGTCACAGTCCTGCCAATTGACGCCAGGCGTCGCGGCTGCGTCGCAATTTTGAGCGGCAGTGGCGTTCTGCCAAGCAAATACAGTGCAAACCGCTAGAACCAAGCCGGATGCGCCGTAAGCTCTGGTTCGCCTCAAAGTCATTGTTGCTGGGCCTCTGCTACTCGCCGACAATCAACCTTACCACATCTGCTGACACTCGAAAGCGACGGCGTTTTGCCGCTAATCCCGCTAGTCCCCACCGCCAAATGAAAAGCCCGCCACCGTGAGGCAGCGGGCCGTGTGTGAGTTCTGTCACAGACGCATCGACGCATCGGACCTAAGCTTGCAGCGGGGTGTAGTTTCCTGCAGCGGTGAAAGGAGTACTCCGATGCTTGTGAACCTTCCTATGCTTGTGAACCTCCCTCTTGTCGCAATTGTTCCCCTTGCCGATTGGCTCCGTCATCGAGCCGAGCAGAAGGCGCTGTTGAAGGCAACGGACGAGTTGAGCGTGTCACCAGACGACATGCTCAGCGACATTGGGATTTCCCGTGACGACATCACGACGTTTGCGTTCCGCAACTCGGCGTCGAGACGTAGGGGCTGAGCAATGAAAAAGCCCGCCACCGAAGCAGCGGGCTATCAAGCAAGCGGCAAGTTTGCCGGTTGATCAGTAGTGGTCCGGCTGCTCTGCCATCTCCCCGGCATCCAGCTCGCCGTCCTCAAACCATACCGTGTCATCGACTCTCCCAGCGAGACGCTGGTCGACATGGTTCGTCCAGCCGAGCGATGGCTCGCCTTCCTCCCGATCGTGCGGCTCGTCAAGCACGTCGCCACCATTTATCAGGTCTCACACTCGATGGAATTCTTCATGGAATATGCAAAGTACGAGCCGAGCGCGATTCATCATTTGGTCAAAGACGTCGCGAGACATGTGTCGGATGGGCTAGGCCCGAGGGAGTCACGGAAAATCAAATACTGAGCGGCCACAAAGGCGCCTGCCTGTCACGGGCACGGCGTCCAGCCTTTCCGCTTCTCGTAATCTCCGAGTCGGTCAGTCAACCAAGCCGAGCGCCCGGAGGCGGCTTGCTGACCGCAGCTTCGTCAAGTTCCGCTTCCAGCTGACCGCTGACAGACTTGGGCGTGTCGGCAATCGGTTCCCCGTCGAAGCCCTTCAGCCACGCGTCCGCATATTCGTCCCAGTACTGGGGCACGTCTCGCGCCTTGCCGTCCTTGCGAGCTTGGACGCCGTACATCCACGCATATGCAAAACGGACATGGTCCTTAGCCACGCGTTGGCTCAGCCAAGGATCATTTGAGCTAGTACAATCGTGAGAATCATTGATGCCGGAACGGCTATGAGACAACACATCTCAACGATCCTAGTGTTTTGTCGCTTGTCCATCTTCGCCGCCTCGCATTGTTCGTTCTCATTTTGACGTCAACGAGCAGCCGTTGGAAGCGGTTCCAGGCGCGGCGGTCAGAGATGCTGTCGGTGCTGCATATTAGCAACACCTTGTCGAACCATGACGGCGAGCAAAAAGCCCGCCGGCCGAAGCCAGCGGGAGTTGGACAGGCCAGAGTTAGGGTCTTCTGGCAGATTGAAAACGATCCCACCCGGCTTTTGTTTCGGCGCTTGCTAAAGAGTCTCAAGCGCCTCGCCAGCGCGCGTTCCTGCCACCGCTATCCACCCGTGGGTTTCATGCAGGCGTCATAATGTAATGCAAGGTTGTTGGCGCCGAAGGAGTTCTACGTCCTACCTTCGGGGTTCCCAAGACCTCCCAATTGCCCGGCCCGACCGGGCTTCTTTTTAGGCGCCCTTATCCGCTTGGTGAGGCGCGGTTTGTAGGCCTCATTGAAAAGGAGCTGGTGTTGTCGAAATCCGGCACTCATAGCGTGCTCGCTTGGCCGCATGTAATACCTGACCATGTATGGGTCGAAATGGCTAAACACCCTGACGAATTTCAATGGTCTCCAGCTAACGGGAATCCGCTCTCCCGCTGGTGAAATCAACTAGGGATTATGCGCTCCCCGCGGGTCACTTCAAATTCCTCCATGTAGGGTCAGTCAAAATCCCCCACCCGCAAGACAGGACAGAAGTGGACTTGTTAGTTTGACTTTGTTTCCCGAGCAAGGGCTTCAGCGGCCTCTTTGAGGCGATAGCTGCGTCCATCGAACTCAAGCAGATGGCAATGATGCATCAGCCGATCGAGTATCGTCGTGCTCATGGTGTTGTCTCGCAGATATGTCCCCCAGTCCTGCACGACCCGATTGGAGG